>NZ_JAUHID010000025.1:0-79190 GCF_032377735.1 Bradyrhizobium sp. SZCCHNRI3043
GGATAGCTCGGGCAGCCCTGCAGATGATAGATGCCGATGTTGCCGGTGACGCGCGCGCGCACCGCGAACTTGCCCTTGATGCTGCAGCCCGGCGGCGCGCTCGGCGCGTCCGGGAACAGCACGGCACGGATCTCGCGGTCACGGTCGGTGCGGCAGGCGGCGCCGAGCAGGGCGCCGTCCTTCTTGTCGGTGCGGAACTCGGCCGGCGCGACGAAGCAGCCCTTCCAGAGTCCGCGCAGCGCCTCCTTGGCCGCGGCGACATCGTCCTTGACCCGCGCCTTCGCGGCCGGGTCGGCGCCGACGGCGAAGCCTGCGCGCGCCATTTGCTGGTTGAGGCTGACCTTGTCGCCGTCGACGGTGCAAAGGCCGATCCTGCGGGTCTTGAGCGGCTTGTCCGGACCGAGATCGTCGCAGCGCACCGCGCGGCCGCCGATCAGCTTGCCGAGCTGCTCGCGCGCCTCGACGCCGCAGCTCCAGGAATCGGCGTGATCGTCGATGCAGAGCTGGTCGACCTCCGGCGCATCGATGCCGTCGAGCCGGAACACCGTGTCGCCGAGCTGGATCGTGTCGCCGCTGCGCACCGTGGCGCTTGCGGCCAGCGACGCGCCGGTCATGCCGGCTCCCAGCACCATGGCCCCACACAACGACAACAGCCGGTCTCGCAGCCGCATGCTTCCTCCCGCAATCACATTCATCAAATACTCGACCGTAGTCCTATCACAGCGCGCGTGAGTCTCGCCAAGGGCGGCGCGGAACGGCGCCGCCGGACCGCCACCTTGCGCGGGGGGCGGCTGCTACCCATCTGACCGGGCGAAGGAAATCTTGCCATGTTGGACTTTACCTCCGATCTCGCCGGCGATGCGCTGTCGCCGTCGCGCGCGTCTGATGCTGCGCCGGCCGACGACCGCGCGCTGCTCGACGCCTATTCCAATGCCGTCATCGACGTCACCGAGCGCGTCGGCCCTGCGGTCGTGCGCGTCGAAACCGGTCCCAAGGCTGGGGCGACCGCCGGCTCCCGCGGCGGGCTCGGCTCGGGCATCGTGATCTCGCCCGACGGCCTCGTGCTGACCAACAGCCATGTGGTCGGCTCCTCCAAGAGCATCCGGCTGCGCGACGTCGAGGGCGTCGTCACCGACGCGCAGGTGCTCGGCGTCGATCCCGACACCGATCTGGCGCTGCTGCGCGCCAATCACGCGCGCGACCTGCGCTACGCCGCGCTCGGCAATTCCAAGAGCCTGCGCCGCGGCCAGCTCGTGGTCGCGATCGGCAACCCGCTCGGGTTCGAATCGACGGTGACGGCGGGCGTCGTCTCGGCGCTCGGCCGCTCGATCCGCTCGGTCTCGGGCCGCATGATCGAGGACGTCATCCAGACCGACGCTGCGCTCAACCCCGGCAATTCCGGCGGCGCGCTGGTGTCGTCGGCCGCCGAGGTGATCGGCATCAACACCGCCATCATCCAGGGTGCGCAGGGCATCTGCTTTGCGGTCGCGAGCAACACCGCGCAGTTCGTGCTGTCGGAGATCATCCGCCACGGCTATGTCCGCCGCGCCTATATCGGCGTGTCCGGGCAGACCGCGCCGGTGCCGCGGCGACATGCGTTGCTCGCCGGTGTCGAGAACAAGATGGGCGCGCTGTTGATGCAGATCGAGCAGGACGGGCCCGCGGCCCGCGCCGGCCTGCTGCCGGGCGACGTCGTGATCAGGCTCGACGGCGTCGACATCAACGGCGTCGACGACCTGATCCGCGTGCTCGACCGCGACCGCATCGGCCGTACCATCGCGATGGACGTGCTGCGGCTGGGACGACTGCGCGGCATCGACATCCACCCGGTGGAGCGCAAGCCGGCGGCAAGGCAGGCGGGGTGAGGTTGATACATAGCGAGAGCATCGCGCTTGTGATGACCGGCACGACGGGATGCACTGTGCAATATAGCGCCCTCTCCCCCAAGGCGAAGTGAAGCTTCGCCAGGGTGGGAGAGGGCACAGTCGTTGGCATACTGCATCTTCTCGAACAGTTCGTAGTTTGTAGGGTGGGCAGAGCGGACGCCCGCAGGGCGGTTGCGTGCCACCGTGTTTCGGCGCGGGCAGAGGCGACGGTGGGCACGGCGCGCGATGGAGTGTGGGTCATAGCGCAGTTCGGAGTCGCGCCTTTGCCCACCCTACGGCAGCGTCGCTCGGCGTTGTCTGCTTCATGGTCTCAAACAACACGACACATAACTCCCCGTTCCCGCGGTGCGTTGCACCCGAGCTGTGCTTCAGTCATGTCCCTCGCAAACAGTGCAGAGGGCGCAGGGAATGCCGGGTGAAGGCCTCACCCATGGCCCGCCTGCGAAAAAAAATGCAGGCGGCAGGTACCACAGGTGCAGCCGACATTCCGGCATTCCCTGCGCGATGGGCTTACGGCTGCTTCGCGATCTCCCCGGTGCGCCGGCTGGTTGGCCACCGTCGTCCACGCCGTGCATCAGCAGCGGCGCCGACTTGACCTCAGCTTCGGGAGGCCAGGACCACGCGACTTGACCGTCCGCAGGCGCTCGTTCGTCCGCACATCAAGAAGATATGCTGCGAGCTCCCGCGGCCATCGCATCCCCGCCTCGCGTGTCGTGACGATCGCGCGCTACGCCCCTTCTGCATGAGGCGGGATGCGCGGATACAATCATGATTTCCGAAAAATAGCAATAAGATTATTTTTATCGGAATATGGCGCCTCGCCCTCCGCTGTCGTCCCCGGGCTTGACCCGGGACCCATACGCCGCGGCGGGAGTCATGGGGTGATCTGGTGGATTTCGGCGCGCCACAGATCGGCCGGTGGCTGGGTCCCCGGTCAAGCCCGGGACGACACCGTTCGGTTTGGCGCGATCGGTGGGCAACCTCGCGCAGTTGAGACTCTCCTCAATTCACTGGCTTCCCTTGGCGCACGGGGATGCAGCAGGGTGATCGTTGCATGCAATGGCCGCTCATGAAATGAGCTGCGATCGCTGCAAACAAACCTGCTCAGCGACCGGGCATTGCCGGCGCGCTTCTCAACCCCTTGAATTAGTTCGTGCTTCGCCGTCGCGGTTGCGTCCCGCCGAATTGTACACAATGGCATAGCGCTTGCTTCGCCTGTTGCGACACATTCTCGCGGGGAGGCAAGCGGCTGATATGGCGATCTCATCTGCAGCGGCAACCGCCACGATCACAGCCGAGCCGGAGCCGATCACGCTCGATCTGTCCAAGACCGCGCTCGTCATCATCGACATGCAGCGCGACTTCATGGAGCCGGGCGGCTTCGGCGAGACGCTGGGCAACGACGTCTCGCAGCTTGCGCGCGCGGTCGCCCCGATTGCCAATGTGCTGGCGGCGGCGCGCAAGAAAGGCATGCTCGTCATTCACACCCGCGAGGGCCATAAGCCGGATCTCTCCGACGCGCCACCCGCGAAGGTCGAGCGCGGCGCCCCCAGCTTGCGCATCGGTGATCCCGGCCCGATGGGCCGTATCCTTATTCGCGGCGAGGCCGGGCACGACATCATTCCCGCGCTCTATCCTGTTGATGGTGAGGTGGTGATCGACAAGCCGGGCAAGGGCGCGTTCTACGCCACCGAACTCGGCGAGGTGCTGAAGCAGCACGGCATCGCCAACCTCCTGGTGTGCGGCGTCACCACCGAGGTCTGCGTCAACACCACCGTGCGCGAGGCCAATGACCGCGGCCATCGCTGCGTCGTCGTCTCCGATGGCTGCGCGTCCTACTTTCCGGAATTCCACGAGATGGGCCTGAGGATGATCAAGGCCCAGGGTGGCATCTTCGGCTGGGTCGCGGACTCGGCCGCGGTCCTGAAGGCGATGAACTGAGAGATGAGCCGAGAGACGAGTTGAGACGGATGAGTTCGACGATGTAGGCGCTGACAGCAACAGGGGAGCAAGGCGATGAGCGGAAGCGGGACGGCAAGCGCGGTCAAGGCGGATTTCAAGCCGGTGCTGTGGACACCCGGAGACTGGAACGCGTTCTTCGGCTTCGGCACCAACATCCTTGTCAACATGCTCGTGCTCACCGGGCTCTTGCGCTTCGTGCTGAAAATGCCCGACAGCCTGGTGTTCGGCCGCATCCTGCCGGCGCTCGGCCTGATGATGTGCTTGTCGACCTTGTACTACGCCTTCCTCGCCTACCGCCTCGCGCAGAGGACCGGACGCAGCGACGTCTGTGCGCTACCCTCGGGGGTCAGCGTGCCGCACATGTTCATCGTCACCTTCGTGATCATGCTGCCGATCACCTTGAAGACCGGCGATCCGCTGAAGGGCTGGTCGGCCGGCCTGGTCTGGGTGTTCTTTCAGAGCTTCATCCTGATGATCGGCGGCTTCGTCGCGCCGTACATCCGCAAGATCACGCCGCGCGCCGCGCTGCTCGGCACGCTCGCCGGCGTCTCCGTCACCTTCATCTCGATGCGCCCGGCGCTCGAGATGTACATGACGCCGCAGATCGGCCTGGTGTGCTTCGCGATCATTCTGGTGAGCTGGTTTGGCGGCGTGAAATATCCCAAGGGGCTGCCGGCCGGGCTCGTCGCCATCGCGGTCGGCATGGTCATCGCCTGGGGCTCGAACCTGTTCGGTCTCGGCCTCGGTGGCCTCAGCCTCAAGGGCGTTGGCGATGCCTTTGCCAATTTCGGCTTCTCGGTGCCGCTGCCGGCGTTCGGCACGGTGTTCTCGGGCTTCGAATATCTCGGCGTGATCCTGGTCACCGCGATCCCGTTCGGCATCTACGACCTCGTCGAGGCCATGGACAACGTCGAGAGCGCGGAAGCCGCGGGCGACGAATATCCGACCACGCGCGTGCTGACTGCCGACGGCGTCGTCAGCCTGATCGGCTGCATGATGGGCAACCCCTTCATCAACGCGGTCTATATCGGCCATCCCGGCTGGAAGGCGATGGGCGGCCGCATCGGCTACTCCGCGGCGACCGGGCTGATGGTGATCGTGCTGTCCTGGCTCGGCATCATCTCGGTGCTGCTCGCACTCGTGCCGGTGGTCGCGATTTCGCCGATCCTGCTCTACATCGGCATGCTGATCGGTGCGCAGGCGTTCCAGACCACGCCGGTCAAGCATGCGCCCGCGATCGTGCTCGCCTTCACGCCGCATCTCGCCGCCTGGGCCAAGCTGCAGATCGATACCATGCTGGCCTCGACGGTGACGGCGGCACAGACCGTGGGCGGCCTCGCCGCCGACAAGGTCGATGCGGTCAAGACCGCTGCGATCGCCGCGCTGCCGCAGCAGGGCGTGCTCTATCATGGGCTGGAGGTGATGGGCGGCGGCTCGATTCTCGCCGGGCTCGTGCTCGGCGCGATCGGCGTGTTCGTGATCGAGCGCGACTTCACCAAGGCGGCGGCGTTCGCGCTCGCCGGTGCCGTCATGACCTTTTTTGGCTTCATGCACGGTGAAGCGGTCGGCATCGGCGGCGGCCTCGGCGTGACGCCCGCGGTGGCGCTGGCCTATGTCGTGGTCGCCGGCGGATTGTTCGCGCTGGGCCGGCTCGGCATGTCCGAGAGCTACGTTCCGCATGCGGAGATGCAGGCGGCGCCGGCGGAGTAGTCCGATGACGTCGCGACCACCGTCATTCCGGGGCAAGGCCGCAGGCCTTGAGCCCGGAATCTCGGTGTTGTCTTGCGTCCGTTTCTCACAAGCTCGGGATTCCGGCTTCGATCGTCAACGCGCAGCCGCTTTGCGCCTTCGCGCTGCCGATCGCCCCGGAATGACGGTGGAACGCCGGCAGGGCGAACACCGACGCATCCGGATCGGTCCGATGCGTCCCTGCGCATGCGGATCGGTGAAGGAGAGGCGGGGCATCGCGGCTCCGTTGCCCCATCAATCCGATCTTGGTTGGTCGCGTCGTGGTTTGGTTCGACGCACTCATGGCCGCACCGCCGGCGCCTCCATCGGCATGCCACGCGCGCGCGACATCAGGTAGAGCTCGAGCGCGATCATGTCGGGCGCGTCGAAGTCGAAGGCTTGCGCGCGGATGCCGGTCATGCAGCCGCGGAGGCGGCGCTGCAGCGAGCCCATGCCTTGCCATTCCAGCCGGTAGATCGGATAGCCCGTCGGCTGTCCCTGCGTGATCGCGGAGCCGGCAAGATGCTTGCTCCAATTGTCGTCGTGGCAGTTGCTGCAGGCGAGGTTGAGCTGGCCCTGCCGCTGCATGAACAGCTCGCGCCCGCGCGCAACTGACGGCTCCAGCCGCGGATCATGGCCGGCGGTGATCGGCATGCCGCGCGATTGCCGGGCGATCAGCGCCGTCAGTGCGAGCAACTCCCGGCTCTCAGGGGCGAACGGTTCAGCTTCCTGATGCTGCCTGCGGCAGAGATTGACGCGCTGGCCGAGATCGACCGGAGCGGCGCTGGCGGCATTGAAGGCCGGGTAGCGCGCGGCGACGCCCTTCATGCTGACGTCGACTTCGCCATGGCAATCGTTGCAGGACTTGTTCGCCGTGCCCGCTTTCGTCGTCCACAGCGTCTCACCATCGAGCACCGACAGCATCGCGGGATTGGCGGTGTCGTCGTCCTGCATCGCCCTGGTGTCGGACGACATGAAGTCATAGCCGGAGCGGCGCGCGGATTCCGCAATCTCACCCGCGACGACAGGCAACGCTGCGCCCAGCAAAGCTGTGACCGCGAGAAGCGCGCTCCGCATCATTCGACCGTGATCGCCGTCGAGGCGCTGGCGACGAAGCCGTTGTCGCCGATCCATTCGAACTCGAAGCGGCCGCTCTCGCTCGCGGTGGTGAAGAACGACAGGAACGGATTGGCGGCGATGGCGGGAAACAGATCGGCCCGAAAGATCTCGGTGCCGTTGAAGCGGCAGGTGAAGCCGGTGATGATGTCGCGCGGGACGGCTTCGCCCGCCGCCGTATGGCGATAGCCCGGCTCCATGACGTGGCTCATCAGCGTCTTGATCTCGATGACGGCGCCGCGCTTGGCCTTGGCGGGAACGTTGACGAGGGCGGCAGGCATCACGGCATCTCCTCGGTGCAGGCGGCCAAGGTCACGATGACGTCGACGCTCGCCGACCAGAACGAGCCGTCGGAGAGTCTTGCGATCGCCACCACCTTCTGCGTATCGGCGAGCCGGATGCGGGTCGTCACCTGGGCGCGGCCGGCGCTCGCTGTCAGGTGAAAGTTGGCGACGTTGGGCTGCGGATTCTTCTCGTTGAAGACGTGGATGCTCTTGACGTAGCTGTTAGGCGTCATCGGATGATCGACGCTGACGGTCATCGGCACGGTGTTGCCGTTCTCGACCAGCGGCGGGATGTCGAGCCGGACCTTGCCGACCGTCACATTGGCCTCGCCGACGAGATTGCGGATCGCCGACGCCAGCATCGCCGGCGTCGCCTGCGCCGGCCGGACCGTGATCAGCGGCAGCGCGCCGGCGGCGGTCAGCGTTCCCGCCAGTTGCAGCAGGTGGCGGCGCGAGATGTGGGACGATTCGAACATGCCGATCATATGGGCTCACTCGCGCAAGGTCGCGAGATAGGCGACGATGTCTTCGATCTGCTCCGCCGACAGGATCGGCTTGTCGCGCCAGGCGGAACCGACGCGCGTCAGCCCATCCACGCGGTAGTAGGACGGCATGATCGTTTCCGGATTGAGCCTGGAGGCATCGACCAGCCGCAAGCGGAGCTGCGGGACCGTCGAACGGCTGCCGGCCCCGGCAAGGCTGGGCGCGAGATCGCCCTGGAAGCGCACCTCCGCAAACGGGCCGGAGTGACAGAGGATGCAGGTCGAACTGCGTGCGAGGACGAGCGCGCGGCCGCGCTCGGCGTTGCCGGACTGGCCGGTGAGGGAGGAGGCGATGCCGTCGCCGGTGATCGTAGTGGGCGCGAGTGCCTGCGCCGTGACAGCGGCGGGCAGGGCGGCGACGATCGCGGCGATCACAACGCTAGCCGAAGGCATCATGGGTCAGCGCCTTGAACCAGGCCGTCGCCGCGTCGGCCTCACGCGCGCGCGTCTCGCGCGGGGCGTCGACCGGGCTAGTCCGCCCGCCCTCGGTCTCGGCGAAGATGTCTCCCTTGGGCTGATAAACGCCTGCCAGCGAGAACGCGTAGTCCGGCGCGACGATGCTGTAACAGATGCCGGTCAGCGGCGGCGGCTCCGACGGCCGTCCCGTCAGATCGCGCACGATCACGGCCGCACACGCCTTGCCCTGCGCCTGCGCGGCGCCGGCCGATTTCGGGATGCCGCCGCCGAGACAGGCGTCGCCGATGACGTGGACATCCGCGACGAGCTTCGAGGCGAAGGTCGCGGCATCGATCGGGCACCAGCCGGTGCGGTCGGCCGCGCCGGCGAGAGCGGCAATGCGGCCGGCCTTCTGCGGCGGGATGATGTTGGTCACATCGGTATTGTAGTTGCCGAACTCGGTGACGACGGTGCGCGTGGCAACGTCGACGCCGGTGACGCGGCCGCCCTGCGATAGCGGGATACGCTCGATCATGCCGCCGTAGAGCTGCTGCCACGCCTGCTCGAACAGCTTCTGCTGCGAGAAGCTGTCCTTGGCATCGAGGATCAGCACCTTCGACTTCGGCTTGTGCGCCTTGAGATAATGCGCGATCAGGCTGGCGCGCTCGTAAGGCGCGGGCGGACAGCGCGACGGATTGGCCGGGACTGATATCGCGACGGTGCCGCCATCCGGCATCGCCTCGATCTGCTTCCGCAGCAGCAGCGTCTGCTCGCCGGCCTTGTAGGCGTGCGGCATTACGGCGGAGGCGGCCTCATCGTAGCCTTGCAGGGCCGTGAAATCGAGATCGATGCCGGGCGCCAGGACGAGGCGGTCATAGGCCAGCGTGGTGCCGTCGGCGAACGTGACCTTGTGGGCCGGCGCATCGATCGCCGTGGCCGTCTGCCGCACGACGCTCACGCCTTCGGCTGCGATCTTGTCATAGCCGAACTGCTGGGCACTGATATCGCGCAGGCCGGCGATGACCTCGTTGCTGAGCGGACACGCCGTGAAGGTCTTGTTGGCCTCGACCAGGGTGACGTCGAGCTTTGCATCCGCCTGGCGCAGCGCGCGGGCGCAACTGGCGCCGCCGAAGCCGCCGCCGATCACGACCACGCGCGCCATCGCTTGTGCGCGCAGCACGGCAGGGGCGGCGATCATGGCAACGCTTGCCGCGATCAGGCCGCTGACCTCTCTGCGCGTGCGCTGCCGGGACATCGTCATCATCTTGCAATAGCACGGCGGCGGCCATTGTTCCCAACGGCTGCCGCCACGCGTCTCATGCGAAGGTGATGTTCTGGGCGCGCAGCGGCACCGAGCGGATGCGCTTGCCGGTGGCGGCGAAATACGCATTCAGCACCGCGGGCGCGGCGACGCCGATGGTCGGCTCGCCGACGCCGCCCCAGAAGCCGCCGCTCGGGATCATGATCGCTTCCACCTTCGGCATCTCGCTGATCCGCATCGAGTTGTAGCTGTCAAAGTTGGTCTGCTCGATGCGCCCGTCCTTCACGGTGCAGCCGCCGTAGAACAGCGCCGACAGGCCGTAGACGAACGAGCCCGCGATCTGCCGCTCCACCTGCGCCGGATTGACCACGTAGCCGGGATCGGTCGAGGCGACGATGCGATGGATCTTGATCTTGGTGCCGTCGATCACGGAGATCTCGGCGGCGCCCGCGACATAGCTGCCATAGCCATGGAGCTGCGCCAGCCCGCGATGAACGCCGTCCGGCGCCGGCGTGTCCCAGCCGATCTTCTCGGCCACGGCGTTCAGCACCGCCAGATGCTTGGGATGATCGGCCATCAGTTTGCGGCGGAATTCCAGCGGATCCTGGCCGGCCGCATTGGCGAGCTCGTCCATGAAGCATTCGAGATAGATCGCGTTCTGGTTCACGTTGACGCCGCGCCAGAAGCCCGGATTGATGTGCGGGTTGCGCATCGCGTGTTCGATCAGCAAATTCGGCACGGAGTAGCCGATCGTGGCTTCGCCCGATGGCGCGAGCCCCTGGAAGGTCGCGGGGTCCTTGCCGTTGACCAGCGCGTCGGGCCGCAGGCTGAACAGGATCGACTGGCCGGAGATGCGCATGTGCAGCGCGGTCAGATTGTTGTCGGCGTCGAAGCCGCCGGTCAGCTTGCACTGCGTGATCGGGTGATAGCGGCCATGCGTCATGTCCTCCTCGCGCGACCACAGCAGCTTGACCGGCGTGCCCGGCATCTCCTTGGCGATCTTCACGGCTTGGCGGACATAGTCGGTCTGGCCGCGCCGGCCGAAGCCGCCGCCGAGAATCAGCTTGTGCACCTCGCACTTGTCCGCCGGAAGCCCTGAGGCTTCGAGCACCGCGGCGAACGCCGCCTCGCCGTTCTGCGTGCCGCACCACACCTCGCAGCGATCGGCCGTGTAGAGCGCGGTCGCGTTCATCGGCTCCATCGTGGCGTGGTTCTGGTAGGGATAGTCGTAGACCGCCTCGACCTTCTTCACCGCGCTCGCCAGCGCGGCCTTGGCATCGCCGTTCTCGTTGCCGACGAAGGCCGGCCCGGAGTCCAATCCTTCCGCGAGCCATTTGGCGATCGACGCCGAAGAGACCTTGGTGTTCTCTCCTTCGTCCCAGACAATCGGCAGCGCATCGAGCGCCGTCTTCGCGTGCCACCAGGTGTCGGCGACGACGGCCACCGCGGTGCCGTCGATCGCCACCACCTTCTTGACGCCCTTCATGCCGGCGATCTTGGCCTCGTCATAGCTCTTCAGCTTGCCGCCGGTGACCGGACAGTCCTTGATCGCGGCGTTGAGCATGTTCGGCAGCTTCATATCGGCGCCGTAGATCATCGCGCCGGTGACCTTGTCGGCGGTGTCGAGCCGTCTCACGCCCTTGCCGATCAGGGTCCAGTCCTTCGGATCCTTCAGCTTGACGTCGGTGGGCGGCGTCAGCTTCGCGGCGGCTTCCGCCACCTTGCCGTAGGTCGTCGTGCGGCCCGAGGCCTTGTGGGTGATGACGCTGTTGGCGGCGGTGCATTCGGCCACCGGAACCTTCCATTCGTCGGCGGCCGCCTGGATCAGCATCATGCGCGCGGCGGCGCCGCCCTTGCGGACGTAGTCCTGCGACGAGCGGATGCCGCGGCTGCCGCCGGTGGAGAAATCGCCCCACACGCGCTTGCGGGCGACGTTCTGGCCGGGCGTCGGATATTCGGTCGTCACCTTGCTCCAGTCGCAGGCAAGTTCTTCCGCGACGAGCTGAGCGAGACCGGTGAGCGAGCCCTGGCCCATTTCCGAGCGGGCGATGCGGACTACCACGGTGTCGTCGGGCCGGATCACGACCCAGGCATTGACCTCGGGCGGGCCATCCGCGGCGCGCACGAGTTGCGGGCCACCGAACGGGAGGTCGAGGCCGAGCGCGAGGCCACCGCCGAGCGCGGCGGTGCCGATGACGAAGGACCGGCGGTTGAGGCGCGGCGTCACATGCTGGTTCATGCCGTCCTCCTCAGGCGTTGGCAGCGGCGTGGATCGCCTCGCGCACCTGCGCGAAGGTTCCACAGCGGCAGATGTTGGTGATGGCGTCGTTGATGTCCTGGTCGCTCGGCTTCGGATTGTCCTTCAACAGCGCGGCGACGGCCATGATCATGCCGCTCTGGCAGTAGCCGCATTGAGGAACGTCGTTCTCCAGCCACGCCTGTTGCACCTTGTGCAGGCCGCCGTCGCTGGCGAGTCCCTCGATGGTCGTGATCTGCTTGCCGACGGCCTCGGAGACGGTGACGCCGCAGGAACGCACGGCGGCGCCGTCGAGATGCACGGTGCAGGCGCCGCATTGTGCGATGCCGCAGCCATATTTGGTGCCGGTCAGTCCGGCGTTCTCGCGGATCGCCCACAGCAGCGGCGTGTCGGGCTCGACGTCCAGAGCATAGGATTGTCCGTTGATCGTGAGGTTTGCCATCGCAGATCCCTTTCGTTCAACTCGCCAGTTGAACAGAAGGCTGCAATGTGGCGCGAACGTTTGCATCCTTCAAATCAAGAATATGCGTTTGCCGCGCGGGAAGATCTGTGATGAACCGGGGTTGTAGTTGCTTCGGCTCATGGGCCGCGCGGCGGAGCTACGGCAAGCCGCAGGAAGCTCATCACGCTGCCCAGCGCGGCGAAACCTGCGCCGAGGGCCAAGGCAAGGGTGGCACCTTCGCGCCCCGCAAGGCTGAAGCACAGGGCGGCCAGCGCCGCGCCCGTGGTCTGGCCGGTCAATCGGGCCGTTGCGACGATGCCGCTGGCGCCGCCGCTGCGATGGGGCGGGGCGCTCGACATGATGGCCTTCATGTTCGGCGCCTGGAAGAAGCCGAACCCGATGCCGCAGATCAGCATGCGCCAGACGATGTTCGCGATGCTCGGGTTCTCCGGCAGCATGGCCAGCAGCGCCATGCCGGATCCGAGCATCACCAGGCCGATGCCGCCGAGCAGGCCGGCGGGAAAGCGGTCCGACAGCCGGCCGGCGATCGGCGCCATGATCGTCACGGCGAGCGGCCAGGGCGTCATGAAGAACCCGGTCTCGACCTGCGAGCGTTGGAGAATGTCCTCGAAGTAGAACGGCAGCGACACGAAGCCGAGGCCCTGGACCGAGAAGGAGCATACGGCGGTCGCCGCCGAGAGCGCGAACACGCCGCGGCGGAACAGGTCGATCGGCAGCATCGGCGCGGGATGATCGGCCTGGCGGCGGGCCAGGATGACGCCGAGCACGAGCGCTGCGACCAGCTCGGCCACCACCATGGCCGGCGTCGCGCCATGCGCGGCGCTGCCGATGCCGATGATGAACAGGCCGAGGCAGAGCGCAGCGAGCCCGGCGCCGAGGAAGTCGAAGCCGTGGTCGGCGCGCGGCGTGCGCGGCAGCATCTTCAGGCCGATCGCGATCGCAATCAGACCGAACGGCAGGTTGATCGCAAACAGCCAAGGCCACGAGCCGAGCGAGAGAATGGCGGAGGCGATCGTCGGGCCGAAGGTGAAGGAGATCCCGACCACGAGCGCATTGTGGCCGAGGCCGCGGCCGAGCATTTTGCCAGGATAGACGTAGCGCACCAGCGCGGTGTTGACGCTCATGATGCCGCTGGCGCCAAGGCCCTGCAGCGCGCGGGCAACCACCAGCGTCGGCAGCGACCACGCCAGCGCGCAGCCGACCGAGGCGAGCGTGAACAGCAGGAGGCCGCCGAGATAGATGCGCTGATGGCCGACGATCTCGCCGAGCGCGCCAAGCGGCAATAGCGTCGCCACCAGCGCGATCTGATAGATGTTGACGACCCAAACCACCTCCGCCGGCGAGACGTGGAGATCGGCGGAGATCGACGGCAGCGCGATGTTGGCGATGGCGACGTCGAGCGAGGCCATCGACAGTGCCGTGAAGATCGCGGCGATCGCCCAGGGCCGCTTGCCGGGCGGCAGGCCGTCGGCAGTGCCGTCGCCGGCGAGCTTCGAAGCGTGGTGGCGGTTGGACATGGAGACCTTTGGGGACCTTCGGCTCGCGGGGCGCGTCCGGATCAGCATGTACACTCGAACAGGCGGGCGCCCCAGCCGTCGCGGGCGCATGGCGGTATGCGCCCGGTCGCAAGGAACGGGTTGAAGCCGGCTACACGCCCGGCCGTGCCAACCGCTCGATCGTCTGGTTGTGCCGCGTCAACAGCTCGCAGGCGTGGCCGATCTGGCGGGCGCGCAGGGCCTGCAGGATCAGGCGGTGATCCTGGTTGGTGCGCGGACGCCAGCCGGCATTGCGCGCCATCGCCAGCACCAGCCGCGAATTCGCGAGGCGTAGTCCGTCGAGGCTCGCCAGCAGCCGCGGCATCGCGCAGGGCGCGACCAGCGCGCGGTGGAAGGCGCGGTTCGCTGTCTCGAACTCCTGAATGGTCTCGGCATTGTCGGCTTCGATCAGCGCGAGCTCGATCGCGGCGAGATGCGTCGGCGTATAGCGCGGCGCGGCATTGCGCAGCGCGATCACCTCGAGCGCTGTGCGCATCTCGACGATCTCCCTGGTCGACTTCGCATCCAGCGGCGCCACCCGCACGCCGCGTCGCGGTGCCGCGACCACCAGATAGAGCGCTTCGAGCTGCCGAAATGCCTCGCGCACCGGCACGTGGCTGGAGTTGAACTCGCGCGCGACGTGGTCCTGCCGCAACGGCGCGTCGGGCGGCAGCGCACCGCTGACGATGCGGTCGGTGATGGCTTCGGCGATCCGCTGAGCGGTGGTGAGATTCTCGTCCGGCATAGTCATAGATTATCTATCGAAAAAACCAATGCAGCGGAAGCTCTCGTCCGATACGGTGCTCAAATACAGAAAAATCATAGATTATATCTATGATAATCTATAATTTGCTGTGGAGCGAGCATGATAGATCGAAGCGGCGCGGGCCCTGATCGAATGGCGGTTGGCAATGCCATCCGTCATGACTGGACCAGAGACGAGGCCGAGGCGCTCTACCGCCTGCCATTTCCGGAACTGATGTTCCTGGCGCAGTCGGCGCATCGTCGGCAGTTCGATCCCACCCGCGTCGAGACGGCGAGCCTGCTCAGCATCAAGACCGGCGGCTGCCCGGAGGATTGCGGCTACTGCTCGCAGAGCGCGCACTACGACACCGGGCTCAAGGCGACGAAGCTGCTGGATCGCGACGAGGTGGTCGCCACCGCGCGGCGTGCCAAGGCAGCGGGAGCCGAGCGCTTCTGCATGGCCGCGGCCTGGCGCAGTCCGAAGGATCGTGACCTCGATCAGGTCTGCGACATGGTCAGCGCAGTGAAGGGTCTCGGCATGGAGACCTGCGTCACGCTGGGCATGCTGACCCCGCCGCAGGCGGAGCGGCTCAAAGCGGCCGGGCTCGACTTCTACAATCACAATGTCGACACATCGCCCGAATTCTACGATCGCATCATCACCACGCGCACGCTGCAGGACCGGATCGACACGCTCGCGCATGTGCGCCAGGCCGGCATCAAGGTGTGCTGCGGCGGCATCATCGGCATGGGCGAGGAGGTCGATGATCGGCTCGGCATGCTGGTGCTGCTGGCCAATCTCGCTGAGCATCCCGACAGCGTGCCGATCAACATGTGGAACGAGGTCAAGGGCGTGCCGGTCAACGATACGGCCGCGCGGCCCGATCCGATTGCGCTCGTGCGATTGATCGCGGTCGCGCGGATCCTGATGCCGGCCAGCGTGGTGCGGCTGTCCGCGGGCCGCCAATATATGAGCGACGAGCTGCAGAGCCTGTGCCTGCTCGCCGGCGCCAATTCCATCTTCATCGGCGACGTGCTGCTGACCACGGCCAATCCGCAAGCCCAGCGCGACGCCGATCTGCTCGCACGTCTCGGCATGACCTCGTCGCTGTCGGCGCGCCCGGCCGTGCCGGCCGCCGCCAGAGAGAGCGCGGACGCGCCGTCCCCGGCCTGATTCGAGCCTGATCGCGATCTCGGGGCGACCGCGCCCACGGAACTGCCTTGTCGTGCCGGTCCACGCCTGCGGCTGACCGAAACAGAGCGGAGCCATGTCTATGCCGTCCGACAGATTGGCGATCTATTCCGACGGTCTGCAGAGACTCGCGGCCGATGACCGGTTGCGGCGCCTCAGTCCACGGGCCGGTCTCGATTTCTCCTCCAACGACTATCTCGGTCTCGCACAGGCTCCGCGGATGAAGCGCGCGGTCGCCGCGGCCATGGAGGCCGGCACGCCGGTCGGTGCCGGCGGCTCGCGCCTGCTGCGAGGCAATTGCGAGGAGCACGAATGGCTCGAGGCGGAAGCGGCGCGCTTCTTCGGTGCCGAGAGTGCGCTGTTCTTCGGCTCCGGCTACATGGCGAACTTCGCCGTGCTCACCACGCTGCCGCAGCGCGACGACCTGCTGGTGCTCGATGCGCTGGTTCATGCCAGCACCCATGAAGGCGCGCGCGCCGGCCGTGCCGAGACGTGCCAGTTCATCCACAACAACGCCCAGTCGGCCGAGGACGCGATCCTGATCTGGCGCAGGGGCGGCGGGGTGGGCCGGCCCTGGATCGTCGTCGAAAGCCTCTACAGCATGGACGGCGATCTCGCGCCGCTGGCGGATTTGATCGCGATCGCCGAGCGCCACGATGCCTTTCTGCTGATCGACGAGGCCCATGCGACCGGGGTCCACGGCGCGCAGGGCCGCGGTCTTGCCGCGGCCTACGAGGGACGCGAGAGCATCGTGACCGTTCACACCTGCGGCAAGTCGTTGGGCGCCGCCGGCGCGCTGGTCACCGCAAGCCGCGTGCTGTGCGACACGCTGATCAATCGCTGCCGCCCCTTCGTCTTCAGCACGGCGCCGTCGCCGCTGATGGCGGTGGCGGTGACGGAAGCGCTTGCGATCCTGCGAGAAGAGCCGGAGCGGCAGCGGAGGCTGGCGCAGCTCGTTGTCTTCGCCCATGGCGCGATCGCCGCGCGCTTCGGTGAAAGCTGGTCGCCGTCGCAGATCATTCCCTGCATCGTCGGTAACAATGCGCGCGCGATGAACCTGGCTGCAGCGCTGCAGGCGCGGGGCTTCGACGTCCGCGGCATCCGCCCGCCGACGGTGCCGCCGGGCACGGCGCGGCTCAGGCTGTCGCTGACCTTGAATATCGACGAGGCGGCCATCGCGGCGCTGCTCGATGCGCTCGCCGACGAGATCGGAGGGCTGCGGCCATGACGCTGCGCATCGTGGTCACCGGGACCGACACCGGGATCGGCAAGACGGTGTTCGCCGCCGGCCTCACGGCGCTGCTCGGTGCCTGCTATTGGAAGCCGGTCCAGGCCGGCCTTGCCGAGGAGACGGATGCCCGCTGCGTCCAGCGGCTCGCCGAGCTCGGCGACGACCGCGTGCTGCCCGAAGCCTATCGGCTGGCCGAGCCGGCCTCGCCGCATCGCGCGGCGCGCCTCGCGGGCATCAGCATCGATCCGCTCCGCCTCCGTCCTCCGCGGGCCGCCGGCCGGCCTGTCGTGATCGAGGGAGCCGGCGGCGTCATGGTGCCGCTCGATTCCGGAACGCTCTATCTCGATGTCTTCGCGCAATGGCAGCTCCCGGTCGTGCTCTGCGCGCGCACCAGTCTCGGCACGATCAATCACTCGCTGCTGTCGCTGGCGGCGCTGCGCAGTCGCGGCATCGACGTGCTCGGCATCGCCTTCATCGGCGACGGCCACGACGACAACGAAGATACGATCTGCCGGTTCGGCGAGGTGAGGCGCCTCGGCCGGTTGCCCTGGGTCACGCCGCTGACGGCGCGATCGCTGCAGCACGTGTTCGGTACTCAATTCCAGCGCACGGATTTCGAAGGATGACGCGCAACGCAGCCTCGCCGATCTGGCATCCCTTCACGCAGCACGCCCTCCAGCCCGAGATGACACCGGTCGCGCGCGGCGAGGGCGCCTATCTCTTCACCGCCGACGGCAGGCGGATCATCGATGCGATCGCGTCCTGGTGGGTGGTCACGCACGGCCATTGCCATCCGCATATCGTGCGCGCGATCCAGGATCAGGCCGAGCGGCTGGATCAGGTCATCTTCGCCGGTCATACCCATGAGCCGGCCGAGCAGGTTGCCGCCGGGCTGCTCGCGCTGGTGCCGCCGAGCCTCACGCACGTGTTCTTCTCCGACAGCGGCGCCACCAGCGTCGAGGTCGCGCTGAAGATGGCGCTCGGCTATTTCAGGAACATCGGCGAGTCGCGCACACGCATCGTGGTGATGCAGCATTCCTATCACGGCGACACCATCGGCGCGATGTCGGTCGGCGCGCGCGGCGTGTTCAATGCGGCCTATGAGCCGCTGCTGTTCGACGTCGCCGTCGTCCCGTTTCCAGCGCAAGGCAGGGAACAGGCGACTCTGGATGCGCTCGCTACATTTTGCGAGAAGGACCGGCCGGCCGCCTTCATCGTCGAGCCCTTGGTGCTCGGCGCCGGCGGCATGCTGATGTATCCGGCCGCGGTGCTGCGCGAGATGCACCGGATCTGCAAGGCGTTTGGCGTGCTGTTCATCGCCGACGAGGTGATGACCGGCTGGGGCCGCACCGGCACGTTGTTCGCCTGCGAGCAGGCGGACATCGCCCCCGATATCGCCTGCTACGCTAAAGGACTGACTGGAGGCGCGATGCCGCTTGCGGTTACGCTGTGCAGTCCCGCCATCTTCGAGGCGCACTATTCGACCGACCGCGCCTGCACGTTCTTTCACTCCAGCTCCTACACCGCCAATCCGATCGCCTGCGCGGCGGCGAGCGCCAATCTCGAGCTGTTGCGGCAGCCGCAGACGCGCGCCCGGATCGCCGCCGTCGCGGCCGCGCAGGAGCGCTGCCTCGACCGCTTGCGTTACGACGAGCGATTTGCCGACCTGCGACGCTGCGGCACCATCACCGCGCTCGATCTCCACGCCGACGAGCCCGGCTACCTCGCCGAGGTCGGCCCCAAGCTGCAAGCCTTCTTTCGCGACCGCGACGTCCTGCTGCGTCCGCTTGGCCACACGATCTACGTCATGCCGCCTTACTGCGTCACCGCCGGGGACGTCGAGACGGTCTATGCCGCCATCGACGAGGCCGTCGATCACGTGCTCTGAGGGGCTGTTCTGCGGACCGCGATTTGCGCTCCGCGATCCCGCGCACTAGCATCGTGCCAACGTCGTTGCGGAGGAAGCGGTCATGAACGCGCCGGTCAGCGGAGATGGCACCAAGGAGTGCAAGGAGGCCAGCGCAGCCGTGAGCGCAGCGCAGCAGGCTTTGCTGGAGGCGCTGCCGTTCGGCGACACCGCCGATTTCGATGATGCCGCGCGCGGCTTTCTCGGCACGATCGATCAGGCCAAGGTGGCGACGGCGCAGGGGCGCACCGTCTGGAGCCTCGCGCCTTACGGCTTCCTTGATGCGGAGCAGGCGCCGCCGACCGTCAATCCCAGTCTGTGGCGGCAGGCGAAGCTCAACATGCATCACGGCCTGTTCGAGGTCGTGCCCGGCGTCTACCAGGTGCGTGGGCTCGACATCGCCAATATGACGCTGATCGAGGGGGACACCGGCGTGATCGTGGTCGACACGCTGACCTCGATCGAGGGCGCGCAGGCTGCATTGGAGCTGTACTACCAGCACCGCGGCGTCAGGCCGGTCACGGCGGTGATGTTCACGCATACCCACACCGATCATTGGGGCGGCGCACGCGGCGTGGTCGACGACGATGCCCTGGCCAGCGGCCGCGTGCCGCTGATCGCGCCGAACCTGTTCATCGAGCATGCGGTCTCCGAGAACATCATCGCCGGCCCCGCGATGCTGCGCCGGGCGCAATATCAGTTCGGGCCGCTGCTCGCGAAGGGTCCGAAGGGCCATGTCGATTGTGGCCTCGGCAAGACCATGGCGGCGGGGGCCGTTGCGCTGCTGCGGCCGACCGACCTGATCATGGCGACCGGGGACACCCGGGTCATCGACGGTCTCACCTTCGAATTCCAGATGGCGCCGAACAGCGAGGCGCCGGCGGAGATGCATTTCTTCGTGCCGCGCTACGGGCTCCTGAACCTCGCGGAGAACTGCACGCACAACTTCCACAACCTGCTGCCGTTTCGCGGCGCCGACGTGCGCGACGCGCTGGCGTGGTCGAAATATCTCGGCGAGGCGCTGCAACTGTGGGGCAGCAAGGCGGAGGTGATGTGCGGCCAGCATCATTGGCCGATATGGGGCGCGAGCCGTGTCGATGGCATGATCCGCGAGCAGCGCGACCTCTACAAGTTTGCCCACGACCAGACGGTGCGGCTGATGAATCATGGCCTGACCGCAAGCGAGATCGCCGAGCAGATCAGGCTGCCCCGGAGCCTCGAAGGGGCATGGCATGCGCGCGGCTATTACGGCCACATCCGCCACAACGTGAAGGCGATCTACCAGAAATATCTCGGCTGGTATGATGCCAATCCGGTCAATCTCGATCCGCTGCCGCCGGTCGAGGCCGGCCGGAAATACGTCTCCTATATGGGCGGGGCCGAGGCGCTGCTGGCGCGGGCGAGCGCGGACTTTGCCAACGGCGAATTCCGCTTCGTCGCGCAGGCCGTGGGTCATCTCGTCTTCGCCGAGCCGGACAATGCCGAGGCGCGCGCGCTGCTGGCCGACACGCTGGAGCAGCTCGGCTATGCCGCCGAGAGTGCGACCTGGCGCAATGCCTATCTGTTCGGCGCGCAGGAGCTGCGCCAGGGTATGCCGGAGGTTCCGGCCCGGCCCGGCCTGCCGCGCGAGACGCTGGCGGCGCTGCGCACCGAGCAGCTATGGGACGTGCTCGGGGTCAGGCTGAACGGGCCCAAGGCGGAGGGCAAGCACATCGTGCTGAACTGGACGTTCACCGACACCGGCGAGCGCTTCGTGCTCACCTTGCAGAATTGTGCGCTGACCTATGCGGTCGGCGTGCAGGCGTCGACCGCCGATGCGGGGTTCACGCTGGCGCGTTCGACGCTCGATGCGGTCATTGCCAAGGCCACGAGCTTTCCGGAAGCGGTCGCCGCCGGAAAGATCAGCTTCGCGGGCAATCCGATGCGGCTGGCCGAGCTGATGTCGCTGATGGATGAGTTCCCGCGCATGTTCGAGATCGTCGAGCCGAAACGGGGCGCCGTGACCTGAGTTGAGGCGGAGGCCGGGCTGCCGACTTGCCCGGCCTCCTCGTGCTATTCGGCGCTGCTGACCAGCCGGATGCGCGGCTTCGCGATGTCGATCAGGCTGCGATACGCGGCGAGATAATCGAGCGCCATGCGGCGCGCGGTGAAGCGGCGCTCGAACTGCTCGCGCACGCGGGCGCGGCTCAGGTCGGGCAGGCGATTGACGGCCGCGACCGCGCTGAGCTCGTCCTCGACGATGAAGCCGGTCACGCCGTCGTCGATCACTTCTGGAACCGAGCCGCGGTTGTAGGCGATCACGGGCGTGCCGCAGGCCATCGCTTCGATCATCACGAGGCCGAACGGCTCCGGCCAATCGATCGGCAACAGCAGTCCGAGCGCGCCAGACAGGAACTCCGGCTTCTCACGATCGCCGATCTCGCCAATGAACTCGACGAGCGGATTGTCGTGGATCAAGGGACGGATCGTCTGTTCGTAATAATCTTGGTCAGTTCGATCGACCTTGGCCGCGATCTTCAGCGGAATCCCGCAGCGCATGGCGATCTTGATGGCACGGTCGACACCCTTTTCCGGGGCGATGCGTCCGAGCACGGCGAGATAGCTCGGCGTCACCGGCTTGGGCATCAGGAGCGTTGCGGGCAGTCCATGCAGCACGGTGCGCACCCAGTTCGCATTCGGCACTGGCCGGCGCTGCGAGTCCGAGATCGAGACGACGGGAACATCCTTGAAGACCGAGAACACCGGCTGGTGCTCCGGAAGATCGAGCCTGCCGTGCAAGGAGGTCAGGAACGGTGTGGGTTGCCGGTGGAACAGGGAGAACGGGTAGTAGTCGAGGTGGAAGTGCAGAATGTCGAACTGTTCGTCGTCGCATTGCTGCCGGACGTTTTCGAGCATCACCATGTGCAGCGCGTTTGGATCCCTCACCGATCCGTCGAGGCGCAGAGCTTTCGGCCATGTCGGAGAGAGCTTCGCCGAGGTCTGAGAATCGCCGCTGGCGAACAGGGTGACGTCGTGTCCGAGGGCAACGAGCTCTTCGGTCAACCAATGAACGACCCGCTCAGTGCCGCCGTAGAGCTTCGGAGGCACGGCCTCCGTCAATGGAGCTATTTGCGCAATGCGCATCTCGTCGTCTCCTGTTCGTGACCGATCATGGATGAATCCCCAATGGCGCCGGCACTGCCACAGCGGGAACGTTGTCGCATGTGCGAAGTTCCATTCACGCGATCACTCTTTCTTCGACACAACGTGTTCCGCGCCGTCTCATTGATGCCATCCCCGCTCTCCAACGCTGCCCGCCGCGGCATCACCGGAGGGCAGGGTTGCGCTGCGAAGGCGCACGGAACCGGAGAAATGGTTCATCGTTCATCTGGCCCCATCAGGTGTCGCCACGACCTCGCTCATCAAGGGGAAGACCATGGATCAGCTTTCAGGCTACGCGCACCGACCCTTTCCCTTCGTGATGCGCTATCTGCGCAAGCGTCCCACCGCCCATCTCGTCGTCCTGATGGCCGTCATCGGTGCGGTTGCCTGTTCGGTAGGCACGCAATATGGCGTGAAATCCCTCGTCGACAGCCTCTCCGCCGGGCCTGCGGGGGGCGGCAACGTCTGGGCCGCGTTCGTGCTGCTGATGGCGCTGATCGCGACCGACAACATTCTGTGGCGCGTCGCCAGCTGGATCGCGAGCTTCACCTTCGTCCGTGTCACCGGAGATCTCCGGCGCGACATCTTCCGTCATCTCACCGGGCATTCGCCGAGCTATTTCGGCGACCGTTTGCCCGGCATGTTGTCGAGCCGCATCACGGCGACGTCGAACGCCGTGTTCACCGTCGAGAACATGTTCGTCTGGAACGTCTTGCCGCCATGCCTCGCCACCGTCGCGGCGATCTGTCTGATCGGAACCGTGAGCGGCCCGATGGCCATCGGCCTGCTGCTGATCGCGGCGATGATGGTGGCGGCGATGTTCCGTCTGGCGGCAGCCGGCAAGCCGCTGCATGACGATTTCGCCGACAAGGCGGCCATGGTCGACGGCGAGATGGTCGACGTGATCTCGAACATGCCGCTGGTGCGCGCGTTCTGCGGCCTGCGCCACGAGCATGACCGATTCGATGCGACGGTCGACAGGGAGCTGGAGGCGCGCGGGCGCAGTCTTCGCTACCTCGAGAAGCTGCGCATTCTGCACGCGACGGTCACGATCGTGCTGACGGTCGCGCTGATGGCTTGGGCGATCTCGCTGTGGCAGCGGGGCGGGGCGACGACGGGCGACGTCGTGCTGGTCTGCACGCTCGGCCTCTGCATTCTCAACGCGACGCGCGATCTGGCGGTGGCGCTGGTCGACGTCACCCAGCATGTGGCGCGCATGAGCGAGGCGATCGCGACTCTGCTGCAGCCGCACGAGCTGCGCGATCACCCCGAGGCCGAGCCGCTGGTCAAGAGCGGTGCGGCCATCGCCTTCGACAACATCACCTTCCACTATCCAGGCGGCGACAAGCTGTTCGACAATTTCACGCTGCGTCTGCAGCCGGGCCAGCGCGTGGGCCTGGTCGGACAGTCCGGCGGCGGCAAGTCGAGCCTGTTCACGCTGCTGCAACGGTTCTATGATCCGCAAGCCGGGCACATCAGGATCGATGGTCAGGACATCGCCAAGGTCACCCAGCAGAGCCTGCGTGAGGCGATCTCGGTGGTTCCGCAGGACATCTCGCTGTTCCATCGCTCCATTCTGGAGAACATTCGCTACGGACGTCCGAGTGCGACCGACGACGAGGTGTTGCGGGCGGCGATCGCGGCGCGCTGCGACTTCGTCGAGACACTGCCGGAAGGACTGCAAACGATGGTCGGGGATCGCGGCGTCAAGCTGTCGGGCGGGCAGCGCCAGCGCATCGCGATCGCGCGGGCGTTCCTCAAGGACGCGCCGATCCTGCTGCTCGACGAGGCCACGGCTGCGCTCGACAGCGAGTCCGAGGAGGCCATCCGCGAGGCGTTGAGTCGGCTGATGCGCGGCCGCACCGTCATCGCGATCGCGCATCGGCTCGCGACCTTGCGGAATTTTGACCGCGTGGTGGTGCTGAAATCGGGCAGGATCATCGAGGACGGCGCGCCCGACCGGCTGATGCAGGACGAGGGCCCGTATCGGGATCTCGTGACCCAGGAGATGAACCGGCTCGCCAAGTTCGCCGCCTGATCGTAGCGTCGGGTCGCGTCGAGAACGTGCACTCTCGGTTGTCTGGGCACTTCAACATCGCATGAGGCCAACATGTCCGCCGAAGTCGCAAGCACACTGTCGTCGATCACCCAGACGGACGAGCCCGCGGAGCAGCCGTTCTACATTCCCATGACGGGGCCGGCGTCCCGGCCGCGGCGCTCGCTCAAGCACGACGATACGTTTATCGTCCTCGACGGCCACGGCGACATCGGCGCCTCGGCCGGCGGACCGGACGGTCTCTTCAACGCTGATACGCGCTATCTCGCGCGGCTCGAATTGACGCTGGACGACGTTCAGCCCCTGCTGCTCGGCTCGAGCCTGCGCGACGACAACTCCGCGCTGACCGTCGATCTCACCAATCCCGACATCTACAGCCAGGGCCGCCTGGTGCTGCCGAAGGATATGCTGCACATCGTGCGCACGATCTTTCTGTGGCATGGCACGGCCTATCAGCGCATCGGGCTGCAGAACCATGGCGATCGCCAGGCCAGCTTCGATCTCAAGCTGACATTCGACAATGATTTTGCCGACGTTTTCGAGGTGCGAGGCACCGTGCGGCCGCGGCGCGGCATCAGCGCGAGCCGGCTGGTGGACCCGTCCGAGGTCGTCCTGCGCTATCGCGGCCTGGACAACGTCCTGCGCACCACCGACGTGAGCTTCGATCCGCGTCCGACGCATCTCACCGTCAATGCCGCAACCTATCATTTCGATCTTGCCCCGCAGGAATCGGCCTCGCTGTTCGTGGCCGTGATGTGCAACGCCAAGGCCGGCGAGCGGCCCCGGCGCTTCTTCCGCAGCCTGCTCGCCCATCGCCGAGAGATGCGCCGATGCACCGTTGGCGCCGCCAGCATCGAGACCTCCAACGACATCCTCAACGAGGTGCTGTGCCAGGCAGCGGCCGATCTGAACATCCTGATGACGGATACGCCGGAGGGGCGTTATCCCTATGCCGGCATTCCCTGGTATTCGACGACATTCGGTCGCGACGGGCTGATCACCGCGCTGCAGATGCTGTGGGTCGATCCGCGCATTGCCCGCGGCGTCCTGCGCCGGCTCGCCGTGCATCAGGCGCGCACGACCGATCCGCTGTCCGATGCCGAGCCCGGCAAGATCCTGCACGAGATGCGCGGCGGCGAGATGGCGGCGCTGCGTGAGGTGCCGTTCGGATGCTATTATGGCAGCGTCGATTCCACGCCGCTGTTCGTGCTGCTCGCCGGCCTCTATATCGAGCGCACCGGCGACATCGACACCCTGAGGGAGCTATGGCCGGCGATCGAGCTGGCGTTGCGCTGGATCGACGGCCCCGGCGATCCCGATCGCGATGGCTTCGTGGAATATCAACGCGCCTCCGAGCAGGGTCTCGCCAACCAGGGCTGGAAGGACTCCTACGACGCGGTGTTCCATGCCGATGGACGTCTCGCGGAAGGTTACATCGCGCTTGCGGAGGTGCAGGGCTATGTCTTTGCCGGCAAGCAGCTGGCGGCGCGTTGCGCCCGTCGGCTCGGCAAGGCCGAGATGGCGGACCGGCTCCAAGCCGAGGCCGCGGATCTCGCGGAACGGTTCGAGGACGCCTTCTGGTGCGAGGATCTGAACACCTATGCGCTCGCGCTCGACGGCCACAAGCAGCCCTGCCGCGTCCGGACGTCCAACGCTGGGCAGCTGCTGTTCAGCGGCATGGTGCGCGAGGATCGCGCCCGCAAGCTTGCCGCCGAACTGCTGCGGCCGCATTTCTTCTCGGGCTGGGGCATCCGCACCGTCGCCTGCGGCGAGCCGCGCTACAATCCGATGTCCTATCACGACGGATCGATCTGGCCGCACGACAATGCGCTGATTGCGCTCGGCCTGTCGCGTTATGGCCTGAAGCATGCGGTCGAGCAGGTGTTCGGCGGCCTGTTCGAAGCAGCGTCCTACATGGATCTGCGCCGGCTGCCGGAGCTGTTCTGCGGCTTCCGGCGCGAGAAGCATCGGGGCCCGACGCTCTATCCGGTGGCCTGCGCGCCGCAGGCCTGGGCGAGTGCGACGCCGTTCACCTTGCTCGAGGCGGCGCTCGGGCTCGAGTTCGACGCCGCGCGCGGCGAGATCCGCCTGCGCAATCCGCGGCTGCCGGCGTTCCTGGACTGGGTGGTGCTGCGCGATCTCAGGCTCGGCAACTCGACGATCGACCTGCGGATTCGCCGCCATGGCGAGGACATCTCCATGGAGGTGCTGCGGCGGCGCGGTCAGATCCAGGTCTCGCTGGTGCTGGCGCAATGATGACGCTGAAACGCGCCCTCCGCCGAGCTGCTCGCAGCTGCCTCCTCATGCTGCCGCTGCTGATCGGTCTGCATGCGACTCATGGGCATGCGCAGCAGCCGTCGCCGACACCGCCTGCCAAGGATGCGGCGGCGTCCGCGAAAGAGCCGGCACCACCCCCTTCGGTCACGATCCTCGGCGCGCGCGATGCGCATGGCGTGCTCGGTCGCGACGTGCGCAGCTCGACCGGCGAGGACATGGGCCACATCGTCGACGTCATCGTCGATCTCACCGGCACGGTGCGCGCCGCGGTGATCGATTTCGGCGGCTTCCTCGGCGTCGGCAGCCGCAAGATCGTGGTCGACTGGACCGCGCTCGATTTCAAGCACATCGCCGAGAAGAGCGACCAGGTCACGCTCGACCTCACCAAGGAGCAGGTGAAGGCCGCGCCCGAATACAAGGAGGACAAGCCCGTCGTGGTGCTCGGCGCGTCCGGCAAGCTGTCTCCCTGGGATTTCGATCATTGAGTTGATGCGTGAGATTGCTGGTCCGGCCTGCGCGTGCAGCGGAACACGGTGGGGATGTTCTGTCCCGTCAGCCTCATGAGTTGAGATGAGTTGAGATGAGTTGAGATGTGAGAGCCATGCCGATTGCACGGCCGTCGAGATCGCCTGACCGGGAGCCCGTGCCTGACGGCGCGGCAGAGGCGGGTGCGCGTCCGGATGCCGGGGAGGATCATGGCCAGACTTCAAGACCAGCGCCGTCGCGGCAGAGCCTGCGCGGGCTAGACTGGTTCATCTTCTTCCTGGCCGACGTGCAGACCGGCTTCGGTCCCTTCATCGCGGTCTATCTGACGACGCAGAAATGGACGCAGACGCAGATCGGCCTGGTGCTGTCGATCGGCGGCATCGTCGGGCTGATCGGGCAGATGCCGGGCGGCGCGATCATCGATGCGGCCAGATCCGAGCGCCGCGTCGCCGGCCTTGCCATCGCGGCCATCGGCGGCTGCGCGCTGGCCTATGCGGCTTGGCCGATCTTTCCCGTGGTCGCGGCTGCCGCAACGTTGCATGCGGCGGCGAGCTGCGTGCTGGGACCCGCGATCGCGGCGATCAGCCTCGGCCTGGTCGGGCCGCGCGGCATGGCGGAGCGGCTCGGCCGCAATGCGCGGTTCGCGTCGCTCGGCAATGGCGTGGCCGCGGCCGTGATGGGCACCTGCGGCTATCTGCTGTCCAGCCGCGCCGTGTTCCTGGTCACCTTCATTCTCGCCTTTCCGACGCTGATCGCGTTGTCGCGAATCCGCGAGCGCGAGATCGACGTCGCGCGGGCGCACGGCCGGGCCGATCACGAGGACAAGGAGGTCGCGCGGCTGTCGAATCTGCTCGGCCTGTTGCGTCAGCGCGCGCTGCTCGTCTTCGCGCTCGGCGTGTTCCTGCTGCAACTCGCCAATGCGGCGATGCTGCCGCTGATGGCCGGCGTGGTGACGACGAAATCGAGCGAATGGGCGCCGATGCTGATCGCGTTCTGCATCGTGGTGCCGCAGGCGATCGTGGCGCTGACCTCGCCCTCGGTCGGCGCGGTGGCGCAGCAATGGGGCCGCAGGCCGCTGCTGATGCTGGGGTTTGCCGCGCTCGCGATGCGCGGCGCGCTGTTCGCGGTCGTGCACGATCCCTACGTGCTGGTGGCGGTGCAGATCTTCGACGGCGTCACCGCGGCCGTCTTCGCCGTGATGATTCCACTCACGGTGGCCGACGTCGCCTTCGGCAGCGGGCACTTCAATCTGGCGCAGGGAATTGTCGGGACGGCGTCGGGGATCGGCGGATCGCTGTCCACCGTCGTCGCCGGCTTCGCCAGCGACCGCTACGGCAGCGCCACCGCCTTTATGGGTCTGTCGGGCGTGGCGCTGACAGGTCTTCTTCTGATTGCGCTGCTGATGCCCGAGACCGGGCACCGCCGGCGCAGGGCGTGAACGGGCAGGGCGCCTCAGGCGTCCATGCTGCGCAGGCGCTGGCGGTTGCGCAGCACGATCTGGCGGGCACCGGAGAAGCCGAGAACCCCCTGGCTGTGCAACTGCGACAGCGCGCGCGACACGGTCTCCAGGGTCAGGCCGAGATAGTCGCCGATATCGCGGCGGCACATCGGCAGCGCCATCATGCCGGCGACGGCGAGGCGGCGGTCCATCTCGAGCAGGAAGGTGGCGACGCGCTCCATCGCGGTCTTGCGGCCCAGCAGCAGCATGTGGTCCTCGGCATGGCGGAGATCACCGGCCGTCATGGTCCAGAGCTTGCGGGCGACCGTGACGTCGACGCCTGCGGCCTGTTCGAGGCTGCGGCGTTTCACCAAGCGCACGGTGGTGTCGATGATGGCTTCGGCGGCGAGACGGTGCATGGAGCCGAATTCGAGGCCGAAAACGTCACCGGGAAGATGGAAGGCGCCGATCTGGCGGCGGCCGTCGGAGAGCAGCTTGTAGCTGCGAACCGCGCCGGAGATCACCTGGTAGACGTACTCGGCCGGCTCGTCCTCGCCATAGATCTCCTCGTCCTTCTTGTACGAGAACTCGCTGGCGATCAGCCCGGTGTGGCCGGTGATCTCGGCAAAGGGATTGGCCGCAGGAGAGGGGACGGTGTGGGGAACGTTGGTGCTGACGACCGAATTGATAATCGACTGATTGAGCATGACCATCTCCTTGCGGCGGATGGCGATGTGGTACACGGCGGCTCCCGTTAAGGACATTTCGCGCGATATCTTAAGGGGGGCCCCTTACGTAGATATACGTAGGCCGGCCGGGTCAGGAGACGCGCTGTGCGGTACCCGAATGGTCGTTGGCGATCGCTTTGCGGATCCGCTTCACCAGATTGTCGTCGAGCAGCGGCTTGAGCAGGAAATCCTGGATCCCGACGGCCGCCGCGCGCGCCGCAAGCCTGTCATCGTAGTGGCCGGTGATCAGCACCACCGGAGCGGTGGCGCCCTGCTTGCGCAACCGTTCGGCGAGCTCGACCCCGTTGATCTCCGGCATCTTGTAGTCGACCACGAAGCAGTCGACGGGCGCGTGGTCGGAGGCCTTGAGCAGCGCGGTGCCGCTGCGAAACGTGCGCACGTCGAAGCCGTCAGCCTCCAGCAGGAAGCGCAGCGAGCCGAGGACGTCAGCATCGTCGTCGGCTACGTAGACCGTAAGTTTTGTGTGAGCCGACATCGCACGTGCCGCGAGAATGTGATGTTGAACCGAGGCACAACATAACACTCGATTCTGTCAAGGTATCTTGATCTAGCTCAATCCTTCAGCGCGCCTGCGCGCATCGCCAGACGCACCAGCTCGGAGAGGCTGTTCGCTCCCATCTTGGTCATCACGTTGGCCCTGTAGACCTCGATGGTGCGCGGACTGATGTCGTATTCGCGCGCGATCAGCTTGTTGGAGAGCCCGGCCATCAGTCCATCCATCACCTGCCGCTCCCGGGGGCTCAGGCTGGCGACGCGTGCCAGGACGTCCTGCGTGACCGATTCGTTCTTCGCGGCCGGCTCGGCCTGCTGGATCGCCGTTTCGATCATGGCAACCAATCGCTCGTCCTCGAACGGCTTCTCCAGAAAATCGACCGCGCCGAGCTTCATCGCCTCGACCGCGAGCGGCACGTCGCCATGGCCGGTCATCACCAGGATCGGGAAGCTGCTGCCGGCGGCCTTCATGCGCTTGAGCAGCTCGATGCCGTCGATGCCGGGCATCCGCACGTCCGAGACGACGCAGCCGAAAGGGAGCGTCGGCAGTCGGCCGAGGAAGACCTCCGCGTTCTCGAACAGCGTGACGTCGAAGCCTGATGAATCGAGCAGGAAGTTGAGCGAATCCCGCATCGCCTCGTCGTCGTCGATCACATAGACCTTGGCCCGTTCAGCCATCGTGCTCAACCCTGGTCGAGGCCGCCGGCAGGGTGAAGCGGAACGTCGCTCCGCCCGCCTCGTTGTTCTCGGCCCACATGCGCCCCCCGTGGGCCTCGATGATGGACCGGCTGATCGAGAGGCCGACTCCCATTCCAGTGTCCTTGGTGGTGAAGAAGGTCTTGAAGAGGTTGGGCATGACGTCGTCGTGGAATCCCGTTCCGGTATCGGAGACCGAGACCTCGATCAAGTCGTCGCCGAGTCTGCGATTTGTCGCACTGAGCTCGCGGCGGGCGGAATGAGACATCGCCTCGAGCGCATTGCGGAACAGATTGACCAGGACCTGCTGGACCTGGACCCGGTCGGCCAGCACGAGGTCGGCCTCCGGATTGAGCTGGAAGCGCAACTGGACGTTCTGCTCGCGGGCGCCGGAAAGGCCGAGCGCGCCGGCTTCCTCGATCAGCTTCGACAGGCTCTCGACCCGCTTCTCCGATTCGCCGCGCGAGACGAAGTCGCGCAGACGGCGGATGATCTGGCCGGCGCGAATCGCCTGCTCGGCGGCGCGGTCCATCGCGCTCTCGATCTTGGGCGTGTTCGGATCGCCGCTGCCGGCCAGCAGCCGGCGCGAGCCTTTCATGTAATTGCTGATCGCGGCGAGCGGCTGGTTCAGCTCATGCGCCAGCGCCGAGGCCATCTCGCCCATGGCGCTGAGGCGCGACACGTGGAACAGCTCCGACTGCAATTCGCGCAGCCGCGCCTGGGTCTGCTGATGCTCGGTGAGATCATGGGCGAAGCCGGTGAAATAGGGCTTGCCGCCGGACTGCATCTCGCCGATCGACAGATGCATCGGGAATGTCGTGCCGTCGCGGCGGCGGCCGGTCACGATACGGCCGATGCCGATGATACGGCGCTCGCGGCTGGCGTGGTAGCGGGTGAGGTAGCCGGCATGGCGGGAGCGGTCCGGCTCGGGCATCAATTCGCTGACGTCGAGGCCGACCGCCTCCGCCTCGGTGAGGCCGAACATGCGCTCCGCTGCGGAGCTGAAGAACTGGATCGTACCGCTGCCGTCGATCACGATCATCGCGTCCGGCACGGTGTCCAGGATCGAGCGGAAATGCTGCTCGCGCAGCCGCAGCGTCTCCTCCAGCCGCTTCTCCTGGTCGATGTCGAGGGCGATGCCGCGCAGACGGTGCGGTGTGCCGGCCTCGTCGGGGACCACGCCGGCAAGCACGCGAATCCAGTGGCCGCTGCCGGACATCTTGAACGACATGTCGAACCCGGTGCTCTGACGGCGCGAATCCTCGATCGCCGCCTCAACCGGCGCGCGATCCTCGGGCGCCAGCAGCGCCAGGAAGGAGCCGTAGGTCACCGGCTCGTCGGCCGCCACGCCGAACAGCTTCCGCGTCGTCACCGACCAGTAGAACTCGCCCGACGCCAGATCGAGATCCCACGCGCCGAAGCCCAGCGTCCGAGCGTCGTCGGGTCTGGCGGATGCATCCGGGAAGGGTTGGGTGAAGCCGCGCAATTCGAAGCCTTTGATCGATTCGCCGTTGTTCGATTCGCCGTTATCGCCGCAGCCGGGAGGCCGACCACCGCGGTATCCTATACCAGATTGCGCCCCCGCAACCCGGCCCGACTTAAACTTTGGTTCGACAATTCAAGGCTTTCTCCGATCGTGGGCCGGGTTCCAACGGTGTCCTGCCGCCCGTGCTTTACCGCCGCACCTTGATCTATCTCATCACGGCAGGTGATTTCACCTCTAAGAGCTGCATGGAAGCAATGTTTGGAGAGACGGGATGACGTTCGCGACTGTGATGGTGAGCCTTGCGCTCAGTCAGCCGAATGAGGCCCGCCTTCAGGTCGCGGCCGACCTTGCGGCGCGCTTCGACGCAGGCGTCATCGGCGTGGCGGCTGCGGAATTCGCGCCGCCGCTCTACTTCACGACCGGCGAGCAGGCGCAGGATCTGATCGAGCAGGGCGAGGCCGCGCTGCGGAATCGACTGGCCGAGCTCGAACAGCAGTTCCGCACCGCCGTTGGTGACCGGGCTGCGTCGTTGAGCTGGCGCGGCGCTGTGGATTTTCCCGCGCGCCATGTGCTGGCGCAGGCCCGTGCCGCCGACATTCTCGTCACCGGCAGCGTGCCGCCCGGGATGTCCGATGCGTTCGCGGTCGCCAATCCCAAGGATCTCGTCATGCAGGCCGGGCGCCCGCTGCTCGTGGTGCCGGACAACGCCAGTTCGCTCGATCTTGGGACCGTGCTGGTGGCCTGGAAGGAGACATCGGAGGCGCGCCGGGCCCTGACCGATGCCCTGCCGCTGCTCGCCAAGGCGAGCGGCGTCGTGGTCGTCGAGATCCTGGAGAACACCTCGGAATATGACGCCTGCGCAGCGCGTCTTGCGGACGTGGTCGCATGGCTCGGCCGTCACAAGATCGTCGCATCGGCGCGCGTCGCGGAGCCGGGGCAGGGACGGAACGTTGTGGCCACGCTCGACGCCGTCGCTGCCGATCTTTCGGCAGGCCTCGTGGTGGCCGGCGCCTATGGCCATTCCCGGTTCCGCGAGCTCGTGCTCGGCGGGGTTACCGAGCATCTGATGACGCGCAGTGAGCGTTGCGTTCTGCTGTCGCACTGAAATTCGACCCGCTCCATCCGAGAACAGGATTGCCGCCTTGTACAGATTTCTCGAGGAAACCGCCGGCAACTACATGACGCGCAACGTCACGACCGTGAGCCGGGAGACGACGATCCGCGAGCTCGGCGAGATGTTCGACCGCGACGATTTCAACACCTACCCCGTCGTCGAGAACGACGAGGTGATCGGCATCGTCACCAAGTTCGACGTGCTGAAATGCTTTGCCTTCACGCCGAATCAGATGCTGCCGCGCTACAGCGACCTGATGAACCGGACGGTCGCCGACGTGATGACGTCCGAGTTCATCTACGTCAGGCCGGATACGAAGCTGACGCGCGTGCTGCAGCTGATGGTCGAGCATCGCATCCGCAGCCTTCCCGTGACCGATGCCGACAACCGCGTGGTCGGGATCGTCGCCCGCGAGGACATCGTGCGAGCGCTGGCGGCTGCCGCCAAGGATTGAGCGCGGCGCGCTGAGTCCGAAGCCTGCTACGAACGTCTAATGACGGCCGGCATGCATCGCTGCATGCCGGCCGTTGCCGTGTCTGCGACCGAAACCGCGTCGTCGTGCAACACTCCGCCTGTTTACCGGCGAACCGGTCGCAAAGTTGATTTCGATCAATTCCACGTGTGAACGATTGTGGTTGCTGGGCTCGTGTTCTTTCAGCGAGATTCCGCATGAGCGCGTCCTCATCCACAAAATCCATGACCATCGGCGAAAGTGGCTTGTCGCTCACTTTTGCCGTCACCGCCTTCCTGTGCGTCTTCGCTGCGGCGAAGGCACTGGATACGGCCTTCGCGTTCCACGCCTCGCTCGCGGCTGCCGCCAGCGCGGCGTCCGTCTTCTTCATCCTCAACCGCTACTTCGAGCGCGGCGAGCTGCCTCCACAGGAGATCAATGGTCGGCCGAACTACAATCTCGGTCCGATCAAGTTCGCCTCGTTCATGTCGATGTTCTGGGGCATCGCCGGCTTCACGGTCGGCCTCATCATCGCCTCGCAACTGGCCTGGCCCGCGCTGAACTTCGACCTGCCGTGGACCAGCTTCGGCCGCCTGCGGCCGCTGCATACCTCGGCGGTGATCTTCGCCTTCGGCGGCAACGTGCTGCTGGCGACGTCATTCTACGTCGTGCAGCGGACCTGCCGCGTGCGCCTCGCCGGCGATCTTGCGCCCTGGTTCGTGGTGATCGGCTACAACTTCTTCATCCTGATCGCGGGCACGGGCTATCTGCTCGGTGTCACCGAGGGCAAGGAGTACGCCGAGCCCGAATGGTACTCGGATCTTTGGCTGACGATCGTCTGGGTGGTCTACCTGCTGGTCTTCCTGACGACGATCATCAAGCGCAAGGAGCCGCACATCTTCGTGGCGAACTGGTTCTATCTTGCCTTCATCGTCACGATCGCGGTTCTGCACCTCGGCAACAACCCGGCGCTTCCGGTGTCGCTGTTCGGCTCCAAGTCCTACATCGCCTGGGGTGGCGTGCAGGATGCGATGTTCCAGTGGTGGTATGGCCACAACGCGGTCGGCTTCTTCCTGACCGCCGGCTTCCTCGCCATCATGTACTACTTCATCCCGAAGCGGGCGGAACGGCCGGTCTATTCCTACCGGCTGTCGATCATCCACTTCTGGGCGCTGATCTTCCTCTACATCTGGGCCGGCCCGCACCATCTGCATTATACGGCGCTGCCGGACTGGACGCAGACCCTGGGCATGACCTTCTCGATCATGCTGTGGATGCCCTCCTGGGGCGGCATGATCAACGGCCTGATGACCCTGTCGGGAGCGTGGGACAAGCTGCGGACGGACCCCGTGCTGCGCATGCTGGTCGTCTCGGTCGCCTTCTACGGCATGTCGACCTTCGAAGGTCCGATGATGTCGATCAAGGTGGTCAACTCGCTCAGCCATTACACCGACTGGACCATCGGTCACGTGCACTCCGGTGCGCTCGGCTGGGTCGGCTTCGTCTCCTTCGGCGCGCTGTACTGCCTGGTGCCGTGGATCTGGAACCGCAAGGGTCTCTATAGCCTCAAGCTCGTGAACTGGCACTTCTGGACGGCCACGCTGGGCATCGTGCTCTACATCTCCGCGATGTGGGTCTCGGGCATCCTGCAGGGTCTGATGTGGCGGTCCTACACGGCGCTCGGCTTCCTCGAATACTCGTTCATCGAGACCGTCGAGGCGATGCACCCCTTCTACATCATCCGTGCCGCCGGTGGCGCGCTGTTCCTGATCGGCTCACTCATCATGGCCTACAATCTCTGGATGACGGTCCGTGTCGGTGAGGAAGAAGTTCAGTCGCCCGTCGCCCTTCAGCCGGCGGAGTGAGGTATCAACCATGTCTTTCTGGCAACGACACCAAGTCTTCGAGAAGAACTCGATCATCCTGGTCATCGGCATCCTGCTGGTGATCGCGATCGGCGGCCTCGTCGAGATCACTCCGCTCTTCTACCTGAAGAGCACGATCGAGGCGGTCGACGGCGTGCGTCCCTATACGCCGCTCGAGCTGGCCGGCCGCAACATCTACGTCCGCGAGGGCTGCTATCTCTGCCATTCGCAGATGGTTCGTCCGCTGCGCGACGAAGTGGAACGCTACGGCCACTTCTCGCTCGCCGCGGAGAGCATGTACGACCATCCGTTCCAGTGGGGCTCCAAGCGTACGGGTCCTGACCTCGCCCGCGTTGGCAACAAGTACTCCGACGACTGGCATGTCACCCACCTGACCAACCCGCGCGCCATCGTCCCGCAATCGATCATGCCCGGCTATCCCTTCCTGAAGGAGACCGAGCTGAACGCCGACAACGTCGCCGATCACCTGAAGACGCTGCGGGCGGTGGGTGTGCCCTACACCGACGACCAGATCGCCAACGCCGCCACCGACCTCAAGGCGCAGGTCGATCCGGACGGTGCCGGTGCCGAGGCGCTCACCAAACGCTATCCGAAGGCGGTGGTGCGCAACTTCGACGGCAAGGCGGGTGCTCCGACCGAGATGGATGCGCTGGTTGCGTACCTGCAAATGCTCGGCACCTTGGTCGACTTCAAGATCTACAACGAAAAAGCCAATCTGCGCTGAGATCAGAGGCGAACATCATGAAGCCCATCATTGCAGTCGAAAACATCGCGTCGTCACTCGTGACGACGCTGTGGACCCCGATCTTCGTCGCGATCTTCATCGCGATCGTGACCTATGCCCTCTGGCCTCGCAACAAGGCCGCTTTCGACGAGGCGGCGAGCATGCCGTTGCGGGAGGATTAATTCATCATGGCTGACCATACCGAAGTCGACAGTGTCTCCGGCACCCCCACCACCGGCCACGCCTGGGACGGCATCAAGGAGCTCAACACCCCGCTGCCGCGGTGGTGGGTGATCACCTTCTACATCACCATCGTCTGGGCGATCGGCTACTGGATCGTGTATCCGGCCTGGCCGACCATCTCCAGCAACACTCAGGGCCTGTTCGGCTACTCGTCCCGTGCGGACGTGGCGGTCGAGCTTGCCAATCTCGAGAAGATCCGCGGCGCCAAGATGGCGGCGCTCGCGACCGCCTCGCTCGCCGACATCGAGAAGGATCCGGCGATGCTGGCCCTGGCGCGTGCCAAGGGTAAGACCGTGTTCGGCGACAATTGCGCCGCCTGCCACGGGACCGGCGCGGCCGGCGCCAAGGGCTTCCCGAACCTGAACGACGACGACTGGCTGTGGGGCGGCTCGCTGGAGCAGATCCAGCAGACCCTGCTGTACGGCGTGCGCTCGGGTCACCCGAAGACGCGTGAGGGCCAGATGCTCGCCTTCGGCAAGGACGGCGTCCTGAAGCCGGCGGAGATCGTCACGGTCGCCAACTACGTTCGGGAGCTGGCGGGCCTGCCGACCCGGCCGGGTTATGACGCCAAGGCCGGCGCCAAGGTCTTCGCCGAGAACTGCGCGGCCTGCCATGGCGACAACGCCAAGGGCAATCCGGACCTCGGGGCGCCGAACCTGACCGACAAGATCTGGCTCTACGGTTCCGACGAGGCGACCCTGATCGAGACCATCACCAACGGTCGCGCCGGTGTCATGCCGGCCTGGGAGGGCCGTCTCGACCCGACCACGATCAAGGCGATGGCCGTCTATGTCCACTCGCTGGGCGGAGGAAAGTAGCGGAAATCCAACGGAACCTTTCCTTCAATTGAGCTGGATCAACTGCGCGGCCGGAGGTGGGAATACCTTCGGCCGCAACTGCGAGAAGATCCCCCTGCCATGACCCGCCAGCCATGAACCAGACGGTAAGACCGGACGACCTGAAGCCTCAGGACCTGCAGCCGGTGGACGATTACGGTCCGCTCTATGCCGCGCACAAGAAGGTCTATCCACAGAGCGTCTCAGGAACCTTCCGCCGGATCAAATGGGGCCTGATGGGCTTCTGTCTCGGTGTCTATTATTTCCTGCCGTTCGTGCGCTGGAATCGCGGCTTCGGCGCGCCCGACCAGGCGGTGCTGATCGACTTCCCGAACCACCGCTTCTATTTCTTCTTCATCGAGCTATGGCCGCAGGAGGTGTACTACTTCACCGGCCTCCTGATTATCGCCGCCATCGGCCTGTTCCTGATGAACGCGATCGGCGGCCGCATCTGGTGCGGCTATCTGTGCCCACAGACAGTGTGGACCGACCTGTTCTACGCGGTGGAGCGCCTGATCGAGGGCGACCGCCGGGAGCGCATGAAGAAGGATGCCTCCAGCGACCCGATGAAGCTGGAGCGGATCTCGGAGCTCGTGCTCAAGCATTCGATCTGGCTGATGATTGCGTGGTGGACCGGCGGCGCCTGGGTGCTGTATTTCAGCGATGCGCCGACGCTCGTGAAGGATCTCATCACCTTCCAGGGGCCGATGCTCGCCTATGTCTGGATCGCGATCCTGACCGCGACGACCTACACGCTCGCCGGTTTCATGCGCGAGCAGGTCTGCGTGTATATGTGCCCGTGGCCGCGCATCCAGGCGGCACTGACCGATGAATGGGCGCTCAACGTCACCTACCGCTACGACCGCGGCGAGAGCCGCATGTCGGTCAAGAAGGCCGCCGAATTGCGCGCGCTCGGCCAGCCGGCCGGCGACTGTATCGATTGCAAGCAATGCGTGGCGGTGTGCCCGACCGGCATCGACATCCGCGACGGCGCCCAGATGGACTGCATCCAGTGCGGCCTCTGTATCGACGCCTGCGACACCGTCATGACCAAGATCGGCCGCCCGACGCGGCTGATCGGCTATGACAACGACATCAACATCCATCGCCGGCAGGAAGGCAAGCCGCCGATCTACAAGCTCGTGCGCCCGCGGACCATCGTCTATGCCGCGATCATCGCCGCGGTCGGCGGCGCCATGGCCTACAAGCTCGCGACCCGGTCGCTGCTCGAGGTCAACGTGCTGCACGATCGCAATCCGATTGCGATCAAGCTGTCCGACGGCTCGATCCGCAATGCCTATACGGTGCGCGTCCTCAACAAGCACGGCTTCGATCGCGTCATCGCCATCGACATCGAGGGTCCCGTCAATTCGACCGTTCACGTCGTCGGCGCCGACTCCGTCACGCCGGACCGACCGATGATCGTAGTCGGCCGCGACCAGACCGAGGAGCTGCGCCTCCTGGTGACCGCGCCCGAGGAGAGCAATCCTGCGAAGTCCATCCCGGTGAAGTTCCACGTGACGGATATCGGTCTTGGCGTCGTCGCCTCCGCCACCGACAATTTCGTCAGCCCGTAAGCAAGGAGCCTGTCAATGGCCAGCCGTTCCAATCCTTCTTTCCAGCTGACCGGAGGCATGGTGCTCGCGATGCTCCTTGCCTTCTTCGGGACCGTGATCGGCGTCAACGTCTACATGATGAAGATGGCGATCTCGACCTTGCCGGGCACCGAGGTCGACAGCGCCTACAGCGCCAGCCTCGGCTACGAAAAGGAGATCGCGGCGGCGCGCGCCCAGGAGGCGCGGCGCTGGCAGGTCGAGGCGCATATCGAGCGTGGCGCCGGAGGCGCCGCCATTCTGCAGGTCAACGCGCGCGACGCGAGCGGCAATCCCGTCTCGGGCCTGACCTTCCAGGGCCGGCTCGAGCGTCCCGCCGACAAGCGCGCGGATCAGGAGGTCGCGCTCGCCGAGGTCGGCATCGGCATCTATCGCGGCACGGCGGAGGCGATCGCGCCGGGCCAGTGGGACCTCGTGCTCGAAGGCGATTCCAGCGGCCGACGCCTGTTCATGTCGAAGAACCGCGTGCTGCTGAACTGAAGGGATTTCGATCATGCATGCGACGCGTGACTTCTCTCACTACGTCAAGGATCTCGGGGCAGGGCTGAAGCATATCGACCTCGCGGTCGAAGGCGTCAGCTGCGCCGGCTGCATGGCCAAGATCGAGCGCGGCCTCTCCGCGCTGCCCGACGTGACGCTGGCGCGCGTCAATCTCACCGACCGCCGCGTCGCGCTGGAATGGAAGCAGGGCACGCTCGATCCGGCCAAGTTCATCGATCGGCTCGCCGAGCTCGGCTACAAGGCCTATCCGTTCGAGAAGGCGAGTGCGGAAGCCACCGAGGCCGAGGAGTCGCGCTTCCTGCTGCGCTGCCTCGGCGTCGCGGCGTTCGCGACCATGAACGTGATGATGCTGTCGATCCCGGTCTGGTCCGGCAATGTCAGCGACATGCTGCCCGAGCAGCGCGACTTCTTCCACTGGTTGTCGGCCGTGATCGCGCTGCCAGCTGCGGCCTATGCCGGCCAGCCGTTCTTCCGCTCCGCTTGGCGTGCCTTGAAGACCGGTAACGTCAACATGGACGTGCCGATCTGCATCGGCGTGATCCTGGCCTTGGGCATGTCGATCGTCGAGACGTTTCATCACGCCGAGCACGCCTATTTCGACGCCGCGATCATGCTGCTGACCTTCCTGCTGGTCGGCCGCTATCTCGACCAGAACATGCGGCGGAAGACCCGCGCCGTCGCCGGCAATCTGGCCGCGCTGAAGGCGGAGACCGCGACCAAGTTCATCGGCACCGACGAGATTTCGGAGGTGCCGGTCGCCGCTGTTCGCGCCGGCGATCTGGTGCTGCTGCGTCCCGGCGAGCGCTGCGCGGTCGACGGCGTGGTCGTCGAGGGCCGCTCCGAGATCGACCAGAGCCTGATCACCGGCGAGACGCTCTACGTGCCGGCCGAGCAGGGCACCGCGGTCTATGCGGGTTCGCTCAACATTTCCGGCACGCTGCGCGTCCGGGTCTCGGCCGCCGCCGAGGGCACCTTGCTCGCCGAGATCACGCGCCTGCTCGATAACGCGCTGCAGGCCCGCTCGCGCTACATGCGGCTGGCCGACCGCGCCTCGCGGCTGTATGCGCCGGTGGTGCATGCGACCGCAGCGCTCACCGTGCTCGGCTGGGTGCTGATGGGGGCGAGCTGGCACGACGCCATCGTCACCGGCATCGCCGTGCTGATCATCACCTGTCCCTGCGCCCTCGGGCTCGCGATTCCGACGGTGCAGACCGTGGCGTCTGGCGCGATGTTCAAGTCCGGCGTGCTGCTCAATGCGGGCGATGCGATCGAGCGCCTCGCCGAGGCCGATCACGTCATCTTCGACAAGACCGGCACCTTGACGCTGCCGGAGCTCGAGGTCGTCAACGCCGCCGACATTCCTGCAGACGTGTTCGCACTGGCCGGCCAGCTCGCGCTGTCGAGCCATCATCCGGTGGCGGCGGCGGTGGCCCAGGCTGCCAATGCGCGTTCGCCGCTGATGGGCGCGGTCGAGGAGCCGGGGCAGGGTGTCCGCGCCGTCGTCGACGGCGTCGGAATCAGGCTGGGGCGTCCGGCCTTCTGCGGCGCGGAGGCGCTGGTTGCGCAGACCAGCAGCGTCGATCCCGAGGCTTCGGTGGTTGCCTTCAGCCGCGGCGATAGCAAGTACCTGTTCTCGGTGCGCCAGGGCCTGCGCCCTGACGCCGCCAAGATCGTCGCCGGCCTGCAGCGGCGCGGCATCAAGGTCGAGATCCTCTCGGGCGATCGCGAGGCGGCGGTGGCCGCAGCCGCCATGGCGCTCGGCATCAGCGAGTGGCGCGCCGGCGTGACGCCGGCCGACAAGATCGCGCGCATCGAGGAGCTGAAGCGGGCCGGGGTCAAGGTCATGATGGTCGGCGACGGCATGAACGATGCGCCGTCGCTCGCCGCCGCGCACGTTTCGATGTCGCCGATTTCGGCCGCGCATCTCAGCCAGGCCACCGCCGATCTCGTCTTTCTCGGTCGTCCCTTGGCGCCGGTGCTGGCCGCGATCGACTACGCGCGCAAGGCGCTGCATCTGATGCGGCAGAATCTGTGGCTCGCGGTCGGCTATAACGTCCTGGCGGTGCCGCTTGCGATCAGCGGCGTCGTCACCCCGCTGATCGCGGCAGCCGCGATGTCCGGCTCATCGATCATCGTCATGCTGAATGCGCTGCGTGCCCGCAAGGTGGCTGGGGAGGCCGTGTCATGGAAGTGATGATCATTCTCGTTCCGCTCGCTTTGGCGCTCGGCCTTGCCGGTCTGGTCGGCTTTCTCTGGTCGCTGAAGAGCGGCCAGTACGACGATCTCGAAGGGGCGGCTTGGCGCGCGATCGCCGACGACGATGAGCAGGCCCCGCCGGCTCAATCCGAGCCCGCGCCGAGCCGGTCCTGAACGCCCGGCAGCGTCAGCCAACGCGCCAGACATCCCGCGACCGCGAGCGCGGCGGCGATGCCTGCTCGGCGCAGTTGCTGGCGATGGTCTCGCCCCGCTGAACGAAGATCAGCGTCGCTATCGATAGGCAGGCGCTATCATCGCGATTGGACAACGGCATTTCTCAAGCAGCGCAGGCCGCGCGTGCAATGCGAACGCCCGATGACGGGCGACGGCATTCATGAGGACGAGAGCCACGACCCGCCCGTGCAACATCCTGGAGCGCAGGCCCTGGTCGGGCGAGCACGATCCGCTCTCCGGCGAGGTGTTACGCGATTCGTCGGTGACGCTCGCAGCGGCTGCGGAGTAGAGGGGCCGATGCGCTGAGTCGATCCGATTAGTGCGGCATCTCGGCATTCCGATACCGCTCGGATCAACTCAGTTTAAGGGATTAGTCGCCATTCGTTCTTAATCATTATGGCGCGGCGGCGTCGCCGCGATCCTTGTTTGCCGACCGTGCGAAGACGTCGCCGGAGGGCCGCTGCGCAAGCGCGTATCGGCCGATGCGAGCGTGACCGGCCGGGCAGCGGTATTTGATTGGGATTGGCCAATGTCCGAACGCGCGGTGCTGCAGAATGAGACGGTTGAGCCGGAGACCGGTGCGGTCAGCCTCAAATGGAAAATTCTCGCCGGCAATCTGCTGACCGGATTTTTCGCGATGGCCTTCGCCTTTGCGCTCGCGTGGAGCGGGTGGGGCGACTTGCGCAAGCGCGAGCAGGCGGCCCGGGTTCTGGACGCCTTCGAGCTGGCACTGAAGGTCAATGCGCAGATCCCGCTCGAGCGCGGCCAGTGGAATCTGCTCGCGGCGGCCGGGTCCGCCTCGGCGGATGATGTCGCCAAGCTCGACAAGGCCATCGCCACGACGGACGAGTCGCTGGTCCAGGCCAAGACCGCCGCGCAAGTAGCGGGACTGCCGACCACCAATCTCGATGCCGCAGCGACGACATTGCGCGGCGTCCGTTCCGCGGCGCGCAGCGCGGCACCGCTTCCGGCCGCGCAGCGTCCGGCGAACATCCAGGCGACGACCACGGATGGCCTCGGTCGCGCGGCCGAGTCTCTGAATGCCGCCATCGACGAGTCCGCGATCGAGCTGTCGCGGGCCGGCGGCGAGATCGAGAACCTGTTGCCGTCGGCCCAGCTTGCGCAATTGGCGCAATCGATGCGCACGATCAACGGCGCGCGCTCCGCCGTGTTGCGCTTCTTCATCCAGAACACCAGCTGGACCCCGGCGCGTCTTGCCGAGGTGACCGAGCAGAGCGGACAGGTGACCCTGCTGTGGCAGCAGATCGAGCTCGCGGCGCGCAGCGTTCGCAATACGCCGGAAGTGTCCGCAGCGCTCGAGCACGTTCGCACGACCCTGATGGGCGCGGGCGAACAGCGCTACCGTCAACTCGTCACGGCGGGGCGCGACGGACAGCCGTCGCCGGTCACGGCGGAGGAGTGGGGCCGCTGGACGACGCCGATGCTGAACAACGTCATCGTGCTGCGCGATGCGGCGCTCAAGTCCGCGCATCAGGCCATCGATCAGGCCATCGGCGCGGCGCGGCTGCGGCTGTTCATCGCGCTCGGCGTTCTGCTGCTGGTGGCGATCGTGTCGGTCGCCGTGGTCATCGGCATCGTCCGTGGCGTCGTCGGCCCGCTGGTCGGACTGACCGGCGTGACCCTGCGGCTCGCCAATGGCGAGCTGAGCGCCGACATTCCGAACGAGTCCCGCAAGGACGAGATCGGCGCGATGGCGCGCGCCCTGAAGATCTTCAAGGATGCGCTGATCGCCAAGAAGGCCTCGGACGAGGCCGCGCAGCGCGACGCGCAGGCGCAGATCGATCGGGCCCGGCGGCTGGATGCGCTGACGCGCAACTTCGAGTCGACGATCGCCGACATCGTCAACACCGTGTCGTCGGCGGCCTCGGGCCTCGAAACGTCGGCGGATATGCTGACAAACACCGCCAACCGCTCGCAAGAGCTCAGCACGGTGGTGGCGGCTGCGTCGGAGGAAGCTTCCGCCAACGTTCAGTCGGTCGCCTCCGCCACCGAGGAGCTCTCCTCGTCGGTGACCGAGATCAGCCGTCAGGTCCAGGCGTCGGCGCGCATGGCCGGCGACGCCGTGCAGCAGGTGCGCCAGACCAATGGGCGCGTCGCAGAATTGTCGCAGGCCGCAGCCCGCATCGGCGACGTCGTCGAGCTCATCAACAGCATTGCCGGACAGACCAATCTCCTCGCACTCAACGCCACCATCGAGGCGGCGCGCGCGGGCGACGCCGGGCGCGGTTTCGCGGTGGTCGCGACCGAGGTCAAGGCGCTGGCCGAGCAGACGGCGAAGGCGACCGAGGAGATCTCGCAGCAGATCTCAGGCGTGCAGGCCGCGACGCAGGAATCGGTGAATTCGATCCAGGCGATCAGCTCGACGATCGAGCGGCTTGCCGAGATCGGCGCGGCCATTGCGGCGGCGGTCGAAGAGCAGGGTGCTGCAACGCAGGAAATCTCCCGCAACGTGCAGCAGGCCGCCCACGGCACCCAGCAGGTCTCGTCCAACATCACGGACGTGCAGCGCGGCGCCTCGCAGACCGGCTCGGCCTCCGCCGAGGTGCTGTCATCGGCCAAGTCGCTCGCCGGAGATTCCAACCGGCTCAAGCGCGAGGTCGGCAGCTTCCTGGAAGCGGTCCGCGCAGCGTAAGAAGCCCGCCTTTCAAGCGCACAAGAAAAAGCCCGGACGACGTCCGGGCTTTTGTTGTTTGACCGTAGCCCGGATGAGCGAAGCGATATCCGGGGCCTGTTCGACAGGATGAGATGAACCTGGATGTCGCTTCGCTCATCCGGGCAACGGGAGCGGGCTACGACGCCAGCATCTTCCGGTACAGCGCGTTGTAGCAGGCGGCCGACAGGTTCCAGCTGAACGAGCGTGCCATCGCCGACAGCCGCATCTCGTTCAGCCGTTCGGTGCTGGTGAACGCCGAAAACGCGCGCTTCACCCCGCCGAGGAAGGATTCCGCCGACGGCTTCTCGAACAGGAATCCGGTCTCGCCATCGGTGATGGTCTCGGCGAGGCCGCCGGTCTGGTGGCCGATCGGCAGCGAGCCGAAGCGCTGGGCATACATCTGGCTCAGGCCGCAGGGCTCGAAGCGCGACGGCATCAGGGTGAAGTCGCTGCCGGCGAAGATGCGCCGCGCCTGCGCATCGTTGAAGCCAATGGCGACCCCGATCGCGTCCGGCCGGCGGCGGTGAGCCTCCAACAGCGCGCGCTCGATGGCGGGCTCGCCGGTGCCGGTGACCACGATCTGGCCGCCGGCGCCGACGATCTCGTCGGCGGCTTCCAGCACCAGGTCGATGCCCTTCTGATGGACGAGGCGCGCGACGATGCCGAACATCGGACCGCGCGACACGGCGAGGCCGAACTGCTTGCGGACGTAGTCGGCGTTGGCCTTCTTGCCCTTCCAGTCGCCGGCGGCGAAGGGCTGCGCCAGCTGCTGGCAGTATCGGGGATCCCAGCTCTCGTCGATGCCGTTGAGAATGCCGGTCAGCTCATGGGCGTTGGAGCGCTGCCGGAGCAGGCCCTCCAGCCCGCAGCCGAGCTCGGGTGTCGTGATCTCCTGCGCATAGGTCGAGCTGACCGTGGTGAGATGCGACGCATAGACCAGGCCGCCCTTGAGAAAGGACAGCTTGTCGTAGAACTCCAGACCGTCGATGTGGAACGAGGATTCGGGGGCGCCGATCCGGCGCAGCGACTCGCGCGGGAACAGGCCCTGATAGGCGAGGTTGTGGATGGTCAGGATCGAGGGAACCTCGACCCCGCGCCATGCCAGATAGGCCGGCACCAATGCGGCCTGCCAATCGTTGGCGTGCACCAGATCGGCTGCCCAGTTCTCATCCAGCGTGCCCGCCGCCAGCTCGGCGGCGGCGGCGGCGAGACGGCCGAAGCGGATGTCGTTGTCCGCCCAGTCCTGCCCGTTCTCGTCGCCGTAAGGATTGCCCGGACGGTCATAGAGCTCGTCGCAGAGCAGGACGTAGACCGGCAGGCCGTCGCGGGTCGAAGACCGTCCCAGCGCGCAGGCTGGCATCTCTGCCAGAGGAGCGCATTGGCCGACGATCTCGATGTGAGTGAGTTGCTCGATCACGTCCCGGTAGCCGGGCAGCATGATCCTGACGTCGGTGTGTGAGCGTAGTGCCCGGGGAAGTGCCGCCGAAACGGCAGCCAGTCCGCCCACCCGGACGAAATCGTCCATTTCGGTCGTAACGAACAGAACCCGCAAGAGATGTCCTCGATCAAGCCCCATGTTCGTCCTATGCAAGAAAAGGTCCAAATTCAGTCGTGAAGAAAAGCGTCGCCCCACCGCGGCGGAAGGCCAAACGCTTTCGACATCGAATGGTTCGAACTAGACTCCCCGCGCACCGCATCCGATGGCTTACGCTTCGTGAATCGGCGAAGAGGAAGTGGATCATGCCGGCTTCGGCGTGCGGAAAAGAGAACTCCACCAGGGAGCTGCGCTCGTGAGTCTAGTTGGAAACGATGAGAGCCGTTTGACAGGATGCTTCGCGGGGCTGCGCGTCCTGGATTTTTCGACCACGATCGCCGGCCCGCATTGTGCACGCATGCTTGCAGACATGGGTGCGGAGGTGATCAAGATCGAGTCAGCCGAAGGTGAAACGATGCGCATCCGGCCTCCGATGCGCGGCGGCTGCTCCACCGCCTTCGGTCAGCTCAACGTCGGCAAGAAGAGTGTCGTGCTCGATCTGAAATCGCGCGATGGCGGCGACGCGGTGCGTCGGCTCGTCACAGGTGCCGACATCCTGGTCGAGAATTTCCGCCCCGGCGTGATGCAGCGGCTCGGGCTCGACGATGCGACCTTGCGCAAATTGAACCCGCGGCTGATCTACTGCTCGATCTCCGGCTACGGCCAGACCGGCCCCTCGGCGGAGCTCCCGGCCTATGCGCCGGTGATCCACGCGGCCTCGGGCTATGACATGGCGCATCTCGCCTACCAGCCCGGGCGCAGCCGGCCTGACTATTGCGGCATCTATCACGCCGACGTGGTGACGGGCACCTATGCCTTCGGCGCCATCGCCTCCGCCCTGTATCAGCGCGAGCGCACCGGCCGCGGCCAGCACATCGACTGCTCGATGCTGGAATCGATGCTGAGCCTGACCTTGAACGAGATCCAATGGTCGCAATTTCCCGTCGCGCAGCCGTCGCGGCCGACCTTCGGCCCGGCGGAGTGTCGCGACGGCTTCGTGATGATCGCCATCGCCAGCGAGAAGACGTTCCAGAACCTGATGACGGTGATCGGACATCCGGACTGGGTCGATGATCCCAGATTCGCAAAATATTCTGACCGGCGGGCAAACTGGGGCGCGCTGATGGATGGCGTCGAGGCCTGGTCGCGCCGGCTCAACGTCGCCCAATGCCTGGACGCATTGAACGCGGGCGGCGTGCCCAGCTCGGCCTACCGCAGCGTGGCCGATGCGCTGGCCGATCCGCAGATCGCGCATCGCGGCGCGCTGGTCGACGTGGAGGATGCCGCCGGGACCTTCAAGGTCGTCAACCTGCCGTTCCGGATGTCGGAGGCAAAGGTTGCGGCGGGCCCGCGGGCTGCAAGCCTCGGAGAGCACACCGTGGAAATCCTGCGGGGGGCTGGCGTAAGCGACTCTGCAAAACCTTGAGCTCGTGAGCCAGACCGCTGCAGGGCTGCCATGACCGCACATGCTGCGCGTAGCCTTGCCGCTCCACGTGTTTCCAGCCAATGTCGCGATATCGCAAGAACAGTCCGGACCAGCCGGACGCGCTCATGCCGGGAGGAGGTCCAAGGCGACGTTGCCGCGCGCAGCCTCGCCGCTCGTCCCGTCGATGCGCCGTCCGGTCCCGCCCGCATCGGACTACGGGAGTGAAAGCATGAAGAGCTTCAAGGTCACCGATTTCAATGCACCGCTGACCGAGGTCGACGAGCCGACACCGCAGCCCTTCGGCAAACAGGTGCTGATCAAGGTGAAGGCGGCCGGCGTCTGCCATAGCGATCTGCACATCTGGGAAGGCGGCTATGATCTCGGCCACGGCCGCAAGCCGCTGTCCCTCAAGGATCGCGGCGTGTCGCTGCCGCGGACCATGGGCCATGAGAGCGCCGGTGAGATCGTGGCGTTCGGGCCCGAGGTCACCGAAGCCGAGAAGGGCGGGCTGAAGGTCGGCGACGTCGTGCTGGTCTATCCCTGGATCGGCTGCGGCAAATGCGCCACGTGCCTGGCCGGCGACGAGAACATGTGCCTGAAGCCGGCCTCGCTCGGCGTCTATTGCGACGGCGGCTATGCCGACCACATGACCGTGCCGCATCCGCGCCACCTGATCGATCTCAAGGGGCTCGATCCGGTGACGACCGCGCCTTATGCCTGCTCGGGCGTGACGACCTACAGCGCGCTCAAGAAGGTCGAGAAGGATTTCGACACGCCGATCGTGATCTTCGGCGCCGGCGGGCTCGGGCTGATGGCGCTGTCGTTGTTGAAGGCCATGGGCGGCAAGGGCGCGATCGTGGTCGATATCGACGCGCGCAAGCGCGAGGCCGCGTTGGCGGCCGGCGCGCTGGCGGCGGTCGACGGCAAGGCGCCGGATGCGCTCGAGCAATTGAACAAGGCCGCAGGCGAGCCGATCCGGGCCGTCATCGACCTGGTCGGCAATGCCGCCACCGCGCAGCTCGGCTTCGACTGCCTGACAAAGGGCGGCAAGCTGGTCATCGTCGGCCTGTTCGGCGGCGGTGCGCCGTGGGCGCTGCCGCTCATTCCGATCAAGGCGGTCACCATCCAGGGCAGCTATGTCGGCAATCTCCGCGAGACGAAGGAGCTGCTCGACCTGGTCCGCGCCAAGAACATCGCGCCGATCCCGGTGACGCCGATGCCGCTTGCCAAGGCCAACGATGCCCTGCGCGAGCTGCAGAAGGGCCAACTCGTCGGCCGCGCCGTGCTGACGCCGTAACTCCCAGCCACTCCCGTCATTGCGAGGAGCGAAGCGACGAAGCAATCCAGAGTCTCAACCTGAGCCCTGGATTGCGTCGCTTCGCTCGCAATGACCGAGCTAACTCACTCGTATTGTAAAGAAAACATGCCCTCCACCAACGCACTCCACATCGCAGTCCTTCCCGGCGACGGCATCGGGCCGGAGGTCATGACGCCAGCGCTCGAGGTGCTGCGCAAGGTCGAGGCCAGGGCCGGCCTGTCGTTCCGTTTCACCGAGGCCCAGGCTGGCGCCACCAATTATCTTGCGACCGGGGTCTCGATCGCCGAATCCACGGTCCGGCTGTGCGAGCAGGCCGACGCGATCCTGCTTGGCGCCTGCGGTCTGCCGTCGGTGCGCTATCCCGACAACACCGAGATCGCGCCGCAGATCGAGCTGCGCTTCCATTTCGATCTCTATGCCGGCGTGCGGCCGGCGCGGCTGATTCCGGGCGTGCCGAGCCCGATCGTCGGTGCCGCCGAGCACGGCATCGACTTCGTCGTCATCCGCGAGTCGACCGAGGGCCTGTTCGCCTCGATGGGCAAAGGTGTGGTGACACATGAGGAGGCGCGCGAGACGCTCGTCATCACCCGCAGGACGTCCGAGCGGCTCTTCAACTTCTCCTTCAAGCTCGCCGCCCGCCGCAAGGATCGCGGCCGCTCGGGGACATTAGCCTGCGTCGACAAGGCCAACGTCTTCAAGGCCTTCGCCTACTTCCGCAAGATTTTCGACGAGGTCGCTCAGCTTCATCCGGATGTGAAGGCAGATCATCTCTACGTCGATGCGTGCGCGTTGATGCTGGTGAAGCGCCCCTGGGATTTCGACGTCCTGGTCACCGAGAACATGTTCGGCGACATCCTCTCCGATCTCGCCGCCGGCCTCGTCGGCGGCATGGGCATGGCGCCCTCGGCCGACATCGGCGACCGCCATGCGGTGTTCCAGCCCTGCCACGGCACCGCGCCCGACATCATGGGGCAGGGCAAGGCCAACCCGACCGCGATGATCCTGTCGGCCGCGATGATGCTGGACTGGCTGGCGGACACCCATGGCATCGAGGGCGCAGCCGAGGCGGCCCAGCGGATCGAGCAGGCCGTCGACCAGGTCTATGCATCCGGCCTCAAGCCGTTCGAGTTCGGTGGCAATGCCGGCACGATCGACGTCACGAAGGCGGTGCTGGAGGCGCTTTAGAGCATGATCCGGAAAAGTGGGAACCGGTTTTTCCGAAACGATCATGCTCAAACAATGAGAGATAGGATCATGATGCGTTTTCTTGGAAACGCATCATGATTTAATTAGCGTCCCTTGAAGGCCGGCTTGCGCTTCTCCATGAAGGCGCGGCGGCCCTCGCGGAAATCCTCCGAATCCATGCAGGCATCGCCAATCCGCTTGATCGCGGCTGTGTCGCGGCGGCTTTCGTCCTTCAGCACTTCGGCGATGGTGATCTTGGCGGCCTTAACCGCCAGCGGCGCATTGCCGGCAATGGTGCGGGCGATCTCCAGCGTGGCCGGCAGCAGCTCGTTGATGCTCATCATCCGATCGACGAGGCCGATCCGCAGCGCCTCCGCGGCATCGATCCGCTGGCCCGTATAGAGCAGCAGCCGCGCCTGCGACGGGCCGACCAGGGACACCAGATTGCGGAGACCGTCGTAACCGTAGGCGATGCCGAGCCTGGCGGCGGGGATGCCGAACTGGCTGTCCGCGGCGGCGAAGCGCATGTCGGTCAGCATCGCGATCTGCAGGCCGCCGCCGAGGCAGAAGCCGCGGATGCAGGCGATCGTCGGCTTCGGGTAGCCGGCGAGCAGCGCCCGCTGGGCTGCGCTTCGCTCGGCATAGGCCTCGGAGGCTGCGGCATTGTGGCGGCTCTGCTCGAACTGGCTGATGTCGGCGCCGGACACGAAGGCCTTGTCGCCGGCGCCGGTCAGCACCACGACCCGGATCGCCTCGTCGTCGCGCAGCGCCACCAGCGCCTGGCCGAGCCCCTCCCACATCTCCAGCGACATCGCATTGCGTTTGTCCGGGTTGTTGAAGGTGATGATGCCGACGCCATCGCCCGCTCTGGTCATGAGGATCTTGTCCCCAGCGAAGGTGGTGGGGAGCTCGGAGATGGTCGGCATGAAGGGTCCGTCGGCAGGAGGGCAGGCGGCCGGCATCGTTCACCGCGCCGGTGACGGCGTCAATGTGGGTTCAGGACATGATGGGCAGGCAAGGGACGTCCGGGCCGATGCTCTCGACCTGTGCACGGATCGTCCAGGAGAGAACGCGAGCCCTTCACGATCAGCGTCGGCCGGACGGGACCGAAACGCCGGCATGCCGCCACTTCCTATGACGGCAGGGGAGCACGAAAAAATAAAGGCGACGAAGCCTCAGACCGCGCAGCGATCGCTGGGCGGACGAGAAGGGCCGGTGTGTCGGCCACGCCGATCGCTCGGCCTTGAGCCGAGGCAGTGAACTCGCCCGAGCTGGCAGATCGCCTGGCGCCCCCAAGTTGCGCCCTCGAGCGAAGATGGCCCATAACCATCACGGGCAGACCTGTCTGACGGATCAGACAGCCTTGCCTATTCTTCGTTCGCTGCGATCGATTCCATCAAGGATACCAGCTGACGTTGTACCGTCTGGTCCTTGATCTTGCTGTAGGCGCGCAGCAACCGCAGGCTGAAGGCGCTGTCCAGGAACAGGAGGCTCTCGACCTCACGGGCCTTGCTGTCGCCGTCGTAGAAGAACGTCACGGGCACGTCGAGCGCGGTGGCGATCTGCTGCAGACGCGCAGCGCCGACCCGGTTGACGCCCTTCTCGTACTTCTGGACCTGCTGGAAGCTCACGCCGAGCTTCTCGCCGAGCTCAGCCTGCGAGATCTTCTGCTCTACACGCCGCAGGCGAATCCGCTTGCCGAGCTCGATGTCGGGCTTGCCCGCACTGCGCTGCTTCATTTTCTTTGCCGCTGATTTGTTCATACTGATTTTACCGTCCTTCCATCGGAAAGCCCCCGAAAAGATGGGTCAGGGGTTCACCCATATATACTGTTTTAAGTTGCTGTGGATGGATGAATTCGTCCTTAAACCACGGGTATTTGCCAGGGTTAAAGGCCTCCACCAGCCAGTCGATCATGTGACGCACCCTAGGGATGCGTCCAGTGGTGGCATGGTAAGACAGCCAGATGTCGTAGGACCACTTGAGATCAACCTCAAGCGGTATGATCTTCCCGCCCAGGGCACTCGCGTAGGTTGGGAAGACTCCAATACCGGCGCCGTGCGCCACCGCCCAGTAATTGGCGCTCGAGACATTGGTGGTCATCGCGATCAGGTCCCGCTGCTCAAAACCGGGAAAGATGGTGGCGAAGGCGGCGTTGGCGGCGGCTTCGTCCGCCACCTGCAGAACCAAGCGATGTTTGACGAGATCGTCAATCGTCTTTGGGATGCCAAATATCTCCAGATATTTCTCGCTCGCAAAGCACATCAGGTGCATGCGGCCGAGCCGGACCAGCTTGACGTCGAGCGCCGCCGGCCGGGTGAGGTGGATGGCGACATCGGCCTCGTGACGCGACACGTCGGCCGAGCGCATCGCGCAATAGAGGTCGACCATGACGTTGGGGAAGCTCTGCTGAAATTCGACCAGCCGGGGCGCCAGCCAGAACGTGCCGAGCCCCTCGGTCACCGCGACTCGGACCTCGCCCGACGCAGCGCCGGCGAGACCATCGCCCGCGCGCAGCAGTTCGAATGACGCGGCCTCCATGTGCTCGACGGCGGAGACCACCAGCGCGCCTTCGTCGGTCAGCCGAGCGCCGTGGACATCGCGCGTGAACAGCGTCGCGCCGATCTGCCGCTCGAAATCATCGATGCGCCGCCGTACGGCATTGATCGAGAGCGTCAGCCGCTCGGCCGCGGAGCGGAAGCTGCCGGCCCTGACAACCTCGAGGAAGATCCGCGCTGCATCCCAGTCGGTGAGACTTGCCAGCGCCGATTTGCTCATGGTTGACTTTGCCGGGGGGGCCCGGCCCGTCACAGTTCTTGCCGGCTTGCTCGCCGCTGCGCCCCTGGCGCCGCCACTCTCTCGGCTCAGTTCGATGCTCGATCCTGCCGCAGCAGACGAGTCGCCGTGCTCCCCTGGCGCCAGCGTCGCAGGGGTCTCGGCTAGGTCCTGGCGTTCCTTCTGAGGAACGCCCCGTTCCGCCGCAACGCGCATACAAGCTCTCTCCGCCTGCTAGAGTGATTCCGATAAATTACGGGCAAGACACGTTCGTGCCATGATTTGGTTGAGCGATCGAGGGTCGATGAGTCTGCTACCTTCAGTTCTCTGCAGCATGGTCTTACCGGCGGCAGACGCGCGGTCTGACACATCATGTAGGACAAGGACACGCTTAGCGCGAGTCGAATCTAAGATCGACGGTTTTTGCCTCGACCGCAATGAAATGGTATTCGAAGATGGTCCGTTGTCATGCTATCTTGATGAACGGATCGTGGCGCTGACTCATCGAATGCCGGGAAGCGGTGGCGTGTCTTCACCCTGCGTCATGCCAGGACTGAGCCGCATGGGCAAAGCGCAGGGGAGCAACGACATGACGTATTTGGAAGCCATCCGCGAGTCGGGAGTTGCTCGGCTCGATCTCGTCGCACGCTAGAACGGAAACGACGCCTGTGGCCAATTCAGACGAACAAATGCTTGCAGTGCTTGCATCCCTGGAGCAGTGCCGCGCCATGCTCGCGGCAACGGGCAATCGCGAATCGGCACATTTGGTCTCGGTTGCCATCCTCGACCTGCGTATGAAGCTGAACCGTCTGAGCGAAGACGATCTGAAATCGCTTTGCGATGAGATGGTTCAAGCTGACAATCCCGACAAGCTGCGCGATGCGAAGCTGCAGCCGGGTCAGCGCCGGCCACCGTTGCTTCGAGTGGTGAAATAGCACAGTTCGATGTGTGCACAAGGGTGCATTTAGCGCATTTGTGATATGTCGTGATCCCACAGTGAGCGCGCACCGGCTCGCAGACGAGCCGGTTGGAACGAGGCGGACACTCCCATCGCGGCGGGGGACTTCGCCAATGAGGCCCCCGATCCGGGGATGTCGGGCTCTGTCCTCGCGAAAGCCCGCAGGCGGTGATCATCGGTGACCGCCGTAACTTCGGCACGTCTGTTGCGTATTCCCGGCATCGGCGGCAAGAAGCGTCGTGCCCCGGCTTGCGCCTGGAGGGGCGTATCGCGGGACTCGCATGATCCAGAACGTATCGATTCCGGCCGCGTTCATTGCTGGCCTGGTCAGTTTTCTTTCGCCCTGCGTGCTACCGCTGGTTCCGCCTTATCTGGTCTATCTCACCGGTGCCACGATCGAGCACATCGAGAGCGAGGAGCCTCCGGCCGCGTCGCGCCGCGCCGTGATGATCTCGGCTGCACTGTTCGTGCTGGGCTTCTCGACCGTGTTCGTGATGTTGGGGGCGAGCGCGTCGCTGATCGGCGGCCTTATCCGGGCCTGGTCGGAGCAGTTGTCCATTCTCGCCGGCATCGTCATCATCGTGATGGGCCTGCACTTCCTCGGCCTGACCCGGATCGCGTTCCTGATGCGCGAAGGTCGGCTGCCGATCCCCAAGCCGGTCGGCCTGTGGGGCGCCTACGTCATGGGGCTCGCCTTCGCCTTCGGCTGGACGCCGTGCATCGGGCCGATCCTGGCGGCAATCCTCTCGATCGCAGCCGCGGAGACGACAGTCGCCAAGGGGGCCGGGCTTCTTGCCGTCTATTCCGCCGGCCTCGGCATTCCGTTCCTGGTCGCGGCGTTCATGATCGAACAGTTCTCGGCGCTGTTCATCCGCATGCGTGGCCATCTCGTGAACATCGAGCGCGCGATGGGCGTGCTGATGATCGCCACCGGTATCGGCTTTCTCACCGGCGCGGTCTCGACCTTCAGCATTTGGCTGCTCGAGACGTTCCCGGCGCTGCAGAGGTTCGGCTGACGCGGCTCAATCGTCGAGCTTGCAGGTGATGGTGTAGACCACGCCCGGCGGCAGGAAGTCGACCGTGGCCTCGCCGCCGAGCTGATCGCGCGCGCTGCGCACGATCAGGCGGGAGCCGAAGCCGCGCTGGATCGGCGCCGAGACCACCGGCCCGCCGGTTTCCTGCCACACCAGCCGCAGCCGTGCCGGCAGCTTCTTCGCCGCGTCGGCCGCGCTCGCCAGCTCCCAGGACAGATCGACCGTGCCGGTGTCGTTGGAGAGCGCACCATATTTGGCGGCGTTGGTTGCGATCTCGTGCACGATCATCGACAGCACCACGGCGAGCCGCGGCGACAGCGCCACCTTCGGGCCGGAGATCCTGATGCGCTCGGGCGTGTTGAGGCGGTAGGGCTTGAGCACGCGCTCGATCACGTCCTCCAGCTCAGAACCCTGCCATTTCTCCTTGCTGAGCAGATTATGCGCCTCGGCGAGCGCGCCGAGCCGGCCCTCGAACTTCTCACGCTCATGGCGGCTGGCGCTGCGGAAGGTCTGCACCGCGATCGCCTGCAGGATCGCCAGCGTGTTCTTGACCCGGTGATTGAGCTCCTCGATCAGCAGGTCGTGCAGCATCTCGGCGCGCGCGATCGTCGTCGCCATCCGCACCGCAAAGGCCAGACCGATCGCCAGCATGATGCCGCCGAGCAGGCTGGTGACGGCGAGGTTGCGCCACAGCGGCGCCACAAGCGAATCCTCGGCGATGCCGGCGCCGATGGTCCATCCGGTGAGGGTGGAATGGGTGAAGCTCGACAGCAGCGGCACGCCCTCGAGCGATACGCTCGACAGCGTCGCCTCCTGCTCGCTGCGCATGCGATCAAACACCGATGGCGAGGCCTGCTTGCCTATCGTGTCCGCCGGATTTGGCACGCGTGCGAATACGGTCGCCTTGCGGTCGAGCAGCGACAAGGTCCAGTCCGGGTTCGGCCGCTGCTTTTCCAGGATGGTCTGGAACATCTCGATCGGCGGGCTGAACGAGATGTCATAGACGACCTCGCCGTCGCGAAAGACGGGCACCTCGACGGTGACGATCAGGCTCTTCTTCACGACGCCGTAGAAAAGGTCGGAATATTGCGGCTGCCGGGTCTCGAACACGCGGCGGGTGATCTCGCGGTTGTTGCGCGTCGGCAGGTGAGCCGTATCCGTCGTCGCCGACGAGAACAGCTGGCGTCCGTTGCGGTCGGCGACCACGATCGTGCCGTTCTTGCCGTACTGCTCGAGGAAACCCATCGCGATCGGGCGGAAGCGTTCGAAATCGCCGGTGGTCAGGGCATCGGTCAGCGCCAGCACCTGGACGCCGCCAGTCATGCGCTGCATTTCGGCATCGAGCGTCAGCCGGATGCTGCGCACCGTCTCCAGCACGCGCTGACGGGCGTCGCTGCGGTCCTGCATGTAGTTGTGCAAGACGATCCCGCCTGCGAACAGGATGAGCGGCAGCGTGGTCCCTGCGACCAGAAGAGCAAGCCGGATCGGCAGGGAGAGTTTTGGCACGGATGCCCCGTTTGAGCTGGCGCTGCTGATCGCCGTTGGGACTGACGCAGGCGGGAGGTGCGTAGGGCGGAGGCGAATTTGTGCAGCGAGCGCATATCAGGCTGGAGCGGTTGCCTCCGCAAGGGCTCGGCGGTTGCAACCGTTCACATGACTGTCAGCATAGGAGAGCACCGCGTGCACGCCAAGCGCAACGCGCGGCGATCGCCGGTTCCCTGAGCGGCTTTACCGCCACAGCGCCTCTTCTAGACGTTGCTCTCTGTGATTGCCGCATACACCATCGTGCGCAGCTCGCGGCGGATCGGATAGGCGCTCGACGGCAGCACCTGGGTCATGAAGATCGTGATCAGCTCCTCGGCCGGATCGATCCAGAACGCGGTGGAGGCCGCACCGCCCCAGGCATATTCTCCGGCGCTGCCTGGAATGAGCGTCTTGGCCGGATCCATCGTCACCGAGAAGCCGAGACCGAAGCCGATGCCGTTATAGGCTGCTTCCGCGAACATCGAGCGCGACAGCGCCGGCAGGTCGACGCCGCCCGGCAGATGGTTCGAGGTCATCAGCTTCAGCGTCTTCGGGCCGAGCAGCCTGACCCCGCCGAGCTCGCCGCCATTGACCAGCGCGCGGCAGAACGTCAGATAGTCCGCCGTGGTCGAGCACAGACCGCCGCCGCCTGAGATGAAGTCGGGCGGGCTCAAGAAAGAGCTGGTGGCGGGATCGTCCTGCAAGGTCAGGCCGCCCTTGCGATCGGCCGCGTGGAACGACAAGGCGCCGCCGGCATCGGCCGAGTAGCACGCCGCCAGCCGGTGCGCCTTCGCGGCGGGGACGTGGAAGTCGGTGTCGCTCATGCCGAGCGGATCGAAGATGCGCTCTTTCAGCACTTGCTCGAACGGCTTGTCGGCTATCTTGCCGACGAGATAGCCGACCACGTCGGTGGAGACCGAGTAGTTCCAGGCTTCCCCCGGCGAGAACTCCAGCGGAATGAGCGACAGGTCGTCGATCATCGACTGCAACGTTCCTGCCTTTTCGACCGCGCCGATCTTGGCGTCGCGATACGCGGCATCGACGTTCGAGCGCTGCTGGAAGCCGTAGGTGAGGCCGGAGGTGTGGCGCAAGAGGTCGACGATCAGCATCGGCCGCGCCGGCGGCCGGCTGACAAAGGCCGGCGCGGTGCCGGCGACGAACACGCCCAGATTTTTCCACTCCGGAATGTATTTCGCGACCGGCTCGTCGAGCGCGACCTTGCCTTCCTCGACCAGCATCATGAAGGCGACCGAGGTGATCGGCTTGGTCATCGAATAGATGCGGTAGATCGTGTCGTCCCTGACCGGGACCTTGCGCTCGACGTCGGCATAGCCGAGCGAGCTCGCATGCACGATCTTGCCGCGGCGATAGACCATCAACTGCGTCCCGGGAAAGCGGCCGGCCTCGATATAGCGCTGCCGCAGATGGGCATCGATGCGATCGAGCGCGGCTTTCGACATGCCGACGGTTTCGGGCGAGGCGGGTGTCGGGGCGAGCATCGGGCGTCTCCGCTATGATCGGTTTCTGGCGGCCTGCGCGAGGATCGGCCGCACATGCCGTTTGTCCGGGTGATAGCCGAAAAACGCGCCGCGTCCAATGGCAGGCCAGGGATGCGTCGTGTACCCTTTGCGCCGGGAGGAATTGGCAATGACACAATTCAACGAGGCCGAGCTCACGGAGGCCGTCGTCGCGAGCTTCGAAGGGACACCCGATCCGCGCGCGAAATTCCTGCTGCAGGAATTGGTGAAATCGCTGCACGATTACGTGCGCCGGACGGAGCTCACTTTCGACGAGTGGGCCGCCGCCATCGACTTTCTCACCCGCACCGGACAGACCTGCACCGCGAGCCGGCAGGAGTTCATCCTGCTGTCCGACGTGCTCGGCGTGTCGATGCTGGTCGACGCCATCAATCATCGCGACCGGGCAGGGGCGACGGAGACGACCGTGCTCGGCCCGTTCTACGTCGGCGAGCACAAGGTGACGCCCCACGGCACCGACATTTCGGCGGATCTCAAGGGCGAGAAGATGTTCGTCCAGGGACGGGTCACCGATCTGTCGGGTGCCCCGCTGGCAGGCGCCACGGTCGATGTCTGGCATGCCGACGACGAGGGCTTCTACGATTCGCAGCGGCCGTCCTACGCGAGCGATGGTCCGTCGTCGCGGGCACGCTTCATCACCGATGCGGATGGCCGCTTCTTCTTCCGCACCATCCTGCCCTGCAGCTATCCGATCCCGACCGACGGTCCGGTGGGACAGATGATCCTGAGCACCAAACGCCATCCGATGCGGCCGGCTCATGTCCATTTCCTAGTGGACGCCAAGGGCTACGAGCCGCTGATCACCCACGTCTTCGTCGGCGGTGACGAATATCTCGACAGCGATGTCGTCTTTGGCGTCAAGAACGACCTCGTCGCCCAAGTGGAGCGGCGCAGCGACGCGGTGATGCCGGACGGCAAGCTGGCCGTCGGGCCATGGCACTTCATGACCTATGATTTCCGCATGAAGCCGGGAGCGGGCGCGGCGCCGAGACCGCTCGGCGCGATCGCGCCTGAACCCGCCTGAGCTGTGGCGGCCGGCAGGCGCGCCTACCAGCCACCGTGGCGAGCCGCGAGCAGGATGACGACTGCGATCGCGAGCAGCGCAGTCGTTGCTTTCCAGAACAGCAGCGGATTGCGCTCGATCAGGGGCGTCCGGCTGTCGCCGACATAGGCCGGATTGGGGTGCCGAAGGTCGAAGACGAATTCCGAGAGGCTCTCGTAACGTTTGGCGGCGATGGGATGGACGGCGCGTCGAAGTGCGCCGTCGATCCAGAGCGGGACGGCTTGGTCATCGCCGGAGGCCGGCAGATAGCGGACCTTGCGAAACTGTGCCCGGGTTCTTGCGCGCGCCATCTGCGCGCCGTAGGGCAATCGCCCCGTCAGCATCTGGTAAGCGATGACTCCGAGTGAGAACTGATCGGACCATTCGGAGCCGCCCTCGCCGAGAAAATATTCCGGCGCCGTATACTGTTGGGTGCCGAGGATGCTGTCGTGGTCGGCAGCCGGGTCGGCCTCGACCACGCCGCTGACGCGCACCGATCCGAAATCGATGATCTTCACCGTTCGGGTCCGGTCGATCATGATGTTCTGCGGCCGCAGATCCTGGTGCAGCATTTCCTTTCGATGCAGCGCCTGCAGCCCCTTGGCGATCTGCTCGATGATGTCTCTGATGGCATCGAGATCGGCTTTGGGATGGTCGATCATCCATTGCGCCAAGGTCTGGCCTTCGACGAATTCGGTGACGACGTAGAGATGATCGCGGCGCCGCGTCGATGGGAAGGCCTTCAGCACATGCGGGTTATCGATCCGCCGCGCGATCCAGTCTTCCGTCAGGAACCGTTTGAGATAGGCGCTGTCGCCGCGCAGGTCGATTGAAGGCACCTTGAGGGCGACGGCGAGCTCCGTCTCGACGTCGATGGCCAGATAGATGTGGCTGCGGCTGCTGGCATGGATCTCGCGCACGATCCGGTAGCCCTCGAAGATCGTCCGCGCGTCCAGCAGCGGCGCCGGCGGCAGCTGCTCGGCCTGGACCGGGATCTCGGCGGCATCGCCGGCGCCGAGTTCGTCGATCCGCACGATCTGGATCGTGAGATTGTCCGCACTGCCCTGCGCCAGTGCCTCAGCGACGATGATGCGGGCCGCCTGATCGAGGTCGTGGGAATTCTCCTTCAACACGTTGGCGACAAAACGCTTGCCCACGTGCTCGTGAACGCCGTCCGTCGCGAGCACGAAGATGTCGCCGCGCTCGATCCGAATGGCCTGATAGTCGATTTCGACCTCGGGATTGACCCCGAGCGCACGCCCCAGATAGCTCTGCTGCGACGAGATGATGACGCGATGATCGTCGGTGAGCTGCTCGAGCGAATGGCCTGCGGGGCGATAGATGCGACAATCGCCGATATGGAAGAGATGCGCCGTGGCCGCCTTGATCACGATCGCGCTGAGCGTGCAGACATAACCTTTGTCGCGATCATAGGCGTATTGGCTGGCTCTGGTCTGGGCGTAGAGCCAGGAGTTGGCCGCGGCGATCACGCGTCGCACCGAGGTCTTCACCGACCAGGCATCCGGCGTGCAGTAATAGTCGGTCAGGAAGCTCTTGACCGCCGACTCGCTCGCAATGTGGCTGACCTCGCTGCTGCTGATCCCGTCCGCGATCGCGATCGCGATGCCCTTCAGGCTGAGCGCCGGCTCATCGGGAATCAGAGCGCCGTGGAAGTCCTGGTTGCCCGGCTTCTGCCCTTTGTCGGAATGCGCTCCGATTGTGATCCGCAATGGCATTTGGGCTGTCGGGCGAAATGAAGGGAGCCCGACCTTACCGGGGCCGGGCTCTCCGAGGGAAACGGAATCAGGCCGCGGCGCGAGCTGCGATCTTGGCATCACGCTTCGGCTGCGTCCTGATGTGGGTGGCATAGAGCGTCAGGCCGGTGAACGAGAGGCCGCCGACGAGATTGCCGAGCACGGTCGGGATCTCGTTCCAGATCAGATAGTCCATGATCGAGAACTTCGCATGGAGCATCAGCCCCGACGGGAACAGGAACATGTTCACCACCGAATGCTCGAACACCATGTAGAAGAAGACCAGGATCGGCATCCACATCGCCAGCACCTTGCCCGGGACCGTCGTCGATATCATCGCGCCGACCACGCCGGTGGAGACCATCCAGTTGCACAGCATGCCGCGGATGAACAGCGTCGCCATTCCAGCCGCGCCATGCGCCGCGTAGCCGAGCGTCCGGCCTTCACCGATATTGCCGATCACAGCGCCGACCTTGTCCGGCTCCTGCGTGAAGCCGAACGTGGTCACGAATGCCATCATGAAGGCTACGGTCAGTGCTCCGGCGAAATTGCCGATGAAGACAAGTCCCCAGTTGCGCAGCACGCCTGCGATCGTCACACCCGGACGTTTGTCGATCAATGCCAGCGGCGACAGCACGAACACGCCGGTCAGCAGATCGAAGCCCAGCAAATAGAGCATGCAGAAGCCGACCGGAAACAACAGGGCGCCGATGAGCGGCTGGCCGGTGTTCACGTTGATGGTGACGGCAAACCAGGCCGCGAGCGCCAGGATCGCGCCCGCCATGTAGGCGCGGATGACGGTGTCGCGGGTCGACATGAAGATCTTGGACTCGCCTGCGTCCACCATCTTGGTGACGAATTCTGAAGGCGCGAGATACGACATTCAAACGTCCTTTGCTTGCTCTCGGGAGTCGATTGCGCGCTGCCTTGCGAGAGGTTCTGGCTCTCGAGGGACATCGCCACGGGCAGGCGGATCGGATGTCGAATGCGGGAAGGGCGTCACGACGACCGCGCCGAGGAGACCTCGGTCGCGTGCGCGCATCCGTCCCGGAGATCAGCGCCATAGGCGTCGACAGTCCGGCGAACCGCAGTCATCGTTGACTTGCAGAACCAGAAGCAATGCGTGTGCCAAATTTGACGCCACCGAGAAAGTCAGTGATTTCAAGCGACTGCGCTGGAGTTTCTCTGCTGCAGCTGCCTGAAAGGGCTCTTTTGGTGCCCTGATGCTCACGGAACAATCTCTCCATGCTTATTTTGTGTGCGCCGCACACAAAGTGTGCGAATCGCAAATTTTGGATGCGGCCCGCTGCCTCTGATGGATTGTTGTGAAACGCTAAAGGGTTGAATTTTCCTGACAAATCCAAATCGGCGTGTTGGCACGAAGCTTGAAAGAGCGTGTCCGACGCCATCGATGCCGTCCGCGCAACCCTCATCCGAATCGTGACGCTGCCCCTTCCGAGGCCTCCTCGGAACACGCCTTTGTGCGTGGTGCAGCGACCCGCAACGGACGGCCATTCACCATCGAGCGCTCTTCAGACAAAGGACGACAGCACTCATGACGAAGACTGCCAATCCTGCTCGCCGCAACGGCCTCAGCCGTCGTCAGCTTCTCAAGGCCGGTGCCGGCACGGCCGCGCTGCTCGCTGCCGCGAAGCTGGGCTTTCCCGGCGGAGCCTTTGCCCAGGGGGCAGGGCCGGAAGTCACCAGTGCCAAGCTCGGCTTCATCGCGCTCAGCGATGCCGGCCCGCTGTTCGTCGCCAAGGACAAGGGCCTGTTCGCCAAATACGGCATGCCCGACGTCGACGTGCAGAAGCAGGCTTCGTGGGGCACGACCCGCGACAATCTCGTGCTCGGCTCCGAGGGCAACGGGATCGACGGCGCGCACATCCTCACGCCGATGCCGTATCTGATCTCGTCCGGCAAGGTGACGCAGAACAATCAGCCGACCCCGATGTACATCCTGGCGCGGCTCAATCTCGATGCGCAGTGCATCTCGGTCGGCAAGGAGTACGCCGACCTGAAGCTCGGTCTCGATACCGCGCCGTTCAAGGCCGCGCTGGAGAAGAAGAAGGCCTCCGGCAAGTCCGTGAAGGCAGCGATGACCTTCCCGGGCGGCACCCACGATCTCTGGATCCGCTATTGGCTCGCCGCCGGCGGCATCGATCCCGACAAGGACATCGAGACCATCGTGGTGCCGCCGCCGCAGATGGTGGCCAACATGAAGGTCGGCACCATGGACTGCTTCTGCGTCGGCGAGCCGTGGAATGCGCAGCTCGTCAACCAGGGCATCGGCTACACCGCCGTCACGACCGGCGAGATCTGGAACAAGCATCCCGAAAAATCCTTCGCGATGCGCGCCGCCTTTGTCGACAAATATCCGAAGGCCGCGAAGGCGTTGACGATGGCGGTGATGGAAGCCCAGCAGTGGGCCGACAAGATGGAGAACAAGCAGGAGCTCGCGACTATCATGGCCAAGCGGCAGTGGATCAACTGCCCGGTCGAGGACGTCGCCGGGCGCTCGGCCGGCAAGTTCGACTACGGCACCGGCAAGGTCGTCGAGAACTCGCCGCACATCATGAAGTACTGGAGCGACTTCGCATCCTATCCATTCCAGAGCCACGATCTCTGGTTCATCACCGAGGACATCCGGTGGGGCAAGTATGAGGCCGGCTTCGACGCCAAGTCGCTGATCGCCAAGGTCAACCGCGAGGACATCTGGCGCGAGGCCGCCAAGGAGATGAACGTCGCCGCCGCCGAGATTCCGACCTCCAAGTCGCGCGGCAAGGAGACCTTCTTCGACGGCAAGGTGTTCGATCCGGAAGATCCCGCCGCCTACCTGAAGTCGCTGTCGATCAAGCGCGTCGACGCCTGATCAGGACTCTCGCCGCGCGCGGAAAGCGCGCGGCCCCTCTCATTGCACGGAGAAAGGTTTCCGATGTCCATGCCAGCGTTGAGCAACGATAGTGCTCCCCAGGTCGTGCCGACCGCGGTGGCGTCCACCTCGGCGTCCATCGTAACGATGACGCCCAAGCAGCCGCCGAAGGCCGAGCGCTATGTAAAGATGGCACGTGAGGCCGCGGTGCGCGTGGTGCCGCCGCTGATCGTGCTGGCGCTGTTCCTGCTGATTTGGGAACTGGTCTGCCGCCGGGCCGGCTCGGCGCTGCCGCCGCCCTCCCGGGTCTTCAGCGACACCCGGGAGCTGATCTTCGATCCGTTCTTCGATCATGGCGGCATCGACAAGGGCTTGTTCTGGCATCTCGAAGCCAGCCTCCGGCGCGTCGCCTTCGGCTACGCGATTGCCGTCGTCGTCGGCGTCGGTGTCGGCACGCTGATCGGCCAGTCGGTGTGGGCCATGCGCGGCCTCGATCCGATCTTCCAGGTGCTGCGCACGATCCCGCCGCTCGCCTGGCTGCCGCTGTCGCTGGCGGCGTTTCGCGACGGCCAGCCGTCGGCGATCTTCGTGATCTTCATCACCTCGGTGTGGCCGATCATCATCAACACGGCGGTCGGCATCCGGAACATTCCGCAGGACTACCGCAACGTCGCCGCGGTGGTGCAGCTCAATCCGCTGGAGTTCTTCGCCAAGATCATGATCCCGGCGGCCGCGCCCTACATCTTCACCGGCCTGCGCATCGGCATCGGCCTGTCGTGGCTCGCGATCGTCGCGGCCGAGATGCTGATCGGCGGCGTCGGCATCGGCTTCTTCATCTGGGACGCGTGGAACTCCTCGCATATCAGCGAGATCATTCTCGCGCTGTTCTATGTCGGCATCATCGGCTTCGTGCTCGACCGCATGATCGCGGTGGTCGGCAAGATCGTCACCCGCGGCACTGCGACGAATTGAGAGGTAGAGATCATGGCCTATCTGAAGCTCGACCACGTCGACAAGACCTTCACCCGCGGCACCGCTACCACCGAAGTGCTGAAGGACATCAACCTCTCGATCGAGAAGGGCGAGTACGTCTCGATCATCGGCCATTCCGGCTGCGGCAAGTCGACGATGCTCAACATCGTGGCGGGGCTCACCACGGCCACGACCGGCGGCGTGCTGCTGGAGGAGCGCGAGGTCAATTCGCCGGGACCTGACCGCGCGGTGGTGTTCCAGAACCACAGCCTGCTGCCCTGGCTCACGGTCTATGAGAACGTGCGGCTCGGCGTCGACAAGGTGTTCGCCAAGACCAAGACCCGGGCCGAGCGCGATGCCTGGACCATGCACAATCTGAATCTCGTGCAGATGGCCCATGCCAAGGACAAGCGTCCGAACGAGATCTCCGGCGGCATGAAGCAGCGCGTCGGCATTGCCCGCGCGCTCGCCATGGAGCCGAAGGTCCTGCTGCTCGACGAGCCGTTCGGCGCGCTCGACGCGCTGACGCGGGCGCATCTGCAGGATTCCGTGATGGCGCTGCACCAGAAGCTCGGCAACACCATCCTGATGATCACGCACGATGTCGACGAGGCCGTGTTGCTGTCCGACCGTATCGTGATGATGACCAACGGTCCGAGCGCACGGATCGGCGAGGTGCTCGAGGTCGCGCTGCCGCGTCCGCGCAAGCGGCTCGAGCTCGCGACCAACGCCACCTACGTGAAGTGCCGCCAGCGCGTGCTGGAATTCCTCTATGAGCGCCATCGCTACGTCGAGGCGGCGTGACGATTCGAACGCGGAGGACGGATCGAACCGCCCTCCGCCTCGGGCGACTAACGGGTTCTCGTCTCCATCATCGAAGGATTTCCCATGACGCCGTCTCAGATCGAATTGGTTCAGGACAGCTTTGCCAAGGTCGCGCCGATCTCCGATCAGGCCGCGGGCATCTTCTACGATCGCTTGTTCGAGGTCGCGCCGCAGGTGCGGCCGATGTTTCCAGACGATCTCACCGAGCAGCGCAAGAAGCTGATGGCGACGCTGGCGGTCGTCGTCAATGGATTGGCGAACTTGCCTGCGATCCTGCCGGCAGCAAGCGCGCTGGCCAAGCGCCACGTCGATTATGGTGCCAAGCCCGAGCACTATCCGGTGGTCGGCTCGGCGCTGCTGTGGACCCTGGAGAAGGGACTGGGCGAGGCCTGGACGCCCGAGGTCGCCGAGGCCTGGACCGCGGCCTATGGCACGCTGTCCGGCTTCATGATCGCGGCAGCCTACGGCAAGGCGCAGGCGGCGGAGTAGACGTCTTGAGTGAACCGCTCGTCATCGTCGGCAATGGCATGGCCGCTGCAAAGCTGGCCGAGGAGCTGTCGCAGACCGCGCTCGGCCGCTACGCGATCGCCGTCATCGGCGAGGAGCCGCGTCTGGCCTACAACCGCGTGCTGCTGTCGTCGGTGCTGGCCGGCGAGGCTGCGTCCCACGAGATCGAGCTCAAGCCAGCCACCTGGTGGCGCGAGCGCGGCGTGACGCTGAAATACGGTGCGCGCGTGACCGCCATCGATGTCGGCCGCCGCGAGCTCCAGATCGAGAACGACGAGAACGTGGCGTTCTCGCGCCTGGTTCTGGCCACCGGCTCGCTGCCGCTGCGGCTTCCCGTGCCAGGCGCCGATCTGCCGGGCGTGCACACGTTCCGCGACAGCCGGGACACCGACGTGCTGTTAGCGCTGGCGGCGAGGAAGGGGCGCGTGGTGGTCGTCGGCGGCGGCCTGCTCGGGTTGGAAGCGGCCTATGGTCTGGCGCGTGCCGGCGCCAGGGTGACGCTGTTGCATCTGATGGACCGGCTGATGGAGCGGCAGCTCGATGCGCCGGCGGCCGCGTTGCTGAAGGCGCTGGTGGCGCGCAAGGGGATCGAGGTTCTGCTCAATGCCAGCACCGCGGCCATCCATGGGGACGGGCGGGTCGAAGGAGTCGAACTGGCCGATGGACGGCGCCTCGCCACCGACGCCGTGATCTTCGCGGCCGGAATCCGGCCGAACGTTGCGCTGGCGAAAGAGGCGGGGCTCGCCGTCAACCGCGGCATCGTCGTCGATGACGCCATGCAGACCTCGGCCCCCGGCATCTTCGCGCTCGGCGAATGCGCCGAGCATCGCGGCACCTGTTATGGGCTGGTCGAGCCGGCCTACGAGCAGGCGCGGGTGCTGGCGCGACATCTGGCCGGCCGCCAGGCGGCCTATGGCGGCAGCGTCGTGTCGACCAACTTGAAAGTGTCCGGCGTATCCGTGTTCTCGGCGGGCGACTTCATCGGCGCCGAGGGCAGCGAGGCGATCGTGCTCAACGATGCCAAACGCGGCATCTACAAGAAGCTCGTCATCACGGAGGGGCGCCTCACCGGCGCCGTGCTGATCGGTGAGACTCAGGACGCGTTGTGGTATCGCGAGCTGATCCGGAGCCGCGAGCCGGTCGCAGCGATCCGGACGGCGATGATGTTCGGGCGCGCGGGCGCGCGGCCGCAGGCAGCGTGAGAAGGGGCCACGCACGACGATGACGACGGTCGATCCGAAGCTGCTGACGGTGCGCACTGCGTGTCCTTACTGTGGTGTCGGTTGTGGCGTGCTCGCCACGCCCGACGGCCGCGGCGGCGCTGCCATCTCCGGCGATCCGATGCATCCCGCCAATCTCGGCCGGCTTTGCTCCAAGGGTTCGGCGCTCGGCGAGACGCTCGGGCTCGAGAGCCGGCTGCTGTACCCGATGATCCGCTGCAAGGGCGGCATGCAGCGGGTGGCGTGGAGCGATGCACTCGATCACGTCGCGACCCGCCTGAAGCACATCGTCGCCCGCGACGGCGAGGATGCGGTGGCGTTCTATCTCTCCGGCCAGATGCTGACCGAGGACTATTACGTCGCCAACAAGCTGATGAAAGGCTTTCTCGGCTCGGCCAATGTCGACACCAACTCGCGGCTGTGCATGGCCTCGTCGGTCGCCGGCCACCGCCGCGCCTTCGGCGCCGACACCGTGCCCGGCACCTATGAGGATCTCGATCAGGCTGATCTGCTGGTCTTCGTGGGCAGCAATGCCGCCTGGTGCCATCCGGTGCTGTATCAGCGCATGCTGGCCAACAAGCAGACGCGCGGCGCCAGGTTCGTGGTCATCGATCCACGTCGCACCGACACGTCGAGCGACGCCGATCTGTTCCTGGGATTGAAGCCTGGCACTGATGCGGCGCTGTTCTCCGGCCTGCTGGTGCATCTCGCCGACAGCGGTGCGCTTGATCACGACTACATCAACGCTCACACCAGCGGCTTCGACGAGACCCTGGCCCGCGCCCGCAGCCTCGCCGGCAGCGCCGCGGCGACCGCGCTCGCCACCGGCCTGTCCGAGGTCGACGTCGCCGCCTTCTTCAAGCTGTTCCGCGAGACTCCCGAGGTCGTCACCCTGTATTCGCAGGGCGTCAACCAGTCGGCGCAGGGCACCGACAAGGTCAACGCGATCCTCAACTGCCATCTTGCGACGGCGCGCATCGGCAAGCCGGGCATGGGGCCGTTCTCGCTGACGGGCCAACCCAATGCGATGGGCGGCCGCGAGGTCGGCGGGCTCGCCAACCAGCTCGCGGCCCACATGGGCTTCACGCCGCCAGACATCGACCGCGTCCGCCGCTTCTGGAAGGCCAAGGACATCGCCACCCATGAGGGTCTCAAGGCGGTCGCGATGTTCGAGGCGATCGCGCGCGGCGAGATCAAGGCGCTGTGGGTGATTGGCACCAACCCCGCGGTGTCGCTGCCGGACGCCGATCTGGTCCGCGCCGCGCTCAAGAAGCTCGAGCTGTTCGTCGTGTCCGAGAACGTCCGCTCCAACGACACCGTCGATGCCGGCGTCCACGTGCTGCTGCCGGCGCAGGCCTGGGGCGAGAAGTCGGGCACCGTCACCAACTCCGAGCGCCGCATCTCGCGGCAGCGCGCCTTCCTGGCGCCGGCCGGCGAGGCCATGCCGGACTGGTGGATCCTGAGCGAGGTCGGCAAACGGCTCGGCCACGCGGGCGCCTTCAATTACAACTCTGCGGCGGAGGTGTTCCGCGAGCACGCGGCGTTGTCGGCCTTCGAGAACGACGGCACGCGCGATTTCGACATCGGCGCGCTGGCCTCGCTCACCGACGACGAATACGAGACGATGGCGCCGGTGCAATGGCCGGCGCGCGCGGGCAAGCCGCCCGAACCGCGCTTTTTCGCCGACGGCGCCTTCTTCACCAACGACAGCAAAGCGCGCTTCGTCGCGCCGGAAGTGCCGGCGCTGCGCGGTGAGACCACCGCCGCCCGCCCGCTGCGCCTGAACACCGGGCGCATCCGCGATCAGTGGCACACGATGACGCGCACCGGCTTGAGCCCGCGGCTATCAGCGCATCTGCCGGAGCCGTTCGTCGAGGTGCATCCGGACGACGCGCTGAAATACGGCCTGATGCATGACGGCTTCGCCAAGGTGACGACCGAGCACGGCCAGTGCATCCTCAAGGTCGTGGTCAGCGAGCGCCAGCAGCGCGGCATGCTGTTCGCGCCGATCCATTGGAACGCCACCAACGCCTCGCATGGCCGCGTCGGCGCGCTGGTCGCCTCCCACACCGATCCGTTCTCCGGCCAGCCCGAGGCCAAGGCGACCCCGGCTGCGATCAGTTCTTATGAGTACGTATTCCGCGGCTTCATCCTGTCGCGCAACGAGCTCACGCTGCCGTCCAACCTGTGGTGGGCACGCGCGACGGTGCAGGGCGGCTTGGGCTATCTGTTCGCCGATAACGGCGATCTGTCGCGCTGGCCGGCCTGGTTCAAGGCGCGCGCCACCGACGACGTCACGGACTACATGGATGTCGGCGGCGGCGTCTATCGCGCCGCGTCGTTCGCCGGCGATCGCATCGAAACCTGTCTCTTCGTCGGCCCCGGCCATGATGCCGGCGACTGGAACGTCGTGAAGACGATGTTCGCCGCCGATCGCCTCGACGACGACCAGCGCCGCGTGCTGCTGTCCGGCCGCGCGCCCGACGGCGTCGGCGGCGGCCCGATCGTCTGCGCCTGCTTCGGCGTCGGCCGCGACACCATCTGCGATGCGATCACGGCAGGTGCGCGCACGCCCGCCGCCATCGGCGCGCAGCTCAAGGCCGGCACCAATTGCGGCTCGTGCATTCCGGAGATGAAGCGGCTGATCGCGCAGACGGCCACGGACGCCCCGCCGATCGCGGCGGCGAGCTAGCCGAGAACACTGTCATTCCGGGGCGAGGCCAACGGCCTCGAACCCGGAATCTCGACATGGTCGAAATGAAACAGCGCAAGACAAGCCCGGGATTCCGGGTTCGACGCTGACGCGTCGCCCCGGAATGACGTGGGTGTGGAGGCGCGTCAGATGCCTTGAGCAGGGAGGGCACCCAATCGACGTCGTGCGCCTCATCCACTATGCTCCCGCGCATGAAGCACAAGACATTCGGAACCGGCGGGGCCAGCGTCTCCGTCATCGGGCAGGGCACCTGGTATCTCGACCACGCCGATCGCAGCCGCGCCATCGCCACGTTGCGGCGCGGCCTCGATCTCGGGATGAGCCACATCGATACCGCGGAGATGTATGGCGATGCCGAGCTGGTCATCGCCGAGGCCATCGCCGGCCGGCGTGACGACGTGTTCCTGGTCTCGAAGGTGCTGCCGAGCAACGCCTCGCGCAAGGGCACCATCACCGCCTGCGAGCGCTCGCTGAAGCGGCTGAAGACCGACCGGCTCGACTGCTATCTCCTGCACTGGCCGGGCTCCTATCCGCTCGCGGAGACGGTGGCGGCGTTCGAGGAGCTCAAGGCCGCCGGCAAGATCGGGTCCTGGGGCGTCAGCAATTTCGACGTCGACGATCTCGATGAACTGCTGAAGGTCGCAGGCGAGGGCAAGATCGCCTGCAACCAGGTGCTCTACCATCTGCAGGAGCGCGCCATCGAGCACGCGGTGATCCCGTGGTGCGGCCAGCATGGCGTCGCCGTCGTCGCCTACTCGCCGTTCGGCCATGACGACTTTCCGGAACGTCGCAGCGCCGGCGGCGAGGTGCTGCAGCGCATCGCGGAGCAGCATGGCGCAACGCCGCGCCAGATCGCGCTCGCCTTCCTGACGCGGGCGTCGTCGCTGCTCGCGATCCCCAAGGCGTCGCGGCCCGAGCATGCCGAGCAGAATGCCGCGGCCGGCGACATCGAGCTGACCGCAGCCGAGATCGCCGCAATCGATCGCGCCTTTCCGCGCGGGCCGAAGCCGCGCGGGCTGCCCATGCTGTAATGCAGCATCACGGAAAATTACGGATGTTTGCTACTCCGGCGCGTGGCAACGCATAAGTGCTGCCCGCTTCGATGGGTTGTCGCGGCGTCGCGATTGGCGTTTTGTCGCCACTCACCGAATCGTCCCCGTTCCAAAACTCCCGAGTTCGACCGTGACCCCGCCACCGAGTGCGGCCGCAGCCGCGCGCCTCGACGACGTGCCGACCTCCGTGCAGGAGAAGCCGCAGGCCACGCGCAAGCGCGCGCCCGCGCGGGCCGACCGGCCGTTCCGCGGCATCGCGCTGATCCTGCTGTCGACCGTGTTCCTCGGCACCTCGGACGTCACAGCGAAATATCTCTCGAAGACGCTGCCCTCGATCGAGATCACCTGGATCCGCTTCGTCATATTCGCAGCGATCATGGTGCCGGCGATGATCCCGGGCTCGCCGCTGTTCGCGATGCGCACCGAGCGGCTCAAGTTCCAGCTGCTGCGCGGCGTTGCGCTGCTCGGCTCGTCGCTGATGTTCATCACCGGTTTACGCTATCTGCCGATTGCCGAGGCTTCCGCGACCGGCTTCGTCGCGCCGCTGTTCGTCACCGCGTTGTCGATCGTGTTCCTCAGCGAGAAGGTCGGCCTGCGCCGCTGGATTGCAACCGCCGTCGGCCTGTGCGGCGTCCTCGTCATCCTCCGGCCCGGCACTGGCGCGTTCCATCTTGCCGCGCTGTTTCCGATCGTCTCGGCGTTCGCCTGGGCTTGCACCCTGATCATGACGCGGATGATGAGCGGCCGAGAGCACGCCATCACCATCATGACCTACTCGTCGATCGCCGGCGTCTGCATGCTCTCGGTGATGGTGCCGTTCGTCTGGGTCACGCCGTCCTGGCAGGACATCGGCTTCGGCGTGCTGGTCGGCGTCGCCTCGACCATGGGGCAGTGGATCGTCGTGCTGGCGTTCCGCTATGCCGACGCCTCGGTGCTGGCGCCGTTCTCCTACACCCAGCTCCTGTGGGTCAGCATCCTCGGCTTCCTGGTGTTCGGCGAGGTGCCGGACGTCTGGACCATCGTCGGCGCCGCCTTCATCGTCTCCAGCGGCCTCTACACCGCCCATCGCGAGCGCGTCCGCCGCTCGCAACTGCTGCAGGTCGCCGGCGAGAGCTCGCCGAATCCGTGAGCCCTCGCTCGCGCATCCCTGGCGAATACGGGGGTGTGAATTTTTGGGCGGATGCGTTGCGCGATCGCCACAACCGGTGCGAAACGCGTAATGATCTGAAATCATTGGAAAAACGCATTCGCATCGCGTCCCGACCACCAAGTCTGAGCTGCTAGGTCTTGGACTGCACGAGAACGTGCAGAGCAGGGCTTGGGAGCGTCGGAGTGGGGATGTCGGGCGACAACACGGCTGACCGGGCTGTCCGCTGGCGGGTTGGCGGATTGGTGCTCGTGGTCGGGCTCGGGCTGGCGACGGCCGCGCAGGCGCAAACCGACTACACCTGGGGCGGTCCCGGCGCCACGACGACGACCTCCGACTACAATCTCTCGACCAACTGGGAGACCCCGCCGGCCGGCGCGCCGCCCGCATCGGGCGGCCAGGAGGCGTTGTTCGGGGCCACCGGCGCATCGACCATCACGGTCACGGCGCCGATCAATCCGGATTCCTGGATCTTCCTCAGCAACGCCCAGTCCTATTCGATCGGCGGCGCCGACGTGAATTTCGGCGTCGCCGGCTCCGGCTGGGGCTTCATCAACAACGCCAATTCCGGCCAGACCATCACCATCGGCAACAACCTCGGCGAGACCGTTGCCGGCGTGCGCGCCGAATTGCTCGGCAACAGCACCACCATCCTGCTCGGCACCAATTCCTACTCCGGCGGCACCTTCATCGGCAGCGTCGCGACCCTGCAGCTCGGCGATGCCACCCACACCGCCCGGATCGTCGGCGACGTGTCGAATTTCGGCATCTTCAACATCGTCAGGGCCGACACGTCCGGCATCGTCTCGCTCACCAATGATGGCGGCACCACCAACTTCCTCGGTGCGAGCTCCGCCGGCACGATGACGATCGTGAACCAGTCGATCGCCACGACCGCGTTCGGTGTCGCCGGCGGCACGGACACGGCCACGGCCGGCAACGCCGTGATCACCAACCATCAGGGCCGCACGCTGTTCAACGCCAATACCAGCGCCGGCAACGCGACGATCACGAACGACACGTTCAGCATGCTGGCGTTTGTCAATGCCGCCACGGCCGCCAATGCGGTCATCACCAATGGCGGCAATTCCTACGTGATGTTCGGGATCGGCTTCGGCAGCGACACCCCGTCGGCCGGCAATGCCACCATCACCAACAACATGAACGGCCAGGTCCAGTTCAACGCCCATTCCACCGCGGCGAACGCGACCGTCACCACCAATGACGGCGGCTCGACGCTGTTCTTCGATCACGCCAGCGCCGGCTCCGCCACGATCATCACCAATGATGGTGGCCGCACGCGCTTCCTCGACAATACGACCGGCGGCACCGCCCAGTTCGTCACCAATGGCACCGGCGTGGTCGATTTCTCCGGTAGCACGGGTGTCAATGGCGACGGCCGCATCACCGCCGGCTCGCTGGCGGGCTCCGGCAACTACTACATCGGCGCCTTCAACACGCTGGTGGTCGGCGGCAACAATCTCTCCACCGAGGTCTCCGGCGTGATCGGCGACACCGATCCTTGCGGGTGCGGCACCATCGGCCCAGGCTCGCTGACCAAGGTCGGCAGCGGCAAGCTGACATTGTCCGGCGTCAATACCTACACCGGCACGACCACGATCGACGGCGGCATCCTCGCCGTGAACGGCTCGATCGCCAGCAGCAATGTCGTGGTGAATTCCGGCGGCGCGCTCGGCGGCAACGGCATCGTCGGCAGCACGCTCATCAACGGCGGCGCACTCGCGCCGGGCAATTCGATCGGGCTGCTCACCGTGCAGGGCAACCTCGTGTTCACGACGGCTGCGAGCTACATGGTCGAGGTATCCCCGGCCAATGCCGACCGGGTCAACGTGACGGGAACGGCGACGCTCGGCGGCGCCACCGTGCAGGCGAGTTTCGCGCCCGGCAGCTACGTCAACAAGCAGTACACGATCGTCAATGCGACCGGCGGCGTCAGTGGCACCTTCAATGCGCTGGTCAACACCAACCTGCCGGCCAATTTCACTTCTCGTCTGAGCTACGACGCCAACAACGTCTATCTGAACCTGACGCTTGGCTCGACCGGCACCAACAACACGAACCAGCAGAACGTCACGGACACCACGACCGGCTATTTCAACCGCACCGGCGGCATTCCGCTCGCCTTCGGCGCGCTGACCCCGGCCGGCCTGACGCAGGTCTCCGGCGAGATCGCCACCGTTCCGCAGCAGGCGATGTTCGACTCGATGAAGATCTTTCTTGGCCTGATGACCGATCCTTTCGTCGCCGGTCGCAGCGCGAACGCATCTAGTCCGGCTGCGGCGTTCGCCGACGCAGGGCGGGGCGCCGCGCCGCGCGATGCCTTCGCGCGCATGCCGGTGAAGGCCACACCGGCCCAGCGCTTCGATGAGCGCTGGAGCACCTGGGCCGCGCCGTTCGGCGGCGGCTCGTTCACCGATGGCAACGCCGCGCTCGGATCGAACAACGCCACGATCCGCGAGGTCGGCTTGGCCGCTGGCGCCGATTACATCGTGTCGCCGAGCTGGCTCGCCGGCTTCGCGCTGTCTGGCGGTGGCACCAGCTTCGGCGTCAATGGCGGCGGCAGCGGCCGCTCCGACCTGTTCCAGGCCGGCGCCTTCACCCGCTATCGCCATGGTCCGGACTATCTCTCCGCCGCGCTCGCCTATGGCTGGCACGACGTGACCACCGACCGCACCGTGACCGTCGCCGGCGTCGACCAGCTCCGCGCCCGCTTCAATGCGTCGGCCTATTCGGCCCGCCTCGAGGCCGGCCGCCGCTATGCCACGCCGTGGGGCGGGATCACGCCCTATCTCGGCGGCCAGGCGACGGCTTACGTGCTGCCGTCCTATGCCGAGCAGGTGCTCTCCGGCGCCGGCACCTTCGCGCTGACCTATGCCGGCAAGACTGTCACCGATGCGCGCACCGAGCTCGGCGCGCGCGTCGATCGGTCGTTTGCGCTCACCGACGGCGTGCTGTCGCTGCGCGGCCGCGCCGCCTGGGCGCACAATTTCAACCCGGATCGCACCATGACGGCCGGCTTCCAGGTGCTGCCGGGCACGAGTTTCGTCGTCAACGGCGCTGCGCAGTCGCGCGACCTTGCGCTGACCTCGGCCTCGGCCGAAATGGCCTGGCGCAACGACTGGTCGGCGGCTGTGACCTTCGAGGGCGAGTTCTCGACCATCAGCCGCTCCTACGCCGGCAAGGGCGTGCTGCGCTACAGCTGGTGATTGCGCGACGTCGTGTGGCTTGGAGCCGGCGTGCACCGATGCTAGGGGTGCGCTGAGCAACAAGAACAACAGGGAGCACGACGCCATGATCAACCTGACGCCCGAGACCGTCCTGCCCGACGACGGCACCAGCGGCACGCTGGTCGGCCGGGTCTGGCGCCCCGACGTGGACGGACCGGCCGTGGTCGCCGTGCGCGATGACGGCGTTTATGACGTCACCTCGGCTTTCCCCACCGTCAGCGCGCTGTGCGAGCAGGATGATCCGGCGACGGCGCTGCGCGGCATGGGCGGGCAGCGCATCGGCGACCTCGCCGGGATCCTCGCCAACACCCCGCCGGATTGCCGCGATCCGGCCAAGCCGTGGCTGCTGGCGCCGGTCGACCTGCAGGTGCTGAAGGCGGCCGGCGTCACCTTTGCGATCTCGATGCTGGAGCGCGTCATCGAGGAGCGGGCGCGCGGCAACCCGGCCTCCGCCGAGGCGATCCGGAAAGAGGTGGTGCGTCTGGTCGGCGACGATTTCTCCAAGCTCAAGCCGGGCTCGGACCAGGCGATGCACCTGAAGCAGGTGCTGATCGAGCAGAACGCCTGGAGCCAGTATCTCGAGGTCGGCATCGGGCCCGATGCCGAGGTCTTCACCAAGGCGCCGACCTTGTCATCTGTCGGCACCGGCATGGATGCCGGGCTGCATCCGAAATCGACCTGGAACAATCCGGAGCCGGAGGTGGTGCTGGCGGTGTCGAGCCGCGGCCGCATCGTCGGCGCGATGCTCGGCAATGACGTCAACCTGCGCGACTTCGAGGGCCGCTCGGCGCTGCTGCTGTCAAAGGCCAAGGACAACAACGCCTCCTGCGCCATCGGACCGCTGCTGCGGCTGTTCGACAAGAGCTTTTCGCTCGATGACGTCAGGAAGATGGATGTCGCGCTGACCGTGACCGGCAGCGACGGCTTCGTGCTCGACGGTCATTCCTCCATCAGCAAGATCAGCCGCGATCCGACCGATCTCGTCGCCCAGACCATCGGCGCCGTGCACCAATATCCCGACGGTTTTGCGCTGTTCCTCGGCACGATGTTCGCGCCCGTCAAGGACCGCGACGCTCCAGGGCAGGGGTTCACCCACAAGCGCGACGACATCGTCACCATCTCGGCCCCGCAGCTCGGTCGCCTCGTCAACCGCATGCGCAACAGCGACGAATGCGAGCCCTGGACCTTCGGCGTCGGCGCCCTGATGCGGAGTTTGTCGCGGCGCAAGCTGATCTGAGGCTTGCTTAGTCGTTATTCCGTCATGTCCGGGCTTGTCCCGGGCATCCACGTCCTCCCACGTATGCCGAATGACGTGGATGGCCGGGACAAGCCCGGCCATGACGACGTGGAGATAGACGAGGAATGGCACTCTGGTCCTCGTATGCGGTCGCCCTGTTGCGGATACCCGGCCGCAGTCCTCACACGTGCCCCGACGCCATCTGCCCGGCGGCGCGGCGGGCGCGCTCCTGCAACTGCGTGGGATCGCCCAGCGCGGCACGCTCTCGCACCACCGACAATGCATGGTCGCGCTCGGCCGCCGCGCTGCGGCGCGGCTCGGGGCGGCGCAGGCCGAGATCATCCTCGATCGGATCCTTCGGCACCAGCGACAGCGCCCGCTCGAACGGATCGAGCGAGGCCTCGCGGCCCTTGCCGCTGTCGCGGCTCGGCTCGGGCTCCGGCGACCGCCGCGCCACCAGCGTCTTGATGCGTCCGATCAGGCCGGACGGCGCTTCCGGCGGAGCCGGGTCGAACGGATCGGCATAGAAGGTCGCACCGGCCTTCTCGACCATGCCGGCGAGCGCGCTGACCATGCGCGGCGAGCCGCAGGCATAGACGACGTCGGAGGCGGTCAAGGTCGGCATGTGCGGCTCGATCCGTCCGGTGCGGATCGAGGGATGATCGATCGGGCCTTCCTCGACGGTCGGGATGATCGTGACGTTCGGCAGACGCGCGAGCTGTGCCAGGATCGGCGTCATGTAGAGCTGCGGCAGCTTCTTGGCGCCGGCGATGATCACCATCGGCCGGCTGCGGGACTCGCGCAGCGCCATCGCGGCGATCGCCCAGATCGGCGCGAAGCCGGTGCCGCTGCCGGCGAGGACGAGACGGCCGGTGCCGCCCGGGCGCAGGAACGCATGCCCATACGGCCCCTGGATGCGCAGCCGATGGCCGGGACGGATGCCGCTGCCGAGCGCGGTCGTGACGCGGCCGCCACGCACGCGCTTGATGTTGAGATGGATGACGCGGCCGCCGATGCGGCCGTCGAACGACGCCGTCGGACTGTAGGCGCGCGCCGGATAGCCGTTGAAGGTGAACTTGAAGTACTGCCCCGGCAGATAGCTGATGCTCTTCTCCGGGGCGATCATCAGCTCCATGATGTCGGGCGCGACCTCGCGCAGGCCGACCAGGCGCGCCTTGCTGGTGTCGATCTCGGGCACGTCCTCCATCTCGACGTCGAGGTCGGACACGACGCGCGCCTGGCACGCATAGATCATGCCCTGCGTATGCGTCTCGCCGCACACCGTCTGCCCCTTGGAGACATGAACCATGCAGGTGCCGCAGGTGCCGGCGCGGCAGTCGAACGGAATCTCGACGCCGTTGGCCAGCGCGCCATCGAGCAGCACGTCACCCGCGCGGACGCGGAACTGGCGGCCCTTGACGGTGACGGTCCTGAAGTTCGACATGGTTCACTCCTCGATCGAATACGCTGTGACAATGTGGGCTGAAGGACGCCGCGGGATCACGCCCTGTCGGGTGAGACGCGGATGAGGTTCTTGTTGGCCGTGCTCTCGAACCGGCTCGACCAGTAGTTCGAGGCCATCACCGGCCGCTTCAGCCAGCTCACCTTCGGCGAGCGCAGCACCAGGAACCAGAAGAAGAACGGCGTCGTGACGAGGTGCGAGACCAGCGGAAACCAGTCCGGCAGCAGCGACGCCGGACCGGGCAGGCGATACCAATAGTAGGTGCTGACCGCCGTCGCGGCGAAGATGCGGTGCATCCGGGTGCGGGTGGCCGGCTTGTAGCGCAGCATGTGCTCGCCGATCCTGAACACGATGTAGCTGATGACGGCCGCGCCGAACGGCCAGACATAGGCAGTGATGATCTCGGCACTCCCGACCTGCTGCGGCGGATAATCCGGCACCTGGAACCAGCCCCAGACGAAGCCGGGAAAGCTGCCGATCAGGAAGTTGCCGAGGAACTGCTGCACCTTCGTCGGCACGCCCGCGGTCGGCGTCAGCTCCGGCGTCGAGTCCGGGCACGGATTGCTGCAGGCCTCGCAGATATTGCAGCGGGCGTTCTTGAAGGTGAGAGCGGGGTTGGTGCCGTACAGACGCTCGACGGGGTGGATCGGGCACAGCGAGGTGCACCAGCCCGAGCGCATCTCGAACACCGAGCCCATCGCGAACGCCATGACCGCAGCCGACAGCAGCATGAGCGCCGTCAACGGCCCGTCAACATTGAGTCCGATGCGCCGCATCGGCACGACGATGAAGAGCGAGGTTACGCTGATCACCGCTAAGGTCGCCGCGCCCCATTCCGGCATCCGGATGTTCTGCGAGATGCCCATCTTGTTCGGCAAGAGATGAAAGGTCGCCATCGGACAGATGTTGCGCCACAGGCCGGGCGAGATCGTCACCAGCGCCGGCGCGACCGGAATCAGCAGATTCCACATCAGGGCGATGCCGAGCGCAGGGAAGAACAGCAGCAGATTCACCAGCAGCACGCCGACGACCAGCATGACCGTCTGCATGGTCAGCCAGAATCGCCGCTCGGCCCGGCCGGTGCTGCGGCTGCCCGGCTGCGCGGCCGGCTGATACCTGGCGGGAGCCACCTGCACGGCCACGTGTGTGAGCGGCCGGGCCTCTCGACGGTGCGAAGCGTAGTCGTATTGGGACGAACGTTGAGCGCTGTTGTTTCGCATTGCTTTCCAGGACGCTGGTTACTTGGCACGGCGCGCTGGTGTGACGAGGCCGGGCCAGACGTGCTCGTCCGCCAGGCCTGTTAGTTCGCGTCATCAGCGCATGCTGTGCCGCGGAATCTGCCGACGAGATGTGGCGCTTTTTGACGGCCAATATGGACGTGTCTGGGCCATGCTGCGGTGGGCCTGCGGCCGTTTGATCTGGATCAAATCGAGGAGCATCAAGCATTTGATCTGGATCGAGGTTTGTTTTCGAGTGCGTTTGATCTGGATCAATGACGGCCTTCACCGTGACAGATCGCAGGCGCAATGAAGGCGCGTGTGCGTGGGATGCGGCATGCGAAAGCTGCCCGTCGGGCAAATCGGGGCGTGCGCGAGAAATCCTGTCCAGCCCTGTGCGGAAAAATAAATCGCTTGTCTATTTCGTAAAATCAGCATTAGAGTCCCGCCCGTTCCGTTGCGTCGGAGGGGACGTATCGCGGTCGTCATGGACGTCGGCAGCGGAATGCGATGGGCGTGTGTCGTTGCAGCGTGATCATTCGCGCGGACGAACAGCGATGCACGCACGGTCAAGTCGCGCGGTCCTGGCACCCCGATGCTGGTGTCCCGCGGCGGAGCGCGCAAAGCGCATCGTCGCGCACGGTGGCCAAAAGCCGGCGCACCGGGGAGAACGCGAAGCAGCCGTCAAAACCATCGCGCAGGGAGGGCCGGGCGTGTTCGGCCAGACCTGTGGTACCTGCCGCCTGCATTTTTTTTTCGCAGGCGGGCCACGGGCGGTGTGCCGAGTATGAACGACAGCTTGGAGGTGGAAGTCCTCTATCCAGCCTGATGGCG
>NZ_JAUHID010000026.1:0-77730 GCF_032377735.1 Bradyrhizobium sp. SZCCHNRI3043
CCCTCTTGCTGCCACAGGTCATCCTCGAAATGCCTGTCACAGAAATTATCGTGTCTCACTTCAGGGGTGCAGTCCAGTGCACAAAACTCGTGAGCTTCGCTCGCTATCGAGACCGCCCTCGCTGCCTCGTTCAGCGCGGGGCCCGCGACGAAGGCCCGGGCATCCACGTCTTTCTTCGTGATGACCACGACGTGGATGGCTGTGACCGAGCATGGCCATAACGATGGGAGAGGGGCGAGGCCACTCACGGACGCCCGGTCGTCGTGCGATGGATCATCTGCCCGACGGGCAATCCGCGCATGCCCCGCATGCGCCAACTGCCCGTCGTGCCAGTTTGTCGCGGACTCCTCACTTGCGTCGTCGGGCAAATCACATCCACATTCTCGCGCATCCCGGCTCGCTGAAGAGGGACGTTTCGCGATCGTCACGAGCGTCGAGCCGGAGAGGTGACGGGCGTGTTGCTCTGCAGCCGGGTGTCACAGCCGGGCCGACGAACGGAGCGATGCGACGGCGAAGTGGTGTGGTCCTGGCATCGCGGTGCTGATGCCAAGCCGGCGGTGATGATGATCCGCCGGCGACGGGGGCAAGACAGCCGATCCCCGGGGAGAGCGCCTATAACCCGTTCAAACCGTCGCGCAGGGAAGGCCGGATATTGGGCTGAACCTGTGGTTCTGCCGCGTGCTTTCTGCTGCACGCGGACCGCGGGTATCAGCCGATACCCGGTCTTCCCTGCGCCTCTTCGTCTCAAGGAGAGGTTCACTCAGACAAAACTTGGGCGGAGATCGCCGCGAGATCGCGAAGCCATGCCTGCTGTTTGAAGCGTGGAGAAAGGTTGCCGCACGATGTCGTTGCACAGGGCATCAGAACTTCGCCGATGTACTGGTCGATGTTCGCTTAGAAGGCACTGTTCATTTCGCCCACTGTCATTCCGGGGCAAGGCCGCAGGCCTTGAACCCGGAATCTCGAGATTGTCTTGCGTTCATGTCCAACAAGCTCGAGATTCCGGGTTCAATCGCCAACGCGCCGCCGCTTCGCGGCTTTGCACTGGCGATTGCCCCGGAATGACGGCGAGGACCGCGGCGGATCTGCTCCTTGTGACGGAGTACGAGCAGAGTCAGTCAGGAGTGCAGTGCCGGCTCCGCATGATGGCAGGCGACGTGATGTCCGGCTGCGGCGGCGCGCAGCGCCGGGTCCTGCGTCCGGCAGATCTCGGTCGCGATCGGACAGCGCGGCTGGAAGCGGCAGCCGCCACCGACACTGCACGGATCTGGCAGGTCGCCCGGCAGCGGCGCGGCGTAGCGGCGGCGCGTCGGGTCGGGCACCGCGTCGATCAGCGCCTTGGTGTAGGGATGCAGCGGCCGGTGCCAGATCTGCGCATGGCTGCCGCTCTCGACGATGCGGCCGAGATACATCACCAGCACGCGGTCGGAGAGATAGCGGACGACGGACAGGTCGTGCGAGATGAAGAGCAGCGACAGATTGAGGCTTTGCTTCAGCTCGGCGAGCAGATTGAGGATCTGCGCCTGCACCGAGAGATCGAGCGCCGACACCGGCTCGTCGCAGATGATGAGGTCCGGTCCTAGGATCAGCGCGCGGGCGATGCCGATGCGCTGGCGCTGGCCGCCGGAGAATTCGTGCGGATAGCGGCCGGCGCTGTCCGGCGGCAGGCCGACGCGCGCCAGGATGTCGTCGACGCGGCGCTGCCGCTCGGCGCGCGTTGTGATACCGTGGACCGCGAGCGGCGCACTCAGGATCTCGCCGATGGTCTGGCGCGGATTGAGCGAGGCGAACGGATCCTGGAACACCATCTGCATCCGCTTACGCCGGCTGCGCAGCGCCCGTTCCGGCAGCGATGTGAGGTCCTCGCCGTCGAACAGGATGCGGCCGCCCGACGGCTCGACCAGCCGCAGGATCGTCTTGCCCAAAGTGGACTTGCCGCAGCCGGATTCGCCGACCAGGCCGATGGTCTCGCCGCGCGCGATCTCCAGCGACACGCCGTCGACGGCATGCACGGCGCTGCGGCCTGACGTGTAGGTGGTGGTGAGGTCAGAGACGGACAGCAGCGTCATGAAGCGATGGTCCTGTTGCAATCGGCGGCGTCACGGCATGGCAGGCGACGCTGCGGCCGAAGCCGGCCAGTTGCTGATCCGGGAAGGCAGTGCGGCAGACGTCGCGGCGCGACGGGCAGCGCGGCACGAACGGGCAGCCTTTTTCCAGCACCGCGGAGCTGATGCTGCCGGGAATTTCCGACAGCCGGCTGTTGCGATAATGCAGGTCGTCGTGCAGGCGCGGCGAGGCTGCGAGCAGCCCTTGGGTGTAGGGATGCAAGGGATCGTTGAACAGCGGCTCGGGCCGTGCCTCCTCGACCTTGCGTCCCGCATACATCACGACGACGCGGTCTGCCCATTGGCCGACGACGCCGAGATCATGGGTGATCAGCAGCAGCGCCAGCGACAATTCGCGCCTGAGACGGTCGAGCAGCTCCAGCACCTGCGCCTGGATGGTGACGTCGAGCGCGGTGGTCGGCTCGTCCGCGATCAGGAGCTTTGGCCGGCAGGCCACTGCGATCGCGATCATCACGCGCTGGCGCATGCCGCCGGAGAGCCGGTACGGATAGTCGTCGAGGCAGCGGTCGGGATCGGGAATGCGGACGAGATCGAGCAGGTCGCGCGCCTCGCGCCGCGCCTGGGCGCGCGTCAGCCCGCGATGCAGCCGCAGTACCTCGACGATCTGGCGCCCGATCGTGAGCACCGGATTGAGCGAGGTCATCGGTTCCTGGAAGATCATCGCGATGTCGCGGCCGCGGCGCTCGCGCATCGCGGGCTCCGGCACGGTGACGAGATCCTCGCCGGCGAAGCGGATCGATCCGTCAGTGATGCGCGCCGTCTTCGGCAGCAGCCGCATCAGGGCGAGCGCGGTCAGCGACTTGCCCGAGCCGGATTCGCCGACGATCGCAAGCGTCTCCGCCTCGGCGACCTCAAAGCTGAGGTACTTGACCGGCGTCGCGTTGGGAAAGCGGATTGTCAGCCCTTCGGTGTCCAGCAGGGTGGCCATGGTCAGCGCTTCACGCTGGTGCGCGGATTGAGCACGTCGGTCAGGCCATCGCCGATCAGGTTCAGCGACAGCACGGTCAGGACGATCACCACGCCGGGCAGGGCGGTCAGATACCAGGCGGTGCGGATCAGCTCGCGCCCGGAGCCGATCATGCTGCCCCAGCTGACGACGTTGGGATCGCCGAGACCGAGGAACGACAGCGCGGCCTCCATCAGGATCGCGGTCGCGACCATGACGGACGCCGTGACGATGATCGCCGGCAGGGCGTTCGGCAGGATCTCGCGGATCACGATGCGGCCATGGCCGAAGCCGAGGCTGCGCGCGGCCATCACGAAATCCTTCTCGCGCAGCACGCGGAATTCGGCCCGCACGAGACGCGCGATGGTCGGCCAGGTGACGAGACCGATCGCCCAGGTCACGGTCAGGATCGAGGGCTGCGCGATCGCGACCAGCACGACCAGCAGGATGAAGCTCGGCACGGTCTGGAACAGCTCGATCACGCGGACCAGCACATCGTCGATCCAGCCGCCGCGATACCCTGCGGTGGCGCCGACCAGGATCCCGACGCTGACGCCGATCGAGGTGGCGACGACGCCGATCAGCAGTGACACCCGCGCGCCATGGAACAGGCCGGCGGCGACGTCGCGGCCGAGCGAGTTGGTGCCGAACGGAAACGCCGTGGTCTGGCCGGGCCACAGCAGCGGCCGCGCCACCATCGACAGGGGATCGCCAGGATACAGCCAGGGCGCCAGCGCTGCGGCAATGATGATCAGCGACAGCAGCGCGCCGCCCGCTGCCACCGACGGATTGCGCACCAGACGGAGCACGGTCAGGCGGCGAACATTGTGGCTGGTCGCACTGATCACATGGGTGTCGGCGGCGTGCAGGTTGGGCCAGGACAACGGGCTGACTTCGGCCGAGACGGCAATCGGCGGCGTGTCGGCTTCCGGCTGAAGAAGGGTCGTGCGCGTGTTGATCTGGAGCATCAGCGGGTCTCGATACGCGGGTCAAGCCAGGCCTGCACGAGATCGACCGTAACATTGGCGATGATCACGAGCAGGGACGACAGCAGGAGAATGCCGAGCAGCACGCTGAAATCGCGGCTCATGACCGCCTCGAAGGCGAGGCGGCCGAGCCCGGGCCAGCTGTAGACCGTCTCGACGACGACGGCGCCGCTGAGCAGACCGCCGAGATGCATGCCGGCCACCGTCGTCACCGGCAGCAGCGCGTTGCGCAGCACGTGGCCGAAGGTGATCGCGAACGGCGAGAGGCCCTTGGCCGCGGCAGTCCGCACATAGTCCTGGGTCTGCGCATCGAGCATCGCCGCGCGCGTCAGGCGCGAATAGATCGCGATGTAGAACAGCGCGAGCGACAGCGCGGGGAGCACCATGTAGCGCGCCCGATCGATGACGGCCTCGAAGCCGCTGATGTTGGCGCCGATCGTGCCGGAGCCGCCGCTCGGCAGCCAGCCGAGCTTGACCGAGAACAGGAGGATCAGCATCAAGCCGATCCAGAAGCCGGGGATCGAATAGAACAGCGTGATCCCGACCGAGATCAGCCGATCCGGCCAGCGCCCGGCGTAGGTCGCCATGACGGTGCCGAGCGCGATGCCGCCGGCGAGCGCGAGCGTGAGCGCGGTCAGCATCAGGATGACGGTGCCAGGCAGCCGCTGCGCGATGATGTCGGAGACCGGCAGATTGTAGCGCGGCGAGAAGCCGAGGCTGAAATGGGCGAGATTGTCGAGATAGGCAATCAGCTGGACCAGCACGGGCTGATCCAGCCCGAACCGGGCACGCAGGGCTGCGACCGTCTCCATGGTCGCGGATCCCGACTCGCCGGCGAGCACGTCGGCCGCATCGCCTGGTGCAAGCTGTAGCAGCAGGAAGTTGAGGATGACGATGCCGATGACGGTCGGCACCGCCTGCAACGTCGTCCGCCGCAGCACCTTGGCAAGACGGGTCACGTTCGACATGTCGTCCCTCGGACAATCTCGTGCATTCGCATTATTTCGTTCACCCCCACGCCAGCGCTTGAGTGTCGAGAGTGAATGACGCTCCATCTGATTTTTGAGCACGACGCGATCCGCTTGAGGCGCCGATAGGTGGTGATCGGTCCGAGAAGGGCTACGATATCGCGGTGCTCAACGATCATCACTTCATGTCATCTGACAGTCGGTTGCACGAGTAATCCATCGAACATCTGCCAAATCAATCCACTTTGGAGCTTAGATCGATAATGAAAAGATTACGGCTGTAAAAACTGGCTACAGCGAACGTGTTCACGCGTGCGCTTCACCAACAAAAAAAGCAAATTCTCTGAAGCCCGTGCGTATCATGGCGCATCTGACGTTCCAGTTGCCAGGCGATGCGCGGCGCAAAGAGCCTGAATGGCAGCTCCGCCGATCTCTGTGATCAATTCCTCAACCTGAACTGACCATTTCAACCTCGTCTCGGAGACTCCGGATGGCTCGCCGCAAAGACAAGCTTTCGCTCGGTGCATTTCTTCTGTTCACGGGCCATCACGTCGCGGCGTGGCGCTCCAAGGATGCCTCCGACAGCCAGACGCTGCAGGACTTCGTGCAATTCGCCAGGCTTGCCGAGGACGCCAAGTTCGACGCGGTGTTCTTGGCCGATCAGGTCGGCGTCAAGATCGACCGGCTCAATGCTGCGAGCCGCAAGGCGCATACTGGCGTGTATCCGTTCGAGCCGCTGACCCTGCTGTCGGCGCTGTCGTCGGTGACGTCGCGGATCGGTCTCGTGGCGACGGTGTCGACCAGCTACAACGAGCCGTTCAACGTGGCCCGGCAGTTCGCCTCGCTCGACCGGCTGAGCGGTGGGCGGGCTGGGTGGAATCTCGTGACCTCGACGGATGCCTCGGCCGCGCTGAACTTCAATCATGACGGCCTCATCCCGCATGCGGATCGCTATGCGCGCGCCGAGGAGTTCGCCGATGTCGTCGACGGGCTCTGGGACAGCTGGGACGACGACGCCTTCCTGCGCGACCGCGCCGACGGCGTCTATTTCGACGCAGCCAAGCTGCATGTTCTCGATCACCGCGGTCGGCATTTCAAGGTGAGGGGACCGCTCAACATTCCGCCGTCGCCGCAGGGCCGGCCGGTCGTCGTACAGGCCGGGTCGAGCGAGCCCGGCAAGGCGCTGGCGGCGCGGACGGCGGAAGCGATCTTCACCGCGCAGCAGACGCTCGCCGATGCCGTCGCGTTCTATGCCGACGTCAAGGGCCGGCTGGCCAAGTTCGGCCGCGAGCCCGACGACCTCAAGATTCTGCCGGGCGTGTTTCCGGTGGTCGCGGAAACCGAGAGCGAAGCCAAGGAAAAGTTCGACTATCTGCAATCGCTGATCTCGCCCGAGGTCGGCCTCGACCTGCTCGCGACCTTCCTCGGCACGACGGAGATCCTGAACGCCGATCCCAACGGGCCGGTGCCGGCCTTGAAGGAGACCGAGGGCGGCAAGAGCCGGCAGGCCCTGCTGGTCGACCTCGCGCGCCGCGAGGGCCTGTCGCTGCGCGACCTCTATCTGCGCATCGCTGGCGCCCGGGGGCATTGGCAGGTGGTGGGCACGCCGAGCCAGATCGTCGATCAGCTCGAGGAGCGCTTCGAGAATTACGGCGCCGACGGCTTCAACATCATGGCGCCGACCCTGCCGACGGGCCTCGAAGACTTCATTCGCTTGGTCGTGCCGGAGCTGCGCCGTCGTGGCCTGTTCCGCGAGGAGTATGAAGGCCGCACCCTGCGCGATCATCTCGGCCTGCGCCGGCCCCAGCGTCAGGTGCGTGCGGCTGTTGCGGCGGAGTAGCGGCTGGACAGATAGATCGGCCTCACGAAGGCTCGCAACTCATCATAGCATACCATGACGTGCTCGCGAAATGCGGGCCGCTGTGACAGTCGCTCGTAATAGGCATGGATGGAGGGATGAGGGCGGCGTTCGATGCCGATATCGAAATAGCAAAACAGGATGTGTCCGAACTGGATATCTGCCAGCGTGATCACATCGCCGCACAGGAAATCGCTCCGCGCCAGCCGGGCCTCTGCGATATCGAGCGCACGCGACAGATCTCCGATCGCGCGGCGCACCGTAGGCCAGTCGATGTCTGATGGCGCGGTCCGTACTGTAGCGCCGAAGACCGGCCCGGTGAACGCGAGGGCGATGTTGAGTCTGGCCCACTCGGCCCACATGTCGATCTTGGCGCGATCTGCCGGGACGGCCGGCCAGAATGACGGGCTGCCGTAGCGGGCGGCGAGATAGCGCAGGATCGCTCCCGTTTCCCAGATCGGCCGATCGTCCTCGTCGACCAGCACGGGGATCGTGCCATTGGGATTCATGGCCAGGAATTCCAGCGTGTCGGTTCCGCCGTAGCGATGGCCGACGTCATGTCGCCGACATGTGAGCCCGAGCTTGCCGATGCACCACATCAGCGCCTGGACATTCGAAGATGTTGTCCGTCCCCAAACGGTGAGCATGAAAGGTGCCCCTGCAGCGCGCGGCGGTCCAGTCTCGCCCGAGTGCCCATCCTGCACCCAACCAGACGGCATCTCAACGCATCAATCGTCACTGGATCGCTCTGCTTCTGAGAAGAGTCGAGAATGCGCTGGAATTGTTCACGTTGAGTATCCGCTTCGATCGCTCTCTTTAGGTGCGAACGGGCTGCAGAGAAAGAAGCACACCACGCTCTTCGCGCGCGAGAAACGATCCTTCCCTGGTCGCGGCCAACTTTGGTTGCGCGTTTCATTGTCAGCGCAGGCTTTCGTCTCCACTATCAGCGTCGTTCAATGCGATCTGTTGGAGACCAAGCGACATGAAACGTACGCTGCTTTCGATCCTCGCCGGACTTGTGCTGTTTGCTGTACCGGCGTTTGCCGATCAGAAGATCAAGGTTGGAATCTCCGGCGGCGATGCCGAGATTCTCTGGGCGAAGGTGAAGGAGATCGCAGCCAAGGACGGGCTCGACGTGTCCGTCGTCGTCTTCAACGACTATCTGCTGCCGAATGCGGCGCTCGACTCAGGCGATCTCGACGCCAATGCGTTCCAGCATCGGCCGTTCCTCGACAACCAGATCAAGACGCGCGGCTACAAGATCGTGCCGGTCGGCACTACGATCATCGCACCGATCGGGCTGTACTCGAAAAAGGTGAAATCGGTCGACGAGATCAAGCAGGGCGCTGCGATCGGGATTCCGAACGATCCCTCGAATGGCGGCCGGGCGCTGCTGCTGTTGCAGGCCGAGAGGCTGATCAAGGTCAAGGAGGGCGCCGGCCTGCTGCCGACTGTGCTCGACGTGGTCGACAATCCGCGCAAGCTGCAGTTCCGCGAGATCGATGCCGCGCAGCTGCCGCGCAGTCTCGGCGATCTCGATGCCGCGGTGGTCAACACCAACTACGCGGTGCCGGCCGGTCTCATTCCGGGCAAGGATTCGATCGCGATCGAATCGCCTGCCGAAAATCCCTACAGCAACTTCATTGCGGTGCGCGAGCGCGACAAGGATGCACCGTGGGTGTCGACGCTGGTCCGCGCCTTCCAGAACGACACCATCCGCCAGCTGATCAAGGACCGGCTGCCGGGACAGATTCCGGCGTTCTGATCGCGCGTCGAATGTAACGGTTGGGTCGGCCGCAGTCGATGTCGGGGAGGCGCGCATGGCGAGACAGCTTCATCTGAATCTCAACTTTCTCAACGCCGGCACGTTCGGCGCCGCCTGGCGCTGGCCGGCGTCCGATCCCACAGGCTTCTTCGACATCGACTATTGGGTCCGCACTGCGAAGCTCGCCGAGCGCGCGACGTTCGATGCGGTGTTCCTGGCGGATTTTCCGTCGCTGTCGGACAGTCCTGAATTCCGATCGTTCCAGTCGCTCGAGCCGAGCATCGTGCTCACCGCCATCGCCGCGGCGACCACGCATGTCGGGCTGATCGGCACCGCATCCTCGTCCTATAACGAGCCATATAACATCGCCCGCCGCTGGGCGTCGCTCGATCATGTCAGCCGCGGCCGCGCCGGCCTCAACGTCGTGACCACGGCTGATCCGGCCGCGGGACGCAATTTCGGTGCGGATGTGCGTCCGGCGCACGACGCGCGGTACGAAAGAGGTGCCGAGTTCACCGAGGTGGTCGGGGCACTCTGGGACAGCTGGGACGATGACGCCGTGCTGGGCGACAAGGCGGCCGGGCGGCTCACCGATCCATCGCGGATCCACGCGATCAATCATCGCGGCAAGCACTTTTCCGTCGCGGGACCGCTCAACGTGCCGCGCTCACCGCAGGGGCGGCCGATCGTGGTGCAGGCCGGCGGCTCCGACGCCGGGCGCGACCTCGCGGCGCGCTATGCGGACGCCGTCTTCTCCGTGGCGCTCACCCTCGATGAGGCCGAGGAGTACAGCAACGATCTGCGCGCGCGGACGGTCGCGCATGGCCGGCGCGCCTCCGATATCCTGATCTTCCCGGGGCTCGTCACCGTGATTGGCGGCACCGAGGCCGAGGCGAGGCAGCGCGAGCAGGAACTGTGGGAGCTGTTGCCATTCGAATATGGTCTGCGGCGGCTTGCCGGCACGCTCGGCGTTCCCCCTGAGAGTCTCGAACTCGACAAGCCGTTGCCACCCTTGCCGTTGGCGGCCGACGGCATCCAGACCTTCTTCAAGGGCGCTGTCGCGACGGCCCAGCGCGGCAATCTGACCGTGCGCCAGCTGATCCGCGCGCAGGGCGGCGGCACCAGCCATCGCATCGTGGTCGGCACGCCCGAGCAGATTGCTGACGGCATCGCAGACTGGTTCGCCACCGGCTTCGTCGACGGATTCAATGTCATGCCGGACGTGATCGCCTCCGGCTTCGATGCGTTTGCGGAGCAGGTGGTGCCGCTGCTGCGGCGCAAGGGCATCTTCCGCGAGCACTATGAGGGCGCGACGCTGCGCGACCATCTCGGGCTTGCTCGCCCCGTGCGTCGTGCCGCACCGGGCGAGACGCGCTTCGGCTCGCCGACCAATGTCGCGGCGCTGCGGCCGTAATCTCAGTCGTGGAAGGTCTGGAGACATTGCGATGAACGCACCACTCGTATCGATCGCGCCGTCGCGCTTTCCGAGCATCGATGTCGATGCCCTTGCGGCCCGCCTGCATGAGAATGCCGAGCTGGCGCTCGTCGATGTCCGGGAGGAGGGGGTGATTGCCGGAGACGGCCATATCATCTTCTCGGTCCCGCTGCCGCTGAGCCGGCTCGAGCTGCGCGCCGGCAGCCTGCTCAAGCGACGAGCGGTGCCGATCGTCGTGACCGATAGCGGGCCAGGCGACCTCGCCGCGCGTGCGGCCGCGAAGCTCGCGGAGCTCGGCTTCGTGGACGTGTCGCTGCTGAGTGGCGGTGTGGCCGCCTGGGCCGCCTCGGGCCGCGAGGTCTATACCGGCTCCGGCGCCTATTCGAAGGCCTTCGGCGAATTCGTCGAGCACGCCTACGGTACGCCGCGCATTTCGGCTGAGGAGTTCAAGGGGCGTGTCGATGCCGGCGAGCGCATCGTCGTGCTCGACGGCCGTACGCTGCAGGAGTTCGAGAATTTCTCGCTGCCCGGGGCCCATGCGGTGCCCAATGCTGAGCTGCCGCTGCGCGCCCACGATCTGATCACATCGCCTGATGATCTCGTGGTCGTCAATTGCGCCGGCCGGACGCGGTCGATCATCGGCGCGCAGGCGCTGATCAATGCCGGCCTGCCCAATAAGGTGGTGGCGCTCGAGAACGGCACGATGGCCTGGCTGGCCAACGGCTGGAGCCTCGAGCACGGCCGGCAGGCGGAGCTCCAGCCGCCCAGCAATGCCGCATTGGCGCAGGCGAAGGCCGCGGTCGCGCAGTTGTCACACCGCTTCGCGCTGTCGTGGATCGACGAGGCGGCGCTGGATCGCTTCCGCAGCGAAGCTGAGCAGCGTTCGCTCTACGTCTACGATGTCCGCAGCAAGGCCGAGTTCGAGGCCGGCCATCTGCCTGACGCGCATTGGGCTGAGGGCGGCCAACTGGTCCAGGGCGTCGACCGCTGGGTCGGTGCGCGCAACGCCCGCGTCGTCGTCGTCGACGACGAGGTGGGCGCGCGCGCCGCGATCACCGCGAGCTGGCTGGTGCAGCTCGGCTGGGGCGAGGTGCACGCGCTGGCGGTGCGGCAGACCGGTGAGGGACGGTTGGCCGGGCCGGATCGTCCGCCCTTGCTGCGCGCGCCGCCTGCGGTGGAGACGATCGCGCCTGCCGCGCTGAAGGCCGAGCTCGACGGGGGCGCGGTCACCGTGATCGATCTCGACACCAGCCTCGCCTATGCGTCCGGCCACATTCCCGGCGCAAGATTCGCCGTCCGCGCCAGGCTCGATGTTTCGCGCGACATCGAGGGTGGTTCTGCAATCGTGCTGACGTCCGTCGATGGCATCCTCGCAGCCTGTGCCGCCGCGGAGCTTGCGCCGCGGACCGGACGATCCGTTCGTGTGCTGGCTGGCGGCACGCAGGCGTGGCGCGCGGCAGGCCTTCCGCTGGAGACGGGCGAGACCGCACTGATCCATGACGCTGACGACGTCTGGCGGTCACCTTATCAGCAGCCCGGCGACAGGCTTGCCGCCTTCAAGGCCTATCTCGATTGGGAGGTCGGCCTGCTGGCGCAGATCGAGCGTGATCCGGATCTGTCATTCAAGGTCTTTCCATGAGTCTGGCGGGATTGCCCATCGCCGCTGTCGACGTCGCTGGCCGCGACCCGCGTGACGCTGCGGCGCGTGTGCATCTCGTCGATCTCGGCGCCGGTGATCCCGCGATCGGCAGACGCTCATGGATTGCGAGCGGCCGCGATGCACTCAGGGCGCTGGTGCCGGTCTCGCTCTTGGCGGTGTGGCAGGCGGTGTCCGGTTTCGGCATGGTCGAGCCCACCGTCTTGCCGTCGCCGCTGACGGTCCTCGAAGCATTCGCGGAGCTGATCACGACGGGTGAGCTGCAGGCGGCCATTCCGGCCTCGCTCCGCCGCGCGCTCAGCGGGCTGGCGCTGGGGGCTGGCACCGGTCTGGCGCTCGGCTTGTTCGCCGGACTCTGGCGGCTCGGCGAGGAGCTGTTCGATGCACCGCTGCAGATGCTGCGCACGATCCCGTTCATCGCGATGATTCCGCTCTTCATCATCTGGTTCGGCATCGGCGAGACCGCCAAGATCGCGCTGATCTATGGCGCGACGATCTTCCCCGTCTACCTCAACACCTATGCCGGCGTGCGCGGCGTCGATCCCAAGCTGATCGAGGCCGGCAAGGTGTTCGGCCTCGATCCGCGGCAGATCGCGCTGCGGGTAATCCTGCCGACCGCGTTGCCGTCGATCCTGGTCGGCGTCCGTTTCTCCGCCGGTGTGTCGCTGCTGGCGCTGGTCGCCGCCGAGCAGATCAATGCCCGCTCCGGCATCGGCTACATCCTCAACAACGCCAACCAGAACCAGCGCACCGACGTGATCATCGCCGGCATCATCGTCTATGCGCTGCTCGGCATCGTGATCGATCTCGTGATGCGCTGGGTCGAACGCGCAGCGCTGCCATGGAGGGCCTCGCTTGTCTTTGCATGATCTGGCCAGCGTGCGCACGATCTCACCGGTCGCGTTCGAGACCGGGCAGGGCGCCGTCGACAACGACTTCGGTCCCGAGACCGTGCGGCTGCGCGGCGTTCGGCGCAGCTTCGCCGGCCGCGCCGTGCTCGACGGCGTCGATCTCTCCGTGCGCAAGGGCGAGTTCGTTGCCCTGCTGGGGCCATCCGGCACCGGCAAGACGACGCTGCTGCGCATCCTCGCCGCGCTGGACCGCGCCGACGCGGGCGAGGTCGCCGTGGCCGCCGCGCGCTCCGTCGTGTTTCAGGAGCCGCGGCTGGTGCCGGCGTTGAAGGTCTGGCGCAACGTCGTCCTCGGTCACCCGCGCAATGCCGCGACCCGCCAGCTTGCGGCGACGGCGCTCGCCGAGGTCGGTCTGGCCAGCCATGCCGATGCCTGGCCGCGCACGCTTTCCGGCGGCGAGGCGCAGCGCGTCGCGCTCGCACGGGCGCTGGTGCAGGAGCCAGACCTGCTGCTGCTCGACGAGCCGTTCGCCGCGCTCGATGCGCTGACCCGGATTCGCATGCAGGGCCTGGTGCATGAGCTGGTGCGGCGGCATTCCCCCGGCGTGGTGCTGGTGACGCACGACATCGACGAAGCGCTCGCCCTCGCCGATCGGGTCGTGGTCCTCAATGGCGGCCGCGTGCGCCTCGATGAACACATCGACACGCCGCGGCCGCGGGCGCGCACCGATCGTCATATCGAACTGCTGCGCCAGCGCTTGCTGGCCGAACTCGGCGTCGCGACCGACGCTGCGCCGATCTGAAACGCTCATGAGGATGATGATGAAGACAGCTCTCTCGACAGGTCTCCGCACATCGCTGGTTGCCGCGGCTGTGCTGGCGATCGGCTTCACGACCGCAGCCTTTGCCGAAGGCGCCAAGCCGGTGCTACTGGTCGGCTTCCAGGATCAGACGTTGCCGGAGACGGTCGCCGCGTCGAAAGTGCTCGAAGGCGCGCCCTACGAGGTGCAATGGGTCACCCTGACCGGCCCGGCGGCGCAGCTCTCCGCGCTGTATTCGAAGGCGATCGACATCGGGCACATGGGCGACACCTCGCTGATCATCGAGCAGGGCAAGGCCAAGGACGAATGGACTGCCGCAACCGTCCCGCTGCAGATCGTGGCCGGCTGGCGCACCGCCGACAAGAAATATCCGCCGATCGTGACGGTGGCGCGGGCCGGCACCGGCGTCGAGACGCTGGCCGATGCGAAGGGGCATTCCTGGTCGCACAATTATGGCGGCTACAACTATCTGCAATACGTGCTGTCGCTGGTGAAGGCCAGGCTGACCGAGAAGGACATCGAGGCGGTCCGCCTTCAGGACACCACCACGAGCGCGGCCGCCTTCAACTCCGGCAAGGTCGACATCTTCTCCGGCTCGACACTCGGGGTTGTCGACGCCATCGAGGCCGGCAAGGCGAAGATTCTCGTCAACAGCGACGAGCTCGACATTCCCGCCCTCAACGTCTTCACCGCCCGCGGCGACGTGCTGCGCGATCCGGCGAAGAAGGCGCAGATTGCGGACTTCCTGACCCGGCTCAAGGCCTACTGGGCCTGGTATCCGGATCACAAGGCGGAGATCGAGGCGATCTTCGTCGAGAAGCTGAAGCAGACGCCGCAGCGCGCGAAATTCGTCACGGCTTTCCAGCAATCGTCCTTCGTCGCGTTCGACGATGCGCTGATCGCGCGCGAGCAGCGCATCGCGGACGTGCTGCTGACGTCCGGCGTCATTGCGAAGAAGGTCGACGTCGCCGTGGAGTTCAATCGCGACTTCAACGCGGCCGCCGTGGCGCAGCGCTGAGCCCGACAGAGGAGAATGAGCATGACGCAGATCGAACTCGGCTGGGGCAGTGTCCCCAGCGCGCGCTATGAGCAACTGGCCGAGCCGTTCCGGCCGCTGTTCCAGAAGATCCGGGCGAGCGCCGTGGAGCGGGATCTCGAGCGGAAGCTTCCCTATGACGAGATCAAGGCGTTGCGCGCCGCCGGCTTCACCGCGGTCCGTGTGCCCACGGAGTTCGGCGGCGGCGGTGCGACCTTGCCGGAGCTGTTCAACCTGCTGATTGAGCTGTCCGAGGGCGACTCCAACGTCACCAACGCGGTGCGCGCGCATTTCGGTTTCACCGAGGATGTCCTGAACTCGCGCAATTCGCAGCGCCGCGCGCTGTGGCTCGGCCGCCTCGCCGAAAAGACGTTCTTCGGCAATGGCCACACCGAGATCGGCGATGCCAGCCTGAGCGCGTTCTCGACCGTGGTCTCGAAGAAGAATGGACGCGATGTCCTCAACGGCCGCAAATATTACACGACGGGCACGCTGTTCGCCGACTGGATCAACGTCGCCGCGCAGCTCGAGAATGGCGATCCGGTCGGCGTCGTGGTATCGCGCCATGGCGGCGGCGTCGAAGTGCTGGACGATTGGAACGGGTTCGGCCAGGCGACCACTGCGAGCGGCACTGCGATCTTTACCGATGCGCCGATCGAGCCGGACCAGATCGTTCCGGTCAGCGAGCGCTTCAAATACTCCAATCCGTTCTATCAGCTGGTGCACCTCGCGACCTTGGCCGGCATCGGCCGCGCCGCGGCCGGCGACGTCGCCCGCCTGGTCCGCGAGCGTAAGCGCGTCTTCAGCCACGGCAATGCGCCGACTGTCTCGGCAGATCCGCAGATCCTGCAGATCGTCGGGCGCGTTCGCGGCAATGCCTATGCCGCAGGCCTGATCGTGCTCAAGGTCGCCGAGGCCTTGCAGCGCGCCTATGAGGCGCATCTGACCGGGGACGACGAGCGTGCCGCCAGCGCCATCGCAATTGCGGAGATCGAGCTCGACCAGTCGGTCACCGTCGTCTCCGACCTGGTGCTGCAGGCGACCACCATCCTGTTCGACGCGCTCGGCGCCTCCTCTCGGCCGCGAAGCCGCTCGCGCTCGACCGCTACTGGCGCAACGCGCGGACCATCATCTCGCACAATCCGCGGGTCTATCGCGACCGCATCGTCGGCGACTTCGCCGTCAACGGCACGCCGCCGCCCGGCCAGTACCGGATCGGCACAGCGGGGTAGGGACCGCCTGCAATGGTCTCATCTCCCCGGCGCGAGCCTCATCGCCTATGCGCCGACGAGATGGAGTTCACATGCCCGGACAATCTCGGCGTCCGTCCCGGAGAAGGTCGAAGTGAGGAACATTCTCGTTCGATCCTTATCGGCGACTGCTTCATTCCATTTCAGCTTGCCAAATTGCCAGCAAACTTCGCGTTTCCTCGCATAAGTTGCGGGAAGATTCTTCGTTAGCAGCCGTCCGGCATAGCTCGGAACGATGCGGCTCACTAGTTCAGGAGATTGATCATGTCGGATGGTCTGCGAACCCCGGCTCCGTCCCGGCGTGCGTTTCTCGCAGGCACCGCGTCGCTGGCCGCGAGCGTGTCGCTTGGCGGCGGTGTCAGAGCCGCCGGTGCGCAAGGAACCGCACCCGTCACGGGTGGACGGCTGATCTATCTCGAGCAGCAGGCGCATACCAACCCGTACCCCCCGGCCGGCGGCTTCTACCCCAATGGCGGCGTGCTCAATCAGATCACCGACAAGCTGACCTATCAGAATCCGAAGACGCTGAAGATCGAGCCTTGGCTGGCCGAGAGCTGGACCTTCAATGCGGAGCGGACGGACTATGTCTTCAAGCTGCGCAAAGGCGTGACGTTCTCCGACGGCACGCCGCTCGATGCCGCAGCCGTGGCCGTTCTACCGCATGGCGGGCGACGTCGATTACATGCTGCGCGTGGTCGTTGCTGACATGCAGAGCTATGATCTGGTCTACAAGAAGCTCATCGGCTCCGTCGCATTGAAGAATGTGACGTCGCGGTTTGCGATGGAAAAGATCAAGTCCTTGACGGCGTTGCCCGTTCCGCCCGTCGAAACGACGTAGCGACCGATCGTGACAGCGATCGGAGGTGAGAGCGGCTCGTCGAGCTGATCCCCGGTCACTCCGCCGCGTCGGTCCTTTCCGGCGTGAGCTGCTGCAGGAGAGCAGGATCGCGATGGCGCGCGCCAGGATGCGTTGCATGCAGGAGAGGCCCGCGGCCGGGAAACAGCTTCTCCCGCAATGTCCCGTCGCGATAGGCGGTCTTGTAGACACCGCGCGACTGCAGCTCCGGCACCACCAGGTCGACGAAGGCTTCGAGGGATTCCGGCGCCACCAGGCGGAACAGGTTGAAGCCGTCGACGTCGGTCTCGTCGGCCCAGGCGATCAGCTCGTCGGCGACGTCCTGCGGCGAGCCGACGACGAAGGGTGAGCGGGCACCGGCGCGGCTCAAGGCGGCGAGATCGCCGATGCGGACCGGCCGTTCGCTGCGCACGGTAAAATTCTCGACCATCGACTGGATGGCGTTGCTTTCGACATATCGGATCGGGTCGTCCGGATTGTAGGTCGAGAAATCGATGCCCGCCCAGCCTGAGAGCAGCGCAAGCTGTCCGGCCTGGTCGACATGCGCGGCGTAGTCCGCGAGCAGGTCGTTGGCCTCGGCCTGCGTCGGCGCCACGATGACGGTCGCGCCGGCGAACAGGCGGATGTCGTAGGGATCGCGGCCTGCGTCTTTCGCCGCCTCCCGGATCTCGCGCACCGCGCGCGCCAGCACCGGCCGGGTCTGACCGTTCAGGAAAATGGCCTCGGCATGGCGGGCGGCGAAGACGCGGCCGCGCTTCGACGTGCCCGCTTGGTAGAGCAGGGGCGTGCGCTGCGGCGACGGCTCGGCGAGATGAATGCCGTCGACCTTGAAATGGGCGGCTTGATGCTGGACCCGATGCACCTTGGACGGATCGGTGAACAGGCCTGTGGCGCGATCACGATGAACCGCGCCGGGCTGCCAGCTGCCCTCCCAGAGCTTGTAGACCGCGGCAAGGAAATCCTCGGCCGCATCGTAGCGGTCGTCATGGGCGTGATTTTTCGGCAGGCCCATGCCGCGCGCGCCGCTGTCGAGATAGCCGGTGACGATGTTCCAGCCGATCCGGCCGCTGCTCAGATGATCGAGCGTCGAGAAGCGCCGTGCGAACTGATAGGGGTGCTCATAGGTGAGGTTGGCGGTGATGCCGAAGCCGAGATGCCGGGTGACGAGCGCCATCGCCGAGACCAGCAAGGTCGGCTCGGCATTGGGCAACTGGATCGCTTGCGCCAAGGCGGTGTCAGCGCTGTTGCCGTACACGTCGTAGACGCCGAACACATCGGCGAGGAAAATGCCGTCCAACAGGCCGCGTTCGGCCGTCCTGGCATAGTCGACCCAGTAGTCGAGCGTGTTGTAGTTGATGGACTGATCGCGCGGGTGTGACCACAGCCCGCCCCAATTGTGGCTCGGGGCCATCATGTTGAAGGCGTTGATCCTGAGCTCGCGCGGTCTGGTCATCGTTCGACTTTCGAGAATCGTGATCGGAACTGAATCGTCCAGCGGATAGCGCTGGCGATCGGATTCGACGATAGCAGCTCGACCGGAGCACGTTGTTTTCATTTGAGTAGCACGGCGGATCAATCGTTCTGTCGCGACATGTCGGAGCGATATCGTTTCACTGCCGTCTGTGACGATTCTAACGGGTCTTCCGGGCAGTTGCGCTGCCTCGCGCGCAACACGGCGCGCACCGGTCATCCGTCTCGGCCATCCGAGCTGGACAACAAACGCATGCTTCGGCGGCACGATCGGGAAAGAAACGGGTCTCGCAAGCCACGCGTCGCAGAACGCGCATCGTTTTTTGTCGCGAGCGCTCGACAGGAACAGCGCCGCTGCACATCATTCTCAGCTCGATCGTGACGGACTATTAAAACGAGGATTGGATGTTGATGAAGATGCTGTTGCGCGTGATGCTGGCCGTGGGCCTGGTGTCCGGTCTGTCCGTCGGCAGTCGTGCTGACGAGCCGCTGAAGATCTCGACCAGCGCCGGTCCGGTCGGCCAACTGGTCGGGTTTGCCGCCAAGCTTGCCAAGGAGAAAGGGCAGGACGTCAAGGTGGTCGAGCTATCGGACTGGGTTGCGATCAACGAGGTCGTGAATTCCGGCGACGTCGACGCCAACCTGTTCCAGCACGCCACCTACCTCGCTCTGCAGAACAAGCAGCGCGGCTACAATTTCGTCCAAGTGGACAAGGTCGGCGTGATCGCGCCTGTCGGGCTGTTTTCCAGGAAGATCAAGAAGCTCGAGGAGGTGAAGGACGGCGACTCCGTCGCCATTCCCAATGAGCCGCTGAATGGCGCGCGCGGGCTGATCCTGCTGGAGCGCGCCGGTCTGATCAAGCTGACTCCCGGCAAGGGCTTCTCGGTCTCCAAGTTCGACATCGTCGAGAACCCGAAGAACCTGAAGATCGTCGAGCTCGATCCGGCGCAGACCTACCGCTCGCTCGATGACGTCACGCTGGGGCTGGTCAACATCACCTATCTGATCCCGGCCGGCGGCGATCCGAAATCGGCGCTGATCATCGACCGGACGATCGATGACGGCCTGGTGCTCCGGTTCACCGCGCGGGCCGATAAGAAGGATAATCCGAAGCTGAAGGCCTTCATCGAGGTCTTCAAGTCGCCGGAGGTCAAGCAGTTCATCGAGGAGAAGCTGCCGGCCTTCATCCCGACCGGCTTCGACACCAAGGCGTCGTGATCCCAGCTGCTCGGCATCGAGTGGGAACTTGTCGGTTCTCTCCGTGGGAGACGAAGCCATCCCTCTCGATGCCTTGCCGAGGCACGCCAGATCAGCAGAAGGACAGGAGACATGATGTCGACGCGCAGGCAATTCTTGATCGGGCTGTTGGCCGCGCTGACCTTTGGCCTGCTCGGCCAGGCCGCGGCCCTAGCCGAGCCGCTGACGGTGCGGATCGGCTTCGCTTCGGTCGGGGCCGACAACCGGCAGTTCTCCGGCGGCTCGTCCGCGGCGATTGCCCATGCCGAGCGCTATGTCGAGCAGGAGCTGCGCGACCTGCCGGACGTCAAGATCGAATGGTCGTTCTTCAAGGGGGCGGGTCCCGCGGTCAACGAAGCCTTCGCCAACAATCAGCTCGATTTCGCTCTGCAGGGCGATCTGCCCCAGATCATCGGCCGCGCCAACGGGTTGAAGACGAAGATCCTGCTGGCCGCCGGCGCGCATGCTCCGATCTACCTCGCTGTCCCGAAGGACTCGCCGATCCGCAAGGTCGCCGATCTCAAGGGCCGAAAGGTGTCGATCTTCCGCGGCACCAACAACCATCTCGCCGCGGTGAAGGTGCTGGCGGGCTACGGCCTGCAGGAGAAGGACGTCCAGGTCATCAACATGGACACGGCGACGACCAACGCCGCCCTGACGTCGCGCGACATCGATGCGGCCTTCGGCAACTTCCCGCTCGCGAGCCTCGCCGAGAAGAACATCGCCGAGATCATCTACACGACCAAGGGCGACAACCCGGCCTATGAGCGGCACTCGAGCTTGATCGGGCAGGAGGCGTTTATTGCGGCCCATCCCGACGTGACGCAGAAGATCGTCTCGGCGATCGTGCGCGCGGCGCGCTGGTCGTCGGACGAGGCCAATCGCGGGGCGTTCTTCGAGATCTCGGCGCGCTCTGGCTTCCCGGCGTCGGGCTATCGGTTCGACTTCAAGGACCAGGAGCTGAAATACCGCAACACGCCGATCATCGATGCCTCGATCATCGAGAGCTATCGCGTCCAGGCGCGGCAGGCCAAGGAGTTCGGCCTGCTCCGCCGCAACGTCGAGATCGACGGCTGGTTCGACCGCACCTTCCTCGACAAGGCGTTGAAGGAGCAGGGGCTGGCCGGCTACTGGCAGGATTTCGGGGCCGACGGCAAGCCGGTGGCGGCGGGTCAATGAGCCTCGCGGTTGAGCGGGCAGATCGCGCTGAGACGCCGGCCGCAACCGCCCGCGGCCGGCTGGAGGTGCGCGGCGTCTCGAAGAGCTTCACCGTCAATGGCGCGCCGATCGCGGCCCTCGACGACGTCTCACTGACCGTCACGCCCGGAGAGTTCGTGGCGCTCCTGGGTCCGAGCGGCTGCGGCAAGTCCACCTTGCTGCGCCTGGTCGCCGGGCTCGATCGCGACTACAAGGGCAGCATCGTGCAGGATGGCGAACCCGTCACCGGCACGAGCCTGGAGCGCGGCATCGTGTTCCAGGAGCCGCGGCTGTTTCCCTGGGCCACGGTCCGCCAGAACATCGCGCTCGGTCTGAAGAATGCGCCAATCAGCGAGGCCGACAAGCGCGAGGCGGTGGCGGCGCATATCGCGCTGGTCGGCCTCGACGGCTTTGCCGACGCCTATCCACATCAGCTGTCGGGCGGGATGGCGCAGCGTGCGGCGATCGCGCGCGGGCTGGTCAACCGGCCGCGGCTGCTGCTGCTCGACGAGCCGTTCGGCGCGCTCGACGCGCTGACGCGGGCCCGGCTGCAGACCGAGCTGCAGCGCATCTGGGCGCATGAGAAGATCACCATGATCCTGGTGACCCACGACGTCGACGAAGCCGTGTTTCTCGGCGACCGCGTCGTCGTCCTCGCCCCGCGCCCCGGCCGCATCTCGCGCATCTTCGATGTCGCGGCGGCCCGGCCACGCGCGCGCAGCGACGACGACCTGGTCCGGCTCCGCAACGAGGTGCTGCGCACGCTCGAGCATGACGGCGCAACTGATCCCAGGGCGAGCCAAGGCAGCCGGAGCGATGCATGAGCGATGCGGTTCTCGAGACTGATCTGAGCCCAAGTTTGAGCTCAAGGCGCGCGCTCGGCGCGCGTGTGTGGCGCGAATGGCCGGCCCATGCGCTGGTCTCGGTTCTGGTCGTGCGCGCAAAGGCCGCGGCGTGGCTGCTGATTTTCCCCGCCGTCGCGCTCCCGGTCTGGATCATCGGCAGCGAGCGCGGCTGGCTGGCCGAGCAGATCCTGCCGCGGCCGGCCGACGTGCTGCATGCCTTCAACGAGATGCTCGCGAGCGGCGAGCTGGCGCAGCATGCCGGCATCAGCCTGCTGCGTGTGCTCCTGAGCTTTGCGGTCGGTGCCGGGGCGGGGCTGGTGCTCGGCGCGGCGATGGGACTGTCGCGGCGGGTCGACGATCACGTCCGCCCGCTGTTCACCGCGATCGCGCAGGTGCCTGCACTCGCATGGATCCCGCTGGCGATGCTGCTGCTCGGCATCGGCGAGACGTTGAAGATCGTGGTCATCGCCAAGGCGGCGTTCGTGCCGGTCGCGATGAACACCAGCGCCGGGATCGCCAATGTGCCGCGTGCGCTGGTCGAGGTCGGCGAGACCTTCCGCTTCTCGCCGTTGCAGATGCTGCGCCATGTCGTGCTGCCGGGTGCAGTGCCGCCGATCTTCACCGGCCTGCGCTACGGGCTGACCCATGCCTGGATTGCACTGGTGAGCGTCGAGCTGCTCGCCTCGTCGGAAGGGCTCGGCTATCTGCTGGTCTGGGGCCGGCAGATGTTCTGGCTCGACACGGTGCTGGTGGCGATGATCGTGATCGGGGTGATCGGCTTTGCCAGCGACAAGCTGCTGGCGAGCGTCGAGGCGCGGCTGCAGCGGTGGCGCACCGATGGCGTCTGAGAGCGTCGCCACGTCGGCAACGACCGGTCTGCGGCGCGGGCTCGTGCTGCCGCTGCTGCTGCTCGTTGACTGGGAGGCCGGCAGCCATTCCGGCTTCGTCAATCCGCAATTTCTGCCGCCGCTTGAAAAGGTGGCTCGGGTCGCATGGCAGGAGGTCGCGAGCGGCGAGCTGCCGTACGCGCTGGCGGCGAGCCTGAAGCGAGATCTGCTCGGCTTTGCGCTCGGCGCCGACATCGGCATTCTCGTCGGCCTGTTGCTCGGCCTCTCCAGCATCGCCGACCGCATCTTCACGACCTGGTTCAACGGCCTCAAGCAGATCGCGCTGTTGGCCTGGATTCCGCTGATCTCGCTCTGGTTCGGCTTCGACGAGGCCGCCAAGATCGTATTCATCGCGCTGGCCGCCTCCATTCCCGTCATCCTCAACACCGTCGAGGGTGTCCGCTCCACCTCGGTCAAGCTCAGGGAGGTCGGCGAGGTCTTCCGGTTCAGCCGGCTGCAGCTGGTGTGGTCGCTGTATCTGCCGGCGGCGACGCCATCGGTGCTGACGGGACTGCATCTCGGCCTGATCTATGCGTGGCTGGCGACCATCGGCGCCGAGTATTTCATGGCCGCCGGGCCCGGCATCGGCGGCCTGATCATTTCAGGGCGCGAGCGCTTCGAAATGGCGCTGGTGATGCTCGGTATCGTCGTCGTCGGCCTGGTCGGCTTCATCGTGGATCGCAGTGCCAGCGCGATCGAGCATCGGCTGGTGCGGTGGCGGAATGTCTGAGCAAGGGTGGAAGATCCAGCTCAGGATCGCGACAACCTGAGTGAAGGCGTGTGTTGTTCTAACTCAGGCACCGCGCGGCAATTGTCTCTTTCTTTGCAACTGACAAGTTTGAAAGCCAATTCTGCGGGCTTGCGTATAGCTTTCGTCTGACGTCGCTGACCGGCCTCCGCAATTGGCGGCGCAACAACCAGCGACGTAACACACCAGAAACGCATCGGGAGCCTGCCATGGCCAGCGTCCACTCAGTTCCGCAATCAAGTCCGACCGCAGGGCGGTCGATCCAGGCATCCGACGTTTCCAGGCTGTCGGCCCGGATCGGCGCCGAGATCCGCAATGTGAAATTGTCGGGCGATCTGCCTGATGCGCTCGTCAAGGAGATCAACGATCTCCTGCTGCAGCATCGCGTCGTCTTTTTCCGCGGCCAGGACCATCTCGACGATGCCGAGCAGGAGCGCTTTGCCAAGCGGCTCGGCGATCTCGTCCCGCATCCGACCGTCGGCGCCATCAAGGGCACGGCGTCGATCCTGGAGCTGGATTCGGGCCGCGGCGGCGGCCGCGCCGATTCCTGGCACACCGATGTGACCTTCGTCGATGCCTATCCCAAGGCGGCCGTGCTGCGCGGGGTCGTGATCCCCGAATTCGGCGGCGACACGATCTGGTCGAACACGGCTGCCGCCTATCAGGACCTCCCCGCGCCGCTGCAGCGTCTGGCCGATGAGCTGTGGGCCGTGCACAGCAACGCCTACGACTATGCCGCGACCCGGAGCCGGGCGACCGAGGCCGACCGCAAGCATTTCGAGGAGGTGTTCACCGGCACGGTCTATGAGACCGAGCACCCGGTGGTGCGCGTGCATCCGGAGACCGGCGAGCGCACGCTGCTGCTCGGCAATTTCGTCCAGCGCTTTGTCGGCATCCGCAAGGCTGACGGCCAGAAGCTGTTCGACCTGTTCCAGTCCTACATCACGGCACCGGAGAACACCGTGCGCTGGCGCTGGAAGCAGGGCGACATCGCGATCTGGGACAACCGCGCGACCCAGCACATCGCCGTCAACGACTATGGCGATCAGCACCGCATCGTGCGGCGCGCGACCATCGATGGCGACATTCCGGTCGGTGTCGACGGCCGCAAGAGCGTGACCCGGGTCAAGGCGCCGAAGCCGGTCAATCGGGCTGCATAACGTCTGTTATCAGAATGCGAGAGGTGGCCCGTGACGAGCGCGGGCCGCAGTTCCGCTGAGTCAACTGCTATTCTCATCGGCTATTTCTGGAGCGTCAGTTCCACCGTCATTCCGGGGCAAGGCCGCAGGCCTTGAACCCGGAATCTCGACCTTGTCTTGCATCAAACCATCTCGAGATTCCGGGTTCATTCGCCAACGGTCAGCCGCTGCGCGTCTGCCCATTGCCGAATGCCCCGGAATGACGGTGTTCGTGACGTGGTTCGACTATTCGGGCTTGCGTGCGAAGGCGTAGCGCAGGTAGCGGGCCAGCTTCAGGCCTTCGGGAGTCCGATGCGCCTCCACCAGCTTGGCAAAAGCGGCGCGGATCTGCTTGCCTTCGGCATAGGAGAAGCCGTCCAGGAAATTGCCGAACGCGCTGCTCTCGGACCAGCCGAGCAGCTCATCGGCACTGCCATGTGTCTCGACCAGGGTCCGCAGCTCGCTGCGATAGTCGACGAATCCCGTCCGGTCGAACAGCGCGCGCAGCTCGTCGTCCGTCGCGGCATGAACGCCATGAGCGGTCAGTCGTCCGGCGTCGAGGCCGACCTCTGCCACCGCGCGCCGCAGCAGCCGGCGGGATTCATGCGGAACCGTCGTATCCTGAATCGTGAGGCCGATGCGGCCGCCCGGCCGCAGCACCCGTTCGGCCTCGGCCAGAACCGTCCGCTTGTCGGCGATCCAGTGCAGCACGCTGTTGAAGTAGATGATGTTGAACTCGCCGGCGGAGAAGCGGGAGAGATCCTCGGCGCGGCCGGTGTCGAAGACCAGGTTGGTCGATTGGCGCAGGCGCGCGATGGCGATGCGGCTCTCCAGCGGATCGACGCCGACGACGTGACCCTTGGGGCCGACCAGATGGGCCGCGAACTCGGCAAGACGGCCGGTTCCGGTGCCGACGTCGAGCACCCGCTCGCCCGCTATCAGCGCCAGCGGTTCGAGCAGCAGCTTGCCATGGTTGAACTGGATGACGCCAAGCTGCTCATAGGCGCGGGCGAGCTCTGGGGTATCCTGTTGAAGACTGATGACGGCGAGGGGATCTGACATGGTGATATCCGTTCGAGCGCTGCAGCTCTCTGAAGTGAGGTGAACAGGCTGAGCAATATAGAAACTCTAGCGGTGCCGTCCTGATGCTGTCGATGAAATGGATTTGCATAGTTGCAGGCGAGGTGAGAAGGAACGCGTCGCTCGCAGCGTTTCCAAACGAGACAGCTTAAACGCCTATTCGGGTCCGAAAGCAGATGATGACCGGTGACGTCAGACGGGTGAGCTTAGTGCCTGAGGGCGGCGCATAGATTGTTTCTCGATCGCCGTTCTCATCAGTCGATCATTGCAACAACACGGAAACAAAGCGCGTTATGTTTCATTGACCACTTTGCGATCGCTTCTAGGATGAGACGAATACGTCGGTCCTTTTGGTGATAGAACGGCATGAGCGGCGATCGGCTTTTCCTCCTCGCACCCGGATTTCGTGACGTCGCGCATCCCGGACGCTTCTTCGTATGTCCGCACTGCAATGCGATCGAGGGATTGCTGGGATCATTCCCTGGCCTCGCGACGCAGATCGAAGTTCATCGGTTGCCGTTCGAGAGGCCGCGCGAAGCGGTCGTGACGCTCATCGGCGAGCAGCATCAGTCCCTGCCTGTCCTGATCTTCGCCGACGACAAGCCGGTCCCCGCCGACGCGCAGATCGCGAATGGCCGGCGCTTCATCGATGATCCCGGCCGCATCCTCCGCTATCTCGCGGAACGCTACGGCTTTCCGCACATCCACTGACAGCCAATTCCGGAGACGACAGATGTCCCAACCCAATCTCGACGCGACCGCACGCGAGACGCTGCGGCTGATCGGGCCGGATCCGCAGAACTGGGTGCCTGATCGCGACGGTGTCGACCACAACGTGGTCGTGGTCGGCGGCGGTCATTCCGGCAGCACGTTTGCGTTCGCGCTGCGCCGTGCTGGAATTGGCAAGGTGACGGTGATCGATGCGGCAAAGGATGCTGCCGGCTGCGGCATCTGGCTTACGACCGCACGTATGAACAAGCTGCGCACGCCGAAGACTCTGCCGGGGCCCGAGCTCGGGCTCCCTGGTCTGAGCTTTCAGGCTTGGTACGAGTCTCGCCATGGCGAGGCGGTCTATTCGGAGATCGACCGCATCGCGCGGGTCGATTGGGCGGCCTATCTCGATTGGTACCGCTCGGTCCTGAACATCGAGGTCCAGTACGGCACGCGGTTGCTGTGGATCGAGCCGGCCGACGGCCATCTCAAGCTGCATCTGGAGCGTGACGGTGCGGCGCGGGTCGAAACGACGCGCAAGGTCATCCTGGCGAACGGCTTCCTCGGCGCGGGCGGACCTTACGTGCCCGAGGTGATCGCGCACAAGCTGCCGCCCTCGCTCTATGCCCACACCTCGCAGGCGATCGATTTTGCGGCGTTGCGCGGCAGGTCGGTCGCGGTGGTCGGAAGCGCTGCCTCTGCGTTCGATGCGGCGGCGGTCGCACTCGAGAGCGGGACGAGCGAGGTGCACCTGTTCGCGCGCCGCCACGAGCTGGCATCGCTGCCGGTGATCCGCATCCGTGGTTATCCCGGCGCCTACGACAATTACGGCGCGCTGCCGGATGCGATCCGCTGGCACCAGGCAATCCGCTTCCGCCAGGCCGGCTCGACGCCGCCGCCGGACGCGATCACGCGTGCGGTGAAGCACCGCAACTTCCACCTGCATCTGTCGTCGCCCTGGACGGATGTGCGAACTGACGGAGCGCAGGGGATCGCCGTGACGCCGCGCGGTGAGTTCAAGTTCGACTTTGTTATCGTCGGCACCGGCTTCACCGTCGACGCGCATCGCAGGCCGGAGCTGGCCGACTTCGCCGACGACATCCTGCTGTGGCGCGATCGCTTCACGCCGCCGGCCGACGAGCAGGACGACAGTCTGGGCGGCTACCCGTATCTCGGAGCCGGCCGTGAGTATCTGGAGAAGCAGCCGGGACAGGCGCCATTCCTGAAGAACATTCACGTGTTCAATCCGGCCGCCTTCGTCAGCTACGGCCTGCCGGTCGGCGACGTCCCAAGCTTCAAGCGTGACATTCCGGGCGTGGTGTCGCGGATCAGCCGCGACCTGTTCCTGGACGATCTGCCGGCGCATGAGGCGCGCATCAACGGCTCGGTCGATCCCGACTTCAATGGCGAGCTCTACGCGTCGGCGATCTGGCGCGGCCCGCTCAACGTCGCGGCGGAATAGATGTGAGGGCCGGCGCGCTTCGGCGCGCCGACCTCCTCAGTGTGACATTCTTGATTCCGATCAGGCGGCCGTGATCATGGCTCGCGCGCGATGCTGCGGCACGCGCGCGGCACCGGCCGCTCCCGAGGGGATCGAAGCGAGCAGCGCGCGCGTATAGGGCTCGCGGGGCGTGTCGAAGATCTCGCTCACGGTGCCATGCTCGACGATCCGTCCGCGATGCATCACCGAGACGGTGTGGGCGAGCTGGCGCACCAGCGCCAGATCATGCGAGACGAACATATAGGTCAGTCCGAGATTGGCCTGCAGCGACAGCAGCGCCTCGACGATGTCGGCCTGAACGGTGACGTCGAGCGCAGAGGTCGGCTCGTCGAGCACGATCACATCCGGCCTCAGCACGAGCGCGCGGGCGATCGCCACGCGCTGGCGCTGGCCGCCTGACAGCGCGCCTGGCTTGCGCGCGAGCAGATGCTCGCCGAGCCCGACATCGGCCAGGGACTGCCGGACCTGCGCGATCCGCGCCTCTGGTGTGCCGATCTTGAAGCGATCCAGCGGCTCGCGCACGAGCTGCTCGACGGTCCAGGTCGGGTCGAGCGAGGTGAACGGATTCTGGTAGATGAGCTGAAGGTGGCGCCAGACTGCGCGCAGTTTGTCCGGCGACCGGCCACTGAGCGTGTCGCCAGCAACAGTGATCGTGCCGCTGTCGGGCTGCTCGAGCCCGAGCAGCAGCCGGATCGTCGTCGTCTTGCCCGAGCCGGACTCGCCGACCAGGGCGTGGGTAGTGCCGGCCGGTACGGTGAACGACACGCCGTCGACGGCCGTCAGCGTCTTGCCGTCGACGGTAAAGGTCTTGGTGACGGAGCTGACTTCGATCTTCGCGGTCGCGCCCTGCTTGAGGCTGCGGAAGCCCGGGTCGCGCAACTCAGCGTAACGATCGGGGTTGAGCGCCGGGACATCGGCGTGCAGCTTCCTTGCATAGGCCGACGCCGGCGCGGAGAACACGGATGATGTCCGGCCGGCCTCCTGGATGATTCCGTCCTTCAGCACCACCAGCGCATCGGCCCGCTCGGCGGCGATCGCGAGGTCATGGGTGATCAGCAGCAGGCTGATGTCGAGCTCGGATTGCAGCCGCGACAGCAGGTCGAGGATGCGCTTCTGGATGGTGACGTCGAGCGCCGAGGTCGGTTCGTCCGCCACCAGCAGCGACGGTCGTGGCAGCACCGCGAGCCCGATCAGCACCCGCTGCAGCATGCCGCCGGACAGCTGATGCGGATAGGAGTCATAGACGCGCTGGGGATTGTCGAGCCCGACCTGGGCGAACGTCTCCAGGATGCGCTGCCTGCGGACTCTGTTGTCCGGCTCGTCGAGCAGCACAGCTGCCTCCATCGCCTGGGCGCCGATCGTGCGCACCGGGTTCAGCGCATTGCCGGGATCCTGCGGCACGAAGCCGATGGCGCGGCCGCGCAGCGGCCGAAAGCGGCGCTCGGAGAGCGCGAGCACATCCTGGCCGTCGAATGCGACACGGCCGGTCGCATGTCCGCCGCTCGGCAGCAGCCGCAGCACCGCGCGGGCGATCGTCGACTTGCCCGAGCCGGATTCGCCGATCAAAGCGAGGCTCCGGCCGCGGCCGAGCTCGAAGCTGACGTCGGAGACGACCTGCTGTTTGCCGTAGAACACCGACAGGCCGTCGACGTGGAGCAGGGGAGCTTGCGGCTGCAAGCCCGGCGCATCGATGGTGTCGCGGCTGAATGTGGCGCTCAGTCTGTCCGGCGAAGCCATCGGCTGATCCTGTTCAACGAGAGCACGGTCCCGATCGTGACGAAGGCGGGCGCGTAAACCAGCCATGGCCATTTGAGGTAGTCCTTGCCGATCGAGATCAGCAGGCCCCAGTCGGAGGCAGGCGGCGGATCGCCATAGCCGAGGAAGGCGAGGCTGGCGATCACCAGGATCGACAGGCCGAACTGCAGCGCCGCGAGCGGCAGCACCGAGCGCGACGCGTTCGGCAGCACATGCCGCAACAGGATGTGCCAGCGCGAGCCGCCGAGCAGGAACGAGGCCTCGACGAACGCGGCCTGCCGGGTCTTGATCACCTCCGAGCGCATGACGCGGGCGAACACCGCCACCGCCGAGATGCCGGTGGCAATCGCCGCGTTGGTCGTGTCGAAGCCGAGCGCGGTGACGATGATCACCGCGAGCAGGAAATGCGGGATCGCCAGCAGCACGTCGACGAGGCGGGCCAGCACGATGTCGACCCAGCCGCCAAAGAAGCCGGCGAGCAGGCCAATGAGGCCGCCGGCGACGGCGGCAATGACCACAGCGATCAAGGCGGAGCTCACCGACGAGGCCGTGCCGTGAACGACGCGCGCGTAGAGGTCGCGGCCGAGATGGTCGGTGCCGAACCAATGCGCGGCGCTGGGGCCGAGCAGCTTGTCGGCGGGCACGCCGTTGATCGGGCTGTAGCTGGTGAACAGGCCGGGGGCGACCGACCAGGCGATCACGAGCGCAATGACCGCGAAGGAGAGCAGGACGGTCGGCGGGACCTTGAGGGCCGCCAGCCGGCTGGTCGTCGGGACGAACGCGGAGGAGGACAGGAGGCTCATGGCGTCACCGCCTGGGAAGCGCCGACGGCGTCGTCGTCAGCCGTGGTCGGGCGCCGGCTGGCGGCGCCGACCAGCTTCACACGCGGGTCGAGGAGGGGATAGACGAGATCGGCGATCAGGTTCACGAGCACGAACACGACGGCGGCGAGCGAGACCACCGCCTGCAGGACGGGAAGATCCTGCGTGCTGACCGAGCGCTGCACGAGGCTGCCGATGCCGGTGCGGCCGAACACCGTCTCGGTGATCAGCGAGCCACCGAGCAGCTCGCCGAGCGTGAGCGCGATGATGGTGACGACCGGCAGCGAGGACGGCTTGAGCAGATGCTTGGCGAACAGGCGAACCGGCCCGAGCCCGCGACTTCGGGCGACGGCGGCGTAGTCCTGCGCCCGCTCGTGGTCGAGATTGGCGATCAGCACCTCCGCGATCTGTGCCGACACGGGAATGCCGAGTGCGATCGCGGCGAAGAACGTCGCCCAGAAGCTGTTGGGCGCGATCACCTTGAACAGCCCGAGCTGAAAACCGAACAGGTGGATCAGCACCAGGCCGATCACGAAATTGGGCACCGACAGAAACAGTGACGGAAAGCCTCGTAGCAGGCCCTGGCCGGACCGCTTGGGCACGAACTGCGTGCCGTAGGCAACGGTCGTCGCGAGCAGCAGCGCGACGGCGAAGCCGGATGACGCTAGGATCAGCGTCGAGGGCAGAACTTCGCCAATCAGCGTCGTCACCGGCCGGTTGGAGCGCATCGACAGTCCGAGGTCGCCGGTCAGGAAATGGGTCAGCGACGTCCAGAGCTGGACCAGGACCGGCTGGTCCAGGCCCTGGGCTGCGATGATCTGCCGGATCTCGTCCTCGGTGAACCCGTTCTGCGGATCGCGGAGCACGTTGGTGATGGGATCGCCCGGCAGGATGCTGACGACGACGAAGGTGAGAACGTAGGCCAGCAGAATGACGATGATGGCCTGGGCGAGGCGCCTTGCGGCAAGGCCGAGATAGGCATTGCTCATGCGGGTGGCCTCCTCACGTGACCTGTCCGCAACGCCGGCTACTCACCTTTCGTCGCCGTGTAGTAGCTGGCATAGGCGATGCCGTTATAGACTTCGCCCTTGAGCCGCGGTGATTGCACGTAGATGCGCTGGACGATCTGCGTGCGCGGGATGAAATAGCCCTGCTCGAGGACGTATCTCTGCAGCTCGTTGAGCAGCGGGCCACGGACTTCGGTGGTGCCGGCGCCGGCGATCTTGTCACGCAGCTCGTTGAGCTTGGTGTCGCTCTCGCCGAGCGCGAACCAGTTTTCGCCATTGTTGGCATCGGTGAGGATGCTGGCAACCGTGCCGGCGTCGATGAAGCTGCGTGTCACCTCATAGGCGGGCACGGCCGGGCCACCGAATCTGACCTTCTCGCCGAAGGTTACGACGTCGTAGGCGCGGATGAAGACCTTCCAGCCGATCTTGCCGAGCTGCTGGGCGATTAGCTCATCGACCGGTTTCGCCGTCGCGAGATAGGGATTGGAGTAGAGCGTCAAGGTCAGCGGCTTGCTGTCCTTGGTGCGGACGCCGTTGGCGCCCTTGATCCAGCCGGCCTCGTCGAGCAGCTTGCCGGCCTTGTCGGGATCGTAGGCCAGCAGCGCGCTCTGGTCGGTGGCGCCGGGCACGTTGCTCTGGATGAACGAGGTCGCGAGCTTCCACTCCGGCGTATAGACGGTGTCGATGATCTCCTGGCGATTGATCGCGGCCTGCAGCGCCTGGCGCACCTTCACGTCGTTGTAGGGTTCCAGCTTGGTATTGATCGCCCAGCCATTGACGAAGCCGAGATAGCGCGGCGTCGCGACGGTGAAGCCGGCCTCCTTGAGCGATTTCAGCTCCTGCGGGGACGCGTTGTAGGCGACGTCGGCCTGGCCGGACTGCACCGCGGCGACGCGCAGCGACTGTTCCGCCACGAGCTTGTAGGTGATCGAATCGAGGAGGGCAGGTCCAGTGTGGCCGACCGCCGCCGGCCCCCAATTGTAGTCCTTGCGCTTGACCAGCTTGACGAAGTCGCCTTCCTTCCAGGATTCGACCACGTAGGGGCCGCTGCCCGAGGTCTTGCCGAGATCGGCCTGCTGGCTGGCGGGCTGAGCGAGCGTCTTCGGCGAGATCAGGATCGAGCCGTGATAGCCCAGCGTCGGGATGAAGCCGAGCGTCGGCGCCTTGAATGAGACCTTCACGGTCGCAGCGTCGATCGCCTCGGCTCTCTTGTAGGTCTTCGGAAACAGGCCGATCGGGTTGATGCCCTCGCTCTTGCGCCCGGCGTACCAGATATCGAGATTGGCGACCACGGCGGCGGCGTCGAGCGGCGTGCCGTCGGAGAAGGTCACGCCCTTCTTCAAATGCAGGATGAACGAGGTCGCGTCCTCGTTCTGCTCCCAGCTCTCGGCGATCCAGGGGCTGACCTTGCCGTCGGCGTCGACATAGACGAGCTTGTCGGTGACGTGGCCCCAGATATGGCCCTGGAAGCTCGAGATCGCGCTGTTGTTGGGGATCCAGGTGCTGCCCAGCGAGTCGATCAGGAACACGATGTCGCCGCCATTCTTCGGCGCGGCGTGGGCCACGGGCAACGCCGTCATCGCGGCCAGTGCCATCGTGGCCGCCGCAAAGCCGCGCACCAGCACGCGTCGCCGGGACAGTGAGAGCGAAGGAAAGCGCGGGATCATTGTGTGGACCGTATCGTTGAAGTGAATTGCTGAGCTGTCTAGCAAACGGAAAAAACGCAGATCTGGCTATTCCAAATTTCAAATGAGACGGGCAACAAACGTCTCCGGAGTCCCGGCACGTCAGCGCTGCCATCATTCAGTTTATGACGTCGGTGTTGCATCTTGTCGCGGCGTGGTCGCCAGGAGTTGACGCGCGGTGCAGGTCCTGCGGGAGCGACGAAGGAGGGCGTCATGAGAGGCCCATGCTCCAACTGACAAACAAGTCGCTACGATCATTCCTCGCTCCCGGCATTCATCAGCAAGCATTTGACGCGACTTCTGGTGTAGAGCTGGCCAGTCATGCGACGCCGTCTCGCGTCGAACATGTTTGTCAAAAAGAGGGCTGCCTATGAGCTTTCGTGCGCTCGGTCGACATGCGATGGGTCTTGCGCTAGTGCTTCTGCTAGTATTGCCGGCTGTAGCCAATGCGGAGGCGCCGCGCGGTGGCACGTTGCGCTTCTTGGTCGAGCAGGAGCCGACCACGCTGGTGACGATTGCCCATACGGCCGGTCCATCTACGCGCATTTCGCCCAAGGTGACCGAGGGCCTTTTGACCTACGGTTTTGGCTTCAAGCCGCAGCCGGCGCTGGCAACGGAATGGAGCGTCACGGAGGACGGGCTGCGCTACAGCTTCAAGCTCCGTCCGAACGTGAAATGGCATGACGGCAAGGAGTTCACCTCGGCGGACGTCGCCTATTCGATCAAGCTGCTGAAGGAGAACCACCCGCGCGGGCGCGGCACCTTCGCTTTCGTCCAGGAGGTGCAGACGCCCGATCCGCTGACCGCGATCATCGTGCTGTCCAAGCCGGCGCCCTATCTGCTCAAGGCGCTCGATGCGTCGGAGTCGCCGATCGTGCCGAAGCACGTCTATGAGGGCACCGATCCGCTTGGCAACAAGAACGCCAGCGCGCCGATCGGCACCGGCCCGTTCGTGTTCAAGGAGTGGGTCAAGGGCAGCCACATCATCCTCGACCGCAATCCCAATTATTGGGATGCCGGCAAGCCCTATCTCGATCGCATCATCGTCCGCTTCATCGCCGATCAGGCGGCGCGCTCGGTGGCGTTCGAGACCGGCGAGCTCGATCTCGGCGGCGGGCCGCCGGTACCGCGCTCCGACCTCGCGCGGCTGCAGGCGCTGCCGCATCTCGGCTCGGAGACGCGCGGCTACGAATACAATGCCGGCATGACCCAGCTGTATTTCAACTATGACAATCCGATCCTCAGGGATAAGCGGGTGCGGCTCGCGATCGGGCACGCGATCGACTATGGCCGGCTGCTCGACTTCGTCTATTTCGGCTACGGCAAGGTCGCGCCGTCGGCGGTCAGTCCGGACCTGGCCGACTTCGTCGATCCCTCGATCAAGCCGTATGCTCTTGATCTGGCGAAGGCGAACAAGCTGCTCGACGAGGCCGGTTATCCCAAGAAGGCCGACGGGACCCGCTTTCCAATCCGGCTCTATGCCAACCCGTTCAATCTGCAGGCGGCCGGAGACTTCGTCAAACAGGCGCTGACCAAGCTCGGCATCGCCGTCGATTTCCAGTTCTTCGACTTCTCGACCTACATCAATAAGGCCTATACCGGGCGTGAGTTCGACATCACGCTCGAATCGCTGTCCAATACCTTCGATCCGACTCCGGGCATCCAGCGCGCCTTCTGGTCGAAGAACTTCAAGATCGGCTTGCCGTTCTCGAACGCCTCGCACTACAGCAACCCGGCCGTCGACCAGCTGCTCGAGGATGCGGCCGTCGAGCCCGATCCCGAAAAGCGCCGGGCGCTGTGGTTCAAGTTCCAGAACCTGATCTATGACGATGTCGCGGCGATCCATCTGGTCGCACCCGATGGGGTGACGCTCTTCAACAAGAAGGTCAGGAATCACACGCTCGGTGTGACCGGGATCAACGCCAGCTTCGCGGACGTCTATTTCGAGAAATAGGTCTTTGAGGCACAATTCTGCGTTGGCAAATTTCGATGAAAGCTGGGAGTTGCAGGTGATCTGTTCGTGATCGAGATCGTGACGGCGCTTGCTCCGATCTTCGCGATCATCGTGCTGGGAGCTGTGCTTCGGCACAGCCAGCTGGTTGCTGAGCCGTTCTGGATACCTTGCGAGCGGCTCAACTACTTCTGTCTGTTTCCTTCCTTGATGTACATGCAGGTCGCGACAGCCGAGCTGGCCGGGATTTCGTTGCATTCGACCGCCGTCGTCCTGCTGGGTGCGGTCGCACTCGGTGGATTGTTCCTCACCGCTTGGAGCGCCGTTCGCCCGCATCCTGGGCCGGTGTTCTCGTCCGTCCTTCAGGGAGCGCTCCGGCCGAATACGTATGTCGGAGTTGCAGCAGCGACGGCGCTCTATGGTCAGGCGGGTCTGTCCGTCACTGCGCTGGCCATCGCGATCACCATTCCGGTGTTGAACGTCGGGTCGATCCTGGTCCTGGCATTGCACGGCAGCCATGGCGCGCGCGCCCGGGCGAACATCGCCCGGACTGTGCTGACAAACCCCGTCATCCTCGCCGTCGTTGCCGGCGCGATCACCAATCTCGGCGGCCTCGGCATCCCCAAGCCCATCGCATCGACATTGGGCGTGCTGGGCGCCGCATCGCTGCCGCTCGGTCTGCTCGCAGTTGGCGCCAGCCTGGATGTCGCTGCAGCGCGGATCGCGGGCGGCCCGGTCCTGCAATCCAGCCTGGTCAAGCTGGCACTGGTCCCGCTTGCCACCTATGGCATCGGGCGCATGGTCGGCCTCAACGGCGTTCCACTCAACACGCTGGTCCTGTTCAACGCGTTGCCATGCACGCCCTCCGCCTACATCATGGCGCGGCTGCTGGGAGGCGACCACCGCGTTGCTGCCGGGATCATCAGCTTTCAAACGGCAGTTGCCGTCCTGACCATGCCTCTGGTCCTCGCACTCACGACCGGGCAATAGACGAGTCGGCACAGACCCGCTGCTCAAGTCGCGAGGGTTCACGGTTAGCAATTTTTCATTGTCGTCCTGGCGATAGCAGGCGATAGGTGACGAAGGGTGCTCGGCCCCAGGTGAAAAAATATTCCTGTGGAGTCATGATGCTAGAAATCTGCCGGTTCTGCCAACGGCGTCCTGACGTGATCCCGGAGTATAATCCAAGGAGATCAAAGCCTTATTCATGTGCGAGATAATCGAGTGGGAGTGAGGTAAGCCGTCATGAGCGGGATATCGCGACGCCATCTGTTGGCCATTCTTGGTGGCGCCGTCATCCCGGCCCCGGCCTTCGCTGGCCACGCGTTCGCTCCGGCCGAGCATTTCTTCTCGGTCGAGTTTCCGACGCCACCGGAGGAAAAGTCGAGTGGACTGCTGGGACTTTCGTCGACGACGTATCTGGCCAAGGACGGAAACAAGGCCTTCGCCGTTTTCCATGCTGCCTGGCCGATCCAAGGCAAGCCCGCCCTGATGATGCAATCCATGCTCGATGGACTGGTGGAGCGCATATCGGGCGAATTCCTGTCGATCGACAAGACCGAGTTCAAGTCGGCGAACGGCGCCACGCTCCCGGCCAAGCGGTTCACCTATGGTAGTGAGAAGGTATGGGGAGGCGGCCTGACGACGGTCTCCGGACCGCATAGCTTCCTTGTGCAGGTCATGAAGCGCAAACCGCTGGAGGGCTGGGATGCGGCAGACCGGAAGTTCATGGCCTCGTTCAAGGTATTGATCTGACGACGTTGCGCGGCCTTTGTTGTTTTGTGCACTATCACCGTAATGCCGGAAGCTCAAAGCTACAGCAAGCTATGACGACAAGCGGTCTGCGCTGACGCGCGCAAATGCTCGCATCGCCGAGTTTGAATAGCCTGACGCTCCAGGCGGCTTGTTGCCGATCGCGCCATAGGGACGTTCTTCATCGGTGGCATCTGGCGTGAATTCAATGTGCTTTGGACGTTGGCCTCCGTTCCGAGCACACGAATCAGGCCTGCTCCGCTTCAAGACGATCGGCCGCCAAACCACGCCAAAATCGCCAATATTGTCAGCAGTAGCGCCGCAGCCCATCTTCCTCCATCCCACCATTTGTACTGCCGGGCTGCTCCGATGAAGAATAGCTCCCAGTAGCCGGACAGCCATGGCCACGCCAGCAACAGCGCCGCCATGCTGCCGAATTTCCAATAATTGCGTTCAAGGGAGTCCAACGATAGGCCTAAGAGCCATTTCACCCTCTCGGCACGTAGTCCATGGTCCGGTAGCGTCGCGAAGAAGCCCATGAGAAAGAGCATCAGGATCGCGATCAGGTACGAGGCTGGAAAGAGAATCTGTCGCAGTAGTCTCCTCATCCAGTCGTCGCGCCTAATCAACCATGCTCTCAGCCAGACCGGCGGATGGCTCAGAGTTCCCAGCATTCGGGATATCCGTCCACCGGCTCCCATCGCCTTGGTGCCGCATTCGACGTGCAGGACCTGCGCGCGGCTCCCGCCGTAGTCTGCGTTCAGCTCCAGGGCCCAGATAGCCACGAGCGGCTTTGTGATCGAAGCCATGATCAGGAAGAGGAGAGATGCGGTTGAGCATAACGCCATCAGTGCAGTCCGCCCAAAGAGCTGCGCTTGGTGCTCGATATGCAAACCGACCGATCTCACGGAAAGCGCCATGGAGGAGATCAGGGTCATCGCCATCACTAGGATGAAGATGACAAGCAGCCACTTGAGATACCCCGAGAAGAAGCTTCCGTACCCCACGACAAGATGGTCCCCTTGGCGGACATGCTCCATTTCATGCAGCAATATGCCCCTCGCGGTCACGGGATCACGTTTCCAAAGCACATACATTCCGCCGAGCACTGCCAGGCGCGGGCGCCGATAGCTCCGTGGATAGACAAATGCATAGCCCGAATGCAGCAGGTTGACCCGCAGTTCGATGCGCGGAGCGCTCATCGCTACAAATGCCTGTAGTTCGTCGATCTCCGGAAACCCTCCGAGATACTCCCGGAGCCCGAATGTCCTTTCCACGTGCCAAGCTCGCCAACGGGGAAACGCTACCGTCAACAAGCAGAAAATCGGGATCAAGGTGATTCCTAGATCTACAAGGAAGGCGGGTTTGCTCAAGATCAGGGAGATGCGTGACCGCCATACGTCATCCATGGATATATGGCCCTGATCTCCCGTGTCCAAGGTCGGGCGCGCCTGCGGGGCGAGCGTTCGCCAATTCGTGCTCATAGTTTGGCGCTGGTCTTCTTTCGGTTCCAGCAGATAATGGATTATCTCGGCTTTGCTTGCCGTCGGCGGCGGTCGTTTGCCCTCGATCTGCACAAGTTCGGAGCGTTCGTCGTCGTCAAGCATCTCCAAGATGAGAGCCATCGCATCTTTCTTGAGTTTAACTTGCTGACGGTAAAGGCCCCGCAGGTCGTCTTCGAGAAAGTTCGCTTGTTCAATGGCGGCAAGGGCCCGGTCTAGTTCCGCTCGGAACCGGATGCATGCGCCATTTTTTAGCCAATTCAGCAAATGCGCATGATGCTGCATCACTTGCTGAGCGTCACTTTTGGCGACGATCGAGCTGGCATCATCGACATTTGCTACAGCGAGCTCCAGCCGGTTCATTTCGTCGATCTTCTGAAAATCGCCAAGATCTTCGCGTGCCGTCTGATAACTCTGCGGAAGTCCGAAGACTAACAACGTCAGGAATAGCAAAAGCCACGGTGGCAGACCCGCGTCGGAGTTCTGTCGTTGTGGCTCGGCCATCCCTATGCGCTTTCACTCTGGAATGTCCTGACCAGTTGTGCTCCCTCGATAGGCTCGTCGAGCAGCACCATCATCACTCGGTAACAGATCAGCTCGCACTGATCTGTCGACAAGCCCTGTTCCCTAAGAGCGCGCTGCACCTCGTCCAGGGTATGGCGCAGACTGCGTCGTGCCTCCGTTTCCGTGACTGCATGTGCTTCTTCACGTGCTTTCCGGGTCTTGATGAGATCGAAGGCGTTTTTCCAGATGCTCAGCAGGTTGGATATTCCGCTGAGCCCGCCTGATTGATACAGCTTGAGCAGCCCCTTTGCGATGTAGCTGAGCGCCATATAAGCAAAAGGCAAAAGCAAGGCTCCGCCATCTGGCAGAAAACCGCCGAGTTCCGCTTTATTCTCAAAGAGCTGCCGTCGGTCTCGACCGCCACGCAGATAGGCCTCCATCATCATTGGCGCGAGAGCTTCGCTCTCGGGTTCGATCTCTGCTGCAATCCGCTTCGCCCATTTGCTGATGGAGTCCGACGAGAATTCTTCGGTCATCGCAGTGAATCCCTTCATAAAAGTGGTTCCCCCAAGTCGTGTGCGAACTGAAGAAAATTGGTCGATCATTTTCAGGATCTAATCGTCACAGGCGCGTCGGCTATGCTGCGGACTAAGTGGCCTTGTGTCGTGCACGTCGGTGTGCGGCTGGCTCGGATCGTCCGGCCGCTAATAAGTGAATTCTTCGGAGATATGTGCGTTGCAGTATGAGGTGAATGATAGAAAAAAGCAATCAAAAGTAGAAAGAATGAAAATGAGGTTGTCCTGTCGACCATGGGCTGGCGGATTTGCGACCGGCATCCACTGAGAGATGGCGGATTGGGTTCGATATTACGGTGACAGTGTTGGACTGCACTGGACTGCACCCCTCAAGTGAGACACAGATAATTTCTGTGACAGGCATTTCGGGGATGAGCTGTGGCAGTACGAGGAAAGACCCGTCAGTTCCCGACGGCTTACAAATTGAAGGCGATCAAGCGGGTCGAGCGAGGCGAAGGCGTTCTGCCCGTCGCTCGTGACCTCGGCATAGCGCGCAAGCTTCTGCACGACTGGATCAAGGCGTGGAAGGCGCACGGGCCAGAGGGATTGAACCGCAAGGGCGGTCCCAAGCCCGGCCCGCGCAAGCTCAAGCCCGTGGCGACGTATGACGACAAGCGTTCGGCGCTCGCCCCGGCGAATGCGCGCATCGCCGAGCTGGAACGGCTGGTCGGCCGACAGCAGATGGACATCGATTTTTTTCGGCAAGCCTTGCGCGCTCTGGAGCGGCCGGTCGTGCAAGGCAAACCCGCATCCGCATCATCGAAGTCATCCAGGCCATGACATCGGAGGCCGCCGACTCCCACGTTCACGTGCAGCACCTCTGCGCGCTGGCGGGTCTGCCGCGCGCGACCTATTACCGCGGGATTACGCGCGGGATTACGGTGACAGTGCATAAAACTCGTGAGCTTCGCTCGCTATCTCGACCGCCCTCGCTGCCCCGTTCAGCGCGGGGCCGGCGACGAAGGCCCGGGCATCCACGTCTTTCTTCGTGATGACCACGACGTGGATGGCTGTGACCGAGCATGGCCATGACGATGGGGGCGGGGGCGAGGCGACTCACGGACGCCCGGTCGTCGTGCGATGGATCATCTGCCCGACGAGCAATCCACGCATGCCCTACATGCGCCAACTGCCCGTCGTGCCAGTTTGTCGCGGACTCCTCACTTGCGTTGTCGGGCAAATCACCTCCACATTCTCGCGCATCCCGGCTCGCTGAAGAGGGACGTTTCGCGATCGTCACGAGCGTCGAGCCTGGGGAGGCGATGGGCGCGTTGCTCCGCAGCCGGGTGTCAAAGCCCGCGCCGACGAACGGAGCGAGGCGACGGCGAAGTGGTGTGGTCCTGGCATCGCGGTGCTGATGCCAAGCCGGCGGTGATGATGATCCGCCGGCGACGGGGGCAAGACAGCCGATCCCCGGGGAGAGCGCCTATAACCCGTCAAACCGTCGCGCAGGGAAGGCCGGATATTGGGCTGAACCTGTGGTTCTGCCGCGTGCTTTTTTGCTGCACGCGGACCGCGGGTATCAGTCGATACCCGGTCTTCCCTGCGCCTCTTCTTCAAAGGAGAGGTCGAACGAATGCAAAGCTCGGGCGCATGCGGCCGCGAGATCCCCGAGCCATGCCTGCTGTTTGAAACGTGGAGAAAGCTTTTGTCGTACGATGTCCCACGCCGCGTCATCTGCAAGTCCGTCTCAATCCCAGCTTCCGGATAAGCGAGCGACTATTTGCGTCGAGATGTGTCGTTCTGAAATAAACGATGCGCTGGTTTGCAATCTTTGAAGTTCCATTTCATTGACCGCATAGCGCCTCGCGCCGATATTCCCTGTCGTCATCGCTCAACCACGGAACGCCAGATGAGAACCCGAACCGCAGCCGATCGCCTGGTGCGCAAGCGCCTTGCCGGCCGCTGTTTCTCTGCGGCGACCGGGGCCTGTTGCTGATCGCTGCAGCCGAATTCAACGCCTTCAACCATCTGCAGATCAGACAGGAGCGCCGCACGCACGCGGCGAACGACCGGTCATGTCCAAAGCCTATGTCATCGAGGTTCTCAACCGCACCGCCGGCATCGTCACGGCCGACGAGCGCGGCTTCAGCTTTTTCTCATCCGAACGCGCATTCGACAGCCTGGAGGGACAGCACTTTGCCTCCGCGCGCGAGGCCGAACGCGCGGCCCGTGCGCTCGTCGCGACCGGCGGAGGACGCCTGCGCCGCGCGGTCATCTGATCTCCCACATCGCAACTTTCGAGAAGGATAAGTCATGAGCTTCTACAGGGACTTCAACGACAAGCTGGCCATCCAGGCATGGAACAGCGCCCGGCGCGAGCCGTATCGCACGATTAAGGTGCGGCAGCTCAGTCCGACGGTCGGCGCCGAGATCGGCGGCGTCGATCTCACCAAGGATCTGCCGGACGAGCAGTTCGCGGAAATCCACCGCGCGCTCGATGAGAATCTTGCGATCGTGTTCCGCGATCAGGAGATCTCGAAAGACGACCACAAGCGCTTTGCGCGCCGCTTCGGCAAGTCGCTGCACCGGCACGAGCTGGCCGCGACCCGCTTCCGGCACGACGGGCTGTTCGATCCGGAATTCCTGTCGTGGAAGACCGATGCGAATTCGCGCTTCACCGCCGGCGACGGCTGGCATCCGGACGTGTCCTGCGATCCCAGCCCGATTGCGGTCTCGCTGCTTCGTGTGACCAAGACGCCGCCGCTCGGCGGCGACACGGCCTTCGCCAACATGTATCTCGCCTATGAATTCCTGTCGGATCCGATCAAGCAGCTGCTGGATGGCCTCACGGCCATCCATGATGGATCATTGGCCTGGACCGCGGGTTATGGCGCCAAGCCCGATCCCGGCAAGACCTATCCGCAATCCGAGCATCCGGTGGTCGTGACTCATCCGCGTACCGGCCGCAAGTTCCTGTACGTCAATGCGTCCTTTACCTCGCACATCGTGCAGCTAACCCGGCGCGAGAGCGATGCGCTGCTGCAGCTCCTGTTCCGTCACATCGAAGGCCAGCTTGCATTGCAGACGCGGGTGCAGTGGCGGCCGAACTCGCTGCTGGTTTGGGACAATTGGGCGAGCCAGCATCATGCGGTGTGGGACTACTATCCCGAAGAGCGCTGGGGCGAGCGTGTGTCGGTGGTGACCGGCGAGGTGCCGCGGGCGCGGCTTGGGCTCAGCGAGGCCGCGGAGTAGGTCGGTCGCGCTGCACAGGCGCGGGCCCGAACGGGCCTGCGCTCCCTGCGGTGTCAGTCCGGACTGATATGAACCAAGAGAAGGCGGGAGATCGCCGCGTCGGCAAGCTCGTCGGCGCGGTCGCGATAGACGACGGCCTCGTCGTCGGTTGCTCCGCGGAGCGCAAGCCGTTCGGCCTGGGCAGGACGCCTCAGCCGGCAGAAAGCGTCGATCGCGTGGAGCAATCGCGGTGACCGCACCAGGCTCTGCGCCATGTCGTGATCATTCGTGGCGAACACGAAGGCCGGGCGCCGGCCAAGATCGATGGCGAAGACCTGCGGAGGTGCGGCTGACATGCGGTGGCGTCGGATCGTGTCTGTTCGGCGCGGGGCGCGTTGGTGCTCTGATGCTGAGTGTAGAAGGACGCCGCATGCCGTCAATAAAATGGGTCGCGCGATTTTCAGGCTGATCGAGCAAGAATTGTTCTGCGCGGGCGGCGTGACCCGAATGCAAGGGACCCGATGGCGCCGAGTCTGGCTGCGGTGATGTCATGCCAGCCATGTCCTGGCGCAGGACGCGACACACAGAAGAAAACTTCGGTCTAGCACTGTGTTCGACGAGCAATTCCTTGCTACGCCGGGCCGCAGCGAAAGCAGGAGCGTTGCTATTTCGGGCGCCGGCTTGTTCTGACCGCCGGCGCCGATCAAGCTACATGCAATCGCATGAAACTGCCCGGAGACATCCATGAGCCTGGTCGAGAGAAAGATCAAAGCGTTGCCCTTCGTTCTCGCCGAGCTGAACTATCTGGCGCCCACCGCGGGCAAGCCGCGCACCTATGCGTTCGACCCGCCGCCGGGCGAGCCGAAATCGACCGCGCTGCCGGAGCCCCGTCAGGTGCCGGTGTTCAACGGCCGCCCGATCGCGCAATCATTCTCGCTCGACCGTGAGGGCTTTGCGCTGGTGCGACACCCCACATTCGTGCGTGACTTCACCAACGAGAAGGAAGTCCGTAGCATCTATTATCCGGCGGCGGAGGCCTTCATTCGTGCGACCTTGCGCGCCGATCGCGTCGTGATCTTCGACCACACCCTGCGCAAGCGTGTGGCCGGTGCTCCCGACGTCCGTGACGGCGGGCCGCGCCAGCCGGCGACGCGCGTGCATGTGGACCAGACCGCGACGTCGGGTGCCAACCGGGTGCGTGAGCATCTCGGCGCCGAGGCGGAGGACCTGCTGCGCGGGCGGGTTCAGGTGATCAACCTGTGGCGGCCAATCATCGGGCCGTTGCGCGACACGCCGCTGGCGATGTGCGACGGGACCACGGTCGCGCCGGATGATCTGGTCGCGTCCGACCTGATCTATCCCAACCGCAACGGCGAGATCTACTCCGTCACGTACAATCCCGCTCATCGCTGGTTCTATTTCCCGGACATGACACCCGACGAGGCGCTGCTGCTGAAGTGCTACGATTCGGCGACCGACGGGCGCACGCGGTTCGGACCGCATACCGCGTTCGTCGACCCGACGACGCCGACCGATGCGCCACCGCGCGAGAGCATCGAATTGCGGATGCTGGTGTTCCACTTCGATTGAACGTGAGCAGGAGGATGACGTTTCACGGACGGTGACGCCGTGAGAAGCTTCGTCCAACTTGGGGGCATTTTCTGAAATTGCCTCTGGACTGATCGCAGGCGATGGTGAGCGCAATTCGAGTGCGCTGCAGCATCTGAAGCCAAGGTCAGTCCAAGGTCAGTCCATGAATGCCCACCCAACCCTGGGGATCGCCGAGCCGGTCGTGCCGGCCGGTCTCATCCCTTCGTCTCTCGTCGCCGAGCCGATGGTTCGCTTCGAGGGACTGTCGAAGATCTATCCCGCCTATCGCGACAAGCCGGATGTCGAGGCGCTCAAGGATATTGACTTCGCGATCGCGCGGGGCTCCATCACCGGCGTGATCGGACGGTCCGGCGCCGGCAAGTCGAGCCTCGTCAGGCTGATCAATGGGCTGGAGAAGCCGACGGCGGGACGGGTGGTCGTCGATGGACGCGACATCTCGGCTCTGCGCGGCCAGGCGCTCCGGCTGGCGCAGCGTTCGATCGGCATGATCTTCCAGCACTTCAACCTGCTGTCGTCGCGCACGGCCTCCGACAACATCGCACTCCCGCTCGAGATCGCCGGCTGGTCGAAGGCCGACATCAGGACGCGGGTCGCCGAGCTGCTGGAGCTGGTCGACATCGCCGACAAGCATGATCGCTACCCGGCGGAGTTGTCCGGCGGTCAGAAGCAGCGCATCGGCATTGCGCGCGCGCTGGCGACGCGGCCGAACGTGCTGCTGTCCGATGAGGCGACGTCGGCGCTCGATCCGCAGACGACGCGGGCGATTCTCGACCTGCTCGCCAACATCAATCGCGAGCTCGGCGTCACCATCATCCTGATCACCCACGAGATGTCCGTGGTCCGCCAGCTCGCCAAGGAAGTCGTCGTGATCGATGATGGGCGTGTCGTCGAGCGCGGCCATGTCGCCGACATCTTCACCCATCCGAAGCATCCGACCACGCAGACCTTCCTGGCCGAGGTGCTCGGCGATGCCGTGCCGGTGTCGCTGGCGAGCCGGCTCGTGCAGGAGCCTGTGCCGATCGGACAGACGGTGCTCCGCGTCCAGGTGCGCGGCTCGGATGCCGGCGACACGCTGGTGGCGCGGCTGGCACGCGAGCTGTCGATCGACGTCGCGCTGCTATCGGCGCGGATCGACGAGATCGGCGGCCAGCATGTCGGCTCGCTGATCCTGGGCATTCCCGGCGGCGAGGCGGCGGCGCGGCAGACGCTGTCCTATCTCTCACTGCATCACTTCGCAGCGGAGCGTCTCGGCTATGTCTCCTGAGCTCATCAACCTGATCATCCAGGCCACCGGCGAGAGCCTGTTCATGGTCTCGACCGCGGCGTTGGTCGCGACCTCGCTCGGGTTGCCGCTCGGCGTCTTCCTGGCGACGAGCCGCGCGGGGGAGTTGTTCGCAGCGCCCGCGGCCAACGCGATCCTTGGCATCGTCGTCAACGCCACGCGCTCGACGCCCTTCATCATCCTGGTCGTCGCCATCATCCCGTTCACGCGCCTCGTCGCCGGCACGTCGATCGGCTCGGGGGCTGCGATCGTGCCGCTGACGGTGGCGGCGACGCCGTTCATCGCGCGGCTGGTCGAGGCGGCGATCCGCGAGGTCGATGGCGGCCTGATCGAGACCGCGTCCTCGTTCGGCGCGACTCCGCTGCAGATCGTGTTCAAGGTGCTGATCCCGGAAGCCTTGCCGGGCCTCGTGCTGGCGTTGACGCTCGCCGTGGTCAGCCTGCTCGGCTATTCCGCGATGGTCGGCGCGGTCGGCGGCGGCGGTCTCGGCGACCTCGGCATTCGCTACGGCTATCAGCGCTTCATGCCGGAGATGATGCTGGCCGTGGTCGTCGTCCTGATCGCGCTGGTGCAGACGGTGCAGACCGTCGGTGATCATCTCGCGCGCAGGCTCAATCGGCGGCTGCGGCAGCGTTGAGCAGAGATTGTGTCGCGACGGCGCGGCGGAGACGTTTTCGGTCGACGTGAGATACGAGGGCTCGCCGGCATTTCCGGTGAGCCCTGATCTTTGAAAAGATCGTCTCGCGCCGTTCGTTCTACCATCAGCCTAACGAGTTGACCGCGCGATGGACGCGCGCGCTCGAGGCAAGAGGTGAACGGCCATGAATACGCTCGTCGAGAAACCCAGGAAGTTTGCGCTCGTCGAGCGCCAGCCCACCGCCACGTTCGCGGAGGAGCGGCTGCATCGCAAGCAGCGCCTCGCGGCGACCTTCCGCCTGTTTGCCCGCTACGGTTTCGATCAGGGCCTGGCGGGCCACGTCACCGTGCGCGATCCGGAATTCCCCGACCGGTTCTGGATCAATCCGCTGTCGGCGCATTTCAGCCAGATCAAGGTGTCCGACCTGCAACTCGTCGATCACGATGGCAACATCCTGATCGGCGACAGGCCGATCAACCAGGCCGGCTTCGTCATTCACTCCGCGATCCATGCGGCGCATCCGCATGTGATCGCCGCCGCGCATACGCATTCGACCTATGGCAAGGCGTGGTCCGCGCTCGGCCGACTGCTCGATCCCCTGACGCAGGATTCCTGCGCCTTCTACGGGGATCACGTGCTGTTCGACCCGTTCACCGGCGTCGTGCTCGATGCCGATGAGGGCAGAAAGATCGCCCAGGCGTTGGGGACGAAGAAGGCCGCGATCCTGCAAAATCACGGGTTGCTGACGGTCGGCCCGACCATCGAGGCTGTAGCGTGGTGGTACATCGCGATGGACAATGCCGCGCGCACGCAATTGTTGGCCGAGGCCGCCGGTCCCACCAAGCCGATCCCGCACGAGATCGCCAAGCTGACGGCGGGGCAGGTCGGCACCCACAAGGGTGGCTATTTCAGCTTCCAGCCGCTGTGGGACTGGATCACGGCGCAGGAGCCGGATCTGTTCAACTGAAGGATCAGTAGCCCGCATGAGCGCCAGCGACATGCGGGTTCTTCTCCACGCCTCGTGTGAGCCCGGAGGTCGCTTCGCTCATCCGGGCTACAGGTTGAGAGAATGAATCGATCAGAATGGCTGAGAAGAAAGAACATTTGCACGCAATGATCAGCTGCGAGAGCGCGTCCATTGCTTTGTTCGCACCTGCGATTGCGGCCCGGCTGTTGCGGCGCTAGTGAGCAACGAAACTTGGTTGTTTCGTTGGAGACTTGAATGCGCCTTCCCCTTGTTGCCAGTGCCGCCCTTGTGTCGTTGATCCTTCCCGCACAAGCGGAAGCTATCCGCGTCGGCGTGACCGCCGGGCCGCATGCCGAAATCATCGACGTCGTCAAGAAGGTGGCCGCCGAGCGCGGGCTCGACATCAAGGTCGTCGAGTTCACCGACTACGTGATTCCAAACCAGGCGCTGGCGTTGAAGGATCTCGAGGCGAACTCGTTCCAGCACGAGCCCTATCTGAAGAACCAGATCTCCAAGACCGGATGGAAGATCGTCAAGGTCGCGACCACCATCGCCTCGCCGCAGGGCGTGTATTCGCAGAAATACAAGGCGCTGGCCGAGCTTCCGGAAGGCGCCAAGGTCGCGATCGCCAATGATCCGTCGAACGGCGCGCGCGGGCTGATGATCCTTGCGCTGCACGGCGCCATCAAGCTGAAGGATCCGAGCAATGTCGCCTCGAGAGTGGTCGACATCACCGACAATCCGAAGAAGCTGAAATTCGTCGAGCTCGACGCGGCGCAGCTGCCGCGCGCGCTGGCCGACGTCGACCTCGTCTCGATCAACAACAACTACGCAGTTCAGGCCGGGCTCAATCCCGCCAAGGATGCCATCGCGCGTGAAAATGCCGAGGGGCCCTGGGTCAACATCCTCGCGGTGCGCGAGGAGGACAAGGACAAGCCCTGGGTCAAGCAGCTGATCGAGGCCTACCAGTCCGAGCCGGTCAAGGCGTTCCTGGAGACGCGCTTCAATGGCACCTACATCGCGACCTGGTGATCGGCAACCGCCGCCAGCGCCGGCGCTTCGATCGGCGGCACGACGATCGGGCGGGCCTGCAACAGCCGGTCCGCCAGATCGGCGCACTGGCTCCGGATGTCCGGGATCGCGATGATCTCCCAGAAGGCGGCGCGGGTCAGCGGGCCGATTGCGAACAGGCGCTGTGACGGCGTGCCATCGGCACCGACGATGGCGCAGTCCGCCGTGACCTCGATGCCGATCCGCAGCGGATCGCAGCGTGCCAGTCCTTGATCGAACAGGCTGCGCACGGCGGGGTTGGCGGTGGCGCGGGGGTCCCTGACGATCCCCGTGCAGTCGATCACGGCACCGACCTCGAGCGTCTCGATCTCGCTGCGGCCACGCCGGCGATAATGCGCCCGAGCGCCGTGCGTCCCACCGTCGATCTTGACGAGCTTGGCAGCGGCGACGCGAAGTTGGCCGTCCGCGATCGCCTGTGCGATGCGCTGTTCGACCTCCGGCGCCATACGGTGCCGATGCACATCCCACCACGCCCGCGCATGCTCCAGGAAGCTGTGCTTGGACGCCAGCGGCAAGTCCTGCCACAGCCGATGGCTGAACGGCCTGACGGCGTCGATGACGCCGCGCCAGTCGCCACCCTCGGCGATGTGGGCGGCGATCCGCTGCCGGAACCAGCGCAGCAGAACGCTGCCGCGCGCGCCGAACGGAACCTCATCCTCGCTGATCTTGCAGGGAGTGATACGCCGATGTCCCTTCGCCATCAGGCCGCGGCGCGAGATCGCGAGGATCGGGCCGCGATGGCCCTCACGCAGCAGCGACAGCACGTAGTCCGCCATGGTCAGGCCGGCGCCGAGAATGAGCACCGCCGAATCGCGGCTGAAGCCGGGAATGGACGGCGAGATCCAGGGATCGGCATGCCAGGCCGAGCGCGGGATGGCCGCGTCATGCCCGGTCGCGAACACCGCGACGTCGCCGATCTGCCGCGTCCCATCCGCCAAACTCACGGTCACGGTGTGAGCGCCCTCGCTCACCGCGATGCATTCGCCACGGATAATGCTGAGACGCCGGGCGCCGTCCTCGGTCTCCAGGAACGGCGCGATCAGGCTGGCGATGTAGTCGCCATAAAGGCGGCGAGGCACGAAGCAGAACGGATCGGGACAAAGCCGCAGGCCATGCTCGTGCGTCGACAGCCAGCGCCAGAAATGCTCGGAATCATCGGGCAGCGCACTCATGTTGGCAGCGCGCACGTTGAGCAGGTGATCAGCATTGCCGGTGTGATAGGCCAGCCCGCGACCGACCTCCGAACGCTTCTCGATCAAGGTGATCCGGATATCGGACTTCGGGCGTTGCAGCAGCTGATAGGCCAGAAGGACGCCGGATGCACCGCCGCCGACGATGATCACGTGTCGTTCTGGAAAACGGCTCATGCAAAGATGCCTTTTCTCTCGCGCGCGGACGATGTGCTACGTTTGTAGTCTAGCACGTAAAACATCGGCCGGATTCGGAAAGACGAATATTCTACTTGTTGGCGCGTTCCGACCGATGGTGTTCCAAGAACATACAGATTGTTGTCGCAAGTGTGTCGTCATGAGCGACGCTGCGATAGAATTATTATTTGCAGCCGGCTGGCGCGCCGGGCGGCGATGGAGGCCTGGAACACTCGACCGAAATCTTCTCCGGTCATGGATCGCGGCGAGAACAGAGCGTTTGAAAATCGCGCAACTCTGAAATTGCCAGCAGCGCCGCACTGGTTGACCATGATCGCGCGCGTGCGTCGTTTACGCACGGCAGCGGAGTTCGGAACATGGTTGCGCAGGCCACGCCGGCAGAACGAACGGGAGCGCGCGCTTTGCGGATGACACATCCGGTGTCGCCGTGACTGCTTCAGGGCCGGATCCACTATCGCTCACCGCCGACGTGCTCGTCATCGGCGGCGGCATGGCCGGTGCCTGGGCTGCGGTCTCGGCCGCGCGCGCCGGTGCGCGGGTGATCCTCGTCGACAAGGGCTATTGCGGCACCAGCGGCGTCACGGCCGCGGCCGGCCCCGGTCACTGGTGGGTGCCGCCGCAGGCGCGCGAGCAGGCCGTCAGCCAGCGTGTCATCGCGGGTCTCGGTCTCGGCGAAGCCGCATGGATGCATGGGATCATCGCGGAGACTTGGCGGACATTGCCAACGCTCGCGAGCCACTACGCGTTCGGCATCGACGATGACGGGCAGACCAACTATCGCGCGGTTCGCGGTCCCGAATACATGCGGGCGCTGCGTGCCTTTGCGCGTGATCATGGCGTCACGATCCTTGACCATTCGCCAGTGCTGGAACTGCTGGCGCGCAGTGACGGCACGATCGGCGGTGCACGAGGCCTTCGCCGTCAGGATGGGGCGCGGCCTTACCAGATCGCCGCAGGTGCGACTGTGCTCGCTGCCGGCGGCACCAGCTTCCTGTCGCATCTCTTGGGATCGCGCACCAATACCGGCGATGGCTATCTGCTGGCGGCGGAAGCCGGCGCCGATCTCTCAGGGATGGAATTCACCGCGGCCTACACGATCGCGCCGGCGCATTCGACGATGACGCGCAGCATGGCCTATGCGTTCGCGACTTATTACGACGCCGACGGGCGCGAACTCGATCTGCCGTTCGGGCCGCAGCAGACGGTCGGGTTGGCCAAGGCTATGCTTGCTGGACCGGTGTTTTGCTCGCTCCATCTTCTGCCCGACGACATCAAGGCCCGCCTGCATACGATCTCGCCGAACGTGCCGCTGGTGTTCGATCGCTGGGGCGTCGATCCCTGGCGCGATCGCTTCGAGGTCACGCTGCACAATGACGGTACCATCCGTGGTCTCGGCGGCGTCAGGGTCGACGATCTCGACGGGCGTACTGCCGTGCCGGGGCTGTTCGTCGCCGGCGACAACGCCTCGCGCGAGAAGGTTGCCGGTGCGATCTCCGGCGGCGGCAGCATCAATTCGGCCTGGGCGCTGTCGTCGGGCGTCCGTGCCGGGCAGGCCGCCGCGCGACTGGCGCGCAGCATCGGGTCGAAAGCCTCGTCCTTGATTCCGCTCGGACAGGCCGGCCTGCGGCCGAGGGTGCGGAGCAGAGCGGGCGATCTCGACGCGATCAGGGCCGGCGTCCGCGCCGAGATGCATCCATTCGACAAGAACCTGTTCCGCAAGGAATCGACGCTGGCTGCGTCGCTCCGGTCGCTCGACGGGCTCTGGCGCGAGATCGCCGACCATGCGGGCGGCGATCCGCTGCGGTCGCGCGAGACGGCGGCGCTGGTCGCAACGGCGCGCTGGTCGGTCGCGACCGCGCGACAGCGGACCGAAAGCAGGGGGATGCATCGCAGGCTCGATCATCCCGGCGTCGATCCGGACCTCGCAGTGCGCCTGGTGAGCCGCGGCCTCGATCGCGTCGACATCGCAGCCGACACGCGCCGTGTGCCGGCAGCTCCAATCGCCCTGGAAGCCGCGTCATGATCGAGCTCATCGTTGCCGATCGCTGCACGGACTGTGGCGCCTGCGTCGAGGCGTGCCCGACCAACGTGCTCGACCGCGCGTCGTCGGGGCCGCCGCTGCTGGCGCGGGTCGAGGATTGCCAGACCTGCTTCATGTGCGAGCTGTATTGCCGCGCGGATGCGATCTACGTCGCGCCCGATTGCGACCGCCGCGTCACGATCACGCCGGGCGAGGCGGTGGCCTCGGGACGCCTCGGTCAATATCGCAAGCATTCCGGCTGGGACGAATGGGCCCGGCAGTTTCCTAACGAGCAATGGCTGATGGAAACGGTGTTTCGCCGCGCCGGCGAAACCGTGCGTGCAGCCGCCGCAGACGACAGGAGGACGGCATGACCATCATCACCCACCGGCCAGGAGCCCTTGTCGGCCTCGACGGCTTTCCGGGACCGGCCGACCGGCCGGACAGCCCGTTGTCGCAGGCGCTGCAGCAGCCGCTGCTGCTCGGCCTGTTCCTGCCGATCCAGGCCGGCGGCTGGAGCGCGTCGACCTTGCCGCGGACGACGTCCTGGCATTTCGACTACAACCGCGACCTGGTGCTGGCTGCGGAGAATCTCGGCTTCGATCTGGTGTTCGCGCTGTCGCAATGGCTGCCCAAGGGCGGCTATGGCGGCGTGTTCACCGGCGAGGCGCTCGACTCGTTCATGACCACGGCGGCGCTGACCAGTCTGACCCGGCGCATCATCCTGGTCTCGACCATCCACGTGCTCTACGGTCCCTTGCATCCGCTGCATCTCGCCAAATATGGCGCCACGCTCGATCACATCTCCAACGGGCGCTGGGGCATCAATGTCGTGACCGGCCATCGCGCCGCCGAACACGAGGCGTTCGGCTGGAGCCGGATCGATCACGACCGCCGCTACGAGCTTGCCGCCGAGTTTCTTGAAGTGCTGCAGCGGCTGTGGGGCGACACTGAGAACTACTCATTCTCCGGCCAGTCGTCCTGGAAGCTCAACGGCGCCTTCGTGACGCCGAAGCCGCGCTACGGCCGGCCGGTGCTGGTCAACGCCACCGGCTCGGACGCCGGCATCGCCTTCGCCGCGCGCTATTCCGACATCGTCTTCATCACCAGCCCGACAGGCTCGAGCTTCGAGAGCGCCATTCCTGCGCTGCCGGCGCATACGGCGAGGGTCAAGCAGGCGGCGCGCGATCTCGGCCGCGAGGTGCGGACGCTGCTCAATCCGATGGTGATCTGCCGCGAGACCGAGCGCGAGACCTGGACCTATCACGATGCCATCGTCGCCCATGCCGATCCGGTCGGCGACTTCCACCGGCTCGACAGCGACGCTCATGCCTGGCGCGGCCGTGTCGGCGTCGATGCGCCCAAGCGCCGGGCGATCGGCGGCAACATCGAGGTGATCGGCACCCCCGAGCAGGTGGTCGAGCAGTTCGTCCAGCTCAAGAAGGCCGGCGTCGATGGGCTGCAACTGTCGTTCTACGATTTCAAGCCCGACCTCGACTTCTTCGGCCGCCGCGTGCTGCCGCTGATGGAGCAGGCGGGATTGCGTATACCCGTGATTGAGACAGTGGCTCATCCTGCTGCTGCAGAGGCCGCCGAGTAGCCGTGAGCGCCGACCGACCGACGCGGGCGATATGGGGATTGCCGTCGTCCGCGAGGTCGGCTTTGCTGCGGATCGAAGTGCGAGCTGGACGAGATGGCTGCCGGCGCGAAAAGCGCACGGCATGACGTGAGGGACTGGAATGACGATTGTTGAAACGAGGACATCGCGCGCGGCGGAAGACGACGTCACGGCGGCGCTGCGCAAGCGTTATGGCGCGCATATCCCTGCGGTCGCCGCCGGCGCCGAGGACATCCTCGGCCAGTTGCTGGCGCATCGCTCGATCCGCAGCTATCGGCCTGATCCGGTGCCCCCGCACACGGTGGAGACGCTGGTGGCCGCCGCGCAGTCGGCCGCGTCGTCCTCTAACCTGCAGACCTGGAGCGTCGTCGCGGTCGAGGATCCCGCGCGCAAGCAGCGGCTGTCGGAGTTCGCCGGCAACCAGAAGCACATCCGCGAGGCGCCGTTGTTCCTGGTCTGGCTTGCCGACCTGTCGCGGGCCGAACGGCTGGCACGGCGCGAAGGGCGCTCCGACGACGGCATCCATTTCCTGGAAACGCTGTTCGTTGCGGTCATCGATGCCGCGCTTGCAGCCCAGAACGCCGTGGTGGCGCTGGAGGCGCTCGGGCTAGGCTCGGTCTATATCGGCGCGATCCGCAACCGCCCGCAGGCAGTGGCCGAGGAACTCGGCCTGCCGCCGAACGTGCTCGCCGTGTTCGGCCTCTGCGTCGGCTATGCCGATCGGGCCGCCGGCGAGGACGTCAAGCCGCGGCTGCGCCAGAGCGTGATCCTGCATCGCGAGCGCTATGCGCCGACGGACGAGATCCACGGCATCGCCGCCTATGACGAGACGCTGCGCGACTTCCAGACCAGCCAGGGCATCGCTGCAGTCGGCTGGCGAGAAGCCGTGCTGAACCGGCTGGGCTCGGCGAAGGCGCTCAACGGCCGCGACAAGCTGACCGAGGCGCTGCGCGCGCTGGGCTTCGGATTGAAGTAGAGCTGGCGTCGACCGAGATCAGCGGCGGCCCGTGACGAGCGCGGGCCGCCGCCGTTGGTCACTTCATGTATTCGGGCAGCGTGAAGCCGTCATAGAAGCGATCGGCGAGGATCGCGGCCTTGAAGCCCGGCGACTTGTAGCCCGCCACGATGTCCTTCGCCCAGGCGGCGTCGGCGTTGTCGCGCTTGACCGCGACCACGTTGATGTAGGGCGTCGTCATCTTTTCCAGCGCGAAGGCGTTGGTCAGCTTCAGGCCGCTGAAGATCGCGAAGTTGCCCTGGACGGCGGCGAAGTCGACGTCGTCGAGCGCGCGCGGCGCCTGCGCGGCCTCCAGCGGGACGATCTTGATGCCGCTGGGATTCTTGATGACGTCGAGCTCGGTGACGTCGACCGGCTTGGAGTCGCGGATCTCGATCAGGCTGAGATCGCGCAAGATCCACAGCGCGCGCTGCAGGTTGACCGGATCGTTCGGCACCGCGATCTTGGTGCCGAGCGGGTGCTTCTTGGAATAGATCCCCATCGGCGGCGTCGGCACGTGCACGATGCCGGTGAGATCGGTCTTCTGCCGCTCATTGTAGGAGTTCAGGAACACCGTGTGCTGCATGACATTGGCGTCGATCTCGCTCTTGAACACGGCATTGTTGGCCTCGAGGCCGGTCGAGAACTCGACATAGCGGATCTGATAGCCCTTCTTTGCAAGCTCGGGCGCCACGCCGATCTTGAATTCGTCGATATAGGGCCCGGGCACGAAGCCGACCTTGAGCTCCTTCTTCTCGGCCGACTGCGCCGACGCGCTGGTGACGGTGAACAGGGAGAGCGTCGAGGCGGCGAGCAGGCGGAGGACTTGCGATCGTGTCAATGCAGGCATGGGACTTCCAAAGCTTCAACAAACGAAGAGCGGCGCGGATGCCTTGCAAGGCGTTCGCGCCGCCCGAGAACGGATCTCAGGCAATCGCCTGGACCTGGTGACTGAAGGCGCTGTCTGGACGGTCGAGCCCGTAGTGCTCGCGCAGGGTCTTGCCGGTGTAGTCCTCGCGGAACAGGCCGCGCTTGCGCAGGATCGGCACGACGTGCTCGGCGAACAGGTCGAAGCCGCCGGGCAGCCAGGGCGGCATCACGTTGAAGCCGTCGGCGGCGCCGTTCTCGAACCAGGTCTGGATGTTGTCGGCGATCTTTTCCGGCGTGCCGGCGATCACCCAATGGCCGCGTGCGCCGGCGAGGCGCTGGATCAGCTGCCGGATCGTCGGCTTCTCGCGATCGACGATGTCGACCACGAGCTTGAAGCGGCTGGCGACGCCGCGTGCGCCGTCGGTCTCGATCAGGTGTCGCGGGAACGGGCCGTCGAGATCGAAGCCCTGGAGGTCGAGGCCCAGCATCTGGCGCAGCTGCACCAACGAATACTCCGGCTGGATCAGGTCGTTGAATTCCTCATGCAGGCGGTCGGCTTCGGCCTGCGTCGAGCCGACGAACGGGCTGATGCCGGGCAGGATCTTGACGTGATCCGGATTGCGATCGAGCGCGCGCGCCTGGCGCTGGATATCGGTATAGAACTCCTGCGCGCTCGCCAGCGTCTGGTGCGCGGTGAAGATGGCTTCCGCAAAGCGCGCCGCGAAGGCGCGGCCGTCCTCCGACGAGCCGGCCTGGACGTAGACCGGCCGTCCCTGCGGCGAACGCGGCACGTTCAGCGGACCGCGCACGCGAAAATACTTGCCGACATGGTTCAGCGCATGGACCTTGTCGGTGTCGGCGAAGATGCCGGAGGCGGGATCGTTGACGACCGCGTCGTCCTCCCAGCTGTCCCACAGCGCGGTCACGACATCGAGGAATTCCTTGGCGCGCTCGTAGCGCTCATGATGCGGCGGATGCTCCGGCAGGCCGAAGTTCTGCGCCGCCTGTGGCGCGCTTGTCGTGACGATGTTCCAGCCGGCGCGGCCGCCGCTGAGATGATCGAGCGAGGCGTACAGGCGCGCCAGATTGTAGGGCTCGTGGTAGGTGGTCGAAGCCGTGCCGATCAGGCCGATGTGGCTGGTCGCGGCGGCGATCGCCGACAGCCAGGTGATCGGCTCGAAGCGGAAGCGTTGCGCGTAGCGGACGTTGTCGGCCAGCGCCGGACCGTCAGCGAAGAAGATCGCATCGAACTTGTAGTGCTCCGCCGTCCTTGCCAGCTGCTGATAGTAGGTGATGTCGAGCGCGCGGCTGGTCGCCGAGCCCTTGTAGCGCCAGGCCGCCTCGTGATGACCACCGGGATAGATGAAGAGGTTGAGGTTCAGTTGGCGACGCTGGCTCATGGGGCGCTCGTGTTGTGGCTTGCTGATGTGCGTGTATCGGCAACCGACCGATATCGGCTAGTGCGGATCGCGGGCGGATGCGTAGCTCAAGTCGTGAACCGATCGCAGGCGCCGGGCGATTTGATCGGCCAGCCAGTTGATGCCGGCGCGGAGGTCGAAACCTGCTTTGTGGCCCTCCAGGCAGCGCTTGCCGGAATGGTGGATGCCGCCGGGCGGCTCACCGGTATCGGCAAGCCCGGGCGTATTCTGCTGAAGACTGATCACGGCGAGAGGGTCGAACATCGCAGCTTCCGTTGAAACGCTGCAGCCATCGGAGCGACTGGCGCCGGCTGCGGGAGATCAAAATCTAGTGGCCCTGTCCCGATGCTGTCGATGAAATGGATTTGCATTGTTGACCGGGGCACGAGCATGAATACGTCGTCCTCATCAGGAACGGGGGAGCGACATTTCGAGCGGCTGCCTTCCTGCGCAGCGGATCGTCGATCGACCCGTGTGCTCGGTCGCGGCGACTGTCGCCGTCATCGCACATGAGTCGATCAGGACTTCTGCGGCGCAGGTCCACCGACCTTGTTGCGCAGGGAGGCCTGGGTCACGACGCTGTTCGCAGGCACGTCGTGGGTCAGCCAGACGTTGCCGCCGATCGTCGAGCCCCGTCCGATCGTGATGCGGCCCAGGATCGTAGCGCCGGCATAGATGACGACGTCGTCCTCGACGATCGGATGGCGGGCGTCACCCTTGATGAGCGTGCCGTCCTCCTCGGTCGGAAAATGGCGCGCGCCGAGCGTGACGGCCTGATAGATCCGGACGTGGTCGCCGATCACGGCGGTCTCCCCGATCACGACCCCGGTGCCATGATCGATGAAGAAGCCGGAGCCGATCTGGGCGCCCGGATGAATGTCGATGCCGGTGCTGTTATGGGCGATCTCGGCGATCAGCCGCGACACGAGGCGAGCGTCGAGGCCATAGAGCAGATGGGCGAGCCGGTGATGGATGATCGCCGTCATCCCGGGATAGCCGATCAGGATCTCCGGGAAACTCTTGGCGGCGGGGTCACCGACGAAGGCGGCGCGCAGATCGCTGATCAGGACACCGCGCAGGGTTGGCAGCCCAGCCGCGAAGCGGCGGGTCAGCTCCACAGCCTCGGGCTGGCGGAAGCCCGGGATCAGCTCATCGCCGACGAACAAAGCGGAGCGGTGGATCTGGTCCGACAGCAGATCGAGCCCGATGCTGAGCCGGTGGCCGACGAAATAGTCGATGTTCTCGCCGTCGAGATCGTACTGGCCATAGTGGCGCGGGAACAGGGCTTCGGTGAGGGCGGAGACGACCTGCGCCAGCTTTTCGCGCGATGGCGGCCGGTGGATGGCGCCGTCCTTGCGGATGCTGTGCGTCTCCTCCCGCGACACGCGCAGCTCCGCAACGAGCCGGTCGAGACCCCAGCGTTCGCCTGCAGAGGTGGCGTTGTCCGGGCCCGATCCCGTGGTGCGGCGAGAGCTCATGCCGTTTCCTCCGTGCGCATGCGCGTCATCACCGGACATGGGTCAAGGGCACGCTGACCTCGGCGAGCAGGTCGAGATCCGCATTGCGGTCGACCTCGACATACTGGTCGTTCCAATACAGCAGGCTCGACAATCTGGGCGCAAGCTCGACGCTGTCGGGGCGACCGACGATGATCGCATGCGCGTAGCGCTCGATAATCTCGTCGACCTCGCACGCGATCGCGGCCTGGGCGTGCTGCAGCAGCGGGACGCCGGCCGGGCCGCGCGACCAGTCGATGCCCTCGAACTTCTGCTGTCCCGACAGATGCGGCGTGCTGAAGCGATCAGCGAGCGCGAGCTGGTCCGAGCTGAGGATGTTGATGCCGAACCAGCCGTCGCGAGCGATCAGCGGGAACGCTGACGACCGGCTGCCGAGACTGATCATGAGCCGCGGCGGCTCTGATGACAGCGAGATCAGCGAGGCGATCGTCACTCCGGTGATCTCCTCGCCGCGGCCCGCGGTCACGACGCTGACGCCGGCCGCGACACGGCGCAGGGCCGAGTGGAAGTGCAGGGGATCGAACGCGGTCTCAGATACGAGATGAAGGTCACGCTTGCTCATCCGTCGCCTCCCTCGGGCACGAGCCGTATTGGTCGTGTCCCACGTCGCGGCAGCGCCGTCGGTCAGAAGAAGCCCTTGGCCGGAAGCGGTGTGCCGTTGATCAGATACTGCCCGATCGCCCGCTCCTTGTAGGTGACCGGGTTGTGCGACGACAGGGTGCGGGCGTTGCGCCAGTGCCGATCGAAATTGGTGGCCTTCTTGGTCGACGAGGCGCCGCCGACGTCGAAAATGTATCCGCCATTTTTGATGGCCGCATCATCCGCGATGATCTTGGCCTGTGCCGAGAGCATTGCGGCCCGGTGGGCCAGCTCCTCGGCGGCGGCGCGCCCGGCATCGAACGCCTCCGTGGCCGCGTCGAGCGCTTCGGCCGCGACAAGGACGACCGTCTCCGCGGCATGTGCGGAGCTGGCGATCTTGCCGATGGTCTCCTGCAGCAGCGGGTCCTCGGTCGGCTTTTCATGCGGCGCATAATAGAACGTGCGCTTGCGCGAGCGGACCAGCGCGATTGCGTCGCGCAGGGCGGCGCGGCTGATGCCGGCGACGGCGGCGGTCAGGAACAGCTGCGCGAACGTGTTCGAATAGGGCACGCCGTAGCCGATGTCCGGAGCGTCGAACACGATCTCCTGCCGCTTGACCCTGACGTTGCGGAAATGGGTGGTGCCGGTCGCCGTCAGCCGTTGCCCCATGCCGTCCCAGTCGTCGATCAGCTCGATGCCGTCGCGGTCGACCGGGATGATCGTGGCGCCGGGATGGCCGCTCGGATCGGCCGCACGCACCAGCACGAGGTCGGAATACAGGGTGCCGGTGCTGTAGTATTTGGTGCCGTTCAGCAGATAGTCGTCGCCGTCGGACGTGAAGGTCGTGTTCGGCGTGATGTTGCCGACCTGAGGGCTGTCGAGCTCGGTGGTGGCAAGCCCGATGATCGCGCCGCCGGCCACCGACTTCTGCCATTCGCGCGCCTGGTCGTCGCGGGGATTGCGGACCAGCCGCTCAACGACGCTGAAATGATTGCGCAGGATGTGCGCCACGTTGGCATCGGCCTCGGCGAGCCGGATCACGATCTGGAACAGATCGCGGATCGAGCTGCCGGCGCCGCCTGCGGCGACAGGCAGCCGCAGCGCCCCTAGCCGCGCCTGCTTGATCAGCGCAATCTGCTGGTGCGGCAGGATGCGCTCGCGCTCGCGGTCCGACTCGCCTTCGGCGATTGCGGCCAGCAGGGTCTCGAGCGCGCCAGGAGCGAGCGGAAGGGGCGGCTCGGTGGTGAAGGATTTGGTGGGCAGCGGCTTGTTCATGACGGACCCGGACGATAGCGAGACAAGAGGAAGCGAGCTGCTCAGCGTTGCGGCGCCGGCTCGTCGATCTGGGCGAGGTGGGCGGCGACCTTGACGGGCTCCGGCAGCACCTTGCGCTCGACCAGCCAATCGGCGGCCTTCTGCAGGTCAGTGACGAACTGCTTGTCGTTGACGGAGAAATAGCGGTATTTGCGGTTCAGCGCGATGAACTGGTCGCGGATCTGATCGCTGTATTTGCCGGCCTTCTGCGCGATGTATTCGGCGTCCTTGCTGTTCTCCGAGATCCATTTGCCCTCGGCGCGAAACGCCTCGTTGACGGCGCGTACCAGGGCCGGATTCTCGGTCGCGAACTTGCGGGTGGTCAGATAGGACGTGTAGTCGATCTGGAACTCGAGATCGCGGCCTTCCAGGAAGATGTCGTGCGCCTTGTAGTCGAGCCGGGCGATATCGACGCCCGGGCTCCACATCGACCAGGCGTCGACCTTGCCCGAAGCCAGCGCCGGCGCCGCGTCCGGCGGATTGAGGTAGACGAACTTGACCTTGGAGCGGTCGACCTTGTGCTTCTCCAGCGCGGCGACCAGTAGGAATTCGCCGAGGCCGGAGCGGTTGACGGCGACCGACTTGCCGACGAGATCCTCGACCTTGTTGATGCCGGAATCATCGCGGGCGATGATCGCTGTCGTGCGGGGCTCGTAGACGACGAATTGCGTAAACACCAGTGGCGAGCCGGCAATGATCGCGGCCAGCGCCGGCGTGGTCGAGCCGCCGAAGCTGAAATCCGCGGTGCCGCCGGTGACGGCCTGCAAGGTCGGGGCGTGGTTCGGGAACGGGCCGAGCCATTCGACCTTGATGCCGTCCTTGGCGAGCAGCTTCTCGAACTCGCCGCGCTCCTTGGCGATCAGGTTGAGGCCCGAGAGACCCCAGGTGAGACGCACCGTGTCCGTGACGCGGCCGGGCGCGGACCATGCGTCATCCGTCAGGGTGAAGCCGGCGAGCGCGCCGATGCCGAAGGCGGCGGTGCCGAGGAACTGGCGGCGGGAGAAGTCATCCGAAGACATGTCGATCCTTCCGAAAATCAATCGTGAGCGTGTGAACCGAGCACACCGAGTTCAGCCAGCAGGTCGCCGCGGGCGACCGTGCCGCTGCGATCCGCGCGGTGCTCGAAGGCGATCCGGCCGTCGCGCATCACCAGGATGCGATCGGCGAGCGCGATCGCTTCGTCGACGTCGTGCGTGACGAGCAGCACGCCGGGACGATGGTTGGCGACGAGCTCGCGTACCAGCGCGTGCATGCGGATGCGGGTCAGCGCGTCGAGCGCGGCGAACGGTTCGTCGAGCAGCAGCAGCTCCGGCTGCTGCACCAGCGCACGAGCGAGCGCGACGCGCTGCGCCTGGCCGCCCGAGAGATTGCGCGGCCAGTCGTCGAGGCGGTCGCCCAAGCCGACCTCTGCCAGCGCCGCGGCGGCGCGGGCGCGCGCGTCGGGCACATCGAGACCGAGCGCGACGTTGCGCCACAGGCTGTCCCAGGGCAACAGGCGATGTTCCTGGAACACGACGGCGGGCCGGCGCGGCCCGATGATGCGGCCAGCCTGGATCGGATCGAGCCCGGCCAGCGCGCGCAGCAAGGTCGTCTTGCCGCAGCCGCTCTCGCCGAGCAGCGCCACGAACTCACCGCGTTCGATGCGAAGATCGAGGCCTTCGATGACGGTACGCTCGCCATAGGCGCGGCGCAGACCATTGACGATCACCGCAGGCGCGGTGGCGCCCTGCAGCGGCGGCGCGAACTGGACCGTCATCGCGCCGCTCCGTAGTTCGGATGCCATGCGAGCAGTCGCCGCTCCAGCCAGCGTGCGATCAGGTCAGCCCCGACTCCGATCAGGGCGTAGATCACGATCGTCAGCACGATGACGTCCGTGCGCAGGAACTCGCGGGCATCCATGGCGAGGAAGCCGAGGCCCGACTGCGCGCCGATGGTCTCGGCGACGACGAGCGCGAGCCAAGCGGTCGCTAGCGCATAGCGGACGCCGGTGAGGATCGAGGGCAGGGCGCCGGGCAGGATGATGCGGCGGATCAGCTGCAGCGTCGACAGCGCCTGGACCCGGCCGAGCTCGAGCAGTTTCGGATCCACCTGGCGGATGCCGAGCGTGGTGTTGATGTAGATCGGGAAGGTCACGCCGAGTGCGACCAGAAACACCTTCTCGGCCTCGCCGACGCCGAGCCAGACGATCACGAGCGGCAGCATGGCGAGGAAAGGGATCGCGCGGATCATCTGGACGCTGCGGTCGATCAGCGCTTCGGCGATCCGCGAGAAGCCGACGAGAATGCCGAGCACAAAGCCGATGGCACCGCCGATCGCAAAGCCGGCAGCAGCGCGCAGCAGGCTAACGCCGAGATCGTTCAGCAGGGTGCCCTGCGTCGTCAGCTTGAAGGCCGTGCGCATGATCTTGCTTGGCGCCGGCAAGACTTGCGGCGACAGATAGCCGCCCTGCGCCGCCGCTTCCCAGATCACGATGAGGAGGGCGGGCGCGAGCCAAGACAGGGCCTGCAGCGTCGCCGGGCTCAGCGCGCGACGCCTGTCCGCGCTGGGGCGCGCGGCGTCACGATTGGTCTGCGGCAGCTCGATCGTCCCGGCAGCTTGTTCGAGATTGCTCAAGAGTGCGTCGTCCTCGCGATGTCATGCCTCTGCCGATCGAGATCACTCGACAGATCTGTAGATCGGATGCGCGCAGGCAGCCGTGTCGTGCCGCCTCGTTGCGCGCCGGCAAACTGTCCCACGAAACTTGGCTGATCGAAATAGAGCCGTTTTCCAATTGTCGTCAGGCCTGGAGGTTTTCGATTTCCCGCGCGGGCCAAAAGCGGCAAGAACTTCTTTTCCGAATTTGTTAGTACCGGTGGAGAGGATCGCGCTTCGTCGAGATGACGATGCGAGAGACGTGCAGATCGTGAGGGTCGACCATGACAAGTCCGCTTCGTTTCGGCATTTGGGCCTCGGTACATGGCCCGCGCGCGGCGCATCAGGATCCGGAAGAACCTTATGATGCCTCCTGGGAGCGCAGTCGCGATCTCGTGCTGAAGGCGGAGGCGCTGGGGTATGATTCGACGCTGGTGGCCCAGCACACGATCAATCCGCACCAGGAGGATCTCGATCAGCTCGAGGCCTGGAGCGCAGCAGCGGCGCTCGCAGCGCTCACCAGCCGGATCGAGATCATCACCGCGATCAAGCCGTATCTGTATCATCCCGTGGTGCTCGCCAAGATGGCGCTCGGCATCGAGAACATCAGCCGCGGGCGTTTCGCCATCAATCTCGTGAATGCCTGGAACAAGCCCGAATTGGAGCGCGCCGGCATCGGCTTCGCCGAGCATGACGAGCGCTACGCCTATGGACGCGAATGGATCTCGGTGGTGTCGCGGCTGCTGCAGGGCGAGCGCCTCACGCACAAGGGCCGCTATTTCGACGTGCAGGACTACGCGCTGCGGCCGAAGGATCTCTACCGGGTCCGGCCGCGGATCTATGTCGGCGGCGAATCCGAGCCGGCGCGGTCGCTGGTCGCGATCACGGTGACGTCTGGTTCATCAACGGCCAGCCGCTCGCCGACGTCTCCGGCCTGATCCGCGACGTTGCGGCGCGGCCGAGAGGTGCGGCGCCGCCGCTTCGCTTCGGCCTATCGGCCTTCGTGATCGCACGTCCGACCGTGGCGGAGGCGGAAGCTGCGCATCAGCGGCTGCTGCTTCTCGCCGAGAAGGACGCGCCGATGAAGGCGATCCAGAAGCAGAACACCGACCCCAAGGTGGTGATGATGCAGACCATGCAAAAGAGCGCGCGCGTCGGCAGCAATGGCGGTACGGCCGCCGGGCTGGTCGGCAGCTATGAGGAGGTCGCCGACCGCATCATCGACTTCCACGCCGCCGGCATCGAGCTGTTCATGCTGCAGTTCCAGCCGTTCGAGGCCGAGATGAAGCACTTCGCGGACGAGATCATTCCGCGCGTGCGGCAGCGACAGCGCGATCTTGGTCTCGCGACGGCCGATTCCGGCCGACGCGCGGGGTGATCTCGCCTGCGAAGCGCGCGGAAGAACTGATTGCTTTGTGAAGTTCGTTGCGCGGGGAGATATTCGCTCACCGTCGCGCCACATTCGAAAATCCATTTCATTGACGATGTGGACGGGCGAACGCATCATCCATTCATCATTGGGGCGCTGACGACAGCGCACGGTCAACGAGACATCGATGCATTCCGCGGATGGAGTGCGGGCGCCATGCGCCTGCGCATAGGCGGAGCGTTGTCGGCAGGAGAGGGTGATGGATAATACGGAGACGACAAGCGCTTTGAGCCGGCGTCGGCTGCTGCAGGCGGGCGCCGGAGCCGCGTTGGTGGCGCCGTTCGGCGGCCTTGCCGCGCAGGCTCTGTCCTTGCGAGCCGCGCCGGAGATCGACTTTCAGCAGTTTCCGATCTGCCGGACGACGGCTGAAGTGCCAGCTCTCACCGGCGCGCCGCGCAAGCTGAAACTGTCGTGGAATGCCGGCGCGGTGTGCCTGACGCCGGTTCCGGTGGCGATCGACCAGGGCCTCTTCAAGAAGTACAATCTCGATGTCGAGCTGATCAACTACTCGGGCTCGACCGATCAGCTGCTGGAAGCCATCGCGACCGGCAAGAGCGATGCGGGCCTCGGCATGGCGCTGCGTTGGCTGAAGCCGCTGGAGCAGGGGTTCGACGTGAAGATCGCCGCCGGCACCCATGGCGGCTGCATGCGGGTGCTGGCGCGCAGCGATTCCGGCATCACCAAGCTGGCGGACCTCAAGGGCAAGGCGGTCGCCGTCGGCGATCTCGGTGGTCCCGACAAGAACTTCTTCTCGATCCAGCTCGCGCGGCTCGGCATCGATCCGGTGAAGGATGTCGATTGGCGCGTCTATCCCGGCGCCGTCGTCAACGTCGCCGCCGACAAGGGCGAGACGCAGGCGTTCCTGGCGTCCGATCCGCTCGCTTATCTCTGGCTGAAGGACCCGGCCTACAAGGAGGTCGCCTCCAATCTCGACGGCGAGTATCAGAACCGCGTCTGCTGCATCCTCGGCCTGCGTGGCAGCCTCGTGCGAGAGGAGCCGCAGGTTGGCCGCGCTATCACGCAAGCGCTGCTCGATGCCGCGATGTTCACGGCGCAGAACCCGGTCGAGGCGGCGAAGTCGTTCCAGCCTTACGCGCCGAAGCAGGCGACGCTCGCCGATCTCGAAGGCATGGTGCGCTATCACACCCATTATCATCATCCGCATGGTGCTCCGCTGAAGCAGGAGCTGAAGGCCTATGCCGACGACCTGAAGGTCGTCTCCGTCTTCAAGCCCAGCACCGACACCAGCAAATTCGCCGAGCGCATCTATGTCGACATTTTCTCTGTCTGACGTCGCCGCCGGCGAGCTCGCGCGGAGCAGCTTGCTTTCTGACAAGCTCCGCGAGGTGGCGCCCGGCATTGCCGCGGCGCTCGCCTGGGCCGCCTTCGGCGCATCCTGCCTCGTCCGCGAGGACATCGGTGACTGGTCGCGCACGACCGATCTCGCGGGCGCCGGGTTCGTCATCGCGGCGATCCTGCTGTTGGCCAGTCTTGCCGCGCACCTGCTCGGACGTGCGGGTGTCGGCGTGCGCAAGCGAAGTCCCTGGTTCATCGCGCTCGGCGTGTTCCTGACGCTGTGGGAGCTTGCCACCGCGAAATACGCCTGGCTGCCGCTGCCGTTCTTTCCGCCGCCGCAGGCCATCATCGAGGTCTACACCGACGATCTGCCGAAGCTGCTCGACAGCGTCTTCGCCTCGATCAAGCTGCAGCTGGGCGGCTACCTCATCGGTGCCACCATCGGCTTCGTCACGGGTGTCTCGATCGGCTGGTCGACGCGGATCGGCTACTGGGTGCACCCGGTGCTGCGCTTCATCGGACCGCTGCCGGCCACGGCATGGCTGCCGATCGCCTTCTTCAGCTTCCCGACCAGCTGGAGCGCGTCGACGTTCCTGATCGCACTCGCCACCGGCTTCCCCGTAACAGTGCTGACATGGTCCGGCGTCGCCAGCGTGCCAACCGCGTACTACGACGTCGCGCGAACGCTCGGCGCCAAGCCGTCGTTCCTGGTGCTGAAGGTCGCAATCCCTGCGGCGCTGCCGCATGTGTTCGTCGGCCTGTTCATGGGCCTCGGGGCCTCCTTTGCGGTGCTGGTCGTCGCGGAGATGATCGGCGTCAAGGCCGGTCTCGGCTGGTACCTGCAATGGGCGCAGGGCTGGGCGGCGTACGCCAACATGTATGCAGCGCTGCTGGTGATGTCGCTGCTCTGCTCTGGCGCGATCACGCTGCTGTTCAAGACCCGTGACCGCGTGCTGGTCTGGCAGAAGGGCGTCGTGAAATGGTAGCCGTTGCGGAAGCTCGACGGGCGGCGTTCCCGGGTGCCGCGATCGACATCGCTCATGTCGACCATGCCTTCGACATCGATGGCGCCGAGCTGAAGGTGCTCGACGATGTCAGCCTGATCGTCGAGCCCGGCGAGTTCGTCGCGCTGCTCGGGCCCTCGGGCTGCGGCAAGTCGACCTTGTTGCGTCTCATCGCCGGCCTCGACAAGCCGCGCAGCGGCGTGCTGCGCGAGGACGAGATCAGCATCAGGGGACCGCATCCCTCGCGCGTCGTCGTGTTCCAGGATCCGACGCTGTTTCCATGGCGCACGGTGCGGGACAACGTCGCGCTGGGACTGGAGGCGCAGGGCATCCTCAAGAAGCAGCGCCATCGTGTCGATGCGGCGCTCGACTTGGTCGGGCTGTCCGACTTCCGCAACGCCTATCCGCATCAGCTCTCCGGCGGCATGGCGCAGCGCGTCGCGCTGGCGCGGGCGCTGGTCAACGATCCCAAGGTGCTGGTGCTGGACGAGCCGCTCGGCAAGCTCGATTCGCTAACCCGCATCGCGATGCAGGCGGAGCTCGTAGCGCTGTGGCAGCGCAAGGGTTTTACGACGCTGCTGGTCACCCACGACGTCGAAGAGGCGCTGGTGCTCGCCAATCGCGTCATCGTACTCAGCGACCGCCCCGCGCGCATCAAGGCCGACATCGTCGTGGACAGACCCTATCCGCGGCATCGCGGTGATCCGCATCTTGCCGATCTGCGCCGGCAGATCCTTGGGCTCCTCGGCTTGGAGGCAACATGGTAGCCGTCATCGAAAGCATCGCGCCGCGCCCGGCCGGTGCGGTGGACGACGAAGAGCTGATTGTACGAGCCGTGCGGCTCGTGCCCGTCTTCGCCGCGCGTGCGCCGGCGCATGACCGTGACCGCAGCTTCCCGTTTCAGAATTTTCAAGACCTGTTCGACGCGAGCCTGCTGTCGCTGACCGTGCCGACCGCGCTTGGCGGGCATGGCGCCGGCGCACGTCTCACCGCGCGCGTGCTCGGGATCATTGCCGAAGCCGATCCGTCGACGGCGCTGGTGCTGGCGATGCATTACATCCAGCACTTGGTGATGGCGCGGCACCAGGAGTATCCGCCGCGGCTTGCGCGCAAGCTCGCGCGGGAGTCGGTCGAGCGCGGCGCGCTGATCAACACGTTCCGCGTCGAACCCGCGCTGGGCTCGCCGTCGCGCGGCGGCCTGCCGGAAACGATTGCGCGGCGCACCGACACCGGCTGGCGGCTGAGCGGCCGCAAGATCTACTCGACGGGTGCGCCGATCCTGAGCTGGTACTCGGTGTGGGCCAAGACCGACGAGGCCGAGCCCCGGCTTGGACTCTTCCTGGTCCAGGCCGGACTGCCCGGCATCAGCATTTTGGAGACCTGGGATCATCTCGGCCTGCGCGCGAGCGGCAGCCACGACGTCGTGTTCGATGACGTCGTGATCCCGCTGGACCATGAGATCGAGCTGCGCAAGCCGGAGGGCTGGCGGGTGCAGAACCCGACGCAGGCGCTGGTTCACGCCGCTTTCGTCGGCGCGATCTATGACGGCGTCGCGCGCGCCGCACGCAACTGGATCGTCGACTTCCTGAGGACGCGGACGCCGTCGAGCCTCGGTGCACCGCTCGCGACCTTGCCCCGGGCGCAGGAGGTGCTCGGCGCGATCGAGGCGCGGCTACAGGTCAATGCGCGGCTGATCGATAGCGTGGCGCGCGATTTCGACGAGGGCAGGGTCGTCAGCCCGGTCGAAGGCAACGTCATCAAGCTGACCGTCACCAACAATGCGGTGGCGGCCGTCGAGGACGCGCTGTCGCTGTCGAGCAATCACGGCCTCAGCCGCGCCAACCCGCTCGAGCGGCACTATCGCGACGTGCTGTGCGGCCGCGTGCATACCCCGCAGGACGATGCCACGCGGATCGCCGCCGGCCGTCTGGCGCTTGGACTCTGAGAACCTGAGGAGAGAGGACACATGTCCGAGATCGAATTCATCGGCTTCATTTCCAACAACAACTCGTCCGAGACCATCGTCCGCAAGGGACCGGTGCTCGACCCCGTCCACATCGAGACGGTGGCGAAGGCGCATGAGAATGCCGGCTTCGACCGCGCGCTGCTCGCGTTCCACTCGACCTCGCCGGACAGCCTGCAGGTCGCCCAGCATGTGCTCGGCGTCACCTCGAGGCTCAACGTGCTGATCGCGCAGCGACCGGGGTTCACGTCACCGACCCTGCTGGCGCGGCAGTTCGCGGTGCTCGACCAGTTCTCCAGGGGCCGCGTTGCGCTGCATGTGATCACCGGCGGCAATTCAACCGAGTTGCGACAGGACGGCAACACGCTCGACGACAAGGAGGCGCGCTATGCGCGGACAGCTGAGTTCCTCGACATCGTCCGCGCCGAGTGGACCAGCGAGAAGCCGTTCAGCTATGCCGGCAAGCACTATCAGGTCGAGAATGCATTCGCGCAGGTGAAGCCGTATCGGAAAGAGGGCATCCGGATCTATTTCGGCGGCGCCTCCGATGCCGCGATCAATGTTGCGGGCCGTCATGCCGACACCTATGCGCTGTGGGGCGAGTCCTATGCGCAGGTGCGTGAGCAGGTCGCCCGCGTCAGCGCGGCCGCCGCCAAGCACAGCCGGCCGGCACCGCGCTTCTCGCTGTCGGTGCGGCCGATCCTTGCCGATACCGAGGAGAAGGCCTGGGCCAAGGCGCAGGAGATTTTGGAGCGCGCCACCGCGCTGCAGGATCAGACCGGCTACCGCAAGCCGGCCGACGGTCATGCCACTGATGGCGCCAAGCGGCTGCTGGCGATCGCCGAGCAGGGCAAGCGGGTCGACAAGCGGCTGTGGACCGAGATTGCCAAGCTTACCGGCGCCAACAGCAACACCACCGCGCTGGTCGGCACGCCGGAGCAGGTCGCCGACGTGTTCGGCGACTACTACGATCTCGGCATCAGCCATTTCCTGATTCGTGGCTTCGATCCGTTGATCGATGCCATCGAGTACGGCCGCGAGCTGATCCCCGCGACGCGCGAGCTGATCGCGCGGCGGCAGGGCGCGAAGGGAGTGGCCGCGGAATGAAGCGCGTTCTGCTTGTCGCGGGTGTTCTGCTCGCGTTCACGGCCTCGGCCTTTGCGCAGGCGACCCTGCGCGTCGGCGACCAGAAGGGCAATGCGCGCGCCGTCATGGAGGCAGCGGGCGTGCTCAAGGACGTGCCCTACACCATCGAGTGGAAGGAGTTCGTCGCGGCTGCCCCGTTGCTGGAAGCGCTCGGCGCGGGCGCGATCGAGACGGGGCTCGTCGGCGACGCGCCCTTCACCTTTGCCGCCGCATCAGGGGTGCCGGTCAAGGCAATCGCCGCCATTCGCCAGACCCAGGAGGGTCTTGCGATGCTTGTGCCCGAAAGCTCGGCGATCAAGAGCTTCGACGACCTCAAGGGCAAGAAGATCGCGACCGGCCGCGGCTCGATCGGACATCAACTGGTGCTGGCGGCACTGGAGTCACGCGGCTGGACCACCAGCGACATCCAGCTCGTATTCCTGCCGCCCTCCGATGCCAAGGTCGCCTATACGCAGGGCTCGGTCGATGCGTGGTCGACCTGGGAGCCGTATGTGAGCCAGGAGGAGGTGCTGTTCAAGTCGCGCCGCATCATCACCGGCGAAGGACTGACGCCCGGCCTGAGCTTCCAGGTCGCGACCCCCACCGCCATCAGGGACAAGCGCGCGGCGCTCGAGGACTTCGTCCAACGGCTTGCGGCGGCGCGTGCGTGGTCGCTCGGCAATGTCGAGAGCTATGCCGAGACCTGGGGCCGGCTGATGAACATTCCGTCCTCCGTACCACTGAACTGGCTCAAGCGCGCCAAGGTCCGCATCGTGCCGGTCGACGATGCCGTCGTCGCCGACGAGCAGAAGACGATCGACCTCTACAGGCGCACCGGCCTGATCAAGGAGCGGCTCGACGCGGCCGGCATCCTCGACCGTTCGTTCACTGCGGCGATCGCGAAGGGGGCGGGGCTTTGAGCTGTCAGCGCGTCACGTGATCTCACCGAACACACGTGACTCTCGGCGGCGTCGGCCGCTGAAAACCATAGCACCCTTCAGCGGTGATCCCACCGTCAGCCTCCACGCTATCAGGCTGACCTTCCCGTAACCGTCCCGGCCCGCGCCGGTGAACTTGGTGCCACACCAGCTACACCACGTCACGCGGCACGATCGCGGCGCCTCCGCGAACCCGGGGGAAAAGGAGCCCGCTCCGATCCTCGAATGTGCCTCCCCTCTCAGCCTCTTCGCTGCGTTTGACTGGCGGGCGTCTTGCTTGCAAGTGTGCTTCAGGATCGCCGAGACGTAGTTGCGGCGCGAATCTCAGTTGCGCTGCCAACCGATCAGGACATGAAGCTGACCATCGTCTGGCGATTTTCCATCGCCGTCCTGGCGATAGCAGGCGATGGATGATGAAGGGCGCTCGGCGCGCCCGGCTTGTCTGGGCGTTCAAGTGTCCCAGAGGTTGCTGTGATTGAGCGAGAAGCCGCAGCGTACCGGATCACCGCATTCGCCGGCGATGACGCGCGAGTGCCTATGAGTACCGCAGGTTCCTGTGAGCGAACCTAATATATAAGGTCGCATCGCGATCTGAGGTATTAATACCTTCTAGTAGGTGGGTTGTGAATTGGGCGTCGTTGACCTCTCTGATTGGGCTTCATGGCTTCAGTGTGTGACGACGAGGCGCTCCAGCACCGGACGGATGACGACGCCGAACATCCAGCCGCCCGCGGTCTTCTATTCATGGCAATCGGGCCTTCCGTCGAGGGGAAATCGCGGCTTCATCGGCGATGCGCTCGAGCGAGCTATTTGATCTGTCCCGCTGACCAAGGTCGATGCCTCACGGCTGCAAACCATCTCTTGGATTGTCCAGTCATTGGCCGTACGTTGGTGGGCGGTGACGGAACAATGCCCAAAGCAAACACCGTGGAGAACAGTTGGTCTGATGGATGAAGACGACCCGAGCGATCAAATCTCCCGGATCGAGGCGCGGATTGAAGAGCTTGCCGAGATGGCCGAGCGGTGTCGCAAGATCATCCTGGCCTCGAGGGTCGTGATCTATGCCGGTGCAGGATTGCTGCTCGGCGCGGTGCTGGGCCTGCTGGGATCCAATGCGGTCGTCGCCCTCGGGGCGATTGCTGCGGTGCTGGGCGGCATCGTGTCGCTCGGATCGAACGTCAGCACATTGCGACAGACCATGGCGGCAATGGCCGCCGCCGAGACGTTTCGCGCCGACCTGATCGGCAGGATCGATCTTCGTCTGGTTGATGACGCGCGCCGAAGCGGATTGCAGCCTCGGTGACTCGCGCCGCCGGGTGTTGCACTCCGAGCGATCCGTTTGCGGGGGGCGGTGACGGTGCGCGAACTGACTACACCGGATCAACGCGACCTGTCGAGCAAAGCGGGTTCAGGTAGGCTGTATCGCCTTGCCGTGCGCAGCCCGGGCTGCTATATATAAGCAACGCGCAAGAGTGCTGATCTCGCCGAGTGGCTCGAGACGGTCATGCATCTGTACGGTGAGCGCATTCTGTCGTTCGACATGCGGGCAGCGCGGATCGCGGGCCGGTTGTCGGATCGGACGAGGGGGCCTGGACAGGCGCCGGGCTTCGCCGACATCATCATCGCAGCGACCGCGCGCCGGCATCAATTGACGATCCTGTCGCGCAACCTCAGACATTTCGAGCCGCTGGATGTCCCCGTGCTGGATCCATTTGCGGACTTGCCGTGAACGGCGCGGTCCGGGTTCTGATCGGCAAGTGGCGCGGATTCGACCTCGCGCGATGCCAATCAGCTCAGCCAATCAGCTCAATTGACGTGAGAGGATGGTTTCGCCGGCGCCCGACCTATCCTACGATAGCAATGAAAAAGAAGATGCAGGGAGTAAACCATGCTCAAGGGGATCGATCCGCTGCTCAATGCCGACGTGCTCTATGCTGTCAGGGCGATGGGGCATGGCGACCGCCTCGTGATCTGCGACAGCAATTTTCCGGCCGATGCGATCGCGCGGCGGACCGTGTTCGGCGAGCTCTTGCGCATCGACAATGTCAGCGCGGCCCGGGCCGTCCAGGCGGTGCTGTCGGTGCTGCCGCTTGACACCTTCGTCGACGATGCCGCGGTCAGGATGGAGGTCGTCGGCGAGCCCGAGGTGGTGCCGCCGGTGCAGCAGGAGGTTCAGGCTGTGATCGACCGCGCCGAAGGCAGGTCCTGGCCGCTGGTCGGCGTCGAGCGGCACGCGTTCTATGAAAAAGCCAAGACCGCCTATTGCGTGATCGCGACCGGCGAGCGCCGGTTCTACGGTTGCTTTCTGTTCAGCAAGGGCGTGATCGCGCCGGACGCGCAGTGAGCATACTCCTGGCCGCGCTCACATGGGTGATGCGCGTCGTGTTCTCGTCGCGTAGCCAGGGCGAGCGCCCGCCGATGCCCAACGGTCGTCGGCGGGAGCGGCCCCGGGGAGAGACCGGCCCCGCATGTCGCTACGCTCGTGGCGGGCTACGGACCGGTCACGGAGGCGGGAGCTGTTGGCTTGCGGTAGCAAATGGTGGCAATTTATGCTCCCCGGTCTTGGAGCATCCGATGGCATCTGTCGAAAAACTCAGCGTTGCGCTGACGAGCGAGCAGGTCTCAGCCCTCAAGACAGCGGTTGAGTCGGGCGAATATGCCACCACCAGCGAGATCGTCCGCGAGGCGGTGCGCGACTGGCAGCTGAAGCGTGAGCTGTGCCGGGAGGACGTCAGGCGCCCGCGGCAGGCCTGGGACGAAGGCATCGCCAGCGGATCTGCTGCCAAGGTCGATATGAAGCAGCTGCGCACGGACGCCCGCGACGGCTGAAGGGAGCGAAGCAAGCCTCCCACAATGCCGATTGAGCTGGTCTGGTCCAACCAGGCCTGGTCCGATCTGCTCGACATCTACCTGCTGATCGGGGTCGATCAGCCAGCCGCCGCTGAGCGTCATCTCGACCGAATCGAAGCGAAATTCGAACTGCTGAGATCGCAACCGCGGATGGGCGCCCGCCGTTCCGATCCGCCCGTCCATGCGTATGCTGGTCGAGGCGCCTTACCTGCTGCTTTACCGAACCGTCCCCGACACGGACGAAGGTCCGGTTGACTCCGTTGAAATCATCCGCGTCATCGACGGCGACGACGTCCGACCGACGGCAAATCCGCCCTCATGGCTTTGCGGGTTCGAGTCCTGCATCACCCATCATCCGGCCGCGGCCGGCCCCATGACGTCTGGGCGATGGGCCAAACATAGCCGCCGCCTGAAGGCTCAGCCAGCGATGTGGTGTCGGCTTTTCGATCGATGTTGATATGGCCGTAGAAGGGCACTGGCGAGTATCGAGCAGATATTGACGGTCTGCGCGCCATCGCAGTCGCCGTCGTCGTCTTGCTTCATCTCAGGGTGAGTGGCTTCAGTGGCGCGGCGTTGCCGCCTCTATTTGCTCTCGGATGGCGTCCGGCTGTAGACCGTCTTGGCCGGATAGGTCGAGTTCGTGATCGTCAGCGTACTACCATCGAGATTATAGATGCTGGCGCCGTCGCGCGCCTTGTTCTTGACGAATGCCGACTTGCTGACGCCGACGACTGTCGCTTCCAATTGCGAGGCCCGGCTGATCTCATAGATGGCGCCGCCCTGATGGCGCGCGCTATTGGCCGTAAACCGGGCTTGCTCATAGCTCACATGCGAGCCGTAATCCTCGTAGGTTGCGCCGCCATCCTGCGATGCCCGATTGCCGGTGAACGAGCACTTCTGACATGTGACGACGACGCCCTCGCGGTTGACGTTGGCGCCGCCATAGACGGCCCGATTGCCTTCAAAGACGGTATCGGAGATCGTGAGATTGGCCTTGCCGTAGGCATAAATCGCTCCGCCTTCGAGTGCTTCGTTGCGCTCGAAGCGGCAATTGTGCAGCGTCATCTTGAATCCGATCGCGGCCTCGCGCGGCAGAAATTTCTTGCCGGCATGATAGGCAAGCAACCCGCCGCCCTTGCCGTTGTAAGTCCGGCCGACCGCGCGACCGTCACGCAGCGTCAATCCGTCGAGCAGCGCGTCATCGGCGCCATAGAGGACGTGCGCATATCGATAGCCGCCTTTGGCGGCCCTCGCGCTCAGAATTGTCCGCGCGCCGGCGGCGCGACGCTGCTCTAAGGCAGTTTCAGTGCCGGCAAACCCGCCGTACAGCTTCACGCCGTCGTAGAGAATGAAGGCCGCGATACGGCCGTCCTTCTTGGCAGGCCTGTACGTGCCGGCCTTGATCCAAACCGCTGCCTTCGAGGCCGAGGCGAGGTCGATGGCCGCCTGCAAGTCGGAGAACCCGGTTGCCCAGGAAAGTCCGTCCTGTGCCTTGGCCGGGTTGTCCGGAACGACATAGATGACCGGCGCGGATACGGCCTTGGCGCTGACCGCTGGCCGGATGTACTCGCCCTGATATTCGACCGCGCCGCTGTTCTTCACGTAAATCTGGACGAGTTTCTCGACCAAGCCGTTCTTCAGCAGGAGCGCGCCGTCCAAGCCGGGCTGATAACCGCGCGCATAAGCGGGCGCGGATTTAAGGGCAACGGGTTCCAACTCCCCCTTGAGGTTGCTGATGGGGATGAAGTCGGCCAGCGGCAGCGTGCTTCCCGCATGAGCGAGCGAGCCGACCTCCGACACAATGTCCTCATGCCAATTATAGACCTTACCGACAACGCTGCGGATGAGGATCGGATTGCTGTTCGCACCTGTCCCCTGATAAAGGTCCGGGCCCAACGCGCTGCTGGCCTTGTTGCCCACGATTGTCACGTTGACGAGCAGTGGTGCCGAGCCGCCGTCGTTGCCGACGCCGCCGGCGCTCACGGCCGAGTTGCCTGTGAACAGCGTGTTGAAGACAAGCGGCGACGCGGCAAAGTCGTTGTAAAGGCCACCGCCTTTGTCGTTGCTGCGGTTGCCGATGAAGCGGCAGTTGATGAAGCGCGGCATAGCGCCGAGATCGTTGCTTACGCCGCCGCCGCGCAGCTCGGCGACAATGTCGATGAAATCGACATTGATGAAGGCCGCCTGGTCCGCGCCCGCCTTGTGCACATTGTAAACGGCGCCGCCCTTGGGCGAGTAGTTGTTCTTGAAGACGACGTTGCGCACAATGGGGCTGGTCATGAAGTTTCTCATGCCGCCGCCAACGACCATGTCGTTCTTGAGAATGTCGGCCGGCACGAGATGCATGCGGGGCTTGTCCGTCCCGTAAGAATCCGAGACCGTGAAGCCATCCAGAATGGCTCGGTTAGCGCCCATAATAATGGTCTTTGTGTTTTTCGTCTTGTCGCCCTTGCCGATATTGCCGCTGAGTATGGTTACATTCCTTCGAAAATCCCTTTGCTGCCGCGCCGTTTCGTTGCCTGAGAAGCCCCCATAGACGGCGATGTCCTCCTTGAGGACAAATGACTTGGTCTGATCGGTCGCATCGGGATAATACGTGCCACGCGCCACCCAGATTTCGTCGTTCTTAGAGGCCGCTGATAGTGCATCCTGCAGGGATTGGAACGGGGCATTCCAGGCGTGCCCGTCCCCCGCACTCTTGCTTGCCTGATTCACGTACCAAGTTTTTCCGGAATCGGCTTGCGAGACGCCCGAAGCTAAGGTGACGATTGCAGCCGCAAAAAGTGCCGTGAAAAGGTGCTTCATCTTCATTCCTAATCGGGGATTGATCCGCGGCGCGTCGGCTGAATCCGTAGGCGTTCCAGCGAGCAGGGGTCTCTATCGAGCAGAGCGCGGTTCTATGCTGGGTCACAATGTACAGCATGCTCTCGACGTCAATCGTTTGTGTTGATCTGAGTCAATCCGGCGCGAGCTCGGGGCCTTCGCTGCGATTTGGCTCTTTCTGACCTCTATGGGTTGGCTCGCCAGCCTGCGTTGCCATCAGCAGCGAACGGTTCTCGTTGTGGTGAATATGAAGCGGTACGCTGTCGCCAAATATCCGCGGTAAGGCATCTCAAAAATGCCGAGAACATCGCCGGACTGTTAGCAGGTCCGCTTACGCAAATGATGGTCAAAGCCACGATGTGCCTGTCCTCCGCTCGACTCAGGGTCGATCGTAGCAGAATGCGGCGCGGCGAGATTGCGGGTGACAGTGCACTAAATCGTGCTGGGCCATCCGATGAAGTTGTTTCGTTCGATGGCCGATATTCGTCGTCTGTTCGATGAAGGATGACCAGCTCGCTCTCGGTGCGTTCGCGCCAGCGATTGCGGGATTGCGCTGACAGTGCACTTGACTATCTCGCTGACCAAGGTCGATGCCTCACGGCTGCAAACCATCTCTTGGATTGTCCAGTCATTGGCCGTACGTTGGTGGGCGGTGACGGAATAATGCCCAAAGCAAACACCATGGGGAACAGCTGGTCTGATGGATGAAGACGACCCGAACGATCAAATCTCCCGGATCGAGGCGCAGATCGAGGAGCTTGCCGAGATGGCCGAGCGGTGTCGCAAGATCATCCTGGCCTCGAGGGTCGTGATCTATGTCGGTGCAGGAATGCTGCTCGGCGCGGTGCTGGGCCTGCTGGGATCCAATGCGGTCGTCGCCCTCGGGGGGATTGCTGCGGTGCTGGGCGGCGTCGTGTCGCTCGGATCGAACGTCAGCACATTGCGACAGACCATGGCGGCAATGGCCGCCGCCGAGACGTTTCGCGCCGACCTGATCGGCAGGATCGATCTTCATCTGGTGGGTGACGCGCGCTGAAGCGGATGGCAGCTTCGGTCGCTCGCGCCGCTGGGTGTCGCCCTTCGAGCGATCCGTTTGCGGGGGGTGACAGCGCGCGAAACTGACTTCGCCGGCTCAGCGCGACGAGGCTCAACGGGCTTCGGGGAAGCGACGCCGGGGAGAGATCTGTCCCGCATGTCGCTGCGCTCATGGCGGGCTACGGGACTGGTCACGGGGGCAGAGAAGGGAGTCCAGCGCCGGGCGAGCGCCGCGAGACCTCGCCCGGTGCCACGCCGCGGTTTCAATCAGAAGCGGCTCAGCGGCAATTCCAGGTCGTTCCTTGCGCGCAAACCGCGTTCGGGCTGTCACCACCATAGATCTGATAGGGGTATTCGCCTTTGCGATAATAGCCATAGGCGTGGGGGTTCACTCCGTAGTAGGCGGGCGCCTCGTAATACGCCGGGCCGCCGTAGACCGGACCATCATAGTAATCATAGGCGTCGCGGCTTGCGGCGATCGCAAGACCGGTGCCGATGGCACCCGCCGCAAGCGCCGCGCCGACCGCAGCGCCGCCGCCACCGTGCCAGCGCCCATTTCGCGCGTCGGCACTGGTCGGGGCCAGGGCGCCGATCGCGAGTGCAGTCAATGAAGCAATTGCGGCCGTGCGGCCGAGCAGAGCTGTTTTGGTCGACATATCAGGCCTCCAGTGAAGTGCGCCGTGATCGGCGGATGTCTCCGGTGTCCGGCTCTGCCAAGAACGGTTGACGAATGTCAGAGCCGAACAAGGCCGGCAAACGGATGATCGATTGCGGTTCTTGATCCGACCTCGCTCGAGGAGCTGGCGACAGTCCAAAGCGAATGTCAGGTCCATCACACTAGAACCGCTGCTGCGCTTTGGAGTTCCGGCCCCGCCCGAACTTCCATGCGATCGGACCGGTGCCGCTGGGCACGCGGAGGAGGGGAATGGCTCGTGCTTTGCCGACCCGGCAGCCCGGAGCCAACTCATCACCGTGACGGTGCATTCCAACAACTGAAGACGTTTGAAGGGCGTCGATGATGCTGGCCGCTATGACCCGATGAGCTCACGCCATCCCGAGTTGCACGACGGGCAATCTCTGCATGGCGCGCACGCGCCAACTGCCCGTCGAGCCAGTTTGTCGCGGACTCATCACTTGCCACGTCGAGGCTGGGCAAGAATCCGAATTAGGGGGGTGAGAGGGCTCGGCGCGGTGCAATTTCGAGCCATGACTGCATC
>NZ_JAUHID010000027.1:0-76114 GCF_032377735.1 Bradyrhizobium sp. SZCCHNRI3043
GGCGAGAAGCAGCGCGTCGCGATCGCGCGTGCTTTTGCGGCGCGACCGCGCCTGGTGATCTGCGACGAGATCACGGCGCCTCTCGATGTCTCCGTCCAGGCCCAGATCATCGAGCTGCTGCTGGCTTTGCGCGCCGAGACCGGCGCGGCCTATCTCTTCATCACCCACGATCTCAACCTCATCAGGCAGATCGCGCACCGCATCGTCGTGATGCGCCATGGCCGGCTTGTCGACAGCCGCGCGGTGGACGCGTTCGAGGCGGACGACGTTCACCCCTACACAAGCGAACTGATGGCGGCGTCACCTGCGCCTGTCGGATGACCGCAAGGACTGCAACTCATGAATCGCAACGAATTGCTCGCCCGTATCGACGTCCCGGAGTCGCTCGCGCTGCTGTCGCGCATGGTACAGCATAAGAGCTATTCGAAGACCGAAGGCGAGAGGCAGCTCGCGACGTTCATGGCCGAGCAGATGAGCGAGATCGGCCTGGATGCGGCCGTCGCGCCGTTCGGTGCCGAAGGCCGCGTCAACGCCGTCGGCCGCTGGAACGGCACCGGCGGCGGCAAGAGTCTGCTGTTCAACGGCCATGTCGATACCAATCCGGTGACGGAAGGCTGGACCGTCGACCCCTGGGCAGGGAAGGTGGACGACGACTTCGTCTACGGAATCGGCGTGTCAAACATGAAGGCCGGCGACGCCGCCTATTTCTGTGCGGTCAAGACGCTGATCGAGGCCGGCGTCAAGCTGAGGGGCGACGTCATCCTGACCTATGTGGTCGGCGAGCTGCAGGGTGGGGTCGGCACCTACTCGTTGCTGAAGCAGGGGCTGCGCGCGGACTATTTCATCAATTCTGAGCCAACCGACCTCAAGGCGATGACGATGCATGCCGCGGCATTCATGTTCATCATCGAGCTCGTCGGCAACACGCGGCATCTGTCGAAGCGGGAGGAGGCGGTTGACGCCATCACTGCCGCCTGCGATCTCATTCCGCGTCTCAATGCGATGCGATTCTCCGGCGCGCGTTCGCCGGCACATGAGGCTATCAACCGCGTTCATGTCGGCGTCGTGCACGGCGCGCTCGGTCGCGAGCTGCACGAGTGGCGGACGCCGCAGGTCGCGGATTTCGTCCGCATCAAGGGTTCCGGCCGTTATGCACCAGGGCAGACCGAGCAAGGCGCGCTGGCGGACATGCGGCGCGAGCTCGATGCGCTGGAGGCGCGTTTTCCCGGCCTGAAGGCTCATCTGATGTCGGAGGATCGCGCCGGCGTACCGACCATGCCGCCGTTCGAGGTCGCGCCCGAGAGCGCGATCGTCCGTGCCGTCAACAATGCGTATCGCGTCGTGCGCGGCGCCGCCCAGCCGACGGGCCCGGTGGCGCCCAGCTGCTTCTATGGCACCGATGCTGGCCATCTTTATACCTATGGCGGCATGGAGGGCATCGTCTGCGGGCCGGGCGGCCGCTACAACACGATGCCTGACGAGCGCGTCGACATTCCCGACTATCTCGACATGATCCGCATCTACATGCTGGCGATTCTCGACATCTGCGGCTGATGCCGCGTCAGGCGGCGGCTGTCGCTTGTTCCTGGAACTGTTCGAAGGCCGCGATCGCATCGGCGGCATACATGAGCGACGGTCCGCCGCCCATGTAGATGGCCATGCCGAGCGTTTCCTCGACCTCCTGGCGGGTCGCGCCGAGACGCACAAGCGCGTCGGCATGGAAGCCGATGCAGCCGTCGCAGCGGACGGCAACGCCGATCGCCAGCGCGATCAGCTCCTTGGTCTTCTTGTCGAGGGCGCCGTCGCGACTCGCGGCCTGAGCCAGTGCAGAGAAGCCCTGCATGACCTCAGGGATGTCCTTGCGCAGCGTTCGCAGATTGCCGGAAATGTCCTTGCAGAGCTCGGGGTAGTTCTTGTCCATCATCATCTCCTAGGACATCTTCGTGGTGGGTTTGCCGGGCTCGCGCAGCGCGATGTAGATCGCGGGGATCACGAGCACGGTGAGCAGGGTGGATGAGGCCAGGCCGAACAGCAGCGAGATCGCCAGCCCCTGGAAGATCGGGTCGAGCAGGATCGTCGCCGCACCGATCATCGCCGCGAGCGCCGTCAGCAGGATCGGCTTGAAGCGCACGGCGCCGGCCTCCAGCACGACGTCGCGCAACGTCTTGCCCTCGCCGCCGCTGTGGCGGATGAAGTCGACCAGCAGGATCGAGTTGCGGACGATGATGCCGGCCAGCGCGATGAAGCCGATCATCGACGTCGCCGTGAACGGCGCGCCCAGCAACCAGTGGCCGAGCAGGATGCCGATCAGGGTCAGCGGGATCGGCGTGAGGATCACGAGCGGCAGCCGGAAGCTCTTGAACTGCGCCACGACCAGAACGTAGATGCCGAGGATGGCGGCGCCGAATGCGGCGCCCATGTCGCGGAAGGTCACGTAGGTGATCTCCCATTCGCCATCCCACAGCAGCGTCGGACGGGACTCGTCCTTGGGCTGGCCGTGGAAGCCGATCACGGGCTTCGGCAGCTTGCCCCAGTCATGGGCGTCGATCCGGTCGGCGACCGCGAGCATGCCGTAGAGCGGAGCCTCGAAGCGGCCGGCGAGTTCGGCCATCACCATGTCGGCAAAGCGGCCGTCACGGCGGAAGATCGTCGGCGACCCCTCTTCCATGGTGGCCTTCACGACCTGGCCGAGTTCGACGACGGTCTTGCTGCCAGGCACCGTGTTGGCGGGCACCGGCGTCGATGCCAGGGCCTGGCTCCAGCTCTTGTCGTGCTTCGGCAGACGCACGGCGATCTCGATCGGATTGCGGTCTTCGCCGCGATGCGAGTAGCCGACCGAGGCGCCGCCGAACAGCGTCTGGATCGTGTCGTAGACGTCTCGCTGCTCGACACCGAAGAACTCGAGACTGTCCTGGTCGATCGACAGTCGCAGCCGCGGTCGTCGCTGACCGATGGAATCGTCGATGTCGACGATGAAGGGAACGTCGGCGAAGACCTTCTTGAGTTCGGTGGTGACGGCGCGCCGAGTCGCCGCGTCCGGACCGTAGATTTCCGCCAGCAGGGTGGCGAGCACCGGAGGCCCGGGCGGCACTTCGACCACCTTGATGCTGGTGCCGGCCGGCACAGGGATGCTCTTCAGCCGCTGGCGCAGCTCGAGCGCGATGTCGTGGCTCGCGCGCTTGCGGTCGCCGCGCGCGGCGAGATTGACCTGGAGCTCGCCGAGCTCGGGCCGCTCCCGCAGATAGTAGTGCCTCACGAGACCGTTGAAGTTGAACGGCGCCGCCGTGCCGGCATAGCTCTGCACGGTCGTGATCTCCGGCAGCCCATGCGCGATGTCGGCGGCCGCGAACAGCGTGCGCTCGGTATCCTCCAGGCTCGCGCCTTCGGGCAGATCGACCATCACGGCGATCTCCGACTTGTTGTCGAACGGCAGCAGCTTGACGGTGACGGACTTGGTGGCGAACAGCGTCATCGACAGCAAGGTGGCGATACCGACGCCGAGCAGGAAGATCCAGGCGGAGCGCTTGCTGGCGACGATCGGGCGCGCGACGCTTCGGTAGATGCGTCCGAGACGGCCTTCGCCATGCGCGTCATGAGAGCCTGCCGAGGCGCTGGTCGACTTCGGCGCCAGCCGCAGCATCAGCCACGGCGCCACCACCATGGCGACGAAGAACGAGAACAGCATCGCCGCCGAGGCGTTGGCCGGGATCGGCGCCATGTAGGGGCCCATCAGTCCCGACACGAACAGCATCGGCAACAGGGCGGCGACCACGGTCAAGGTCGCGACAACGGTGGGGTTGCCGACTTCGGCGACGGCCTCGATGGTGGCCTGCAGGCGCGGCCGGCCGTCATGCATGCCCCAGTGGCGGGCGATGTTCTCGACCACGACGATGGCGTCGTCGACCAGGATGCCGATCGAGAAGATCAGGGCAAACAGGCTGACACGGTTGATCGTGTAGCCCATCAGATTGGCGGCGAACATCGTCAGCAGGATCGTGGTCGGAATCACCACGAAGGTCACGAGGGCCTCGCGCCAGCCGATGGCGACCGCAATCAGCACGACGATCGAGATCGTGGCGAGGCCGAGATGGAACAGTAGCTCGTTGGCCTTCTCGTTGGCGGTCTCGCCGTAGTCGCGCGTCACCGTGACTGCGACGTCGCTCGGAATGAGACTGGCCTTCAGCCCTTCGAGGCGCTGCGCGATGTCGTGAGACACCACCACGGCATTGGCGCCGGCGCGCTTGGCGAGCGCGAGGCTCACCGCCGGCACCCGGTGCCAATCGCCCTTGTCGTTGCGGGCGTCATCCCAGACGCGATGCTCTGCGAGGTTGGGGCCGATGACGACGGTGGCGACGTCGCGCACATAGACGGGACGACCGTCGCGCGTCGAGATCAGCAGCAGGCCGATGTCCGGGATGCCCGTGAGCGTCTGGCCCGCGGCGACATTGCGCACGATGCCGCCGTCGCGAACGTCTCCGGCCAGGAACGATCGGTTCGCGTCCTTCACCTTGGCGACGAGCTGCTGCAGGGTCACGCCGAACAGCGACAGTTTTTCCGGATCGGGCTCGACCCGGATCTGCTGGGCACCGCCGCCGGAGATATAGGTCAGGCCGATATTGTCGACCTTGGTCAGCTCCGCCCGCAGCTTGTCGGCGAGCTCGTAGAGGTCCTTGTCGGACCAGCGCCCGGCGGCTTCAGGCTTCGGCGACAGTGTCAGCACAGTGACGGCGACGTCGTTGATGCCGCGGCCGACGATCAGCGGCTCGGGAATGCCGACGGGGATGCGGTCGAGGTTGGCGCGTAGCTTCTCGTGGACGCGCAGGATTGCGTCCTCGAACTTGGTCCCCACCAGGAACCGCGCGGTGACCATGACACGGTCGTCCTCGGTCTGGCTGTAGACGTGCTCGACGCCATCGATCGCTTTGACAATGGTCTCCAGCGGCTTGGTCACGAGCTCGACGCCGTCAGGCGCACGCAGGCCGTCGGCGTTGACACGGATGTCGACCATCGGCACGCTGATCTGCGGCTCTTCCTCGCGCGGGATCACGACGACGGCGATGAGGCCGACCACGAGCGCCGCGAGCAGAAACAGCGGCGTCAGCGGCGAGGCGATGGTCGCCTGGGTAAGCTTGCCTGAGAGTCCGAGTTTCACGGCTGCACCAACTGGTCGCCAGCGCGCAGGCCGGACAGGATTTCAAGTCCATCGGGGAGATCGGCGCTCGGCAGAGCGCGGCCGCGCTGCACCGGAACGCTCACCTTCTGCGTCCCTTGCTGCAACTGGACATAATCGATGCCGAACCGTGTTGTGACGTAGCGCTGCGGGATCACGTAGGCATCGCGTTGGCCGCCGGAGATCCAGACCCGGAGCCGGTCGCCGACGAAATACTGGCCGAGACCGGAGACGATCGCGTCGGCCACGACACGGCCTTCCTCGATCTGCGGATAGACCAGGTCGATCACACCCCATTTGTCGGCGCTGTCACCGAACTCGGCGCCGTCGACCCGCACCCTGTCGCCCGCCTTGAGAAAGAGAGCGTGCCGCTCGGGCACGCGCAGTCGCAGCTTGAAGTTCTGCTGCGCCACGGTCACCACGGGATCGCCCGGCAGAACGACCGATCCGACGGCAACGAGCTTTTTCAGCACGCGGCCGTCGTCGGGCGCCAGCACTTGGCCTTCGCTCATCTGCTGGTTGACCACGGCACGCTCGGCGGTCTTGGCCCGCAGCCCGTTCTCGGCGACGTTGAGCGCCGTGCGCGTCTCGTCGAGCTTGATGCGGGGCAGGGTGCCGCGCTCGACGAGGCCCTCGGTGCGTGTGAAGTCGATCTGCGCCTGGTTGGCTTGCGCCTGCAGCGCTTCGATCTGGGCGTCGAGCGATTTGATCTGCAGGGCCAGCTTTTCATCGCCGATCAAGGCGATGGGCTGGCCGCGCTTGACCGGGTCGCCTTCGCGCACCGAAAGCTGCACGATGGTGCCGCCGATGCGGCCGCGGGCAGGGACCACGCTGATGCTCTCCACCGTCGCGAACACCGCCTTCTCGTCGGCGACCTGCCGTGGCGCCACCGTCAGCGTCTCCGCAAGGGCCGGCACCGCCTGCCACGCCATCGCGGCGACCAAGCTCAGGACCGATAATCTGCGCATCAGCCTATTCCTGTCTCTTCTATTGACCTAAATTGGGTAAGGCGAAACATCCGTGGGTGGTACATAAATCCCACCGGGATGCGGGTTCCCACTTGATGCTAGTCAAGTCGGCGGGATCGCGCCGTCATAGTCTCGGCGCAGGTTTCGGCGGCCGCGTTGCGCAATAGACCTGATAGAGGGTCTTCAGGACCTCGCGAGCCGGCTCGCTGGTGATCGAATAGTAGATCGTCTGCCCCTCGCGCCGCGCGGTGACCAGGCCGTCCTTGCGCAGCAGTGCGAGGTGCTGCGAGACGGTCGAGTCACGCAGGCCGAGGAATGCAGCAAGCTCGCCGACAGACCGTTCGTTGTCGACCAGCTGGCAGATGATCAGGAGCCGGTGCCGGTTCGACAGCGCCTTCAAGAGGTCACTGGCCTGGTCGGCCGCCGCTTCCATGATGTCAGCATTAAATTTCATAGTTGCGTATATACAGATATTCGAATATATAGTCAAGGCCAGCTCGTGAGGTCGCGGCTGGGCGAAACAATAACGAAGCAAGGCGATGGAGGACCCAATGGCGGATGTTGTCGTGATCGGAGCGGGGCTGAGCGGCTCCCTGATGGCTTATGAATTGTTGCCCCAGCTGAGAAAGGAGGATCGCGTGACCGTCATCTCGCAGGGGTCCTCCTATCATTTCGTGCCGTCCAACCCATGGGTCGCCGTCGGTTGGCGTAAGCGCGACGAGATCGAGATCGATCTGGTCGACGTCATGCAGCGCAAGGGCATCCGGCTGTTGACGCAGGGCGCCAAGAGGGTGCACGCCGCCGAGAACCAGGTCGAGCTCACGGACGGCGCCATGGTGGCTTACGACTATCTCGTCGTCGCGACCGGTCCCGAGCTCGCCTTCGATGAGATTCCAGGGCTCGGACCGGATGGACATACGCAGTCCGTGTGCCATGTCGACCACGCCGCCCATGCCAAGGCGGCATTCGACAGGCTGGCCGAGAAGCCTGGCCCGGTGATCGTCGGCGCGGTGCAGGGCGCATCCTGCTTCGGACCGGCCTACGAATTCCTGTTCATCCTGGAGACAGAGCTGCGCCGCCGCAAGCTGCGCGACCAGGTGCCGATGACCTTCGTGACATCCGAACCCTATATCGGTCATCTCGGCCTCGACGGTGTTGGTGACACCAAAGGCTTGCTGGAGAGCGAGATGCGCGAGAAGCACATCAAGTGGATCACCAGCGCGCGCGTCACCAAGGTCGAGGACGGCCGCATGTTCGTGGAGGAGATCGCCGACGACGGCTCCGTCCGCAAGACGCATGAGCTGCCGTTCGCCTATTCGATGATGCTGCCGGCATTCCGCGGCGTCGGCGCCGTCAGAGGCATCGACAAGCTGACCAATCCGCGCGGCTTTGTCGTCGTCGACAAGCATCAGCGCAATCCGACCTTCCCCAACGTGTTTGCCATCGGCGTCTGCGTTGCGATCCCGCCGATCGGGCCGACGCCGGTGCCGGTCGGGGTGCCCAAGACGGGTTTCATGATCGAATCGATGGTGACGGCGACGGCCTTGAACATCGGGGCGCTGCTGCGCGGCGAGGAGCCAAAAGCCGAGCCGACCTGGAACGCGATCTGTCTTGCCGATTTCGGCGATTCCGGCGTCGCCTTCCTGGCTCAGCCGCAGATCCCGCCGCGCAACGTCAACTGGTCGTCGAAGGGGGAGTGGGTGCACTACGCCAAGGTCGCCTTCGAGAAGTACTTCCTGCGCAAGATGAGGCGCGGGACGCCCGAGCCGTTCTACGAGAAGTTCCTGCTCGACCGGCTCAACATCGCCAAGATCAAGGAAGTCAGGACCGGGACATGAGCAACGGCTTGCAGATCGTGTGCGGCCATTGCGGGCAGATCAACCGTCTGCCCGCGGACCGGGCGCCGGCGCAGGGGAAATGCGGCAAGTGTCATACGCCGCTGTTCAGCGGCCATCCGATCGAGGTCGACCAGCCCGCGTTCGAGCGACATGTCGCGCATAGCAGTTTGCCGCTGCTCGTCGACGTCTGGGCGCCGTGGTGCGGCCCATGCCGTGCGATGGCGCCAATGTTCGCGCGTGCGGCCCAGGAGCTGGAGCCGCGTGTGCAACTCCTTAAGCTGAACTCGGACGAGGCGCCGGAAGTTTCGGCACGGCTCGGCATCTCCGGAATTCCGACCATGCTGCTGCTGCAGCAGGGTCGGGAGCTGGCGCGGATTTCGGGTGCGATGGACTCGCAACGAATCGTCGCCTGGACACTGTCCGGCCTGCGGCAATAGCCATACGGCCGGACCGGCACTTGCTTGATTACGCTCAAATGCAACCATGAGGGAGTATGTCATGAACGTCGACAAAGCAGTTCTCACCTTCGCAGGGATCGTCGTCCTGCTCAGTCTGGCCCTGGGCTGGTACGTCAGTCCCTATTGGTTCTTGCTGGCGGCCTTTGCTGGCGTGAACATGATCCAGGCCTCGTTCACGGGCTTCTGTCCGGCAGCGATCGTCTTCAAGAAGCTGGGGCTCAAGAGCGGCAACGCGTTCTCCTGAATCGGTCGGAAGGACGGCAAGATGAAGCGAGGATATCATGGCTGACTCGGACGAAACCTACATCGTCGGGCCGCTCTACAAGGCGCGCGAAAAGGTCTATCCGGCGGCCGTGCACGGCCGCTTCCGGCGCATCAAGTGGACGATCCTGTGCATCACGCTCGGCATCTACTACCTGCTGCCCTTCGTCCGCTGGGATCGCGGTCCCGGCATGCCGAACCAGGCGGTGCTGGTCGACTTCCCGCATCGCCGGTTCTACTTCTTCTTCATCGAGTTGTGGCCGCAGGAGGTCTACTACTTCACGGGGCTGTTGATCATCGCGGCGGTCGCCCTGTTCCTGATGAATGCAGTGGCCGGCCGGCTGTGGTGCGGCTACCTCTGTCCGCAGACGGTATGGACCGACCTGTTCTACGCCGTCGAACGCTGGGTGGAGGGCGATCGCCGTGAGCGCATCCTCAGCGACAAGCGCGGCTGGACCTTCACCCATATTCGCCAGGCCGCGCTCAAGCACTTCCTCTGGATCATGATCGGCTGGTGGACCGGCGGCGCCTGGGTGCTGTATTTCGACGATGCGCCTACGCTGGTGAAGGATCTGGCCACCTTCCAGGCGCCGTTCATCGCCTATCTCTGGATCGGCATCCTGACGGCGACGACCTACGTGTTCGCCGGCCACGCCCGCGAGCAGGTCTGCATCTACATGTGCCCGTGGCCGCGCATCCAGGCCGCGCTGACCGACGAATGGGCGCTCAACGTCACCTACAAGGGCGACCGCGGCGAGCCGCGCATGTCGGTCAAGAAGGCGGAAGCCGCACGGCTGCAGGGCGCTCCCGCCGGCGACTGCATCGACTGCCACCAATGCGTCAACGTCTGCCCGACCGGCGTCGACATCCGCCACGGCATCCAGCTCGGCTGCATCCAGTGCAGCCTTTGCATCGACGCCTGCGACAGCGTGATGACCCAGATCGGCCGTCCGACCGGCCTGATCGGTTACGACACCGACATCAACGTGCAGCGCCGCAAGGAAGGTAAGCCCGAGATCTACCGGATCATCCGGCCGCGCACGGTCATCTATGCGAGCTTCATCGCGATCGTCGGCGGGATCATGCTGTACTCGCTGGCGACGCGCGGCACGATGGGCATCAACGTGCTGCATGAACGTAACCCGCTGTTCGTGCAGTTGTCGGATGGCGGCGTCCGTAACGACTACACAGTCCGTCTGCTCAACAAGCGCGGCGCGCGCGACTTCGTGCTGGACGTCGTGGGGCTTCCGAACGCCAAGGTGACGGTGGCCGGCGAGACGCGCGAGCAGGACGGTCGCATGGTGATCGATGTCGGCCAGGACCAGACCCGCGAGATCCGCATGTCGATCGAGGCCAAGGGAGCCGACCTTCCCTCCGCGCCGGTGGACATCGAGATCAAGATCACGGATCCGGCGACTGGTACTTCGGTCAGCAAGCGAGATCACTTCGTTCCAGCGACACGATAGAGCAGTGTCGTTCGATCGCCGATCATGAGGCGTCCGCGGCATTCCGTGGGCTTATCGGGACTGATCGAGGGAGGAGCAGTCGCTCCTCCCTCGATTGCTGAGTCCGGTTGTTCCAAATCAATGCCGGCTCGAAGTCGCAAGCAGAGCATTCTCGCGTCAAGGGATCGAAAGCTTTCCTACTGGCGGAGAAAGACAGATGTTCAAGGTCGCAATTCTCATCTGGGTCATGCTGGGCACCGTGCTTGCAGGCAGTGCGGTTACGGCATTGTTGACGGTGCAGGGGCTGGTTGCGAGCCCGATGAAGGACCTCCCGTTGGCGGCGTTGGTCGGATTCGTCGTCGCCATGCCGCTATCCTATCTCGTCGCTGCGAAGATCAGCCGCAATGGTGGGCGTAGCCGAACGGCGTGAGGGCCGCAGCCGGCAGGCATGTGCAGTATCCTCGGAGAGCCTGCTCAAGATCGCCGCCGACGACGGGCCGGATCATCGTGCTGTTCCGGCCTGATCGTCGTGCACGAGCCGCGGGAGCGCCAGTCTGGCGCCGTCCATGAAGAGGTCGATCGCATCACGCACGGTTTGCTCGAGGTCGGATGGAACGGGTGTCTCGTAGATGAACTTTCGGATCGCGAGATAGAAGATGCGTCCGTGCAGTCCCCAGAACATCTCCGTCTCGCGGCTGCCGAGAGGGCAGGTGGCGGCGTCTGGGAGCTGCAATTCATGCCGCAGCTCGATCGCGGCAGGCTCGATGATCTCGCGTCGGACGAGGTCGAGATAGCGACCGGTGATGCCGAACGACTTCATGCCCGAGAACACGAAGATCCGCACCCAATTATATTCGAACACGCGCGCCACATAGTCGAGATAGAAGCCGGTTAGCCGTGCCTTCAGCGGATGGCTGCGATCGCGGATCAGCGGGCCCCAATCCTGCGACCAGCGGCTCAGATAGACCTCCTGATAGACGCGCTCGATGAGGGCTTCCTTGCTGGGGAAGTGCCGGTAGATCACCGAATGCGCGATACCCATGCGCTTCGCGAGCTCCCGCGTCTGGCCTTCGAAGCCGCGCTCGGCGAAAAAGCGGATGGCTTCATCCACGATCACGCGCTCGCGGTCGGCGGCGCGCATATTGCGGCGCCTCGCGCGAGGACGGCCGTCGGTTCTCCGCTGGCCTCCACCAACGCGGCCGTTTGTCTCAGCGTTCGCTGTCTTCGAGGTCTTAGCCATGGTCTCATCGATTGCGGCGACAGCCTGCTTGATACCCGAAAGCTGATTTGTGACCAATCGTTCGTTTCTGGTTGACCGCGCTGCCGCCGCGTGCAACTCTTTTAAGACCAGATGGTCACAAATCTGGGACTCCGGGCTGGCGAGCCCTGGCGGCGAGGAACGGATGAAAGCGAGGGCTTTCAGCTATTTTCGTGCACACACGATCGGCGAGGCGCTCGAAGCTCATGCGGGCGCCGGCGACGATGCACGCTTCATTGCCGGTGGCCAGAGTCTGGTTCCGGCGCTGGCGTTGCGTCTTCAGGCGCCGCGTATTCTGATCGATATCAATCACATTGCAGAGCTGCGCGGCGTCACGCGGGACGGCGAGTGGTTGCGGATCGGCGCCTTGACCCGGCACTGCGAGATGCTGACCGATCCGCTGATCGCCGAGTTTGCGCCGCTGTTGCGCGCCGCAGCGCCGTTCGTTGCGCACCCTGCCATCCGCAATCGCGGGACCTTGGGCGGCAGTGTCGCGCTGGCGGACCCGGCCTCCGAATTTCCGGCGATGGTGCTGGCGCTCGACGCCGAGATCGAGATTGCCGGCACGTCCGGCCGGCGCCGCGTCGAAGCCGATGACTTCTTCACCGACCTTTTTGAGACGGCGATCGCGTCTGGCGAGATCCTCGTCGCAGTTCATGTTCCTCTCTTCAAAGCCGGCCAGCGCATTGCGTTCGATGAACTGGCCCGCCGGCGCGGCGACTATGCATTGGTCGGTTGCGGCCTGCTCGCGACCTGTCAGAGCGATCTGATCGAGCGCATCCGCATTGCGTTCTTCTCGGTCGGCAATGTCCCGACCCGTGCGAGACATGCGGAGGAAGCGCTGACGGGCGGCCGGATCGATGCCGGACGGATTGCGGCTGCCCAGGCTGCGCTTGATGACGATCTCGCGCCTGCTGACAGCGACGATGTTCCGGCGGCGATGCGCCTGCATCTCGCACGCGTTCTGCTCGGCCGGCTGCTGGGACGGATCGGAGATGCCGCATGAGCGCGCTGGTCGACATCGAGGACGACGAGCAGGTCCGCATTCGCCTCATCGTCAACGGCCGCAAGGTGGCTTGTGACGTCGCGCCTCGCGACACGCTGGTGGATTGTCTTCGCCAGCAGCTCGAATTGACCGGCACGCATGCCGGTTGCGAAATGGGCGCCTGCGGCGCCTGCCTGGTTCAGCTCGACGGCGCAGCTGTGCATGGCTGCCTGATGTTTGCCGTGCAGGCCGATGGCGCGCGGATCGATACGATCGAGGGGCTCTCGGAGAGCGGCGTGATCGCCGACCTGCAGGCCGAGTTTCATCGGCGCAATGCGCTGCAATGCGGGTTCTGCACGCCGGGCATGCTGATCACCGCTCATGAGCTGCTGACCCGTGCTGCACGGCCGAGTCGCGAGACCATCCGCGACGCGCTTTCGGGGAATTTCTGCCGCTGCACCGGATATGAAGCGATCGTCGACGCCATCGCCGCGGTGGCTGCGGCGCGGTCGGCAACGGCATCGCAGGACGCGGAGGGCTCGTCGCGATGAGCGCGCCGCTGACCTCGCTGGACCGTCCGAATTCCTATATCGGCCGCTCCGTGCCGCGACCGAATGCGAAGCGGCTGCTCGCCGGACGCGGGCGCTACGTGACCGACCTTCGCCTGCCGCGCATGCTGTACGCAGCCTTCCTGCGCAGCCCGTATGCTCATGCACGGATCACCCGCATCGAGGTCGATGCAGCGCGGGCGCTTTCGGGCGTGCATCTGGTCGCGACCGGCGCTGATCTTGCGAAGATCTGCACGCCGTGGACCGGGACGCTCGATCATTTCAAGGGCATGACGTCCGAGCCGCAGCTGCCGTTGCCGGTGGATCGCGTCGTCTGGGCCGGGCAGGCCGTGATTGCCGTCGTCGCCGAGAGCAGGGCGATTGCGGAGGATGCGCTGGAGCTGATCTCGGTCGACTACGAGGAGCTGCCGGCGGTGGTCGATCTCGACGCCGCGCGCCGGCCGGGGATGCCGCTGGTCAATCCGGTTGCGGCGTCCAACATCTGTTTCCGCACGCAGCTCGACAGCGGCAGCGTCGATGAGGCCTTCGCGTCGGCCGCGCATGTGATCGAGGAAGAATTCAGCTTCGGCCGTCATACCCCGGTCACGCTGGAGCCGCGGGCCATCGTCGCGGACTATGATCCCGAGAGCGGCGCGCTGACGGTGCACCACGCCACGCAGACGCCCTACCAGTTCCAGGATCTGTACGCTCGCCACTACGGCATCCCGGAAGCCGGCGTGCGCGTGATCGCGCCCGATATCGGCGGCTCGTTCGGCATGAAGCTGCATGTCTACCACGAGGACATGGCGGTTGTCGGGCTGTCGATCCTGCTCGGGCGCCCGGTCAAATACGTCGCCGACCGCATCGAGTCCTTCGTGTCGGATATTCATGCCCGCGATCACCATGTCCGCGCGCGCATGGCCGTCGACGCCGAGGGCAAGATCCTTGCCATGGACGTCCACGATGCCACGGCGATCGGCGCGTTCTCGACCTATCCGCGCACCAGCGTCGTCGAAGGCAATCAGGTCATCCGCCTGATCGGTGCGCCGTATGACTTCAAGTCCTATCGTGCCGCGCTCGAGGTCGTGTTCCAGAACAAGGTGCAGACCAGCCAGTATCGCGCGGTCGGACATCCCATCGCCTGCGCGGTCACCGAGCGCATGGTGGATCTCGCCGCAAGCCGCGTCGGGATCGACCCGTTTTGCATGCGCGCCAGGAACGTGATCGCCGACAATGCCTATCCGACGGCCTCGCCGAGCGGCTACAGGTTCGAGGCGCTGTCGCACGAGGTCTGCCTGCGGCGGCTGCGCGAGATCATGGACTACGACGCGCTGCGCGCCGAGCAGACCGAGCTGCATCGGCGCGGCATCTATCGCGGCATCGGCATTGCGACCTTCGTCGAGATCACCAACCCGAGCCCGGCGTTCTACGGCGTCGGCGGCGCGCGCATCTCCTCGCAGGATGGCGCGACCGTCAGCCTGACGCCGTCGGGCGAGGTGCGCTGTGCGATCTCCGTGACCGAGCAGGGACAGGGCACCGAGGCGATCATCAGCCAGATCGTCGCCGACCAGCTCGGCCTCGCCCAGGAGCACGTCAAGATCATCACCGGCGATACCGAGGTCACGCCGCATGGTGGTGCGACCTGGGCCTGCCGCGGCGCGGGCATCGGTGGCGAGACGGCACTGCAGGCCGCGCGAAAGCTCAAGGCGAACATTCTGGAGATTGCCGCGCTGGTGCTGCAGGAGCAGCCCGCCGCGCTCGACGTCGTCGACGGCCAGATCGTCAGTGTCGCGACGGGGCAGACGCGTCTGCCGGTCGCCGAGATCGCGCGCATCGCCTATTTCCGGTCCGACACCTTGCCACCGGGCACTCAGGCGCAACTGACCGTCAGTCATCATTTCGCGCCCCAGGGCTATCCCTTTGCCTTCACCAATGGCATTCAAGGCTGCTACCTCGAAGTCGACGTCGAGACCGGCTTCATCAGGCTGCTGAAGCACTACGTCGTCGAGGATTGCGGCCGGATCATCAACCCGATGCTGGTCGACGAGCAGTTGCGCGGTGGTGTCGTGCAGGGTCTTGGCGCTGCGCTGTTCGAGGAGTGCCGTTACGGTGAGACCGGCCAGTTGCTCAACGGGTCGATGGCCGACTATCTGGTGCCGATGGCGTTGGAGATGCCAGACATTACCATCGATCACGTCGAGACGCCGACGGCGGACACCATTCTCGGCGCAAAGGGCTGCGGCGAGGCCGGCACCGCGGCCGCGTCGGCCTGTGTGCTAAATGCGGTCAACGATGCGCTGATGCCCTTCGGCGCCTCCATCAACACCATTCCCATCACGCCTGCGCGCGTGCTCAAGGCGCTCAACCGGTTCTAAGAAATACGAATGAGGGAGGAGATCATGCCAAACTACGAGACGAGGCTGCGACGCACAGGAATATCCCGCCGTACGGCGCTGATGGGGATGTCGGCAGGTGTCGCCACGCTCGCGATGCCGCGCCTGGGACGCGCCGCCGATGACACCATCCGCATCGGCTTTCCGACGCCGCTGACCGGCCCGTTCGCAGCCGAGGCCCGCGACCAGGTCAAATGCGCCGAGCTTGCGGTCAAGCTGGTCAACGACAAGGGCGGGATCGCCGGCCGCAAGGTCGAGCTCCTGGTGCGTGACGACAAGCTCAATGCCGGCGAAGCGGCGACGCGGACGCTCGAGCTGATCGAGAAGGACAAGGTCCACGCCATCGTCGGGGCGCTCTCCAGCGCCGTCCAGCTCGCCGTCAACGAGGTGACGCGGGCGCGCGGCGTGATCTACGTCTCGATCAGCCAGTCCGACACCATCAACGAAGCCAAGGATTTCAGCAAATACACCTTCCACGAGGCGCTGAACCCGCACATGACCACAGCGGCCGTGGCCCGCCAGACCATCAAGAAGGGCATGAAGGTCGCCCATCTCGTGGCCGACTATGCCTATGGCCATGAGATGCTGCGCGGCTTCAAGCGGGCGCAGACCGCGATTGGTGCCGAGAGCGTCGGCGAGATCCTGCATCCGTTCGGTGCGGCCGACTATTCGACCTTCATGCCGCGCCTGATGTCGCTGCGGCCGGACGTGCTGTGCATCAGCAATTTCGGTCGCGACCAGGCCAATGCGATCAAGCAGGCGGTCGATTTCGGCATCAAGCAGCAGATGAAGATCGTGGTGCCGGTGATCCTGCACAATCAGCGCCTCGCCGTCGGTCCCGACGTGTTCGAGGGCGTCGTCGGCGGCGCCAACTATTATTGGGGTCTCGAGACACAGAACAAGACCGCGGCCGAGTTCAACAAGGCGTTCCGGGCCGCCAACGGCGGTGCGATCCCGACCGACTACGGCGCCTATGGCTACTCCGGCGTCGGCTCGCTGTTGCAGGCGATGCAGGCAGCCGGCGGCACCGAGACCGATAAGGTCGTCGCGGCGCTGGAGGGACTGCAATACGATCTGACCAAGGGCCCTCAGCATTACCGCAAATGCGACCACCAGTCGGTGCAGTCGGTGCTGGTGCTGGAATCCAAGAAGAAGTCGGCGATGGCGAACGAGAACGACCTGTTCGCGATCGTGGCCAGCGATCCAGGGGCGGACGAGATGCTGCGAAGCTGCAGCGAACTTGGCCACCCGACCTGATCCTGATCGCATGGACCTCTCGCTGATCATCATGCAGCTGTTTTCCGGCATCGCCCTTGGGGCGGTGCTGGTGATCACTGCGCTCGGCCTCACCATCGTGTTCGGCATGCTCGGCGTGGTCAATTTCGCCCATGGGGCGCTGTTCATGATCGGGGCCTATGCCGGTCTGTATCTGGCATCGCTGACCGGCAGCTTCTGGTGGGGCTTGCTACTCGCGCCAATTCTGGTCGGCGCGTTCGGCATGCTGATCGAATTCGTCCTGGTCCGACGTCTGTATGGCCGCTCGATCGATGATCCATTGCTGCTCACCTTCGGCCTCAGCTACATCCTGGTCGAGGGCGTGCGCATCGTGTTCGGCAGCGACGGCATTCCGTTTCCAACGCCGTCCCAATTGATTGGCGTCGTCGATCTCGGCGTCGGCTTCTTTCCCAAATATCGTCTGTTCGTGATCGCGCTGGTCGCCATCGTGCTGCTGGTGCTCTGGCTGATGCTGGAGAAGACCCGGGTCGGCCTGATTGTCCGTGCCGGTGCCCGTGATCCCCTGATCATGCGCGTGCTCGGGGTCGACATCGGCAAGGTATGGCTCGCGGTCTTCGGCCTCGGCGTCGGCCTTGCCGCGCTCGGCGGGGTGCTGGCGGGACCCATGCGCAGCGTCAATCCCGAGATGGGAACGCTGGTGCTGGCGGAAGCCTTCGTCGTCACCGTGATCGGCGGCCTCGGCTCGATCGTCGGTGCCGTGGTCGCGGGACTGATGGTGGGGATCTGCATCAGCATGGTCGCGCTGTTCGCGCCCGAGATGGCCACGATCGTGATGTTCGCGCTCATGGCCGCGGTCCTGCTGATCCGGCCGCAGGGCCTGTTCGGCCTCAGGGGGAGAGCGTGATGATGGTGCAGTCGACCGGCGAAGCACCGCCGCTCCCTCAGGCGCAGCGCCTCTTCGCTTTCCTCGCGGATCACCGCGTGCTGGTCTCGCTGGTCGCGCTGGCGCTGCTGCCCTGGCTGCTGCCGTCGAAGGCGCTCGCCGTGAACGTCCTGATCTACGGCGTCGTGGTGATGGGCTACAATCTCCTGTTCGGCTACACCGGTCTGCTGTCGTTCGGTCACGCCGCATTCTTCGGCACCGGCGCGTATCTGACCGGAATCGCTATCGGTCGCTGGGGCCTGCCGTGGTTTGCCGCGGTGCCGGTGGCGATCGCGGCGAGCACGGCGCTTGCCGCATTGATCGGAACCATCTCGACGCGAACCCGCGGCATCTATTTCTCCATGGTCACGCTCGCGCTGGCGCAACTCGTCTACTACGTGGCGCTGCAGGCCTCCTCCTTCACCGGCGGCGAGAACGGACTGCGCGGCTTCACGGTCGACCATATCGGTCTGTTCGGCGCGCAGATCAACTTCCTCGATCCCGTGAACAAATATTACGTGCTGATGGCGCTCGCGGCGATCGCGATCTGGGTTCAGTCGCGCATCCTCAACTCGCCGTTCGGCGCGGTCATCGAGGCGATCAGGGAGAATGAGCAGCGCGCGCGGGCGTGCGGCTACGACGTCGAGCGCTGCAAGCTGATCGTGTTCATGCTGTCGGGCGCCATCTCCGCCGTCGGCGGCTGCATGTCGGCCCTGCATTTGTCCATCGTTCCGCTCGACATCCTGCACTACCAGACCTCCGGCATGATCGTGATGATGGTGCTGCTTGGTGGCGCCCGCAGCTTCTTCGGGCCGTTCGTCGGGGCCGCGGTCTTCCTGATCCTGGAGGACGTCGTGTCGTTGTGGACGCCGCACTGGCAGATCGTGGTCGGCGCCATCTTTGTCGTGTTCGTGCTGTTCCTGCCCAAGGGCATCTGGGGCACGTTCCTGGACGCGCTGCCAATCGCGAGGGAGCGGCGATGAGCACCGAGCTGTTGCGCGCCGACGGGATCGGCCGTCGCTTCGGCGGCTTCGTTGCGCTGGAAGGGATCTCCGTCGCGTTCGCGGCCGGCGAGCTGACCTCGATCATCGGCCCGAACGGGGCCGGCAAGAGCACCTTCTTCAACATCCTCTCGGGCACGCTGTCGCCGAGCAGCGGCACCTTGCGCTTCAAGGGCCGCGAGCTGAACGGCCTGCCACAGCATCGCTTCGTACATCAGGGCATCTCGCGATCGTACCAGATCACCAACATCTTTCCCGACCTGTCGGTCCACGAGAATGTCCGGGTCGCCGCCCAGGCGATGCGGGTGAGCTACGACATCTGGCGCAAGCGCGCCGATCTTGCCGAGCTCGGCGAACGCGCCGATGCGGCGCTCTCCGCCGTCGGCCTGATCGGCAGGCGCGGCGAGCTTGCGAAGTATCTGGCCCATGGCCAGCAGCGCGCGCTGGAGATCGCGATCGCGCTGGTGTCCGAGCCGGAGCTGCTGCTGCTGGACGAGCCGACCGCGGGCATGGGGCCGGAAGAGACCAAGGAGATGGTCGCGCTGTTGGAGCGGCTGGCGGAGAAGCGCACGGTGCTGCTGGTCGAGCACAAGATGAAGATGGTGCTGGGCCTGAGCCAGCGAGTGCTGGTGCTGCATCACGGCCGGCTGCTCGCCGATGGCAAGCCTGAGGACATCCGATCCAACCCCGACGTGCGCCGGGTCTATCTGGGACAGAGTGAAGGCTATGGCTGAGACCGCGTTGCTCGAGCTCGACGGCGTTCAGGCCTGGTATGGCGCCAGCCACGTCCTGCACGGCATCTCGCTGCGCGTGAACGAGGGCGAGGTGGTCGCGCTGGTCGGCCGCAACGGCGCCGGCAAGACCACGACATTGCGCACCGTCATGGGGCTGATGCCGAAGGCCGCGGGCCGCGTGCGCTTCGCGGGGCAGGATCTGCTGCCGTTGCCAGCGCATCGCCGCTTCCATCTCGGCCTGGCCTATGTGCCGGAGGAGCGCCGCATCGTGCCGGGGCTTTCGGTGCGCGAGAACCTGCGGCTCGGGCTCGTCGCGGCCAAGGCCGACATCGAGGAGCGCGCGGCGTTCGCCGAGATCGCGGAGACCTTTCCACGATTGAACGAGCGGCTGGATCAGGAGGGCGTCACGCTGTCGGGCGGCGAGCAGCAGATGCTGGCGATCGCGCGGGCCTTGATCGCGCGGCCGCGGATGGTTCTGCTCGACGAGCCCTCCGAAGGCATCATGCCGGTGCTGGTCGAGGAGATGGGCGTGCTGTTCCGGCGGCTGCGCGACCAGGGCAAGACGCTGCTCCTGGTCGAGCAGAACGTCGAATGGGCGCTGCGGCTCGCCGATCGCGCCGTCATCATCGATCAGGGCGAGGTCGTGCACGAGAGCAGCGCCGCGGCGCTGCTGGCCGACAAGGATATCCAGGACCGCTATTGCGCGGTGTGATGCTTCGGACTGCGCCGGCATCATGACGCGCCATCTCCATCCGGCGCCGGCAACTGCGGCAGCCGGGCGAGGCTGACGCCGGCAGCCTGGTGACGGAACATGCGTTCGAGCAGCTCGGCGGCTTGTCTCGCCGCATCCGCCGGCGCGAGCCCGCTTTGGCGGACATTGGAGATGCAGTTGCGCTCGGAATCGACGCGGCCGCGGCGCGGCATCCAGGTCAGATAGAGGCCGAGCGAGTCGGCGGCGCTCAGGCCCGGGCGCTCGCCGATCAGGATGATCGAGGCCGACGCGCCGAACAGCTCGCCAACATGATCGGCGAGCGCGACGCGGCCCTGCGAAGCAACGATCACCGGCGACAGCCGTCGGCCGGTTGCAGCCAGGCGCGGCATCAGCGCATCGAGCACGGGCAGGGCGTTGACCTGCACCGCGCGGCTGCTCAGGCCATCGGCGACCACCAGCACGATGTCGGCCGGCGCGCGCGGCTCCGACAGCAGCGCTTCCGACGTGGGCGAGAGCAGGCGGCCTGCGTCGGGGCGCTGCAGATAGGTCGCGCGATCGGCGGCGCGGCTGTGCACGGCAAGCGCCGGCCAGCCACGCGCGGTGACCTCGGCCGCAAAGCGCTCGGCATCGAACGGCTTCAGCACGGCATCGCGCGCTTCGGCATGGGCAGCCTGGAAGCCGAGATGTGCCGACGTCGGCAGGCCAGGACCGCAGCGTCCCAACGCGATCCGTGCCTCGGTGTAGCGTGACAGCCAGCGCCAATCGTCCGATGACGAAGTTGCCGGCGAGTTGCTCTCGTCGGAGCCGCTCATCACTTGGCCTCCAGCAGCGGCAGCGCCGGCATCAGCCGCGCCGGCTCGAAGCGCAGCTCGCCTTTGGCATCGCTGAGGCCGGTGGCCGCGAGCCAGGCCTCGAACTCCGGCGCCGCGCGCTTGCCAAGCACCTTGCGCACATAGAGCGCGTCATGGAACGAGGTGCTTTGATAGTTCAGCATGATGTCGTCAGCGCCCGGCACACCCATGATGTAGGTGCAGCCGGCGACGCCCAGCAGGGTCAGCAGCGCATCCATGTCGTCCTGGTCGGCTTCTGCGTGGTTGGTGTAGCAGACGTCGCAGCCCATCGGCAGCCCCAGCAGCTTGCCGCAGAAATGGTCCTCCAGGCCCGCGCGCATGATCTGCTTCCCGTCGTAGAGATATTCCGGACCGATGAAGCCGACCACGGTGTTCACGAGCAGCGGCCGATAGCGCCGCGCGACCGCGTAGCAGCGAGCTTCCAAGGTCTGCTGGTCGACGCCGCAATGGCCGCCGGAGGAGAGCTCGCTGCCCTGTCCGGTCTCGAAATACATCACGTTGCCACCGACGGGACAGCGCTGCAGGCCTTCGGCCGCGGCGAGCGCCTCGTCGAGCAGCGACAGCGTGATGCCGAAGCCGCGATTGGCCTCCTCGCTGCCGGCCAGCGACTGGAACACGAGATCGACCGGCGCGCGGCGCTCGATCGCCTTCAGCGCCGTCGTGACATGCGCCAGCACGCAGGACTGGATCGGTGCATGCGAGGCAAGCCGCAAGGTCTCGATCAAGTCGAGCAGCCGTACCATCGTGTCGACGTCGTCGCTTGCCGGGTTGATGCCGATCGTTGCATCGCCGACCCCGTACATCAGCCCGTCGAGGATCGAGGCCGCGACACCCTTGAGATCGTCGAGCGGGTGGTTGGGCTGCAGCCGCGTCGACATCCGGCCCGGCAGGCCGATGGTGCAGCGGAAGCGCGTCACGACCTCACATTTCGCCGCGACCGTCACCAGGTCCTGCAGCCGCATGATCTTGCAGACCGCAGCAACCATCTCCGGCGTCAGCCCCGGCGATACGCCGCTGAGCGCATCTGCGTCGGCCGCATCCGACAGCAGCCATTCGCGGAAAGCGCCGACCGTGAGGCTTGCGATAGGGGAGAACGCCTTGCCATCATGCTGGTCGACGATCAGCCGCGTGACCTCGTCGCTCTCGTAGGGAATGACGGCTTCGTTGAGGAAATGGCGCAGCGGCAGCTCGGCGAGCGCCATCCGTGCCGCGACGCGTTCGGCGGCATCCTGCGCGGCGAGGCCTGCCAGGACGTCGCCCGAGCGCAACGGCGTTGCCTTCGCAAGCAAGGTTCTGAGGTCGTCGAACCGATAGCGCGTGCCGCCCAGCGTGTGTGAAAAACCCATTGGTGCTCTCCTCAGCGGCTGCCGCGATCAGTCTCGGCGGCCCGGTCGATCACGGGGTTCGTCGGGATGGGGAGAGCGGAAGAGGACGTCATATCGAGGACCTTTCTCGGCACCGCGCAGAGCGGCATCATGCACGATATATGCCCGCATCCGATGACCATTTTGCCGCGCGTCACCGTCGATTTCGTGCGGGTTGCGTCGGCGGCGGCGTCGGCTAAGGTCGCGCGCCAAGCGACAACGCAACCCGAGAGGAACCTGACATGACGCGGATTCGCTGCATCACCGAGATGGGCATGGGCGTCGACGTCCATGGCCGCGACGCCACCAAGGCCGCCAGGCGCGCGGTGTCGGACGCGATCCGCCATTCCAGCCTCGGCTTCTTCCGCATGGTCGGCAAGACGCCGCAGGACATGCTCGTCGACGTCACCATCGGCGTTCCCAATCCGGAGGCTGTCGACACCGCCGCGGTCGCCAAGGAGCTGCCCTATGGCACGGTGACCGTGACCGCGGTCAAAGGCGGGCTGGAGATTCCGGCCGAGGCCGGCAGCGACGCCATCATCATCGCCAACGCGGCGGTGCTGGTCCATCTCGACGACTGCAAGTGACGCTCACGCGCAGGGGTCATGCGCGTGGCGTTCTGATATGAATGTCAAACAGCATGTCATCGCGATCCCGCGGCGCGTTGCGCGCCCGGGTGATGATCGTACGGTGTCCCTCTTTGAACAGAGGGCGCAGGGAAGGCCGGGTATCCGCTGATACCCGCGGCCCCCGTGCGTGAAGAAGTGCACGGGGCAGGAACCACAGGCTCAGCCGGACGATCCCGGCCTTCCCTGCGCAACGGTTTTCCGGCTTATACGTGCTCTCCTCGGGGACCGGGCTTTGTTGCCCCCGTCGCCTGCTGATCATCTCAGCCGGCTTGACCTCAGCATCGGGAGGCCAGGACCACACGATTTCGCCGGCGCGTCCTGCCGTTCGTCCGCACGGCAACACCATGCTGCGGCAGAGCTGCGCCCATCGCATCCCGCCTCCACGTTCGTGACGATCGCGAAGCGCCCCTCATGGCGAGGCGGGACAGGCGCAGTGTTTCATAGATTCCGAAAAAGCGAAAGGGAAATCTGGCCTGCGTTTGACTGACACCGGCGAACGCATTGAGAGCGTTGCCGGAAAAAATCTCCGGCGTGAGTCCGCGAGAGGCTGATCCGATGTCGCGGCTGCGACTCGCCGCGCGAATCCACGCCCTTTGAGTCGCCCGACGGGCAAGTTCCGTTGCTCGGGAGATCGTTCCGGGCATGGCGACACGACAGTTGCGTCCGTCCTTCGAACGCCATTGAACGGCCCGTGCGCGCAGGGTCAGCTCGAAATGAGTTCGCCGGATCGCGCCGGTCCAGCTCGTCAGGGCAGGCGGATCTCGGTTTCGCCATCGGGCCCGATGAGCGTCAGAACACCGGAAGCGCCCTCGCCATTGGCGAGATATTGATAGCTGTCGAGGGCATTTGCGTGGGGAATGCCGAGGAGTCCGGCAAGCTCCGACAATCAGTCTTCGGCGAACATGAATGGCTTGGTGGCGGACGACGCAACGACGCCTGCAGCAGCCAGCCGAAGTTCGGCGACGACCGTTCTGATGCAGGCTCGCGATCGGCGTGCCGGATGCAAGAATGCGTGATCCCCGCGGGAGAGCTTTTGCACCCACGAGGGATGGACGCAATTCGGCTCGAATCGTCACGGAATTGGCGGGGTATGAGCAGATTCTGGAAATGCGCCGGCGTGACGGCATTGCTGTGCGTCGGCTTCATGTTCGTCAACAACACCAGCTTGCTGGTGTCGAAGACTGCTGGACAGGCGATTGTTCTGGCTCATCGCGGTTTGTCGCAGCAATTCGATCGCACCGGCCTGGCTTCTGACACCTGCACTGCGGCGCGCATGCTGCCGCCGACGCATGAGTATCTCGAGAACACCATCGCCTCGATGCGCGCCAGCTTTCTGGCCGGCGCCGATATCGTGGAATTCGACGTGCACCCAACCACCGATGGCCAGTTCGCGGTGTTCCATGACTGGACGCTCGACTGTCGCACCGATGGCAAGGGCGTCACGCGCGCGCATGCGATGACGGCGTTGCGGCAGCTCGACATCGGTTATGGCTACACCGCCGATGGCGGGCGCACCTTTCCATTCCGCGGCAAGGGCGTCGGCCTGATGCCGTCGCTGGACGAGGTGCTCGCGACCTTTCCGGACAAGTCGTTCCTGATCAACGTCAAGAGCAATGATCCGGCGGAAGGCCGGCTGCTTGCCGCGGCACTTGCACCGATCGACGCTGCGCAACGCGGGCGGCTGATGGTGTATGGTGGCGATGCGCCGATCGCGGCGCTCAGGGCGGCGCAGCCGGGGCTGAAGGTGATGTCGCGCGGCATGCTGAAGAGCTGCCTGCTGCGATATATCGGATATGGCTGGACGGGGCTGGTGCCGTCCGCATGCCGGAACATGATGGTGCTGGTCCCGGTCAATGTCGCGCCGTGGCTCTGGGGCTGGCCAGACCGTTTCCTCGAGCGCATGGCACAAGGAGGAAGCAGCGTCTTCGTGGTCGGTGCCTATCATGGCGAGACATTCTCCACCGGACTGGATTCGCCGGACGACATCGCCCGGTTGCCCAAGAACTTCGCTGGGGGCGTGATGACGGACGAGATCGAAACGGTGGCGCCGCTCCTGAAGCGCGCTCCGCAAGGAGATCAATCGAGCCGGCCGTAACCGCGCAGCATGGGAAGGAGACCCGGGCGCGTCTGTGACGCGTCCGGGTCCGTTGTCGTCAGTGCAGGGTGGCGCCTCGCAGCGTCTCCTCCTGCGCCGCGATCCAGGCGATCACGGCCTCGGAGAAGCCGTCGACCCGCGTCCAGGGTCCGTAACCGACCCCGTGCTGGTACGACGCCACGTTGACCATGGTCCCGCGCGCCTTGGGCGACGGCACCGCATCGTGGCTCTGCTCGTCGGTGAAGACGATCAGGCGGTCTCCCTTGCGGTCGATCTCGCCGACCGCACGGCCGAGATAGGTCCCGGAATGCGGCTGCGACCCGAGGATCGCATCGCGCAGCGCAAAGCCACGGCGCGGCGGCACCTTCACGACCTTGTCGCTGAATGTGAAGATTTCCACCTCGTCGCAGACCTCGCAGGCGAGGATCGCGAGCCCGCACGCAGCCTCCGCGCGCGTCATCTCTGACTGCGCGGACAGCTTCGCGAACATCGATCCCGAGACGTCGATCAGGAGCCGCGTGCGACCTGGCAGCCGCGCGTAGCCCTTGATCGCGCCCAGCATCGCCTGCTCGAGCTCGGGCTCGAAGTCCAGCACATGCCGCGCTGCCGTGATGAACCGATACGGCAGGATCCTGTCCGTCCGCATCGTCTCGATCGCGGCCGCGATGGTTGCCCGCGGCACCCCGACCTCTCGCATCAGGCGCAGGTTGCGCAACAGCGCCAGCGCTCCGAGCCGCTTCTCGGCGAGCAGCCGCTCGAAGCTCGCGCGCTTGTCCGCGCCCTTCGACAGCGCGACCTCCCAGGTGTCGGGCGAGGGCAGCTCGCTTGCGGCAAGCTGCTTCCACACCGCCTCCTGGGCGGCATCCCTGGGCTTGGCGTGCACCAGGAACAGGACGTCGCGGAGCCGCACCGGTCCTTCGCGGTCATACTTCGCGAGCTGATAGGCGTCGAACTTCGTGAACGCCTTCGCCAGCCCCTTCTTGACCTGCGCCGACACCGGCTGCCGCCTGCGCTGCTGCTGCGGACCCAGCGAGTCCGCCCAGTAGATCGCGAGCAGCTCGGTCATCTCGTCCGGCCGCTGGATGATGCGCGCCAGCGTCTCGGCGACCAGCGCACGGTGCTCCGGCAGCCGCGCCATCTCGCGGGCGACGAGCAGCGGCGCGTGCCGCAGCTTCATCTCCTCGCGCGCGCGGACCGCGAGCTGCGCCGCCTCGCGCGGCGCGACCTGCGGCACCAGCGCCTTGATGCGCTCGGCGACCGACACGCCGTCCTCGTAGAACTGGTCCTCCCACAGCAGGCAGCTCAGCAGCGTACGCTGCAGTGCCTGCTCGGGCGCGAGCTGCCGGGACGGCGCACCCTCATGGGTGAAGGCGCGCAGGAACTTGTTGAGCCTGACCATGATGGCCTCCTCTCTGGGTTGATCTTGGTTGATGACGGGTGGAAGGGACGTCACGCGTGATCTCGTGCGGAGACCACGCGTCACAGATGACCACGCGCCGGGAACGGGCGAATGCTGAGCTCCGCTCCACTCGCGTGGAGCGGATAGTGCTCTGCCACTGAGCTACCGGCGCATGGAACGCCGGATGGGACTCGAACCCACGACCTCTCGATTAGCAATCGAAGTATCAGCACTCTTCACCACGGCACGTGGAAGAAGGTGGCGCAGCAGACGTCTGCGCCGCAACGATCTGACCGCCTGTTCGAAGACGATCAGTTGAGATGGATCACGAGCCGGGAACAGGCGACGGCTGAGACCCGGTCGCCGATGGACCGGACAGCGCTCTGACCTCTGAGCTACCGGCATGGCGCCGGGCGGGAGTCGAACCCGCGACCTCTGGCGTGGAAGGCGAAGTAACAGCCGTCTTCACCACGGCTCGTGGATGCGTTCGGCGGGGAAGGGGCGATGCTGTTGCTGCCCGCTTGGGCGCTCGGTTTCAACGAAGTAACAGACATCTTCACCACCGCCTTGGCCGCCCGGCGGTCGCCGAGTGGCGTTGATGGCATGCTGGGGAACAGGCGATCTCGGCGATCAATGACGCCAACGCAGGTCATCCGAAAGAAGAACAACCGAAACCCGCGACTCGACGGCCCTCGCATGGCCGCCTCCACGGTACGTGACGCCATAGGCGGGATTCGAACCCGCATCACCAATGGTACGAAGGAGCCGACACCTTCACCACCAGCAGCTCCCGGCCGCGAACGACCGGGAATTCAAATAGCTTGTCTGCGGCGCGCGTTTGCGCCGCATGTTGCGAGCTCCAAGGAAGCTCGCTCTGCCATCGCTGTCCGGCGTTGCCGCCTCGTTCCCTCCGACAGGCCCCGCGCGCTCGGGCACGCGCATCACCTGCGCGAGCCCCGGGATCCGGGTCTCCCGTTCCGGCTGACAGCCGGGACTTCCGTTGGTTTCGCCGTGCAGGCCGCTCGCGTGAGGGCAACAAAAAACCCTCCGGAGCGGCTGGCTCGGGAGGGTCCGTGTGATGCGGACTGTTGATCTTGCCTCAAGCAAGACCGCTCCCCCGAGCATGGCGTGCGCCATCCACCGGCATGACGCCGTTGGACGTGCGGATGAAGTGTTCGTAGCCGAAGGACATCGTCTCGCTCATGTTTGTCGCGGGCGCAGTCGCTCGCGAGGCCGCGGGACATACGCCGCTTTGTTGGGGCTGTCAACAGCGTGTCTTCGAACTTTTTTGCCGACTGCGGCGGCCTTGATCTGCAACAACGCGCCGATGCGATGCCGGCGTATTGTCATCTTTGGCTCGATTGCAGCGGAACATGCAGGCGTGTTTGCTATGAACCGGCGAACGGTATTGTTAGGAACGGGGAGCGCGATTGCTGCCGCCATGCTCGGCGCTGCATCCTGGCGCGCGATCACGGGGACGATGCACGACTATGAGACGTATAGCGCCCGACTGCGCGCGCCGCTGTCGCCCGATATCACTTCGGTGATCCGCTACGCGACGCTTGCAGCCAACAGCCACAACACGCAGCCCTGGCGCTTTCGCGTAGCGCAGGATGCGATCGAGATCATGCCCGATCCGTCACGCCGCACGCCGGTGGTCGATCCGGACGACCATCATCTGTTCGTCAGCCTGGGCTGCGCGGCTGTCAATCTCGCGATCGCCGCGGATGCGAGCGGCCGTCCGGGCGAGCTCAGCAGCGACGGCCGGACGGTCCGGTACAGCTTCACGAACGGCACGGCGCATGACGACGCGCGGCTTGCGGCAATCGTCCGCAGACAGTCGACGCGCGCGGAGTATGACGGACGACCGGTGCCGCCAGGCGATCTCGCCGCACTGCAGGCCGCGTCAACCATGCCAGGCGTCGATCTCGCGATCATCACGGCTCCCACCGCGATCGCCGCCATCCGCGATCTCGTCGTCGCCGGCAATGATGCGCAGATGCGCGATGCGGCGTTCATGCGCGAACTGAAGAGCTGGCTGCGGTTCAATCCGCGCAGCGCGATCGAGACCGGCGACGGGCTGTTCGCGGCTGCTAGCGGCAACCCGTCATTGCCGACCGCGCTCGGTGGCCTCGCCTTCGATCGGCTCTTCAATGCAGCATCGGAGAACGACAAATACGCGCGGCAGATTCGCTCATCGGCCGGTGTCGCCGTATTCACCGCCGAGCAGGCCGATGCCTCGCATTGGATCAGGGCCGGGCAGGCGTGCCAGCGCTTCGCGCTCGAAGCAACGCGGCTGGGCCTGAAGCTCGCCTTTATCAACCAGCCGGTCGAAGTGGCCGCGTTGCGGCCAGAGCTGGCGCGCGTGGTCGGAACGACACGGCGGCCGGATCTCGTGCTGCGCTTCGGCTACGGGCCGGCGCTGCCCTTCTCGCCGCGGCGACGCGTTGCCGATGTGCTGAGTTCATGAGTCGTTCCTGTCAATCTTGACGGATTTGCGACTCGGTGCATTGCTTCGCTGCATGTTCGAGAACACCCGATTTGCACGCATGAGCGACGGGCATTATTGCCTGGTGCGCGATCTTGGCCTGGTCAAGGGCGGCAAGGGCATGCGCCATCATGAGGTGGTGGTCGATTTCAGCTATCGCGGCATGAAGGTGTTTGCCAAGCAGGGCGCGTCGTCGCTGATGCGCCGGGTCGCGGCGAAGCTCGCGCAGCATGACGCCACGTCGAAGCTTCCGGCGCTGCTGCGCGTGCGTCTGCGCGAGCCGCAATAGCGTCAGCGCTTCCGCCGAAGCTTACCTCTCTGCGGCGTCGCGATCGGTCGTTTCGGGTCGTAGGGGCTGTTCGGATTGACGTCGAGCTCGACGTCGGTGACGCAGTATTGCGGCTGGCGGTGGCTGCGCCCCGAATGCCGGCGCCCCTGGCGCAGCTCGACCTCGCTGATGTCAGCGACATCGAAGCACTTCCATTGGCCGCCCGGCGGCAGGCCGCTGCTCGCGCCGCCCGCGAACTGGAACGCGAGCACGCGCTCGCGGCCGGCGGTGTGGCCGAGGATGATCGGGCAGATCGCGCGGGCGAAGCCGCCATACATGCACAGCACCTGCTGGCGTGTGATCATCGCCTGCATGATCAACTGGTAGGTCGGGCTCGGCATGCTGGCTTTCTGCACGATGCAGCAACATAAGACCGTCGGCCGCATGCGGTTCCGCATCGAACCTTGCAGCGGCGGCTCACGGGCTTAGATTGAGGCCTCAGCGACAAAGCGAGCAAGAGCCACGATGTCCGATCTCTCCAGCTTCCCGATCACGACGCGCTGGCCGGCGCAGCATCCCGACCGCATCCAGCTCTATTCGCTGCCGACGCCGAACGGCGTGAAGGTCTCGATCATGCTGGAGGAGACCGGCCTGGCCTACGAGCCGCACACGATCGATTTCGGCAAGGACGACCAGAAGACCGCGGAATTCCTCTCGCTCAATCCGAACGGCAAGATTCCCGCGATCATCGATCCCGACGGTCCCGGCGGCAAGCCGCTCGGGCTGTTCGAATCCGGCGCAATCCTGCAGTACCTTGCCGAGAAGACCGGACAATTCCTGCCGAACGATCCGGCGCGGCGCTGGCAGACGATCCAGTGGGTGCATTTCCAGATGGGCGGCATCGGTCCGATGTTCGGGCAGCTCGGCTTCTTCCACAAATTCGCCGGCCGCGAGTACGAGGACAAGCGGCCTTTGCAGCGCTATGTCGCGGAGAGCAGGCGGCTGCTCGGCGTGCTCGAGGCGCGGCTCGATGGCCGGCAGTGGATCATGGACGCCGACTACACCATCGCCGACATCGCGACGCTCGGCTGGGTGCGCAACCTGATCGGCTTCTACGGCGCGCGCGAGCTCACAGCCTTCGATGAGCTCGCGCATGTTCCGGCCTGGCTCGAGCGCGGGCTGGCGCGGCCGGCGGTACAGCGCGGGCTGGAGATCCCGCAGCGGCCGTGATCGTCGGCGAGGCCGATTTCGAACGTTGCATGGCCGAGCTGCTGTCCGCGCCGGCCACGCCGGGCGACGCCGTGCTGCCGTCCGACAGCGTGATGTGGCGCGTGCATCGCGAGGCCGCGCTGTTTCTCGGCGCAGGCCGCGCGCTGCTGTTGCAGCTCGCCCATCCCTGGGTGGCGGCGGGCGTTGCCGAGCAGTCGAAGGTGTTCGCCGATCCGCTCGGCCGTTTCCACCGCACCTTCGGCATCGTCTACACCATGGTGTTCGGCACGCGCGCGCAGGCGGTTGCCGTGGCGCGGCGGTTGTATCGGCGTCACGCCGCGGTCGACGGCGTCATGCCTGAGACGGTCGGACCCTTCGCCGCCGGCTCGCACTACCGCGCCAACGACGTCGACGCGCTGCGCTGGGTCCATGCCACCCTGGTCGAGACTGCGATGATGTCCTACGGCCTGTTGTGTCCGCCGCTCGGCGATGACGAGCGCGAGCAATATTGGCGTGAGGCGATGCGCTTCGCCGGTCTGTTCGGGATTCCGCATGAGGTGCTGCCGCCGGACTGGGGGGCTTTCAAGGCCTATGCGGCCGACATGATGGAATCGGAGACGCTGACGGTCAGCACGGCTGCGCGCGACATCGCGCAGCGCATCTTCTCGGGCGAGGCGACCCGGATCGCACCGCCGCGCTGGTTCACGGCGCTGACGGCCGAGATGTTGCCGGAGCGGCTGCGGCTCGCGTTCGCGCTGCCCTATGGCGAGCGCGAACGCCGCAGCGCCGCGCGAGCTCGAGTCTGGTTGCCGCGCGCCTATGCGGTGCTGCCGGAGAGATTGCGCACCGTCGGCCCTTATCAGGAGGCGATGGCGCGCATCGAGGGGACGACGTGTCCGCCGTTCACGCGGCTGCTCAACCGCGTCTGGATCGGACAGCCCAGCATGAGCAGCCCGTTCGAACAGCGTGCAGAACGTGCGCGGAGCGGGACGATCTGAGCCCAGCGCGCTTGCGGCCGCGACGACGGATCACGGCCGTGGAACGAGCTTGAGCGTGACGCCGCGAACCTCCTGCGGCGTCGGCGCGCGGCTGCCGCCGGGTTGGCTGATGCTGAGACGGATCGACAGCCGTCCACTCTTGATCGCCTCCTTCGGCACCGGAAGCGCGTAGGTGCCGGCCTCCGCACCAGTGCGAAGGCCGAATGGCGAGATGGTCCCGAGCGGCATCCCGGACGCCGTCGTCACCGTCACCTCCTGGCCTCGCCCCAGTGCGCCCAGGCTGATCTCGACGACTGGAGCGTCGCTCGCATCCAATGGCCGCGGCAGGACCAGATCGATGGCTCTGAACGGCTCCGCCGCCAAGGACGAGGCCGGCCGCAGCACGGCACATAGCAGCATGGCGCAGGCCCGCAGCGCGGCGCGCCTCCCGTTCATGGGCGCAGCGGTCCGACCGAGAGCGCTTTCAGCGTCGGCGCAGTGCCGACGCCGCCCGAGCGCACGACGCGGATGCTCAGGGGCTGGTTGGGCGCGGCCCGCAGGGCGGAGAAGGCCTCCCGCTTGGTCGGCAGCGGCACCGCGAAGGTCGCATCCACGGTCATGGCCATGCCCGGCATCATCGATCCGAAGAAGGCGATGGTGCCTGCATAATATGGGCTGTCAGCCGTGACCTTGGTGACGTTGGCGGGCGCGTTCACCAGGACGTCGAACTCGCGCACAGTCGAATAGCCGCTCGGGCGGGGCAGCGTGATCTGCGCCATCAGCGGCTGCGGCCGCGCTGCCGCCAGATGCGCGTCGAGCGCATCGCCGGGGATCCTCACCGTGCCCACATTGGCCTTGACCGAGCCCTGCTGCGGCTTGGCCTGCGGCGCCGAGGCGACCGCGGGCGGATTGACGATGTCCTCACCGAAGCCCGGCGCATAGTCGTAGTCGAAGCGATCGGTCGATATGTAGTCGCCCGCTTTGCTCGGTCCGACATAGCCGCCTTTGCCATCGGCGTAGAACAGGAACGGTTCGTCGGAGAACGTCTTCAGGTCGGCGCCCTGCGGCAGGTAGGGAAGCTTGAGCCGCTGCTGCTTGCGCGTCCAGGCATCCCAGAGCCGGTCCAATGCTCATCTGAAATGAATCCTGGTTGGAAAGATCTCATGATGCGGTCCCACGATTGCAATCTCAAGTGGCAATTCCGTTTGGCGGCCGTATGATGCCACCTGAGAGGTTGCCGATGAACGCGCTGACGCTGCTGATCATCCGTCATGCCGAGAAGCCTGACGGCGACGCGACAGGTCCGGGCCTGACCCACGAGGGCAAGCCGGATTCGAAGTCGCTGGTCATCTTCGGCTGGGAGCGGGCAGGGGCCTGGACGGCGCTGTTCGGCAGCGGCTTGGGCGGCGCGTCCTATCCGACGCCGCAGGCGATCTACGCCGCCGATCCCGACAGCAGCAAGGACGGCTCCGACCCGAGCCGCCGGCCCTATGAGACGGTACTCGAATTGGCTGCGCGCGTCGGTCTCGCCAAGCCGGATACGTCGTTCGCGAAGGGAGAGGAGGCTGGGCTGGTCGAAGCCTTGCTGGCGCTGTCCGGCACCGCGCTGGTGGCGTGGGAGCACAAGGCAATCATCTCCGATATCCTGCCGCGTCTGCCGGTGAGCAACGCCGGGCAATTGCCGCCCCATTGGTCGGGCAAGCGGTTCGACGTCGTGCTGCGCTTCGATCGCGCCGCCGGCGAGGCAGATTTCAAGTTCACGGAATTGTACCCCTGCCTGATGCTAGGCGATTCCAACAAGCCGCTGCAGAGCGACCCGAAGGACGAGTGAGCCACTGAGCGCCTCGCCGGAGATATCCCCAGGCTAGAAGGGGCGGCGCGATGCTGCCGCCCGGATCATGGTACATCGATCCGTGGGACGCGCGATCGCGTGCGTCAGGTCTCCATGCAATGCCGCTTCCTTTCAAAAAGCCCCAGGCCATCCGCTCCTTCTTCAGCCATGCTGCCTTTCAGAAGGCGGAGCACCTGCAGCTTCGCGGAGGCGTTCTCGATCTCGAGATCAGCGAGGACGGCCGGGAGCTGGCGGCCTCGGTGCAGGGATCGCAATCCTGGCCGTACGAGGTCGAGATCGAGCTGGCCCGGGATAAGCACGGTCGTTTGGATGTCTCCGGGAGATGTACCTGCCCGATGCAGCACAACTGCAAGCACGTCGCGGCGGTGCTGCTGGAAGCGATCGAGCCGTCCCTCGAGGACGACGTGGACCTGAGGACACCGGCAAAGACGGCGAGGAAGGCGAGCCCGCTGGTGCTGCCGCCGGAGATCGCCGCCTGGCTGGACAAGATCGGCACGGTCAGCCGTGGCGACACCTATCCTCCCGAGGTGAGGCAGAGGTTGATCTATGGCGTGCAGCCCCATTCCGAGTCCGGAGGCGCTGCCTATCCGGTCGTCCGGCTGTGGTCGGTCCGGCTGCGCAAGGACGACAGCTTCGCCGACGTGTTCTCGAAAGTCGATCAAGTGCGGGGAGGCGCCGGGCGGGCGCCGGCATTCTACCGCGACAGCGATATCGACATCACAGCGCGGCTCGGACATCAAGTCTATCTCGACGGACAATGGGCGTTCCGGATCGGCTCTGCCGCGCTGCTGAAGCGAATCGTCGAGACCGGCCGGGCGTATTGGCGCGATCATGCCGGGCCGCTGCTGCGCTGGGGCGACAAGCGCGATGGCCGCATCGAATGGCAGCCGGTCGGCCTGAAAGGCATCGGCGCAAGGCTCGTGGTCGACGGCGTGCTTGCTCTGCATGCCGAGCCGCCTGTCTATGCCGAGGAGACACGCGGCATCGTCGGGGAGGTCGATCCGGGGATCGAGCCGCGAACGGCGTACCAATTGCTGAGTGCGCCAACGCTGCCGAAGGCGCTGATCGGCGAGGTCTCCCGACATCTCAGCCAGCGGCTGCCCTCGCTGGATAGCGCCCTTCTGCCGTCGCGGCCGACCGAGGTCGTCGAGATCGAGGCCAAGCCGACGCCCATCCTGCATCTGCGCCGCGGACCCTATCCGGGCTATGGCTTTCGCGGCGTCCACACCAGCGGGCTTCCACTCGGCGTGGTCCGCGCGGGCTTCCGTTACGGTCCGATCGAGATCGAGCCCGACAGCGGTGGCAATGAGGTGGAGGCGTTCCAAGACGGCCGGGTGCATCTCGTCACCCGCGCCAAGGCGGACGAACGAAAGTCGTCCAAACGGCTGAGCGAGCTCGGCCTGGTTCCACTCAGAAAGGTCCAGACCTACAGCTTCGGCGGTCACGCGGACGATCTGACCTTCGAGGACGAAGGCCGCTGGCTGCAATTCGTGCATCTCGAGCTCGATGCGTTGCGCGAGCAGGGGTTCGAGATCCGCATCGATGACGACTTTCCGTACCGGCTGGCGGAGTCCTCCGGTCTCGTCGACATGGAGATCGAGGGCTCCGGAATCGACTGGTTCGAGTTTGGCTTCAAGATCGACATCGATGGCCGGCCGCATGACTTGGCCGAGCTGCTGGCGCGGCTGCTCGCGCAGCCCGGCATTCTCGATGCGCTGTCCGAAGCCGATGCCGAAGCCAAGCACATGTATGTGCCGCTGCCCGACGGACGGCACCTGGCGCTGGCGGCCGGCCGCTTCCTGCCGGTTCTGCTGGCGCTGCAGACGATGCGGCTGAGCGGCGGCGGCTTGGATGCGTCGGGCAAGCTCAAGCTGTCTCGTGCGCAGCTCGTGCCGCTGCTGGCGCACGATCCGGGCGCATTCAAGGGCCCCGATGATCTGCGCCGGCTCGCGGATCTGGTGCGGCAGCATCGGCCGGATGAATTGAAGCTGCCGGCCGGCTTCACCGCCACGTTGCGCCCCTATCAGCGGCAGGGCGTCGCCTGGCTCGATCTCCTGCGGCAGGCCAACCTCGGCGGCGTGCTGGCCGATGACATGGGCCTCGGCAAGACCGTCCAGGTGCTGGCCCTGCTCGCGCTCGAGAAGGCGCGCGGCGCGCTGGCGAGGCCCGTGCTCATCGTCGCGCCGACCAGCCTGATGACGAACTGGTTCAACGAGGCAAGCAAGTTCGTTCCTGACCTGAAGGTCCTGGTGTTCCACGGCGCCGCTCGCAAGGAGCTGATCGCGCAGATTTCGGAGCACGACGTCGTGCTCACCACCTATCCGCTGATCGCGCGCGACCATGAGCTCATCCTGGGACGGGACTGGCACATGGCCATTCTCGACGAGGCGCAGACCATCAAGAATCCCAATGCCGCCACGACGCGCTGGCTCAATGCGATCAAGGCCAGCCACCGCTTCTGCCTGACGGGCACTCCGATGGAGAACCATCTCGGCGAGCTCTGGTCGATCATGAGCTTCGTCAACCCCGGCTATCTCGGCGACAAGACCGCGTTCACGCGCAACTGGCGCACGCCCATCGAGAAAGAAGGCAATGCGATGCGGGCGGCGGCGCTGACCCGCCGCGTCAAGCCGTTCCTGCTGCGGCGGACCAAGGAGGAGGTTGCGTCCGAGCTGCCGGCCAAGGTCGACATCGTGGAGACCGTCGCGATCGACGGCAAGCAGCGCGATCTCTATGATTCGATCCGCGCGGCCATGGCGAAGAAGGTGCGCAAAGCCCTTGACGAACGTGGTCTCGCGCGCAGCCACATCGTCGTGCTCGAAGCGCTGCTGCGGCTGCGCCAGGTCTGCTGCGACCCGCGGCTGGTGAAGCTCGACGACAAGGTCGAGCGCCCCTCGGCCAAGTTGGACCGGCTGATTGAGATGGTCGAGGAACTGCTCAGCGAGGGGCGCAAGATCATCATCTTCTCGCAGTTCACCTCGATGCTCTCCCTGATCGAGGAGCGTTTCGAGGCGGCTGACATCGCCTACGAGCTGCTCACGGGCGACACCCGCGATCGCAAGCGGCCGATCGAGGCGTTTCAGAGGGGAGACAGCCCGGTGTTCCTGATCAGCCTGAAGGCCGGCGGAGTCGGCCTCAACCTGACGGCAGCCGATACCGTCATCATCTACGATCCCTGGTGGAATCCTGCCGTCGAGGCGCAGGCGATCGACCGGGCGCATCGCATCGGCCAGGACAAGAAGGTCTTCGTCTATCGCCTGGTGACGGCCGGGACGATCGAGGAGAAGATCGGTGAGCTCAAGCTGCGCAAGCAGGCGCTGGCTGATTCACTGTTCGATCGCGAGGGCAATATCGGCAAGGCGCTGACGGAGGAGGATATCGCTGCTCTGCTGTCTTGATGTCGGGTGGAGATGCGTGGCGGCCAGCATCCGTCAACTTGAGTGCGGTCAAGCCAGCGCGATACGCTCACGCGACTCCTCGACCCAGGCATGGGCGGCGAACCATTCATGGTAGATGCGGCAGTGCGGGCAGTAGGCACGCGAGAAGAACACGGGCATGCGCTGAAAGCGCGCGGCGTCCATTTCCATCCCTGTCTCGATGCTACGGCCGGTCTGCGGACAACGTACCATGATCTTGCCCATTCGCGGTCTCCTGTTCGTGGGCCAGATACGCCGGGGATGCGAAGAAAATGTAATGCTCAGCCGACAGTTTCGTGGCAAAGGTCGGAGTGAATTCCGACCGCGGAACGAGTGGCGTCCGCCGCATCAAAAGCGGGTGAATCGCACGGCAAAATGCACGGCCGATTGTCGCAACGTGGGACATCCGCCGCGGTCGGACACGATTGTTTGAGGACGCGTGGCATGAGCATCACGATCTACGGAATCAAGAACTGCGACACGATGAAGAAGGCGCGCGCCTGGCTCGACGATCACGGCGTCGCTTACCAATTCCACGACTACAAGACCGCCGGAATCGACAAGGCTAAACTCAAGGCATGGAGCGACGAGCTCGGCTGGGAGGTGCTGCTCAATCGCGCCGGCACGACGTTCAAGAAATTGCCCGACGCGGACAAGGACGGACTCACCGAGAGCAAGGCGATCGCGCTCATGCTGGCGCAGCCTTCGATGATCAAACGCCCGGTGCTCGATCTCGGCGGCCGCCGCGTGGTGGGCTTCAAGCCGGATCTCTATGCAAAGGACCTGAAGGCCGCGAAGTAGTTGGAGACGATCATCGCTGCGCCGTCTCGCGGGCCGCGCCGCCGCTTTGGCAGCGCGCGCGTGTGGGAAAATGCCGGTGGTATGATTTTCTATGTCAGCGGGAAATTGCAGGCGATTTCAACGCAAGGTGCGTCGGTCGCCTTGCGACGTCGTTGCCCAGCTTTCCGCCTTGCCTAACTCCCTCGATTGACGGCATATTCCGGCGCGAAGCGGTCGCGGGTGGCGGCGAGGAATCGTCCAGTCGTCCGGCAGAGCCGCCGTACAGGAAGAAGCGAGGGCCAGGCGCTGAAGGCGCCGGCTTGGGGGGAATCTTTGGCTGACGAGTTCATTCTCGAGACCCACGGATTGACGAAGGAATTCGCGGGATTTTTTGCCGTTCGCGATGTTTCGCTCAAGATCCGCCGGGGCACCATTCATGCGCTGATTGGCCCGAACGGGGCCGGCAAGACGACGTGCTTCAACCTTCTGACCAAGTTCCTGCGGCCGTCGGCCGGCAAGATTCTCTATAAGGGTCAGGATATTACGGCGACGGCGCCCGCCGACGTGGCGCGTCTTGGCCTGGTCCGCTCGTTCCAGATCTCGGCGGTGTTTCCGCATATGACGGCGCTGGAGAACGTCCGCGTCGCCCTGCAGCGCCAGCATGGCTCGTCGTTCGATTTCTGGCGCTCCAAGAGCGTTCTGAACCGCTTCAACAACCGGGCGCTGGAGCTTCTCAACGACGTGGGCCTCAGCGAGTTCGCCAACATTCCGGCGGTCGAGATGCCGTATGGGCGCAAGCGTGCGTTGGAGATCGCGACCACGCTGGCGCTCGATCCGGAGATGATGCTGCTGGACGAGCCGATGGCCGGCATGGGCCACGAGGACATCGACAAGATCGCCGCGCTGATCAAGCGCATCTCCGCCAAATACACGATCCTGATGGTCGAGCATAATCTCAGCGTCGTCGCCAACCTCTCCGACACCATCACCGTGCTCACGCGCGGCCAGGTACTGACGGAAGGGCCGTATTCGGAACTCGCCAAGGACGAGCGCGTCAAGGAAGCCTATCTGGGGGCCGGACATGCCTGAGGTGATGACGGCCAAGACGCCCACCGCTGGCGCTGTGACCAGCACCATTCTCGATGTCAAGAATCTCGAGAGCTGGTACGGCGAATCCCACATTCTCCACGGCATGAACTTCAACGTGAATGCCGGCGAGGTCGTCACCCTGCTCGGGCGCAACGGTGCCGGCAAGACCACGACCCTGAAGTCGATCATGGGAATCATCGGCAAGCGCACCGGCTCGGTCCAGTTCAACGGGCGCGAGCTGATCCGCATGACCTCCGACAAGATCGCGCGGCTCGGCATCGCGCTGTGTCCGGAGGAGCGCGGCATCTTCGCCAGCCTCGACGTGCGCGAGAACTTGCTGCTGCCGCCGGTGGTGCGGCCGGGCGGGCTCACGCTCGACCAGATCTTCGAGCTGTTCCCGAACCTGAGGGAGCGGCTGAAGAGCCAGGGCACCAAGCTGTCGGGCGGCGAGCAGCAGATGCTGGCGATCGCGCGCATTCTGCGCACCGGCGCCAGTTTCCTGATGCTGGACGAGCCGACCGAGGGTCTCGCGCCAGTCATCATCCAGCAGATCGGCCACACCATCGCGCGGCTGAAGAAGGAAGGCTTCACGATCCTCCTGGTCGAGCAGAACTTCCGCTTCGCCTCGACGGTCGCCGACCGCTACTACGTGGTCGAGCACGGCAAGGTCATCGACGGTTTCGCCAATGCCGATCTGTCGGCCAACATGGATAAGCTGCATACTTATCTCGGCGTCTGACCGGCGCCGGCGACGTTGACTTGGCGGTTTCCTCCCGCGGTCTTCTCTACGGTCTTCTTGGCAGTTTTGTTGGAAAGTTCTGGAAGTTGGAAATGAAGAGCAAATTCATCGCGTCATTGCTGCTGGGAACGGCGCTCACTCTCGCCGCTGGCAGCGTCGCTTCGGCCGGCGACAAGACCGTCAAGATCGGCGCGCTGTCCGATCAGTCGGGCCTATATGCCGATCTCGGCGGTCCCGGCTCGACGCTCGCGGCGCAGATGGCGATCGAGGATTCCGGCCTCACCGCGAAGGGCTGGAAGATCGATGTCATCTCCGGCGATCACCAGAACAAGCCGGATATCGGCACCGCGATCGCGCGGCAGTGGTTCGACGTCGACAAGGTCGACGTCATCGTCGACGTGCCGAACTCGGGCGTGGCGCTCGCCGTCAACAACGTCGTCAAGGAAAAGAACGGTGTCTACATCAATTCGGGCGCCGCGACCTCGGATCTCACCAACGCGCAGTGCTCGCCCAACACGGTGCACTGGACCTACGACACCTACATGCTGGCGCACACCACCGGCCAGGCGCTGGTCAAGGCGGGCGGCTCGACCTGGTTCTTCCTGACGGCAGACTACGCCTTCGGCGCCGCGCTGGAGCGCGATACCACGGCGGTCGTCACCGCCAATGGCGGCAAGGTGATCGGCGGCGTCAAGCATCCGCTCAACACCTCCGACTTCTCGTCCTTCCTGCTGCAGGCCCAGTCGTCGAACGCCAAGGTCATCGGCCTCGCCAATGCCGGCGGCGATACCACCAATACGATCAAGCAGGCGGCCGAGTTCGGCATCAATAAGGGCGGCCAGAAGCTTGCCGCGCTGTTGCTGTTCCTGACCGACGTCAAGTCGATCGGGCTCGACATCGCGCAGGGCCTCAACTTCACCGAGACTTTCTACTGGGACATGAACGACCAGACCCGCGCCTTCTCCGAGCGGTTCGCCAAGCGGATGAAGAACGGTGCGCCGCCGACCATGGTCCAGGCCGGCGTCTATGCCGGTCTCGCGCATTACTTCAAGGCGCTGGACGCGCTGGGCGAGAACCCGCACGACGGCACCAAGATCGTCGACAAGATGAAGTCGATCCCGACCGAGGATACGCTGTTCGGCAAGGGCGAGATCCAGCCCAACGGCCGCACCATCCACACCGCCTATCTGTTCGAGGTCAAGAAGCCCTCGGAGTCCAAGGGCCCGTGGGATCTCTACAAGCTGGTCGGCTCGGTGCCGGGCGACCAGGCCTTCACGCCGCTCGACAAGAGCGCGTGCGCCTTGTTGAAGAAATGAACCGCTGTGGCTCCGGCGGCTGACGTCGCCGGGGCCGCCATCTTCTGGGAAACGCCGAGAGAAAACAGAACAAGACGATGCAGGCCCTCTACGCACAGCTCCTGGTCGGACTGATCAACGGCTCGTTCTACGCGCTGCTCAGTCTCGGGCTTGCCGTCATCTTCGGCATGCTCAACATCATCAATTTCGCCCATGGCGCGCTCTACATGATGGGCGCGTTCTGCGCCTATTTCCTGCTCAACCTCGGCGGCATCAATTACTGGTGGGCGCTGCTGCTGGCGCCGATCATCGTCGGCGTCTTCGGCATGATCCTCGAGCGCACCATGCTGCAATGGATCGCCGGGCTCGACCATCTCTACGGACTGCTTCTGACGTTCGGACTGGCGCTGATCATCCAGGGCGTGTTCCAGAACTTCTTCGGCTCGTCCGGCCTGCCTTATGCGATCCCGGATCAGCTCCGTGGCGGCATGAATCTCGGCTTCATGTATCTGCCCGTCTATCGCGGCTGGGTCGTCATCTTCTCCCTGGTCGTCTGTCTGGCGACCTGGTTCCTGATCGAGCGGACCCGGCTCGGCGCCTACCTGCGCGCCGCCACCGAGAATCCGACATTGGTGCGGGCGTTCGGCATCAACGTGCCGCGCATGATCACGCTGACCTACGGCCTCGGCGTCGGGCTCGCGGCCCTCGCCGGCGTGCTGTCGGCGCCGATCAACCAGGTGCGGCCCCTGATGGGCGAGCACATCATCATCGTGGTGTTCGCGGTGGTCGTGATCGGCGGCATGGGCTCGATCATGGGCTCGATCATCACCGGCTTCCTGCTCGGCGTGATCGAGGGACTGACCAAATATTTCTATCCCGAGGCTTCCAACACCGTGGTCTTCGTTCTGATGGTCCTGGTGCTGCTGGTGAAGCCGACGGGTCTGACCGGACGGGCGGCCTGACATGACATCCATCACCGACACGACCCTGCCGATCACCCCGCGCGCGATGCGCGACGAGATGATCGTGTTCGTCATCATGGCGGCGCTGCTGGCGATCGTACCGTGGACCGGGCTGTACCCGTTCTTCGTCATGCAGGCGCTGTGCTTCGCGCTGCTCGCCTGCGCCTTCAACCTCCTGATCGGCTATGGCGGCCTGCTGTCGTTCGGCCACGCGATGTTCCTGGGAACGGCCGGCTACTGCAGTGCCCACGCGCTGAAGGTGTGGGGGCTGCCGCCCGAGCTCGGCATCTTCACAGGCGTCGCCGGATCGTTCGTCCTGTCGGTGATCACCGGCTACATCTCGATCCGCCGCCAGGGCATCTATTTCGCGATGATCACGCTGGCGCTGTCGCAGCTGCTGTATTTCATCTATCTGCAGGCGCCGTTCACCCATGGCGAGGACGGCATCCAGGGCATTCCCCAGGGGCGGATGTTCGGCATCCTCGACCTGTCCAGGCCGACGGTGCTCTATTACGTCGTGCTGGTCGGCTTCCTCGCCGGTTTCCTGCTGATCTTCCGCACCATCAACTCGCCGTTCGGCGAAGTGCTGAAATCGATCCGTGAGAACGAGCAGCGGGCGATCTCGCTGGGTTACAAGACCGACCATTACAAGCTGCTCGCCTTCATTCTGTCCGGGACGCTGGCCGGCTTGGCTGGCGCGTTGAAGGTGTTCGTGGCCCAGAACGCCTCGCTGACCGACGTCGAGGTGGCGATGTCCGGGCAGATCGTGCTCATGACCCTGGTCGGAGGGCTCGGCACCGTGTTCGGCCCCGTGGTCGGCGCGTTCGTGATCGTCGGCATGCAGCAATATCTGTCCGGCTTCGGCCAGTGGGTGACGGTGATCCAGGGCGTGATCTTCGTCGCCTGCGTGCTCACCTTCCGCCGCGGCGTGGTCGGCGAAATCGCCCATCTGTTCAAACGATCCCTTTAAGCCGTTGATCTGAAAAGAGATCGTCGAAAGGGCAGAAAGCGGTGGATGAACCGGCCACCGCTTCTGCTGGTGCGCGATCCGGAGTATGACAGTTCTGTGACGGGCCGGCCCTGGCCTGTTTCGGAATGGATGGATCTCGTCCCATGCTGCACTGGTTTCGCGCCGTCCTCCCGCGGGAGGAGCGGTTTTTCGATTTGTTCGCCCGCCACAACAAGGTGGTGATTCAGGGCGCCCATGCGCTGCAGGACATGCTGCAGGGCGGTGACGACATCCTCGCCCACTGCCAGCGCGTCAGCCAGTTCGAGAACGAGGCCGACAACATCACCCGCGAAGTGCTGACCGCGGTCCGCCGCACCTTCATCACCCCGTTCGACCGCGGCGACATCAAGAACCTGATCACCTCGATGGACGATGCCATCGACCAGATGCAGCAGACCGCCAAGGCCGTGGTGCTGTTCGAGGTCAAAGAGTTCGAGCCGACCATGCGCGAGATGGGCACCTTGCTGGTCGATTGCGCCAATCTGATCGGCCGCGCGCTGCCGTTGCTGCAGGCGATCGGCCAGAACGTGCCGATGATCACCGCGATCACCGAGGAGATGACCAAGCTCGAGGGCCGGGTCGACGACCTCCACGACATCGGGCTGAAGGAGCTGTTCCTCAAGCACCGCAAGGCCAATACCATGGACTTCATCGTCGGCGCCGAGATCTACGACCATCTGGAGAAGGTCGCCGACCGCTTCGACGACGTCGCCAACGAGATCAATTCGATCATGATCGAACAGGTCTAGGGTAGGGCCGCGCCGTGGACGCTCAACTCGGCCTTCCGATCCTGGTCGGCCTCATCGCCGTTGCGCTCGCCTTCGATTTCCTGAACGGCCTGCACGACGCCGCCAACTCGATCGCGACCATCGTTTCGACCCGCGTGCTCCGGCCGCAATATGCGGTGTTCTGGGCCGCATTCTTTAATTTCGTCGCGTTCGCGGTGTTCGGCCTCCACGTCGCGCAGACCATCGGTACAGGGATCATCGATCCCGCCATCGTCGACGCCCAGGTGATCTTCGCGGCCCTGGTCGGCGCCATCGTCTGGAACCTCGTCACCTGGGCGGCCGGCATTCCCTCGTCGAGCTCACACGCGCTGATCGGCGGCCTGGTCGGGGCAGGGGTCGCCAAGGCCGGCATCTCGGCCGCCGTCTGGAGCGGCCTGTCGAAGACCGTGCTCGCGATCGTGCTGTCGCCGCTGGTCGGGCTGGTGCTGGCGATGGTCCTGGTCGCGATCGTGTCCTGGGCCTCGGTGCGCTCGACGCCGTTCGCGGTCGACCGCGCCTTCCGCATCCTGCAATTCGCCTCGGCCTCGCTGTATTCGCTCGGCCATGGCGGCAACGACGCGCAGAAGACGATGGGCATCATCGCCGTGCTGCTGTATTCGCAGGGCCATCTCGGCAACGAGTTCACGGTGCCGTTCTGGGTCGTGCTGTCGTGCCAGGCGGCGATGGCGCTGGGCACCCTGATGGGCGGCTGGCGCATCGTCCGCACCATGGGCCTGCGCATCACCAAGCTGAACCCGATGCAGGGTTTCTGCGCCGAGACCGGCGGCGCGATCACGCTGTTCCTGGCGACCTTCCTCGGCGTGCCCGTCTCGACCACCCACACCATCACCGGGGCCATCGTCGGCGTCGGCGCCGCCCGCCGTGCCTCCGCGGTGCGCTGGAACGTGGCCGGATCGATCGTCTATGCCTGGGTCTTCACGATTCCGGCCTCGGCGATCGTCGCGGCGCTGACGTTCTGGCTGGTGTCGGTGCTCCGGCACTGATCCGGATCGGCCCGGCCGGGCTCAACTCGCCGGTTGGAGTTGCGGTGCAAAACGCCTATATGGAGGGCGCGCGGCGGCCGAGATCCCGCGCCTTTCCCGTAAATCGCCCGCTCTCTGGCCTGAAACGACGCCTGCCGCCTCATGTCCGATACTGCCGTCACGACCGAACAGCCCGCCCGCACCGCCTTGTCCGACGAGGTGGCGCGCCGGCGCACCTTTGCCATCATCTCGCATCCGGACGCCGGCAAGACGACGCTGACGGAAAAGTTGCTGCTGTTCGGTGGCGCCATCAATCTCGCCGGCCAAGTCAAGGCCAAGGGCGAGCGCCGCAACACCCGCTCGGACTGGATGAAGATCGAGCGCGAGCGCGGCATCTCCGTCGTCACCTCGGTGATGACCTTCGAGTTCGAAGGGCTCGTCTTCAACCTGCTGGACACGCCGGGCCACGAGGACTTTTCCGAAGACACCTATCGCACGCTGACCGCGGTCGACTCGGCCGTCATGGTGATCGACGCCGCCAAGGGCATCGAGGCGCGCACGCGAAAACTGTTCGAGGTCTGCCGCCTGCGCGACATCCCGATCATCACCTTCATCAACAAGATGGACCGCGAGAGCCGCGACACCTTCGATCTGCTGGACGAGATCGAGAAGACGCTGGCGCTCGACACCACGCCGATGACCTGGCCCGTGGGCCGCGGCCGCGACTTCATCGGCACCTATGACATCCGCGACGGCGGCGTGCGCCTGCTCGAAGGCGGCGGTGCCAAGACCGGCGCGGCGCAGCAGATCGACATCGCCGAGCTCGGCAAGATCAACGCCAATCTCGACATGAGTCAGATCACCGACGAGCTGGAGCTGGTCAAGGAAGCCTGCAAGCCGTTCGACCTCGAGGCATTTCGCGAGGGCCACCTGACGCCGGTCTATTTCGGCAGCGCGCTGCGCAATTTCGGCGTCGGCGATCTGCTCGAAGGCCTTGGCCGCTACGCGCCGTCGCCGCGCGCGCAGGAGTCGAACCTGCGCAAGGTCGACGCCGCCGAGCCGCGCATGAGCGCCTTCGTGTTCAAGATCCAGGCGAACATGGACCCCAACCACCGCGACCGCATCGCGTTTGCGCGGCTGTGCTCGGGCAAGCTCAACCGCGGCATGAAGGCGAAGCTGGTGCGCACCGGCAAGACCATGCCGCTGTCGAGCCCGCAATTCTTCTTCGCCCAGGACCGCTCGGTCGCGGACGAGGCCTTTGCGGGCGACGTCGTCGGCATTCCCAACCACGGCTCGCTTCGCATCGGCGACACGCTGACCGAGGGCGAGGACCTCACCTTCGTCGGCGTGCCGAGCTTCGCGCCGGAAATCGTCCGCCGCGTCCGGCTGACGGATGCGATGAAGGCCAAGAAGCTGAAGGAAGCCTTGCAGCAGATGTCGGAGGAGGGCGTCGTGCAGGTGTTCCGGCCGCGCGATGGCGCCCCGGCGCTGGTCGGCGTCGTCGGCCCGCTGCAGCTCGACGTGCTCAAGGCGCGGCTCGATGCCGAATACTCGCTGCCGGTGGAGTTCGAGATCTCCGAGTTCTCGCTGGCACGCTGGATCTCCTGCGACGACAAGAAGAAGCTGGAGGCGTTCATCGCGTCCAACAATTCCGGCGTCGCCGACGACGTCGATGGCGATCCGGTGTTCCTGGCCAAGAACGAGTTCTATCTCGGCTACACCAAGGAGCGCGCCGAAGGCATCGTGTTCTCCAACGTCAAGGACGTGAAGAAGAAGGCGTAGCCGCCCGGCACTCTCTCGTCATTCCGGGCCATCGCGCAGCGATGAGCCCAGAAATCCATTTTCCCTCTCGTTCTAAAGCCCGATGGCTTCCGGGCTTGCCCTGCGGGCGCCCCGGAATGACGAGCGGAAAGACATGCTCTGCCTCATCGTGAGCCTCGCTCCCGCTGTGGGATGATATCCGTGGCGCCGCGTACTTTGCGTCGGGTGATCGGCGCGCTAGTCTTCCTCTCATCAACAGGCGAGGGAGATGGACATGCCGGCGGGATCGATTGGCCGTCTTGTGCGGCGACAGATGATGGCACTGTTGGCTGTGTGTGGACTTACGTTCGCGACGATCGCAACGGCTGACGCGGCCGAGGTCGTCGCGCTCGGCGCCAGCAACACCTACGGCAAGGGCGTCAATCGCGGCGAGGACTTTCCGGCCCAGCTCGAGGCCATGCTCCACGGCAAGGGCGTTCGGGTCAGCGTCGCCAACGCCGGCATCAACGGTGATACGACCGTCGGGATGCTGTCCCGCTTCGACAGCGCGGTCGATGGATCAACCCGCGTGCTGGTGCTGCAGCCCGGCGGCAACGACGCCCGCAAAGGTGCCGGCGACCAGCGCGCCGGCAGCATCAGCGCCATCATGGCCAAGGCCGCGCAGCGCCGCATCAAGGTCGTGATGGTCGAGAACGGCATGTTCCGTGGCCTGCCGCATCAGGTCGACGGTGTGCATCTGACCCCGGAGGGCTATCGCATGCTGGCCGCATCGCTGCTGCCGCGCGTGATGAGCGGCTTGCGGAAGTAGCTCGCCGCGAGATCGCGAAGCGCGCCGCGCCGGCCTGCGGTCTCACAGCTCGATGATCCCCCGCCTTGCCGCATGCGCGACCGCATCGGTGCGGCCGGTGGCGTCGAGCTTGTCGAGCAGCGAGCCGACGTGGAATTTGGCGGTGTGCACGGAGATGCCGAGGCTGCGCGCGATCTCCTTGTTGGAGCAGCCCTCGGCCATCAGCACCAGCACGTCGCGCTCGCGCGCGGTGAGCTGAAAATCATCGATCGCCTGGCCGTCGATCCTGTCGTCGCCGCTGCGCGCCTCATCACTGCCATGCAACGGCGCGACGGCGACGTCGGCGCTCTCGCCGGGCGCGACCAGCGTCAGGCCCGTGACATCGCCGAGCAGCGCCGCCAGCCGGTCGGCCAGTTCGGCATCGTCGACCGCGATCGCGATCCTGATCGGCGCGCGCGCCTCCTCGCTCACGCCGGCCTCTCGCCGATGGTCAGGGCGAACTGCACCGGCTCGCCGGCACGCAGCGCTGCGACCTCGACAACGGCGCCGACGCTGTCCGGACCGAGTTCGCGCATCATCGCGCGCATGCCCCTGAACGGCTCCTTGTTGAGAGCGGTGATGACGTCACCCTGGCGCAGGCCGGCGGCCGTGGCCGGGCCGCTCTTGTCGAGGCTCATGATCATCGCACCGAGTCCATCGTCGAGCCGGACCGGCTGCAGGCCGGCGCCGAGATAGCCGCGAGCGATGCGACCATGCGTCTCGAGCTTGCTGGCGACCCGTTCGATCGTGGCCGCGGGAATGACGAGCGTGCGGCGCGGGCCGCGCACCGCCATGCCGATCGCATGACCGTCGGCGTTGAGCACCAGGCCGCCTTCGGCGCTGTGCCGCAGCCTGGTGTCGAGCTCGATGCGCGCATCGATGTCGCCGCCGCGCAGGCTGCGCCAGGGACCGGCGGATTTCGACACCATCGCGAGCGCGGCCGTTGGCGTGCCATGCTCGGCAGCGGCGATGACCGCGAGCGAGCCGAGCGCGGGCATCTCGCCGGAGAGTTGGGCCGGTCCCGCAGTGCCGCCATCGAAGCGGAGCAGGGCGATGTCGGTGGTGTGGTCGCGGCCCGCCACCGTGGCCGGCCTTTGCGTGCCATCGGCAAAGACGAGCACGATTTCGCCTTCGTCCGCCAGCGCCTCGTCGGCGGTGACGACAAGGCCCGGCTTCCAGACGAAGCCCGTGGCGCGGCTGCGGTGCGAGGAGACGGTGAGGACCACAGGCGCGGCTTGCGCGACGGCGGTCGTCAATGCCGACGATAGCGAGGCGAGGGCGGACGGATCGGACATGGGACGCTCCAGAATGGGTCTGGTCCCAATTTGGCGTCTCCGAAGCGGTTTCGAAACTACCCGATCAGGTAGTCGACCGGCTTCAGAGCGTCGTCCGCGCTTTCGGCAGTGGGAAGGCGAGATCGCCGTGCTTCGAGGTCTTCAGCCCCAGCCCGACCAGCGCCTCGGCAAAGCGCACCGCGGCGGCGACGCCGTCGATCACGGGAATGCCGAGCTCGGTGGAGAGGTCGTGCGCGAGATCGGCCATGCCGGCGCAGCCGAGCACGATGGCGCCGATACCGTCCTCGCGCAGCGCCGCCCGGCATTCGCCGAGCAGCGTGCCGCGGACATTGGCCTCGGGCTTGTCGAGGTCGAGCACGGCAACGTCGACCGCGCGCACCCTGCGGCAATGCTGCTCCATGCCGTAATTGCGCACGAGGTGCTCGGCGATCACCTTGGTGCGCGACAGCGTGGTCACGATGCTGAAATGGGTGGCGACGAAGCTCGCCGCATGCATCGCCGCTTCAGCGATGCCGAGCACCGGCACAGCCGATAATTCGCGCGCGGCAAGCAGGCCGGGATCACCGAAGCAGGCGATTACATGGGCGTGGCAACCTTCTGCGTCTCCGGCCTCGACCTCCTTGAGCATGCCGACCGCGGCAATCGCCTCGTCGTAATGGCCTTCGATCGAGGCGGCGCCGAACCGCGCGGTGCGGCCGACGATCCGCGTCGACGGGCTTGCGCTGGCCTGGGCCGCTTTGGCGATCAATTCGGTCATCGTCACCGTCATGTTCGGGTTGATGACGTTGATCACGGTCTCGCTGTGGCTCATCGTCGCGTCCGTTTGTTGTCGCATCCTGCCGTGTTCTAGCCGAGTTCCGCTGTTACGGTCGAGGGCCGTTCGCGATGCGGGAACGCGCAGACGTGAACGGGATTGAGCTTGCGAATTCTGCGATCGGATCCAGCTTGGAGTCCATCCCAGCCCGAGAGTCCCATGCTCCGTGTCGTCGTGCTCCTCCTGCTGATGGTGGCCGCTCCGGCCGCCGCCGACGCGCGCCGCCAGCAGATCAATCCGGTGCCGTTCGCGCACACGCCGTGCAGCGTGCTCGACGAGCAGCCGTGCACGCCGTCGTTCTGCAGCGTCTTCGGGCCGTGGCCCTGTATTCCCGAGATGAACTATCCCTATGGCCAGAACCTGCAACTCACGATCGAGAGCTGGCCCGCCAAGGATCAGGAAGCCAAATATCAGAAGCCGGATCACGATCTCGACACGATCGGCGATCTGTTCGCAGCGCTGCGCGCGTGCTGGACGCCGCCGCCGGAGGACAGCGCCCGCGCCGGGATGCAGATGACGGTGCGCTTCAGCTTCAAGCGGACCGGCGAGATGATCTCACCGCCGCGCGTGACCTTCGTGACCTCAGGCGCGCCGGCCGACACGCGCGCGACCTATCTGAAGGCGATCAATGCCTCGCTCGACGGCTGCCTGCCGCTGAAGTTCACAAAAGGCCTCGGCGGCGCGCTGGCGGGGCGGCCGATCGCGATCCGCTATGTCGACAACCGGGATTTGAAGAACACGTCGGAGCGGCAATAGCGCCCCGCCGCGCCGTCTCGCACGGCGCGCCCCCCCACCCACCGATCATTCGGGACGGACGCAACGCGTGCGAACCTCAGCTGGGCGATTGCGCAGCGGGGAATCTCGATATGGTTGCGAAGAACGCAAACCAATCTCGGGATTCCGGGTTCGATGCTGACGCGTCGCCCCGGAATGACGATGTGTGATGGCGAATCGGCAGCGTGCGGCTTGCAGACGGTCTCCGCGCCACGTTGCGAGGCCGCCCCCGGAAATGATACCGATGCCCACGTACAGGTCGTGTGCATGCGAAGGGGGACGCCGTGGGACTTCTGGTGATGGTGGTGGGGCTGGTGCTGTTTCTCGGCGCCCATGTGTTCACGACCCGGCGCGGGGCGCGCGCGCAGGTCATCGCACGGCTGGGCGAGAGCACCTACAAGCTCGTCTACACCGTGGTGGCGCTCGCCGGCCTCGCCCTGATTGTCTGGGGCTTTGCCGAGTACCGCCATGGCGGCGGCTGGATCCAGGTGTGGACGCCGCCGAAGGCGCTCAAGCACATCAATCTCGCCCTGATGCTGCCGGCGGTGATCATGATCGTCGCCGCCTATATCCGCGGCCGCATCTACACCGTCCTCAAGCATCCGATGCTGGCGGGTGTGAAGCTGTGGGCGTTCGGCCACCTGCTCAGCAACGGCGACCTCGGCGGCATCATCCTGTTCGGATCGATCCTGGCCTGGGCGGTGTTCGACCGCATCTCGCTCAAGCGTCGCGCCGATGCCGGCGGGCCGCCGATTCCGGTCGGCGGCGTCGGCAACGACGTGATCGCGGTGGTGGTCGGCATCATCGTCTATGCCGCGCTGGCCTTCGCGTTCCATCCTGTCGTGCTCGGCATTCCTGTCATCGGAGGTTAGCAATGTCGGTGCAGTCGACCGTCCGGCGCAAGACGGCTCCCGAGATCCGCGCCCGCAAGGGCGGCGAGCCGATCGTGATGCTGACGTCCTACCACGCCCATACCGCGGCGCTGGTGGATCGCCATTGCGATGTGATCCTGGTCGGCGATTCCCTCGGGAACGTGATGCACGGTTTCGAGACCACCGTGCCGGTGACGCTGGAAATGATGATCCTGCAGGGCTGCGCCGTGATGCGCGGCTCGCGCCAGGCGCTGGTGGTGGTCGACATGCCGTTCGGCTCCTACGAGGCCACGAAGGAGCAGGCATTTCATGCAGCGGTGCGGATCCTGAAGGAGACGCAATGCGGCGCGGTCAAGCTCGAGGGCGGCGCGCGGATGGCCGAGACGGTGGCCTTCCTCAGCGAGCGCGGCATTCCGGTGATGGGCCATATCGGCCTGACGCCGCAATCGATCAATACGCTCGGCTCGTTCCGTGCCCAGGGCCGCGATGAGGCGGATTGGGCTGCGATCGAGAACGACGCTGCGGCGATCGCACAAGCCGGCGCGTTCTCGGTGGTGATCGAGGCCGTGGCCGAGCCGCTGGCGCGCAAGATCACGCAGCAGATCGCGATCCCCACCATCGGCATCGGCGCCAGCGTCGCCTGCGACGGCCAGGTGCTGGTTTTGGAGGACATGCTCGGCCTGTCGCCGCGGGCGCCGAAATTCGTCCGCCGCTACGGCAATCTCGGTCCGGCGATCGACGAGGCGATCGAACGCTACGCGGCGGACGTGCGTACCCGTGCGTTTCCGGCGGCGGAACATGTTTACGGAATGAAGTCAAAGACCTGATGGGCGCCTCTCGCTTGGTCGTCCCGTTGGCGCGGTGGTGCGCGCGGCGTCACGGGATGAATCTCCGGCGCTGGCGGAGATAGCCAAGCGCGTCATCCCTTGGTTATGTTTCAGGCTGGTCCGCATCGCGGCGAACAACGACAAGAAGCCAAGCTCGGGGAAACTCCATGGACTGGTCGACCTATGTAACGCCGCCGATGCGGCGCGAAGCCCGTTTCGGCGATCGCGTGGTTCCGTTGTTCACGGAGCGGCCCGCGAACATCTGGGCCATGGTCGAAGAAGCGGTGGAGCGCAACGGCGACGGCGAGGCGCTGGTCTGCGGGGCCGTGCGGCTGTCGTGGCGCGAGGTCGCCGAGACCGCCGCGCGGATCGCCGGCGGGCTGCAGGCGAGGGGATTGCAGAAGGGCGACCGGCTCGCGGTGCTGCTCGGCAATCGCATGGAATTCGTGCTCACGCTTTTTGCCGCGGCCAAGCTCGGGCTGATCACGGTGCTGCTGTCGACCCGGCAGCAGACGCCGGAAATCGCCTATGTGCTGAACGATTGCGGCGCCCGGCTGCTGCTGCACGAGGCGGCGTTGGCCGACCGGTTGCCGGCCGCCACCGAGACGCCAGAGTTGGCGGCTCGCATTGCCGTCGACGATCGTCCGGCGCGGTCGGATTTTGCAGCGCTGGCCGATCATGCCGCGCACGAAAATCACGTCGAGGTGACTGAAGAGGACACTGCGATGATCCTCTACACCTCCGGCACCACTGGCCGGCCGAAAGGCGCGATGCTCGCCCATTGCAACATCGTGCACTCCTCGATGATCTACGAGGCGTGCCTGGGGCTGACGCCCGCCGACCGCTCGATCGCCGCCGTGCCGCTCGGCCATGTCACCGGTGTCGTCGCCAACATCACCAGCATGGCGCGCTGCGCCGGCACCTTGATCATCATGCCGGAGTTCAAGGCCGGCGAGTATCTGAAGCTCGCGGCGCGCGAGCGCGTGACCTACACGGTCATGGTCCCGGCGATGTACAATCTCTGCCTGCTGCAGCGCGACTTCGACAGTCATGATCTGTCGTCGTGGCGGATCGGCGGCTTCGGCGGCGCGCCGATGCCGGTCGCGACCATCGAGAAGCTCGCAGCCAAGATCCCCGGCCTGCGGCTGGTCAACGCCTATGGCTCGACCGAGACTACCTCGCCGGCGACCCTGATGCCGTCTGATCTCACCGCCCGTCAGATTGACAGCGTCGGGCTACCGTGTCCGGGCGCCAGCATCCTGGTGATGGACGGGCAGGGGCGGGAGCTGCCGCGCGGCGAGATCGGCGAGATCTGGATCGGCGGCGGCCAGGTCATCAAGGGCTATTGGAACCGGCCCGAGGCCACTGCCGAGAGCTTTACCGCCGGCTATTGGCACTCCGGCGACCTCGGCTCGATCGATGCCGACAATTTCGTCCGGGTGTTCGACCGGCAGAAGGACATGATCAACCGCGGCGGGTTGAAGATCTACTCGGCCGAGGTCGAATCGGTGCTGGCGAGCCACCCGGCGGTGGTCGAGAGCGCGATCATCGCCCGGCCATGTCCGGTGCTCGGCGAGCGGGTGCACGCGGTGGTCGTGACCCGCGAGCCGATGAGCGCCGAAGCCCTGCGCAGCTGGTGCGCCGAGCGGGTCTCGGATTACAAGGTCCCGGAAACCCTGACCGTGACCGTGGACCCTTTGCCGCGCAACGCCAACGGCAAGGTGATGAAACGGCAGTTGCGCGAGGCCTTGACGGCGTGATAGCCGCGTTCGGACCTTGTGGCAGAACCGGGGAGTAACGCCTTGATTCGGCTGGACTCGCCTTGCCACCGCCATGCCGATGCGGTATCGGCGCCGGCGCGCGGGCAACGGGCCGCTCGCGCGGCACTTCAAACCCATGCGCGCGCGCTCGCAGCGAACCTGACGGGATGTCCTTAGGTGTCTGAATTCATTGATGAAGTAGACGAGGAGGTCCGTCGGGAACAGCTCAAGAAGCTGTGGGACCGCTACTCGATCTTGATCATCGCCATTGCCGTGCTGATCATCGCCGGCGTCGGCGGCTGGCGCGGCTACCAGTATCTCGAGGGTCAGAAGGCGGCCGAAGCCGGCTCGGCCTTCAACAAGGCCCTCGAACTCTCCGAGCAGAACAAGCATGCCGAGGCGGAGAAGGCCTTTGCGGATGTCGCGGCCACGGCCCCATCGGGATACCGCATGCTGGCCCGCTTCCACCAGGCCGCCGAGGCCGCGATGCGCGACAAGGCGGCTGCCGTGAAGCTCTATGACGAACTCGCCGCCGACCGCAGCATCGGGGCCGAGCAGCAGTCGATGGCGCGGCTGCGCGCGGCCGGCCTGCTGGCCGATACGGCGCCTTACGCCGACCTCAAGCAGCGCCTCGAAGGCGAAACTGCGCCCGGCGCGCCGTTCCGCCACGCCGCCCGCGAATTGCTGGCGCTGTCGGCGTGGAAGGCCAATGATGCCGCGGCGGCCCGCCAATGGCTCGACATGATTGCGCTGGATGGTGAGACCCCGCCGGGCCTGCGCTCGCGCGCTGAAGCGCTGCAGGCGCTGTTGCCTGCAGTCGCCAAGAGCTGATCGCGGACCTCGCGACGGCGAAACCGAGTTGATTGGAACGACGATCATGCGCCGCGCCCAACGTGCCATTGCCCTGACGGTCCTCATTGCGCTTTCCGGCGTGCTGGGCGGCTGCGCGAGTGGGGGAAGTTTCGACCCCTCGGACATGCTCGACTTCCTGGACACCAAGAAGAAGCTGCCGGGCGACCGCAAGCCGGTGTTCCCGGAGGGCGTGCCGGGTCTCGAGCAGGGCGTGCCGAAGGAACTCTACAAGGGTGCCCAGCAGCAGCCGATGACCGACCCGGGCGCTCAGGCGGCTACGCCGCCGGCGCCTCCGGTGGAGGAGCCCAAGGGTAGAAAGGGCCGGCGGCAGGCGGCCGTGAACAACCCGACGACGGCCGATCCGCAGGATGGCGAGGCTGCCGCGGTCGAGGAGGGCGCTGCCGCCGTTCCGCCGGCACCGAAGCCCAAGAAGATCGTGCGCCGCCGCACCACGGCACCACCGCCGGATGATGCTGCCCCGGCGCAGCAGCCGGCGGCCCAGCGATCCGGCGGCGGCTTCCCGGCGCCGATGCCGAGCGGCTCCTTCAGCCGTTAATCTCACCTGCGAATCGGCGGATCGCCCGTTCGGTTTTGCGGCCGAATGCGCTAAAGCTGCGCGCTCACGCGCACGGATCATCATGCCCTTCACCATCGCCATCATCGGCCGGCCCAACGTCGGCAAGTCGACCCTGTTCAACCGTCTGGTCGGGCAGAAGCTGGCGCTCGTCGACGACATGCCGGGCGTCACGCGCGACCGCCGCGAGGGCGAAGCTAAGCTGTTCGATCTCAACTTCACGATCATCGACACCGCCGGCCTCGACGAGGGGCCGAAGGGCTCGCTGACCGCGCGCATGCAGGAGCAGACGGAGACCGCGATCGCGCTCGCCGACGCGCTGTTCTTCGTGATCGATGCCCGCATCGGCCTGACGCCCGCCGACCGCGCCTTCGCCGATTTCGCCCGCCGCGCCGACAAGCCGGTGCTGTTGCTCGCCAACAAGAGCGAGGGCAAGCATGGCGAGCTCGGCGCCATGGAATCTTACGCGCTCGGCCTCGGTGATCCCATCCAGATCTCGGCCGAGCACGGCGAGGGCATGGGCGAGCTCTATGACGCCGTCAGCAAGCTCGTGCCGCCCACGGACGATGAGGAGGACGAGCACGAGGAGACCGACGAGGAGCGCGCCAACAGGCCGATCCGGGTCGCGATCGTCGGCCGTCCCAACGCCGGCAAGTCGACCCTGATCAACCATCTGCTCGGCGAGGAGCGGCTGCTCACGAGTCCCGAGGCCGGTACGACGCGCGATTCGATCGCGGTCGAAATCGAGTGGAAGGGCCGCGGCTTCCGCATCTTCGACACCGCAGGTCTGCGCCGGCGCTCGCGCATCGAGGAGAAGCTGGAGAAGCTGTCGGTGGCCGATGCGCTGCGCGCGGTGCGCTTCGCCGAGGTGGTCGTGCTGATGATGGATGCGCAGAACCGCTTCGAGGAGCAGGATCTGCGCATCGCCGATCTGATCGAGCGCGAGGGGCGTGCGCTGGTCATCGCCGTCAACAAATGGGACCTGATGGACGGCAACCCCGGCCAGATCTCGATGCTGCGCCGCGATGCCGACCACTGGCTGCCGCAGGTCGCGGGCGCGCCGATCGTGGCGGTGTCGGGCCTGATGGGCGAGGGCATCGACCGGCTGATGCAGGCGATCGTCGAAGCCTACGCGATCTGGAACCGGCGCGTGCCGACCGCGGCGCTGAACCGCTGGTTCGAGCAGGCGATCGCCGACAACCCGCCGCCGGCGGTGTCGGGCCGCCGGCTCAAGCTGAACTACATCACCCAGACCAAGGCGCGGCCGCCGAGCTTCGTGCTGTTCTGCTCGCGGGCCGACGCGATCCCGCAATCGTACCTGCGCTATCTCACCAACTCGATGCGCGAGACCTTCGAGCTGCCGGGCACGCCGGTGCGCATCACGCTGCGCGAGAAGGCCAACCCGTTCGCGCACAAGCGCAAGCGGCCGAACTGATCAGTTGCGTCAGCGGAAGCGGTCCGGCCATGGAAGCAAGCCCGCCGAGCGTCGCGACAGAAGATGCGACGGCCCCACGCCGCGGCGCCGTCGCCTTCATCTTCGTCACCATCCTGCTCGACATGCTCGCGCTCGGGCTGATCATGCCGATCCTGCCGAAGCTGATCGAGAGCTTCGTGGGCAACGACACTGCGCAGGCGGCCCGCATCTTCGGCCTGTTCGGCACCGCCTGGGCGCTGATGCAGTTCGTGTTCTCGCCGGTGCTCGGCAGCCTGTCCGACCGCTTCGGCCGGCGGCCGGTGATCCTGCTGTCGAACTTCGGCTTGGCCGCGGACTACGTGCTGATGGCGCTGGCGCCGTCGCTCGCGTGGCTGTTCGTGGGGCGCCTGATCTCCGGAGTCACCTCGGCCAGCATCTCGACGGCTTTCGCCTACATCTCCGACCTGACGCCGCCCGACCGGCGTGCGGCGATCTTCGGGCGCATCGGCGCGGCGTTCGGCGCGGGCTTCGTGCTCGGTCCTGCCACCGGCGGCCTGCTCGGCGACATCGACCCGCGGCTGCCGTTCTGGGCTGCAGCCGCGCTCGGCTTCGCCAACGCGCTGTACGGACTTCTGGTGCTACCGGAATCGCTGCCGTCAAAGCGGCGCAGTCCGTTCCGATGGCGAGCCGCGAGCCCGCTCGGCGCGCTGCAATTGCTGCGCTCGGATCGCATCCTCGGCGGACTGTCGGTCGTCAACTTCATCACCCAGCTCGCTCATGTCGTGCTGCCGTCGACCTTCGTGCTCTACGCGACCTATCGCTATGGCTGGGATACGCGCACGGTCGGGCTGACGCTGGCGATGGTCGGCATCTGCGCCATGGTGGTGCAGGGCGGGGCGGTGGGGCTGATCGTCCGCCTGCTCGGCGAGCGCGGCGCGCTGATGCTCGGCCTGTCCGCGGGGACGGTGGGCTTCCTGATCTTCGGCCTTGCGCCGACCGGGCCGTTGAGCTGGCTCGGCATTCCCGTGATGGCGCTGTGGGGCGTCTCGGGCGCGGCCATGCAGGCTTTGATGACCCGCCTCGTCCCACCGGACAGACAGGGCCAGCTACAGGGCGCGACGTCGAGCGTGCAGAGCGTGGCCCAGCTCGCAGGTCCCTTCCTGTTCACGCTGACCTTTGCCTATTTCATCGGAGCGGCCGCGCCGGCGCATCTACCCGGCGCGCCGTTCCTGCTGGCGTCGGCGTTGCTGATCGTCGCTCTCCTGATTGCGGTGCGGACGCTGTCCTCGGCAAAGAGCAGCTAGACTAGCGCGCCGGCCTGAAGGTTCTCATCCGGTGACTCCACCGATGCAGCTCTCGCGCCCTCGCGGGACGGGGATTGCACACGCTTTAAAATAGGTCAATAATGCTGACATAAATAGCCGGATCAGGGGAGGAATATTGGTGAGCTGGAAGCCCGTCTACGCGCGCCGCGCGGATCGCATGAAGGCATCGGAGATCCGCGAGCTGCTCAAGGTGCTGGAGCGGCCCGGCATGATTTCGTTCGCCGGCGGCATCCCCGATCCCGCGCTGTTTCCTGCAGCAGCGGCGGCGCAGGTCTATGCCGATGCGCTGGCGTCGCCCGACGTGGCTTCCGCTGCTCTGCAATATGCGGTCAGCGAGGGCTACGGTCCGCTTCGCCAGTGGATCGCCGAGCACATGACCACGCAGGGCATAGCGGCCTCGCCAGACAACATCCTCGTCACCGCGGGATCGCAACAGGCACTCGATTTTCTCGGCAAGCTGCTGCTCACGCCCGCGGATACGGCGCTCGTCACCGTTCCCACCTATCTTGGCGCGCTGCAGGCCTTTTCGGCCTACGAGCCGCGTTACGATTCGATCGGTCCACGCGCTGCGAACCGCACCCCGGCCTCCTACGCGGACGAAGCCGCGAAAGAAGCTGCGGGGGCGCGCGTGAAGTTCGTCTATGTCGTGCCGGACTTTGCCAATCCGACCGGTGAGACGCTGTCGCGTTCGGCGCGCGCCGATGTCCTGGATCTCGCCGGCGAGCTGGACGTGCCGGTGTTGGAGGACAGCGCCTATTCTGCCTTGCGTTTCGACGGCGACGAGATGCCGTCGCTGCAGTCGTTGGACGTCCGTCGCCGCGGCTCGCTCGATGCTTCCCGCGTCATCCATCTCGGAACGTTCTCGAAGACGGTCGCGCCGGGCCTGCGCATCGGCTGGGTTTGTGCATCGCGCGCCATCATCAGCCGTCTCGTCCTCATCAAGCAGGCGAGCGACCTCAACGTGTCAGCGATCAATCAGATCGTGATGCACAGGCTCGTGAAAGACGGAGGGCATGCCGGGCTGATCGCACGGGCGCGCGCGCATTATCGGCTCAAGCGCGATGCGATGCTGAGGGCACTCGAGGCACAGATGCCGTCAGAAGCGAGGTGGACGCGCCCCGACGGCGGGTTCTTCGTCTGGCTCACCCTGCCGGACGGCGTGTCCGGTGCCGCCTTGCTCGACCGGGCCGTGAATCAGGCCCAGGTGGCGTTCGTTCCCGGGGCTGCCTTCTTCCACGACGGCAGCGGCACCAACACGATCCGCCTGTCCTATTCGCTGCCCGAGGAAGCCGTGATCGAGGAAGGCATCGGCCGCCTCGCGAGTCTGCTGCGCTGACGATGACGTGATTCTGCGCAGCGAATGTCGCATCGTCTGCGCAGCGGCACTGGCGGGACGCGATGCTAATCCACCGCATCCCGCATCGGAGCTATCGGATTACTTCTTCACCAGCGGGCACTCGCTGGCCTCGAGCGGCTTGGCGGCATCCTCGGGCGCGATCTTGGCGATCAGCTTGTAGTAGTCCCACGGATATTTGGACTCTTCGGGCTTCTTGACCTCGAACAGATAGGCCGGGATCAGGCGGCGGCCGTCGGCGCGCAGCGGGCCCTTGCCGAACAGCGGATCGTCGGTCGGAATCTCCTTCATCTTGGCCACGACCTTGGCGCCGTCATGCGGATTGCCGCCGAGTGCCTCGAGCGTCTTCAGGTAGTGCAGCGCGCCGGCGTAGACGCCGGCCACCGTCATCGACGGCATCGTGCCCTTCGGTGACAGCTTCTGGAAGCGGTTGGACCAGGCGCGGGTCTGCTCGTTCAGGTCCCAGTAGAACGACTCGGTGAAGGTCAGGCCCTGCGCGACCTTGAGCCCGAGCGCATGCACGTCGTTGACGAACAACAACAGCGCGGCGAGCTTCTGGCCGCCCTGGACGATGCCGAATTCGGAAGCCTGCTTGATCGAGTTGGTGGTGTCGCCGCCGGCGTTGGCAAGGCCGATGACCTTGGCCTTCGACGATTGCGCCTGCAGCAGGAAGGACGAGAAGTCCGCGGTGTTGAGCGGATGCTTGACCGAGCCGAGCACCTTGCCGCCACTGCTGGTCACGACTGCAGAGGTGTCGCGCTCCAGCGCATGGCCGAAGGCGTAGTCGGCGGTGAGGAAGAACCAGGTGTCGCCGCCGGCCTTGGTCAGCGCCTTGCCGGTGCCATTGGCGAGCATGTAGGTGTCGTAGGTGAACGAGATCGTGTTGGCGTTGCAGGCCTTGCCGGTGAGGTCGGCAGTGGCCGCGCCGGAGTTCAGGAGGATCGAGTTCTTCTCCTTGACCAGATTGGAGACGGCCAGCGCCACGCCGGAGTTCGGCGTGTCCATGATCACGTCGACCTTCTGGGTGTCGATCCACTGCCGGCCGATGTTGACGCCGACGTCGGGCTTGTTCTGGTGGTCGCCGCTGATGACCTCGATGGTCCAGCCCTTGGCCTTCAGGCCTGAATCCTCGACCGCCATGTTGACGGCTGCGACCGAGTTGGGCCCGCCGATGTCGGCATACAGGCTGGACATGTCGTTGAGCACGCCGATCTTGACGACCTTGTCGTCGGCGAAGGCGGAGCCGGCAAAGCTGAGCGTGGTGGCAGCAAGCAACGCGGCCATCCGCCGCGTATGAGACGTTGTCATCGAAGTCCTCCCTGGTGTCGTGTCACGGCGGGGCTTCTTGGGCGCCCTTTGCCGTCGATCTCCCTGGATAGCCGGTCTTGTGAGTTGCGGCAATGCGCCAAAAGGCGCGAGACGCGCGCAAGGTTTGTGCGTTTCGCTTGAGCGTTAACGCAGGGCGTCCGAGGTCAGCCGGAATTTCTGGATGCGCTTACCGGTGTCGACCTCGGCGGTATAAACGTTGCCCTGCCGGTCGACAGCCATCGCGTGCACCCAATGGAATTGGCCGGCATTGCGGCCATTGTGGCCGAAGCTGCCAACCACGCTGCCGTCATCCCGCCTGATGATGCGGATCTCGTTGTTCTCGCCATCGGCAGACAGCAGGTAGGTCTGCTTCGGATCCGGCCAGATCGCGATGTCCCACACCGCGCCATTGCCGAGCGTGTTCTTTTCGAAGAACCATTCGGTCACGAATGTCCCGTCCTTCCTGAACACCTGGATGCGGTCGTTGATGCGGTCGCAGACATAGACGAGACCATCGTCGGCGATCTTCACGCAGTGCACGGGATTGCCGAACTGCTGGGCGACCGGTGCCTTCGGATCATACGGTGGCTGCTTGGCATCATCAGGGACATGGCCGTAGGCTCCCCAATGCCGCTTGTAGGCGAGGGTGGTGGCATCGAACACGATGACGCGGCGGTTGCCGTAGCCGTCGGCGACGTAGATCTCGTTCGCCTCCTTGTCGATCGCTGTCTCCGCGGGCTTGCCGAGCTGGGTGGTGTCGTTGGAGCCCTTGCTCGGCGCCATCGTTCCGATCTGAGCGACGAACTTGCCATCGAGCGTGAACTTCAGGATGGCGTTGTCATTGTCGGCATTGCCGCCGATCCAGACGAAGCCGCGTTCGTCGACCTCGATGCCATGCTCGCGGCCGACCCATTCATAGCCCGGGCCCGGGCCGCCCCAGGCGCGCAAGAGATTGCCGTCGGTATCGAATTCGAGCACCGGGGGCGCCGGCATGCAGCATTTCGATCGCGGCGGATTGAGCGTGGCGCCTTTCTCGTCGTCGGTCAGCGAGCGCGGCCGGTGAATGACCCAGATGTGGCCCTGGTGATCAACCGTGATGCCGCCGACCTGGCCGAGGATCCAGTTGTTGGGGAGCTGCTTCGGCCAGGACGGCTCGACCGCGAACGCGGGCACCTCCGCTGCGGCGGTGGTGCCGCGAGAGAAGAGGACGTTGCCGGCCGCAACGGCGAACAGCAGAATGACCAGGGCAGGCCTTGTCGCGCGTCCGCGTCGTGCTCGCGTCATACCGTCCTCCCCGATATGTGCTGCGGTCATCCGCTTATGAGCGCAGTCAATCGCGGGCATGGCGGGGTGTCAATCGCGCGGGGGCACGCCGATCGGCAGGCTCAGACGGGCGCCTGCTCCACAGCTTCCTTTTTCGGCGGCGTCGGCAACGTGGGCGGCCGCAGAAAGCGCGTCAGCATGAGCCGCAGATGCTCACTGCTCTGCTTGATATCGACCGCCGGATTGCGGATCGGCAGCGCACGTGCGCCGTCGACGATCACGAACAGGATGTTCGCGGTCGCCTCCGGATCGAGGTCGGGATCGACCTCGCCGCGGCCCTGTGCCTTGGTGAGGAAGTCGACCAGCAGCGCCCGCATCGCGCGCGCATGCGCGTGGACGATGGCGGCAAAGTCGGCATTGCGACAGGCCTCGGCCAAGGCCTCGGCGCTGAGGACCTGGGCCTGCGGCTGGTGAATGCTGGCGCTCTCGAGCTCTTGCACCAGGGCGTCGATCACGTCGGGCGAGGCCAGGATTGCCTGGAGGCGCGATGCAGCGTGGCTCAGATTCTGCTCGACCAGCGCCTGGATCATCGCCTCCTTGCTGGGAAAGTAATGATAGAGGTGGCCCGGGCTGATCTTCGCCGCAGCGCAGATGTCGGTGGTGCTGGCGCCGTGGAATCCGTTCCTGACGAAGCACGACAGGGCGGCCTGGAGAATCCCCTGGCGCTTCTGCTCGTGCTTGACCGGATCGACCTTTCTCATCGCGCGTCCCGTCGGGCCAACTCTCGCCACATTCGTCGTTTCCGCCAACTGCTTGTAATATAAAATAATATTTCTCGCCGCTCTAATCTAGAGAATTTGATCTAGTTTAGTTGGACAAGCGCTGCTGCTTGTGAGACTTAATTAGAGTGAGCTATCTATCAATGGGTCTCCCCGCTACGATGCGTCTCGCTCCGCTGAAGTCGACGGCCCTGATTTCCCTGGCGCTGGCAACGGTCGGCTGCGCCACGGCTCCGCTCGAGCGGGCCGGCTCGCTCAAGAATTACGATCGCCTCGCCGATGCCAACGGCCTGGTGACGCGCGCGCAGATCAAGGCCAACAAGAAGGAGCTGCTCGAGGCCAAGACGATCCGGATCGAGCCGACCGCGTTTCCGCCGCGTCCCGACATCGCCCTCGACGAGAACGAGCGCAAGCTGGTGGCCAACGTCATCAGCCGCGAAATGTGCCTGCGTCTCAGCGAGCGATTCCAGATCGTCGGACCCCGCGAGGAGGCGGATCTGACGGTCAAGGCGACCGTCACCCATGCCACGGCGACCAACGCGACCGCATCGGCAGCCTCGCAGGCGGCGTCCATCGCCAAGAGCGTCGCGCTGCCGGGCGTTCCCGTGCCGGTGCCCCGGCTGCCGGTCGGGCTCGGCACGCTGTCCGTCGAGGCCGAGGCGCGCGACTTTGCCGGCTTCCAGAAGGCCGCGATGGTGTGGGCGCGCGGCGCCAACTCGGTCTCCAATGCGCGGATGGCCAATGACGGCGACGCCTACGACCTCGCTTCCGAGTTCGGCGCCGACTTCGCCAAGCTGGTGTCGACCGGCGAGTCGCCGTTCGGAGGCGTCCCGTCGCTGGCCTCGCTGCCTTCGGTGTCGAGTGTGCCGGCCAAGCTGGGTGGCGCTCCCAAATATGCCGCATGTGAGCAGTACGGACGCTTCCCCGGCCTGAAGGGCTTTGTCGGTGCCGGTCTGGGCCTGCCGCCGGGCTGGACTGATAAGGGCGCCGACGAGGCCAGGCCCGACGCGCCGCAGCCGGAGATCGCAAGCGTGGAGCAGCAAGCGTCGCGATGAAGTCTGCCGCCTCGTTCCGCGCGCTTGTCCCGCGCATCCTGCTCGCGTTCGCCGCGTCGCTGCTGCTGGCGGCCTGCGCAGCCATCATGCCGCGCAACGCGCTGCCGGAAGCGGCTGCCGTCAGCGCCGACCCGGTCGGCTTCCGCAACGTCCGCTACTGGGGTGATGAGCCGGCGCCGCGCTTTGCCGAGGCCGCGATGTCGCGCGCGTCGGCCGAAATCCCGATCTCGCGTCCGCTGAATTTCCTCGCGATCTCCGGTGGTGCCGAGAACGGTGCGTTCGGCGCCGGGCTTCTGGCCGGCTGGGGCGAGGCCGGGAACCGGCCGTCGTTCGACATGGTGACGGGCGTCAGCTCCGGCGCGCTGATCGCGCCGTTCGTCTTCCTGGGGCGCGAGCACGACGACAAGCTGCGCGAAATCTTCACCGCCTATGAGCGCAAGGACATTTTCACGGTCAACATTCCCGGCCTGCTCCAGGGCTCGGCGCTGGCCGACAACACGCCGCTGTCGCGGCTGATCGAGAAATATGTCGATCGCGAGTTTCTCCGCGACGTCGCGCGCGAGAGCAGCAAGGGCCGGGTGCTGCTGGTCGGCACCACCAATCTCGATGCGCAGCGTCCGGTGCTGTGGGACATGGGCCGCATCGCAGCAGCCGATACGCCAGAGGCGATCGCCCTGTTCCGTCAGGTGCTGTTGGCCTCCGCGACCGTGCCGGGCGCCTTCGCCCCCGTTCGCATCAAGGTGCGGATCGGCGACAAGGACTACGACGAGCTGCATGTCGACGGCGGCGTCACCCGGCAGGTGTTCATCGGTCCCTCGGTGCTGCGCCTCGTCTCCGGCCGCGGCCCGCGCAGGAGCGTGAGCGGCGCACATCTCTACGTCATCCGTAACGCCCGCATCGATCCGCAATGGGACAGCGTCGGCGCCGACGTGCTCTCGGTGACGCAGCGCTCGCTGTCGACCCTGATCAAGAACCAGGGCATCGGCGACATCTACCGCATCTACTCGGTGGCGAAGTTCAACGGCATCGACTTCAACCTCGCCAGCGTGCCGGCCGATTTCCAGGTCAAGGCCGACGGCCCGTTCGATCGCACCTACATGACCGCGCTGTTCGATCGCGGCCACGACATGGGCCAGCGCGGCTATCCCTGGGTGAAGAGCCTGCCGGGGCTGCAGTCCAACGAGCACGGCATCACGGCGCAGGGGGCCACGCGCACCATGGCCGCGGCCGCGCGATGAACTTCCGTCAGACCTGCTTGCCATTTGCGCGACACGTGACCTTGCGTTCGGTGCTCGGGAGCGCGGCGCTGTTGACGTCCGTGCTGCTCGGCGGTTGCGCGACCTCGGGCACGACGCCATCGTCCGACACGGCGCAGTACGGCAATACGTACAACTATCTCCCGGTGAACGACGTGCCGCATGACGACCAGCGCCCGGTGCTGACGCCGGAGCAGCAGGAGAAGCTGCGCAAGGAGCTGACGGCAGTGCGCGATCGTCAGGCGCCGGCTGCGGCGAAGGCGTCTGCGGACAAGGCTGCGGCGGCCAAGCCTTCCGCGGCGAACTCTGCTGCCGCCAATCCGACCGCAAGATAACAACGAGATTCCGGATTCAAGGCCTGCGGCCTTGCCCCGGAATGACGGTGGTTGCGCAGGGCTACGCCGGCGGCTGGAAGCTCTTCAGGGTGCGCGTCTTGTACTCGTAGAGCTTGCCGGTCTCGGTCCACGACGGCAGGCACATCGGCACGATGAACTCGGCGACCTGCTCGGGCGTTTCGAGCGTCATCGGATCTTCGCCGGGGAACACCGTGGCGCGCATGCGGGTCCGGATCGGGCCCGGGCTGAACAGGTTCACGCGCAGCGGCGTCCGCTCGGTCTCGTGCGCCCACACCCGTGCCAGCGTCTCCAGCGCGGCCTTGGTGACGGCGTAGGGGCCGAGATAGGCCTGGGCCTTGTGGGCGGCGCCTGACGTGAGAAACACCGCGCGGCCGGCGTCGGAGGCCTTCAGCAGCGGCTCCATGCAGCGGATCAGCTGGAAGTTGGCGGAGAGGTTGACGGCGACGACGTCGTTCCAGGGCTTCAGGTCGATATGGCCGAGCGGCGACGACGGGCCGGGCACGGCGGCATTGCCGACGAGAATGTCGAGCTTGCCGTGGCGCTCGTGCAGCGCGGCGCCAAGCCGAGCGATGCCGTCGCTGTCGGTCATGCTGAGCGGCACCAAGGTGGCGCCGTTGCCGGTCTCTTTCCGGATCTCGTCGTCGAGCTCCTCCAGCCCGCCCTGGGTGCGGGCGACGGCGACGACATGCGCGCCGGCGCGGGCGAGCGCGCGGGCGGTCGCATGGCCGATGCCGCGCGAGGCGCCGGTGACGAGGGCAATACGGTTGGCGAGGGGAAGGGTCATGGTCGCAGATCTCTGACGTCGTCGTCCCGGCGAAAGCCGGGACCCATACTCCGCGGCGGTTATGAGGGAGTTGGCTGTCTGTGGCTAGTCCTGCCCGCCAAGGACGGCTGGCGATGATGGGTCCCGGTTTCGGCCGGGACGACAGCTCACTATGCATCGTCATTCCGGGGCGAGGCCGCAGGCCTCGAACCCGGAATCTGGAGATGATACGGGGATCAGCAAGCTCGGGATTCCGGGTTCGATGCTGCGCATCGCCCCGGAATGACTGCGCGTGGAAAGAACCTCAGCTCGCTTCCGCCAGCAGCGACAATTGATGCTGGGTCGACTCGACCATCGCCTGGTCCGTGAGGTGGGTGGGATAGCTGCCGGTGAAGCAGTGGTCGGAGTATTTCGGTGCGGCCGGATCACGGGCCGGCTCGCCCATGGCGCGGTACATGCCGTCGATCGACAGGAACGCCAGCGAATCCGCGCCGATCAGCTCGCGCATCTCCTCGAGCGAATGCGTCGCCGCCAAGAGGCCGCCACGGTCCGGCAGGTCGATGCCGTAATAGTCGGGGTAGAGGATCGGCGGCGAGGCGAGGCGGAAATGCACCTCCGTGGCGCCGGCGTCGCGCATCATGCGCACGATCTTGCGCGAAGTGGTGCCGCGCACCAGCGAGTCGTCGATCAGGATGATGCGCTTGCCCTCGATCGCGGCGCGGTTGGCCGAGTGCTTCATGCGCACGCCGGATTCGCGGATCGCCTGGGTCGGCTGGATGAAGGTGCGGCCGACATAGTGATTGCGGATGATGCCGAGCTCGAACGGCACGCCGGAATGCTGGCTGTAGCCGATCGCCGCCGGCACGCCGGAGTCCGGCACCGGCACCACGACGTCGACGTCGGGATGGCTCTCGCGCGCGAGCTGCGCGCCGAACGCCTTGCGCACCTCGTAGACCGAGCGGCCGCCGACCACGGAATCGGGGCGGGCGAAGTAGATGTATTCGAACACGCACGGACGCGCCGGCTTCGGCGGGAACGGCTTGTGGCTGTGCGCGCCGGTCTCGTCGAAGATCACGACCTCGCCCGGCTCGATGTCGCGGATGTAGCGCGCGCCGATCATGTCGAGCGCGCAGGTCTCCGACGCCAGGATCGGGCAGCCTTCGAGCTCGCCATAGACCAGCGGACGGATGCCGAGGGGATCGCGGGCGCCGATCAGCTTCTTGTTGGTCATGCAGACCAGCGAGTAGGCGCCTTCGAGTGCGCGTAGCGCCTCGATGAAGCGATCGATGAAGTTGGTGCGGCGGGAATGCGCGACCAGATGCAGGATCACCTCGGTGTCGGTGGTCGACTGCATGATGGCGCCGGCGCGCACCAGCTCGCGGCGCAGGGTGAGACCGTTGGTGAGGTTGCCGTTGTGGCCGACCGCGAAGCCGCCGGCGTTGAGCTCGGCGAACAGCGGCTGCACGTTGCGCAGGATGGTCGCGCCGGTCGTCGCGTAGCGGACATGGCCGATCGCGGCGTTGCCGGGCAGGCGCTCGATCACCTCGCGGCGGGAGAAGGTGTCGCCGACGAGACCCAGGCGGCGCTCGCTGTGGAAGCGCGCGCCATCGTAGGAGACGATGCCGGCTGCCTCCTGGCCGCGATGCTGGAGCGCATGCAGGCCGAGCGCGGTGATCGCGGCGGCGTCATTGTGCCCATAAATGCCGAACACGCCGCACTCTTCGCGCAGCGTGTCTCCGTCAAGGTCTGGGTCTCTGAGGTAGGCTTGAGGTCCGAAGTCCAGATCCGCGTGGGAGTCCATTTGGGCTTCGCCGGAAGAATCGTGGTGCTGGTCCATCGCGCCTCTCTTCTGGGCTAGGCTCACTTGGCCGCGGGTTTCTCGATCAGCTTCTTCAAGCTGTCGCGGGCAGGCTTGCTGTACCCATCGCCGCCCACTCCGGGCGACTCGGTGTCAGTCTGGTCGTCGTCCGGCTTGTTCTTCTTGAATTTCTTTAAAATGGTGTTCTCGGGATCATCAGGCAAGAGCGACATCAGCCAATCCCCGGTTCCCTGCAGGACCACGCGGGACTTGGCGCCGGTGACCCAGTCCGGACGCTGCTTGTCCGGCACCAGCCAGCTGAAGAACAGGAAGGCGACGACCACGATCAGGAGGCCACGGCCCAGTCCGAACAGGAATCCCAGGGTGCGGTCGAGCGCGCCGATGCGCGAATCGAGGATCATGTCGGAGATCTTGACCGTGATCACCGAGACGATGAGCAGGGTGCCCACGAAAGTACCGGCAACGACCACGACGCTGGCGACGGTATCGTTGTTGAAATAGGTCTTGGCGGTCGGCAGCAGCTTCGAGAATGAATAAAGCGTGACCAGGGCCGCCGCGCCCCACGCGGCGATCGACAGGATCTCGCGCATGAAGCCGCGGACCATCGCGAGCAGCCCCGACACCAGCATCACGCCGAGCAGGATGAGATCGAGGATCGTTATCGGCATCGGCTGCTCAGGTCCGCTTGTCAGGTCCAAGGTTCGCTTCGAATTGACGGAGGACCGCCCCTCCAGGCGGAGGAGAGCAGGGTTCCCCGGCAAGTCCGGACGCTGCACCATCCCGCGTGGGCGCCCGGTTGCGGCGTTGTATAGCGGCGAGTCACGCGAACGTCACGGTCCGGCTAGCCGTCCTGGCGGCGGAATCTCGCTGGTGTGGCATTTTTTTCGGCATGGCTGGGGCCACGGCGGCCCTGCTCACCCTCGTCCCGGCTGCCGTCGTGGCGGGCGCGGGGCGTGCCGCGCGCGGCGATGTCGGCGACCAGGCTGGTCAATCCGCCGACGGTATTGAGGCTGAGCCCGGCATCGCCGCCGGCCTCGCCGCGGGCGCGCTCCGGCAGCACGACGCGGCCGAAGCCGAGCTTGGCCGCCTCCTTCAGCCGCGCCGAGGTCTGCGCCACCGGGCGGACCGCGCCCGACAGCGAAATCTCGCCGAAATAGACCGCATCGGGCGGCAGCGGCGCGTTGACCAGCGAGGAGACCAGAGCTGCGGCCGCGGCGAGATCCGCCGCCGGCTCGTTGATGCGCAGGCCGCCGGCGACGTTGAGATAGACGTCGTGGCCTGACAGCTTGACGCCGCAATGCGCCTCCAGCACGGCCAGCACCATTGACAGCCGGCTCGGATCCCAGCCGACGACGGCGCGGCGCGGCGTGCCGAGCGAGGTCGGCGCCACCAGGGCCTGGATTTCGACCAGCACGGGGCGGGTGCCCTCGATCCCGGCAAAGACCGCCGTGCCGGGGCTGCCGAGATCGCGCTCGGACAGAAACAGCTCGGAGGGGTTGGTGACCTCGCGCAGACCCAATCCGGTCATTTCGAACACGCCGATCTCGTCGGTCGGGCCGAACCGGTTCTTGACGGCGCGCAGGATGCGGAACTGCTGCGAGCCCTCGCCCTCGAACGACAGCACCGCGTCGACCATGTGCTCGACGACGCGGGGGCCGGCGATCTGACCGTCCTTGGTGACGTGGCCGACAAGGATGATGGCGGCGCCGGATTTCTTGGCGAAGCGAATGAGCTTCTGCGCCGAGGCGCGCACCTGGGTCACCGTGCCCGGCGCCGATTCGACGGTGTCGGTCCACATCGTCTGGATCGAATCGATCACGATCAGTCGCGGCACGCCGCCTTCGGACAGGGTCGCGATGATGTCCTCGACCGACGTCTCAGCCGCCAGTTGTACCGGCGCATCCGCAAGCCCGAGGCGCTCGGCGCGCAGCCGCACCTGGGCGACAGCTTCCTCGCCGGAAATGTAGACCGCGCGATGGCCGGCGCGCGCCAGCATCGAGGTCGCCTGGGTCAGAAGCGTCGATTTGCCGATGCCGGGATCGCCGCCGACCAGCAGCACCGAGCCGCGCACGAAGCCGCCGCCGGTGACGCGGTCGAGCTCGGTCATGCCCGACGACAGCCGCGGCGCGTCGATGCTCTTGCCGGTGAGCGATTCCAACTGGAACGTGCGGCCCTTGCGCTTGGAGCGCAGCGACACCGGCGCGGAGGTCGCGCCCGTCGTGTCTTCCTCGGCCAGCGTGTTCCACTCGCCGCAGGCCTCGCATTTGCCCTGCCAGCGCGAATAGGCCGCGCCGCAGTTCTGGCAGACGAAGGAGAGCGTGGTCTTGGCCATGGAGGGAGAATCGATGTGCTCAGGAGTGGGTGGCGTTCCATAGCATAGTTAGGCCTGCGGCCAGCATGATGCCATCCATCACCACGCGGAACACATCGGGCTTCATGTGCAGCACGAAGCGTTTGGCGACGAAGGCGCCGGCCATCAGCGAGCCGCCGGCGATCAGGCCCTTGAGCAGAATGTCCGGCGTCAGCGCGCCGAAGCGCTGGAAGGTGATGGATTTCGAGACATAGAGCCCGAGCGAGCTGGCAGCCTCGGTGGCGAGGAAGGCGCCCTTCGACAGCCCATAGAACAGGAACAGCGGCACGCTGAGCGGCCCGGTCGAGACCACGATGCCGGTCAGAAATCCGATCACCGCACCGCCGAGCGCGAGGTGCCAGAGGTTGGCCTTGAGGTCGTGCCGCGTCAGCCAATGCCGTACCGGCACCATCGCCATCAGGAACAGGCCGATCGTGATATCGACCGCCTGCGACGGCAGGATCAGCAAGGTGCGCGCGCCGAGTGCGGCGGCCGGAATGCCGGTGACCGAATAGGCCGCGCAGGCGCGCCAGTCGACCTCGCGCCACCACGCCAGGATGCGCGACAGGTTCGCCATGACGGCGGCGACCGCCATGATCGGCACGGCCTCCTTCGGGCCGTACTCGTAGGCCAGCACCGGCATCAGCATGATCGACGAGCCGGTGCCGACGATGCCGGACAACGTGCCGGCAACGAGGCCTATCGCGAGCACGAACAGGAAGCCCAAGATTGTCGCCTCCAGCAGACGAGCTCTATCCCCACGTCATTGCGAGCGGAGCGGCGGAGCGAAGCCATCCAGACTGTCTCCACGGAGGGATTCTGGATTGTTTCGCTCCGCGCGCAAATGACGGGGAGAAGCTGCGCCGTGTGGTTAATCGGCGGTTCGTGCCGACTCGAAATCGTCGATGATTGTGCGTCCGCATCATTAAAAGTTGAAGCGTATTCCTCGCACGTCCGCTGATGTTCTCGGACGATGACGATGAGCAAAACCCCGATGTCTTTGCAGATGCGGCCGTCCCTGACGGCAACCGCCGATGCGGAGTTCCCCTGGTTCTCGGCCGCGATGCTGGCCATGGAAGCCGGCGAGGTCATCCGGCTGCGGCTGGAAAAGTTCGCGCGCGGCGAAGCCGATGCGGGCGAGGAGGCGGAGCTGATGGTCAGCGAAAAGATCGCCGCAGCCCTGGAGGCGACGGCGAAGCTGATGGCCGGCGCGAGCCCGGCCGCGGTCGTCGATCTCTATCGAGATCATGTCGCGTCCAACGCCGAGCGGCTGTCGGCGTAAGCACGCGCAGTCCGGCTGTCTTTGGGCTGGCTCGGGGCTGCGTGCCGCCGCAGACGAATGTCGAGCAACCCAGGGCGGACAACCTCGTCATAGCGCCGGCGACCGGGCCGCCTCGTGCCTTCACGTGCGGTGTTGCCAACGAAGAGAAGATCGGACACCCTACCGAAAACGCGATTGCTGATCACCTCGTTTTCACCGGACCGATCCAGTGCGACTGCTCTTACGCCTCATGCAACGCGTGCTGGTCGCCGGGCTCGGGATCTTCACGGTCTGGCTGATCGTGTTCGTGGTGTTCGAGACGGCGGACCGCAGGCTGCCCTGGATTGCCGCCGTCGGCGTCAGCTACGCAATCGCGGCCTATGTCGTTCTGCCACGCGTGATCCGATTGAGTCTCAGGATCCTTCAGAGTCGGAGGGTGCCCAGCTACACGATCACCGGCGATGGATTGCCCGGCGACCCCGTCAATCTCGCCCTGATCGGCACGCTTCGACAGCTCCGCGCGAGCTTTGCTGCGATCGGTTGGTGCGAGGCGGACCGATTGGGGCTGGCAAGCTCGTGGGCCATGGTCCGCGCCTTCGTCCTCGCCAGGCCGTACCCCACTGCTCCTTTCAGCACCCTCTATCTGTTCGGTCGCGGCCAGGATATCGGCTTTCAGAAAGCCATCGGCAATAGTCCGCGAAAGCGTCATCACGTCCGGTTCTGGGCCGTTGACCTCGCCCACGCCGAGAAGAGCTGGAACGCTGGCGATTTCTGGTTAACGACCGACACGCCTGCGGCCGATGAGTCCGTCCTCTGGGTCGGCGCCGGCACGAAGGATACGGGCCTGTCGCTCACCCGACTGACCTTTCAGATCACGCACGCCACCGATCCGGATGCCAATGCGGAGCGGGACTACATCATGGCCGAATTGATCAGAACACGATCGATCGAGACCGTCGAGCTCTATAAGGCCGGCCGGAGTCTGCCCGAGCGGGTCAATCACTACGTATCGGACGGCGACATCGCGTTGGCGAGCGTGGTGATCGCCGCCAACGCCGACGCGCATGAGGGGTCTTCGTCGCCGGCCTAGTGGACTTGCTGACGAGCCGCGTTTGAGGTCGTTCCCTCCGCTCGGGGCCGGACCAGGAAGGCGGTGCCGAGCAGGACGACCATCGCAACGCTGACGACAGTCAGGAACGCCTGATCGAAGGCGCGATGAGCGTGCGAGGTGACGAGGGCAGCGAGCCCGGTCGGCAGCCGCTCGGCGGCGATCAGCGCCTCGTCGATGCTGTCGCGCGCAGCGGCGGGAATGCCGAGGCCGTCGGGCAGAACCATGAACGCCGTATAGACTCCGGACAGAATGCTTCCGAAAATGCTGATGCCGATTGTGCCGCCGAGCTCGAACGACACCTCCTCGATCGACGCGGCCATGCCTTCGCGGCCTTCAGGCGCGTGATTCATCACAGCGTTGGAGGCGGCGGCGATGGATGCTCCCAGCCCTAGACCATTGACCGCGATGCAGATCAGTTGCAGCGCCAGGCTGGCGTTGTAGCAGAGCAGGTAGCCGGCCGCGCCGATGCCTGCGATCAACAGCGCGCCGGACATCGTGGTGGCGGCTCGGACGCGACGGAGCATCAGGCTCGCGAGCGGCCCGCCGATGAAGGCACCGAGCGGGGCCGGAAGGATGTACAATGCCGCCTGCAGCGGCGAATAGCCGAGGACGAGTTGCAGGCGCTGGCTGATCGCGAGCTCCGTCCCCGCAATGGCGAGTGAAGCCACGATCGCGGTGATCACGCTGAGCGTGAACTCGACGTTTCGGAACAGGGTGAAGTCGAGCAAAGGATCCTCGAGACGCAATTGACGGCGTACGAACACCGTCAACATGATGACCGTCGCGACAGCCGTGCCGGCAAGGACGACATAGGAAGACTGGCGACTGCCGAGCTCCTCGACGACGTAGGCGAAGCCGATCAGCCCGGCCATCACCTGCACTGAACCGAGGAGGTCCCAGTCGCGCTCAGCACGATCGGCCGGTGCAGGAATCAGCAGCAGGCCGGCGACCAGCGCCAGCACGACGAGCGGCACGTTGATCAGAAAGACCGAGCCCCACCAGAAATATTCCAGCAGGACACCGCCGACCAAGGGGCCGACGGCCGCCCCGCTGGACGCAACGGCTCCCCAGATCGCGATGGCGAGCGCCCGTTCGTGGTCATCGGAGAAGGTGATGCGAATGATCGACAGCGTCGCCGGCATCATCAGCGCGGCGCCGATTGCGAGCAGGACGCGTCCGCCGATCAGGGCCATGGCGGTCGGCGAATAGGCGGCCACGACCGAGGCCAGTCCGAAGACGATGAGGCCGACAACGAATGTCCTCTTGTGCCCGACGCGATCGCCGAGCGAGCCGAAGCCCGGAAGGAGACCGGCAACGACAAGCCCGTAGGCCATGACGATCCACAGTTTCTCCGAGGCCGTTGCAGCCAGCTCATGGGTCAGGCTCGGCAGCGCCGTATAGAGCACCGTCATGTCGATCACGACGAGCGCCAGCGCGCTGGAGACGGTCAGGAGGATGAGCCAGCGATTACGTTTCGACATCGGCGCGCTCGCCTGCGCAACCCGTTGTTCATCCGGCGCGTTCGTCGTCTCGAGCACGTTCACCGCTCCCGCTCAGATTCCACTACGATGCGTGATCCGGCCGTTCATCATCGTCAGCTGAATATTGACCTTGCCGATGTCGTGCGGCCCGACATCGAACAGATTGTTCTCGAGCACGATCAGATCGGCCAGCTTGCCGACCTTGATGGAGCCGATCTTGTCCTCCATGCGAAGCTGGTAGGCTCCGTTGATGGTGTAGCCTCGGATGAGGTCCGGCAGGCCCAGGCGTTCGGTCGCGGGCGGATGGACCAGGCCGTCGGGCTTGCCCGGCTCCTGACGTGTATGGCCGGCCTGCAACGCCTCGAGTGGCTTGACGACGACCTTCGAGCCGGTCGCCAGCGCATCCATGCCGAACGACACCGTGACGCCTTCGTCGATGAACGTCTTGAAGGTGTACATGCGGCTCCAGCGCTCGTCGCCGTAGATCTCGCGGACGCGACGCTGGCTGGCATCCGGCACGCCCCATTGGATCTGCGTATTCGCGATCACGCCGAGCTTTCTGAAGCGCGCAATGTCCGATGGCGCGGTGAGGAATGCGTGGCAGATGGTATGACGGCGGTTGCCGGGGCCGTTCTTGCCAAAGGCGGCTTCGTATCCATCCAGGCTCATGCGGACGGCGGCATCGCCGACGGCGTGAAGGTGCGTATCGATTCCCTCGGCATGGGCTTCGCGCAGTATCCGATTCAACACGGGCGATGGCAACAATGGTTCGCCGCGCCAATCCGGGCTTCCGGCATAGGGATCCAGCAGATAGGCGGTGCGGCTCAGCTCGGTGCCATCGACGATCAGCTTGAGCACCTCGGCCTTGACCAGCGGAGTGCGATAGCGCTTCCGGTAGGCCCGAATGATCGGCAGCGGATCGACGCTGGGATCATTGTGATACAGGCTGCCGATCACGCGCTGCAGCAGCTTGCCGCGCTTCTCGAGCTCGACCAGCATGTCGAAACCGTGATGCTGCTCGGTCGGCCAGGCGCTGAAGCCGGCATCGAAGAAGGTGGTGATGCCGGCGGCTGCGAGCCTGGGCTGCCATTCCTCGATCGCGGCGGCGGTCGACTTCAGGCCGAATGGTTCGATGCCGTGCTTTTCGAGCGCCTTGAGCACCGCGAACAGCGCAGGCACTTCTGAAATGAAGCCGGTCGGCAGGCCATTGGGATCCTTTTCGTACCAGGAGGAGCCGGGCACGACGTCGCGCGGGGTATCCTTCGTAATGCCGGCCATCTCCAGCAGCTTGGAATTGACCCAGTAGCCGTGCAGATCGCAACTGACGAGCAGGACCGGTCGATCGGGGAAGATCTCGTCCAGCGGCTCCTTGCGCGGACCCGAGGCGGGAAACGCGCTAGCGATCCAGCCGAAGCCCAGAATGAACTTTTCGTCGGAATGCGTCTTCGCGTAATCGCGCAGGATCGCGTAGATACGCTCCGGATCCTCCTCGTTGACCCAGGCGCCGCGGGCGAAGGCCAGCGTGCAAAGATGCCAATGCGCCTCGACGAAGCCCGGCATGAGCATCCGCCCCTTGAGGTCGATGACGTCAGCCCCGCGTCCGGCAAATTTCATCGCGCCTGCGTCGTCGCCGACGTAGACGATCGTGTCTCCCTTGACGACGACGGCCTGGGCCCAGGGCAGGGAGTCGTCCACCGTGTAGACGCGCCCGCCGCGAAAGATGGTCGTGCTGCTGGAGGCGGCCCAGGCCGGAGCCGAGGCAGCGGCGAACGCTGCGGCCGCAGCCGAGGTCGCGACCATCTGGCGACGGGTCAGTCCGCCGCGCTCCGACTTAGATGCCGCAAACAGCGAACCGATGGCGGAACCGCATGCAATGCACATTGTCCTGCTCCGAAGTCCTGCTCCGAAAATTCCGCGCTCCGGGTGAGCTGCACGATTGCCGAGTCAGACGCTGAAACTACTTCACTCAGCACCCGCCAAGATTGACAACGATCAAGTCAATCTCGGCGGCGTCGAGCGCCAGCACGCATACTGAAGTCTTCGTTTCCTGTTGATGGATAAACTTCAAATCGAATGCTTTCAGACAGAGAAAAGGAGGACCGCCGCAACGACTCATCGTCTATGCGTCGCCCGAGCGCGAGGGTGTCATTCATGCCGTGGAGGTCATCGATCCCACCGATGCCTGGTCCCGAGCACCGTCACTTCGGGAACAGGAAAGCCAGGCTGGCGCGAAACTGCCACCGCGATGCCAGGTCCGGCCTCAGCACATTGTAGTAGACACCGATCTCGGCGTTGACCGGCTGCTTGTCGACCATGAAGAGCTTGCCTATTCCCGCGCCGACCGGAACGTCAGCCGTCAGCCGGTACGCACCCGTGTTCGGCATGGCGATATTCTCCAGCCCGACGCTGATCGTATCCGCGATCGGGTTTTGCGCCGCCTTGGCGAGATCTTCGAGCGATGGCGTCCTCTGCTGTGCCGAGGCGCCGGCGCCTGGGTACAGCGCTGAGATCAGGAACAGGAGAACCGCTCGTCGAAAAATTCTCGGAGTCATGGCCGACCTCACTGTCGAAGCGCTGCTCTCGCATCCGTTGTCTCGCATCTGCACCGTTCCGGCCGCTATGGAGTCAGGCGAAGGTCGGAAATTGCCCGCCGGCGAACAGTGACGGCCGCAGGCGAGACCAGTTCGACGCGAACTGGAACGTGTCGAGATCGGTGTAGGTCTGGCCGATCACCTGCATGCCCGAGGGCATGCGGTCCTCGAC
>NZ_JAUHID010000028.1:0-58748 GCF_032377735.1 Bradyrhizobium sp. SZCCHNRI3043
TGGTGTTACCTTTGAAACATTGTCCGCCGAAGTCTTCTCGTCCGATCCCAGAACCAAAAGCCGAAGCTCTCAATCCCGAGACCCGCAAGGACTCCGCCGTCCACGTTTCTCTTTCTTCATCTTCACTTGTCAAACAGCCCGCACTTGTTAGTTCGCTCGAACTACTAAGTGCATCAACCTCGTTGGTCTTTTTCGCCGAGGAAGTCCCGATGGCCGGGGCGCTTCACATAGCCGATTTTCGAAGACCGTCAAGAGCAATTCCGAAGAAAAAACTCAGGAGCCAATCGGAAGAAAAACAACGTCGGTCCCGAAAGTCGGGGGCCTCAGTCATCAGTGATGTCCGGCTGGCGTGGTGGTGAGATAGTGCGGCGCCGCATCCCGCGCAAGAACTTTTTGCGACGGCTGTGCAGAAATGTGGATAGCGCTGTCGCCCCCCACGCTCGGACCCGTCACACGCCGTTTCTCCGTTCCATTTTGAAACGGTTGGCGCGCGCAGCGTCAGAAATTGCTCGTGTGCGGTTGCACCAGCGCACGATACGAGTGCGGCATCCGCATGCGGGACGAGATCTTTCCGCCGGACGACGTTGGTCGGATGGAGGCTGTCGAGATTGCTGGTGTCGATGTCGACGGTCGCGATCCCCTCCCCGCCTTCAACGATCGCCTCACGGCGCGGAAACGCTGATGTATCCGGACCGAACACGCCGCTGACCCCGGAATCGAAATTCGCGGCGTCGCACACATTCGCGAATGCGAAGTAGGCGTTGTTCTCGCCACCGCGAACACGGGGATGAGGCCAGTGATGCAGATCGGCACCGGCCGGGATGCGTCTTGCGATAGGTTGAGAGGGTGCCGTCCGGAATTGGCCCGGCCTCGGATCGGTCAGCCCTGTTGCCGCAAGTTCCGGAAACACCACTGGCAGCGCCGCGCCCCTTCGCCCCAAGCCGGCGCGAGACGGCGTCAACGCGATCGCGGCGGAGTGCTGCGTGCTGGAGCCGTCAGGAAGCGATCGAGCTCGACGATCGCTTCGGCCTCGCGGGCGCGCCGCAGCTGCCTGGCCTGCTCGATGCCCGGCGGCAGACGTTTCGCCCTGTCTCGCGCCTCGCGCGCCATCTCTAGCAACCGCTCACCCAACGAGATCGTCTGCTTGACACGCCGACGCCGTTTCTTCCGACCTTCTACTTCCATGCGGATTTGCATCCAGTTTCATTGATGCGCACCGACAACTCTAGATCAGGAGATGCCGGGCGCATCAACATAAGTGAATCGGCCGCGACCACCCTAGTCCGGGCGGCAGAGCAGCAGCGGCCGGCCGCGCCGGGAGCATCGAGGCTAGCCGCAGCGCCGGCCCGCTCTCGTATCATTTGATATGCGATGCACAGGTCTTCCGGCAGGCCTCTGCAAAGGCCGCTCGAGAAGTTCGAACGCTCGATCCGATGCCCCACGCATCGCCATGCGACGCGCAATCAAGCCGTTTCGATCGTTTGAGCGTTCCAAATCCGAGACCAACGCCGCCGCTCAGGATTGCGTGAACTTGATGGTCGACACCGGCCAGCGCCCGTCATGACCGCGAAGGGTGATGCGCAACCCATGCAGCTCATCAAGATACACCTGCTCCACGGTTCCGGCCTTGCCGTCGCTCAAGGCCACGCATTTGCCGATCAGCTCGGTCTGGACGTGCTCGAACTCGCACAGAATGGTGAAGGCTCGCGTCTTGGCAACCATGAGGGACCGGTGTGTGGGCTGATGGGAGCCGCAACGCTGCGGAGACAGGTCGGCTGGCAGATAGATCGGCTCATCCCCCTCCCGGGTCAACCGCTCATCAAGAGATCGTGCACACCGTGCAGACGGCATGCACGACCTGTTCAGCGGCACTCGAAATTCGCCGCATCCTCGAGGCTGCCGCTGCCCTTGGAGGTCAGCACCTTCGGGAACGCGCAGAGATCGCGCGTGCGCCCGGGCCGTGGCACATCGGCCGCACGCCGCGCGGTGGCGTGGATCGCCTCAGGCGCCGCGGCCGTGCCCTCCACCCATTGGTCCAGAGCGGTCAGCAAGTGAAACTGATTGGTGGCGGGTCCGCCGCCGCAATGGTTCATGCCGGGAACCAGGAACAGCCACGCGACCCGGCAAGCGGCACGCGATAGGCCGGCGCGCCCGCGATGACGCCGTCGAACAACTCGGGGAAGCGCTGCCCCAGAGGCGGTCACGCCCGCGGGTGCCGGCGGTGCCAGTTGCACGCCGCCCGCGGCGACGAACTCGGCCGTGACGACGCGCCCGCTGTCGGCGAAGCCTTGCGCGAGCGCGGCGCAACTCGCCTTGAAATCCTGCGCATGGACGGAGGCCACAGCCGACGATGTCAGTACCAGCGCGGCCAGCGTCGTGATCCGGATCGCCGTCAATCTCGTCCTCCCCACGTGCGGGCCACGGCCCGTCCTGCGCCGTCATTGATCCGCGGCGCGCAGCGGCCGTGCGCATCCACGCGATTGAAAACCATAGGCGAAGCGTGCCATCTGGTCGGCTCAAGACAGCGTCGAGGACATCATGGCTGCGGACATCCGGTTGAATGCGTTTGCGATGAACTGCGTCGGGCACCAGTCGCCCGGCCTGTGGCGGCATCCGCGCGACCGCTCCTCCGACTACAACCGCCTGCCCTATTGGCTCGACCTCGCCAAGACCTTGGAGCGCGGCCGCTTCGATGGACTGTTTCTCGCCGACGTACTCGGCGTCTACGACGTCTATGGCGGCAACCCCGACGCGGCGCTCCGCCACGCCATCCAGGTGCCCGTCAATGATCCGATGATGCTGATCTCGGCAATGGCCGCCGTGACCGAGCATCTCGGCTTCGGCGTCACCTGCACGCTGTCCTATGAGCCGCCCTACCCGTTCGCGCGGCGGATGTCGACGCTCGATCATCTCACCGAGGGCCGCATCGGCTGGAACATCGTCACCGGCTATCTCGACAGCGCCGCACGCGGCATGGGCAGGGAGCGCCAGACCGCGCATGACGACCGCTACGACGTCGCCGACGAGTACATGCAGGTCGTCTACAAGCTGTGGGAAGGCAGCTGGGAGGACGACGCCGTCAAGCGCGACCGGACCAGCGGCGTGTTCACCGATCCCACGAAGGTTCACCGCGTCAGCCATCGCGGCGAGAACTACCAGCTCGACGCCATCCATCTCTGCGAGCCGTCGCCGCAGCGAACGCCGGTGCTGTATCAAGCCGGCACCTCGCCGCGCGGCCGCGTGTTCGCCGGCCGCCATGCCGAATGCGTGTTCATGTCCGGCCCGTCGGCCAAGATCATCGCGCCGCGCGTCGCCGCGATCCGCCAGGCCGCCGCCGACGCGGGTCGCGCCGGCAGCGACATCGTCATCTTCAGCATCGCCACCGTCGTGCTCGGCGAGACCGATGCGGCGGCCGAGGCGAAGTTTGCCGACTACCGCCGCTACATCGACCACGAGGCGTCGCTGACCTTGATGTCGGGCTGGACCGGCGTCGACTTCTCGACCTACGACCTCGACCAGCAGGTCCGCCACGTGCTCAACGATGCCGGCCGCAGTGCGATGGACAACGTCACGCGGGCCGATCCGGACCGGGTGTGGACCGTGCGCGAGGTTGCCGAGCATGTCGGCATCGGCGGCATCGGCCCGGTGTTCGTCGGCGGGCCTGCGAAGGTCGCCGATCTCGTCGAGAGTTGGATCGAGCAGACCGGCGTCGACGGCCTCAACCTCGCCTTTGCGCTGTCGCCGGAGAGTTTTGCCGATGTCACCGACATGCTGGTGCCGGAGCTGACCAGACGCGGCCGCTACAAGAAGGCCTACCAGCCGGGTACTTTGCGCGAGAAGATGTTCGGCCGCGCCCGGCTCGCGGCACCGCATCCGGCGGCGAGCTACCGGCCGTAACGCTGCTGGCACTCAGCCCGACAGACGCGACAGCAACACGGCCACCGCCGCCTCGATCGGCTTGATGATCGGCACGGCGAATTGCCGCTGCAACTGATCGGCGGCCTGCGCCAGCGGCCCGCCGCCGATGATCACGGCCTCGGCGCCGTCCTCGGCAATACAGGCGCGCGTGGCGTCAGCCAGGGCGGCAGCAAGCCGCGCCGGATCGACGGCGAGCGCGGCCGGGTCGCCTTGCGTCAGGCGCGTCCCGGTGAACTGCGCCGACAGGTTCAGCCTGTCTGCAAGGCCCGCGATGCTCGCGACCAGCGCAGGCGTCACCGTGGCAACGCCGAAGCGCTGCCCGCCCTCTGCGGCCTCGCGCATCGACGCCTCGCCGATGCCCACCACCGGCAGCGAGCACTGGCTGCCAAGCTCCGCGGCGCCGGGATCGCCGAACGCCGCGACGATGATGCCATCGCAAGCATCGCGATGCGCGCGGCCGATATCGACCACTTCCGCCGCCGATGCGGCCAGCGCCTCGGCATCCACGATCATGGCCGGCGCCCGCGTCGCGGTCGCGCCGACCACCTCGGCCCGGCCGGCGCAACAGGCGGCCGCAATCGACACCATCATCGCGGTGGTCGTGGCCGAGCTGTTGGGATTGATCAGGAGGATGCGGGGCATGAGGACGGTTGCTCAGATGACGAAGCTCTCCTCGTGAACAATCGTCGGCCAAACGTCAACACCAGGCCCATTCGCCGATGAGGGTGGCGGACATCGCCGTTCGTCGCCGGCCGCTCACACGATCCGCATCGACAACTCGACTTCGTCGCCGAACGGCACCGACAGATAGCCGTTGGCTGGCGAACGGACGTAGGCGAGATAGTCGGGGCTGTGGTCGGCATTATCAGCGACGATGAACGCGCCGGCGCTGAGCCGGCTCTCGAGCAGCGCCAGGATATCGCCATACAGCGGCTTGGCGCCGTCGAGCAGAACCAGGTCGATCGCGTCCGGGAGATCATCGCTCAGCGTCTGCAGGGCGTCGCCCTGGCGGATCTCGACCAGATCGGCCAGGCCGCCCTCCGCGAGGTTGGCACGGGCACGGGCGACCTTGGACGGCTCGAACTCCGTGGTGATCAGCCGGCCGCCGCCATTGTCGCGCAGCGCCGCGGCCAGGAACAGCGTCGAGATGCCGAACGAGGTGCCGAATTCGACGATCGATCGCGCACTGACGCCGCGCACCAGCATGTAGAGCAGCATGCCGGTGTCGCGCGACACGGGCAACGGAAAGTCCTTGAGCTGCGTGTAGAGCTCGACATGGTCGGACCTGCTGCGCATCAGTTGCTCGCCCCATTCGGTCATGCCGGCGAAGATCGGACTCGTCTCCGGCCGCAGCAACGTGGCCTCGGCAAGCAGGCGATCCAGCAGCGGCGCTACCGGCTGAGTGGTCAGGGTGATCATTGATATTCTCCGTGTTCTCAATGCGTGTCGTTTGCGTCGAAGTCAGAATACGAATAATCATTCGCATTCGCTAATCGCATTTCGGAACGCTCCATGGCCCCGGCTCGAAAAGCCCCGATTTCCCCGCGAAAACTGCCGCAACAGGCACGCTCGGCCGACCTCGTCGCGGCCATTCTGCAGGCGGCTGTTCAGGTTTTGACCAAGGAAGGCGCGCAACGTTTCACCACGGCCCGTGTCGCCGAAAAGGCCGGCGTCAGCGTCGGCTCGCTCTATCAGTATTTCCCGAACAAGGCGGCGATCCTGTTCAGGCTGCAGAGCGACGAGTGGCAGCAGACGACGAAACTGCTGCACGGCATTCTGGAGGACACGCGCCGTCCGCCTTTGACGCGATTGCGCGCGCTCGTTCACGCGTTCCTGCAATCGGAGTGCGACGAGGCCGCCGTGCGCGGCGCGCTCGACGACGCCGCCCCGCTCTACCGCGATGCGCCCGAGGCGCGCCGGGCCAAGACAAGCGGCCGCCGCGCCATGCTCGCCTTCATGCGCGAGGTGCTGCCTGGTGCTGGAGAGGCCGAGCACGCGCGGGCAGCAGACCTGATCAAGACGACGCTCAGCCAGGTCGGCAAGCACTTCTCGGAGACGCCGCGCAGCCGGGCCGAGATATCGGCCTATGCCGATGCGATGGCGGACATGTTCTGTGCGTACCTCTCCACCGCGAACAAGCCTCACAGACGCAAGGCCGGGTAGTCCCGCAGCCGGCGCGTCCCCGCCTCTTGTTTGCGCAAGGACGGCGGACGGGATTGCACTTGTTTGTTCGCACGTCGAGGTTTGCGAGTACGGCGAAGCTGAAAATCCACTTGGGTGGGAAGTTTCCTGCCTCGGGATCGCGCAGCCATCCTACAAGGAACTGTTTCCGCATCACGTGAAAGCGTACGAAGGTCGGCTCAAAGAGTGACATTCGTCCGCTTCTGCCCATCCCGGGCCTTTCGGTCGAAGCTTGCGACGTCGGTTCTCGGGGTTCAACCGGAAGTAGGCCGTCGGACGGCGGCTTTGACCCAAAGCGAACGATCACGCTGCACCGGCAGAGTGCGTGGAGCGGCGTCACATTTGGGTGGATCAGAGGGGCTAACCTCTGACGCCGGGACCGCCGTTGCGCTGGGGCTTGGGCGCACAGTTGTTGTTCTCGGAGGTAGGTTCGCACTTCAAGACGTGGTCCTTGACGAAACCTCGGATCGTGCCGCCCGCCCGCCTCAGGATGCCCGGGTCGGACGGGGTGTAGGTCTGGTCGCATTTCGACATTACCGAGGCGACCTTCGTCATCTCGTTGCTCGCGCCGATCTGCACCGACTCCTTGCCGCAGCTGCCGGAATTGATCTGCTTGAGCAGTTCGATTCGCTTTCTCCCGAGGGCGAGAATGGGCCCGCACTGCTCACGCTCGCTGGCCCTCTGCCACAGACCCTTCAGCCTGTCGTCGTGAGCCTGCAGCGAGGCGATGTTTCCCGCCTTGCAGGCCCGATCGGGGGCGTCGGCCACCGTATCGGAGGCGCGCGAACGGGCGCTCGCCGGCGCCGGCCCGATCCGAGTCGCGGTGGCCGTGCCGGTCGACATCGACTTGCCGTCGGGCGCCAGCGTGTAGTTCCAGGTGCCGAGGCTGTTGGTGTAGGTGAGGACGTTGCCAGAGCAGGTCCAGGTGCCCTGCACGCAGGCGGGATGTTCGCTGCACAGCGCGCGGCCGTCGGCCTTCACCGAACCGCGGTTGCCACTGCCGGAATGCCGCCACTCGCCGACGAACTTAGAGGCACAGCTGGCGGGCGGCGCGGCTAACGCCGGGGTGGCGAGGGTAGCGAAAATCAGGGAAGCCGCAATCAACAATCTCATCAATATGTCTCCTTGGAATGCGGCAGCAATCCTACAGACCGGCGTCGGCGCGGCAAGGCCGACCGCCTGCCTTTTCCCCGACATGAGTCGAGGCACCCCCGCGATAGCTGCGGGGTTCTCCAACCATGCAGGCGTCGTCGGTGTGGGCGGCGGCTTCACCAACGTGCTGCGCAATGTAAACACGGCGCATGGCGACAAAGATTGTCACCATTCAGCTGATCGAGTGGACGTCCTGAGGAATGTGCTTGGCGACGACGAGTTGCCGCCTCCATTTCCATGTCCGCCCGTGGCCCGGGCTCGGACTACCCGGTCTACGCTTCGGATGTCCACAATGGGCTGAATGCGAACGCCGCTGACTCGGTCGCGGAGGTTTGCTTTAGTCACGGGCTGTCCTCCCGAATGCGCTTGCTCCGCGGCTCCTGCCCCCAATGGCTGCCGATTTGTCGCACCGCGCAAGTCGGAGGCCTCAGGCCAAATCCGCTCATGAGCTCCCGCGCTTCATTTCGGCCGGCAGATGCAAGGCCGTTCGATCGGACAACCCGCCCAAACCTCTGCGGAGAGTTACTAAGACGTAGATGGCCGGGACGAGGCCCGGCCATGACGTGGAGGCAGAGGGGCTCAAGCTGATTGTCATATGCCAAAGCTCCAGGTCTTGCGTGACGAGCCTATTGCTTCTCCTCGCGCTTGCGCGAAGGAACGAAATTCGCCCGCGTTCTCAAGCTGATTTGCCCTGTCCAGTCCTCCTGCGAAAAACATTCTTGTTCCTTTTTTTCGGAATTTGTGGTTGTATCACCCTATCCCGCCCGATCGAGAGGGGCGCTTCGCGAACGTCACGAAACGTTGGTGCGGGATGCGATGGCCGGTTCTCGTCGCAGCGTGCGTCAAGCGCGCGGACGAACGATGGGAGCCGGACGGCGAAATCGCGTGGTCCTGATACTCCGATGCTAGTATCAAGTCTGCGACGAGGCTCGGCTTCGCGCAGGCGACGGTGGCCAGAAAGCTCGGCGCGCCGGGGAGAACGCGTATAAGCCGTAAGCCCATTGCGCAGGGAAGGCCGGAGGCGGGCTCAAGCGGTGGTCGCAACACCCAGTGTTTTCATTCGTGACAGCAGCTCGTCAAGCGCCTCTGCTGGAGTTTTCCATCCTAGCGTCTTTCTCGGTCGGGAATTGAGCGCTGCGGCCACGGCGGCGATCTCGTCAGCATCGTAGACGCTCAGATCGGTACCTTTCGGGAAGTACTGCCGCAGCAGGCCATTCGTGTTCTCGTTCGTGCCACGTTGCCAGGGGCTTCTTGGATCGCAGAAGTAGATCTGAAGGTCTGTATCGATCTTGAGGTCACTGTGTTGAGCCATTTCGGTCCCCTGATCCCAGGTTAGCGAGCGGCGGAGTTCTTTGGGCAAGGTGACGATGGTGCGCGTGATCGCATCGCGTACCGCTTCAGCTCCGTGTCCGGAGAGCGCAGGCCCATCCTTCGTACGTGGGCCGTCGTCAAACCCCGGCAACCGTGGAAGGTGCAGGAGCATTGTAAACCGCGTGCTGCGTTCGACCAGCGTGCCGATTGCCGAGCTGGCGGAGCCGACGATCAGATCTCCTTCCCAATGTCCCGGCACAGCTCGATCCGCGACTTCGGCCGGACGCTCACTGATCATGATCTCCGGCGATATGAAGCCTTTGCTGCGCTTCCGCGTACGCGCTCGGGGCACGCGCAGCGCACGTCCCGTTCGCAAACAGGACGACAACTCGCGTTTCAGCGCTCCTCGGCCCTGAACAAAAAGCGCCTGGTAAATGGCTTCGTGGCTGATGCGCATCGCCTCGTCATCCGGGAAGTCGATCGGCAAGCGCCGGGCAATCTGCTCGGGACTCCACGCTTTCGTCCACCCCTGATCCTGGCTAGAGCCCGCACGACCGGCCTTCCGCCGAACGCCGCCTGGAGGCGCGACAAACCCTGCAAGCCGCTCTTCAACATAAGCGCGCAAGGCGGCGTTGCTTGCAAGCTTGCTCGGCTTAGGACGCCGGGCCGATCGATCTGCATGCCACTGGGCGGCCGTCGCCCGATAGGCCATCTTGCCGCCGTGCGTGGCTGCATTGCGATCGAGTTCACGGGAGATGGTCGAGGGAGACCGATTGAGGCGCCGTGCTATCTCTCGTACAGAATGGCGCTGCGCATTCAGCAGCGCAATCTCTTCGCGCTCAGAAAAGGAGAGGTGCCGTCCGGAGAGCGGCTTCGCTGAAGGTCGGAACATTGCCGGTGCCACGCCGCCCGCTTTTCGAAATAATCGGGGGCCGACAGCATCCGATAATCCAGCAGCCAGCGCAGCATTCTCGCTGTTCAATCCAGCGGCAATCCCACGCCAAAATTTCTGCTGTTCCGCACGCCCCGCAACTGGTGGGCGCCCCAATGATCCCAGCTTGCCCCGCGTTGACCGTTTCTTTCGAATGCCCATCGCAACCTCCTCATCGAGTGTTGCGACGACCAATTGAATCCACCGGATGTCCGGCTGATCCTGTGGTAACCGCCGCGTGCTTCCTTTTTGCACGCGGGCCATGGGTGTCAGTCGACGCCCGGCCTTCCCTGTGCCCTCTGTCGATGGAGGGACGAACGGCAGACACATCTCGGACGCCCTGCGCGTCGCGAGGATGCGAGCGGCTGTCTCGTCAGATCTCTCGCGCCAAGAAAACAAAACCTCTCGCGGCACGGGCACATGAGAAACTTTCATCTCCATATGAACAGATCTGCAAAATTGCGCAGGGCTCACGATCCTGCGAATGATCCTGGACAATTGCATGCAACTGCCTGTTTGGGAGATTGCCGAATGACACCGTCCTTCAGCGGCCTGCGTCGCGCGCGGCCCTTGCATCTCGCCCGTCGCGGCGTCCTGATGATGGCCGCGGCCCTGCTCGGCGCGCTCGCCACGTCGCAAGCCGACGCAGCCGAGACGCTGCGCATCGGCTATCAGAGATCCTCGACCCTGATCGCCCTCCTCAAAACCAATGGCGAGTTGGAGAAGGCGCTGACGCCGCTCGGCATCAAGGTGTCGTGGCACGAATTCTCCAGCGGCCTGCCACTGCTGGAAGCGATCAACATCGGCAGCATCGATGTCGGCGCCGATGTCGCCGATACCGTCCCGGTGTTCGCGCAGGCCGCGGGCGCGAGGCTCGCTTATGTCGCCGAGGAGGCCGCCTCGCCGTCGGCGCAGGCGATCCTCGTGGCAACGGCTTCGCCGACCAAGACGCTCGCTGAGCTGAAAGGCAGGAAGATCGCGGTGACCAAGGGCGCCGGCAGCCACTATCTGCTGCTCGCCGCGCTCGCCAAAGCGGGTCTCACCTTCAAGGACATCACCCCCGCCTATCTGCCGCCCGCCGACGGCAGGACCGCTTTCGTCAGCAACAATGTCGATGCCTGGGTCGCGTGGGATCCGTTCCTGACCAGCACCATCCGCCAGTCAGGGGCGCGCGTGCTCGCGGACGGCAGCGACGGGCTTGCCAGCTACAAGCGCTACTATCTCGCATCCGCCGACTACGCCGCCGGGCATGGCGACGCCCTCAACGTCATCTACGGCAAGCTCGTCGAAACCGGCAAATGGGTGAAGGCCAATCCGGGCGCCGCGGCGAGCCAGCTCGCTGCCCTGTGGGGCATCGATGCGGCCACCGTCGAGGAGGCCAACAGCCACCGCTCCTACCAGGTCGGCGCGGTCACCGCGGCCGGCCTGTCGGAGCAGCAGAAGATCGCGGATGCTTTCCTGGCGGAGCGCGTGCTGCCGGCGAAGGTGGACACATCGGCATTGGCGATCTGGACTCCCAAAGCGCCGTGAGCCACACAGGAGCCGAGATTGTGCCCCGCAGCGAAGCGCGGCGCGAGGCCCGACGACGAGCCTGAACGAAGGAGACCCCCGTGACTGCCCATCTTCCCCCGCCGACCGACCGCATCACCGAGCATCCGGCGCATCGCATCTTCGTCGATCGCTGGTCGCCGCGCGGCTTCAGCGACGAGGCGCTTCCGGAGACGGAGCTCCTGACCTTCATCGAGGCGGCCCGCTGGGCGCCCTCCTCCTACAATTCGCAGCCCTGGCGCTTTCTCTACGCGCTGCGCGGCTCGGCCGAGTTCGACACCTTCCTGTCGCCGCTGGTCGAGTTCAACCGCGGCTGGGCGCAGCATGCCGCGGCGATCGTCTACGTGCTGTCGAAGAAGACCTTCATCCCGGCGGGCAAGACCGAGCCGGCACCGACGCGCACGCATTCCTTCGATGCCGGCGCGGCCTGGGCCAATTTCGCCAACCAGGCGGCGGTGTCCGGCTGGATCACCCACGGCATGAGCGGCTTCGACGTCGCCGCCGCACAGACAGCGCTCGGGGTGCCCGACGGTTTCGCCGTGGAGATCGCGATCGCGGTCGGCCGCAAGGGCGATGGCGAGAAGCTGCCGGCCATGCTCAAGGAGCGCGAGAAGCCGAGCGCACGCCTGTCCATCGCCGAGATCGCCTCGGCCGGCCTGTTCCCGCAGCGCTTCGGCGGCTGATCGATGTCGCAGGGGCGGCGCACCGCGCCGCTCCTGACTGACGGCGAAATCTGTGGCAGAAGATGCGATCTGCTTGAGGAGAGTTGATCCGCATGCCGCCGCCGAAACCGCCCGCCTTCGAGACCCTGAGCCTGCACGCGGGCCAGCACCCGGATCCCGCGACCGGCGCCCGCGCGGTGCCGATCTATCAGACCACGTCCTACGTGTTCGACGACACCGAGCACGCCGCGGCGCTGTTCAATCTCGAACGCGCCGGCCACATCTATACCCGCATCTCCAACCCGACCACGGCCGTGCTCGAAGAGCGGCTCGCCGCGCTCGAAGGCGGCGTCGGTGCCGTCTGCACCGCGAGCGGCCAGGCGGCGCTGCATCTGGCCATCGCCACGCTCCTGAATGCGGGCGATCACATCGTGGCCTCCTCCTCGCTCTATGGCGGCACCATCAACCTGCTCGCGCACACGCTGCCGCGCTTCGGCATCACCACGAGCTTCGTCAAGCCCAGGGATCACGACGGTTTCCGCGCCGCGATCAAGCCGAACACGCGGCTCCTGATCGGCGAGACATTGGGCAATCCCGGTCTGGAGGTGCTGGACATCCCCAAGGTCTCGGCGATCGCGCATGCGGCCGGCGTGCCGCTCCTGATCGACAACACTTTTGCCACGCCCTATCTCAGCCAGCCGATCGCCCAAGGCGCCGACATCGTGATGCACTCTGCGACCAAGTGGCTCGGCGGCCATGGCATCGCGATCGGCGGCGCGATCATCGATGGCGGCCGGTTCGACTGGCGCGCGTCCGGCAAATTCCCGCAGCTCACCGAGCCCTATGCCGGCTATCACGGCATCGTCTTCGACGAGCAGTTCGGCGCGGCCGCCTTCATCATGCGCGCGCGGACCGAAGGCCTGCGCGATTTCGGCGCCTGCCTGTCGCCGACCAACGCGTTCCATCTGCTGCAGGGCGTCGAGACGCTGCATCTGCGCATGGAGCGGCACGTCACCAACACCCGCGCCGTGCTGGAGGCGCTGACTGCCAACAAGGCCGTCGACTGGGTGCTGCATCCTTCGCTCGAGACGCATCCGGACCATGCGCTCGCCAAGGAGCTGTTGCCGCGCGGCACCGGCTCGATCATCTCGTTCGGCATCAAGGGCGGACGTCCCGCGGGGCGCAAGTTCATCGAGAGCCTGAAGCTGATCAGCCATCTCGCCAATGTCGGCGACGCCAAGACGCTGGTGATCCACCCCGCCTCGACCACGCATCAGCAGATGGACGCAGCCCAGCTCGCCGCGGCCGGAATCGGCGAGGAGCTGATCCGGCTCTCGGTCGGCATCGAGGCGGCCAGCGACATCATCGATGATCTCGGACAGGCGCTGCGCGCCTCGCAGAAGGTGTGAGCCATGCAGCTGTCGATCGGAGATCATGAGGTCTTCGCCGCCACGGGCGGCCGCGACTTCGATTCGTCCCTGCCCGCCGTCGTCTTCATCCATGGCGCCGGCTTCGATCATTCGGTCTGGGCGCTGCACAGCCGCTGGTTCGCCCATCACGGCTTTGCCGTGCTGGCGCCCGATCTGCCGGGCCACGGCCGCTCGGCGGGCCCGGCGCTGCCGACCATCGCTGCGATGGCCGATTGGATCGTCGCGCTGTTGCAGGCGTTGAATGCGAAACCCGCTCACCTGATCGGCCATTCGATGGGCTCGCTGATCGCGCTGGATGCCGCGGCACGCCATCCCGATCGCGTGTCGGCGCTCAGCCTGATCGGCACCGCGGCGACGATGACGGTAGGGCCTGACCTCCTGAAGGCCGCCGAATCCAACGATCACGCCGCCATCGACATGGTCTCGATCTGGGGCCTCGGTTTTGCCGCCGAGCTCGGCGGCAGCCGCGCACCGGGCTTGTGGATGCATGGCGGCGCGCAGGCGACCTTGGAGCGCTGCGCGCCGGGCGTGCTGTTCAACGATCTCTCGGCCTGCAACGAGTACCAGGATGCGCTGGCATCGGCGGCCAGGATCAAGGTGCCGACGCGGCTGATCCTCGGCGAAAAGGACATGATGACGCCGCTGAAGGCCGGCAAGGCGCTGGCGGCTGCGATTGCGCAATCGCGCACGACCGTCCTGCCCGGCGCGGGACATACGATGATGACAGAATGTCCCGATGCGCTGCTCGATGCGCTGATCGATTAGCTTGCGGTCACGGTTCCGCTCTTGGATGCGACCTCGTGCCGCCGACATGCTCCTTCGCGGCGCGGAACGGAGGGCGACGGCGAGCCGTTGCCCTCCGGCACAAAGAACAGAAAGGAGCACGCAGATGGATCTGCGCAAGCTTTTGACGGTCGCCACCATCGGAACGATGGCGCTCGCGGCTGCATCGCCGCTCGCCGCAGCGCCGTTGCTGCCGAACCACCCGGCGCCGACCCCAGCCACGCAGAACGCGACCGAGCCGCAGCAGGTGCAATATCGCCACTGGCGCGGCGGTTACGGTCATCGCCACGGCTATTACGGCCATCGCTCTTACGGGCATCGCCACGGCTATGGTGCGGGTGCCGCCGCCCTCGGCGGCCTCGCGGCCGGCGCGATCATCGGGGGCGCCATCGCCGACAGCCGCGCCGAGGCCGCCAACGCCCAGGCCTATTGCGCCCAGCGGGGCCGGTCCTACGACCCGGGCTCCGGCACCTATCTCGGCAATGACGGCCTGCGCCATTCCTGCCCGTAACGACACCAAGGTCGATGCCCCCCCCCGGCATCGACCGCCGCCTGGACCAATGGCGCGTGACAAAACGTCCGCTGCGACAAATGCAACGAAGTTCGTCTCGTCCGGTTGAGCATAGCGCTGAATCAACGGGAGACATCAGGATGGTCACCTTCAAAGCCGCCGCGACGCTCGCCATCGCCGGCGCACTTTCTGTATCCACGCTGCACTCGGTCTCGGCTGCGCCGCTGACGTCGCTGTCAGCAGCCGCCAAACCGAGCGCCGAAAGCTCGAATGCCGTGCAGGTCCGCTACGGCGGCTGGCATGGCGGCTGGGGCGGCGGTGCCGCGATCGGCGCGGGGCTGTTGGCGGGTGCCCTGATCGGATCGGCGATCGCCGCACCCTCCTACTATGGCGGCTACGCGCCCTATCCCTACTACGGCGGGTATCGCTACGCCGCCTATCCCTACGGCTATGGCGGCTACTACCCGGCCTACCGGCCCTATTACGGCGGCTATGGCTACAGCTACGTGCCGCGCCCGATCTATCGCAGCTACGGCTATTCCTATGGCCCGCGGCCGTGGCGGCACAGCTACGGCTATTACCGCGGTCCGGGTTGGGGCCATCATGGCTGGCACGGCGGCCGTCATTTCGGACACCGCTACGGTCATGGCGTGAGTCCGCGCCCATCATCGCTGGTGATGTGAATTCGCTGGTGCGTGCGGCTCGCCCGACGCACCGGCACGGCGATGCGCAACCTCCGCCGCGGCGGATGACGTACTCGTCATGATCGCGCCAGACGAACACGACAAATGTCGCCAACGCCTCATTGCGCCGGGCGCGATTACCCACCAGATCTGCTTGAGAGCCATGACCGTGACGACGAAGGCGCAGACGACTCCAGTGCGGAATTCCTTGGCAGCTCCACGTCCTGATCATCCTCTTCCCGCAGATGGAGCTGCTGGACTTTCGCGTTTTCCTTGATCCGCCCATACCCACCCCACCGATCGCGCGCAGCGCCGCTGTCGAACGTCGCAATCGCAAGCCAGGCAAGTGAGAGGTCCGCCGACGAGATGCCCGCCAACAATCCTCCGGCGAGCCGCATGGTTTGAATCGGCAGTCCGGCTCTGCTGGGCCCGCACGATGTCCCGAAACTCAGCGCAGGTAACTGGCCAGGTTCAGGCTCTGGATCTTGGAGATGGCGGTATAGCTCGCCGTGAGCTGGGCTTGATAAGTCGAGAGCTGGGCGGTGACCGCAGCGACGTCCACGCTGGTCAGGTCGGTCGCCAGACTCTCGGCATAGCTCTTGTAGTCGGTCTGCTGAGACTTCGCGCTCTCGATCCGGGACGCTGCATCGGAGACCTTGGCCTGCACCGTGGCGACATCGTCCACTGCTTGATCGGCAAGCGTCAGCGCGGAGGTGATGTCGGTTCCAGACAGGGTCGAGCTATTCGCAACGAACTTCAGAACACGCATGACCTCCTCGAAAGCAGGGTTGTCGGCGGTCACGCCATACGTCACGGACTGGCCGTCGGAGACACGGACCGAGGCAAGCTCGCTGTCGCCCTGAAAATAGCTGGTATCCGTCGTGGCCAGCGATCCCGAGCCGGACGCGAAGGTCGAGGTATCGACAGCCGGAGTCGAGGTGCGCCCCCCGCCGAACAGATATTGCCCATCATACTGGGTGTTCAGAATGCCCGCCATCTGCTGCAGCAACTGCTGCGCGGTACTGATCGCCGACGTGGTTCCCGTGCTGCTGCCGGAGCTCGCGGCGCTCAGGGCCGTGCGCAGCTGACTGACGATGTCGGACACCTGTCCCACCGCGGAATACATGACTTGCACCTTGCTGTCGGCCAGGGTCGCAGCATCGATATAGGATTGCGCCCGCGTGACCGAGACCTGAAGATTGACGACGTGCTGGGTGTCGGCGCCGTAGCCGGCGAGATACTCCGATTTCAGCCCCGAGGCTTCCTGCACCTGGAGATTGGCCATGGTCGCCTGCGTCCGCAGCGCGCTCGTGATCATCTGGTCGGAGTTCGAGAATGTCGCAATCCGCATCGTCATGATCTGCGCTCCGGACTAGGTCGATTGCACGGCAGTGAGCAACGAAGAGAACATGCTGTTGATCACGGAGATCAGCTGCGAGGCGGCAGCGTATTTGTTCTGCAGCGAGCTCAGCCGCGCGGTCTCCTCGTCGAGATTGACGCCCGATTGCGAGGACAGCGAGCTGGCATAGCTCGACTGGGCCGTCGACTTCGCGGTGTAGGCAGTGGAGGCCTGCGAAGCCTTGCTGGCGACATTGGCGACGATCGCCGCGGCATAGTCGGCAAACGAGCCGGTCGTTGCGCTCAGGCCTCCGGCCGACGCGAAGCTGGTCGGGCCGGTCAGCTTGTCGATGAGCGCATTGATAACCGTCGCCGAGCCGGCCGTCAGCACCTGGCTGCCGATCGTCAAGGTCGCAGAACCGTCGAGCGTTCCGGTCGGCAGACCAGAAGCGCCGCTCAAGATGCTGCTGTTGACGGCAAAATTGGCGGCGCTCGTGCCGGTGACGAGGTCATTCATGCCGAAATAGTCGGAGAAGCCGCTGCCGCCGACCGCGCTGGTCATGTCGTTGATCGCGATGCCGTTCGACGACGACGTGGCGCTGATCGACAGGTGTCCGCTGGAATCGATCGAGGCGGAGACCCCGGAGATGCCGTTGAGCGCCGTGACCAGATCGCCCGCCGTCGCATAGGACGACAGATCGAGATCCTCATACGAAACGAGATTGCCGCTCTGGTCAGCCACGGCGATGCGGACCGTTCCGGACGCCGACAGAGCCGTCGTGCTGCTGACGCTCGCCGACCCGGTCAGAGTGGCCGGAGGTGGCACGGCCGACGCGCCATTGCTGATCTCATTCAGCGCCGATTTCAGCTGCGAAGCCAACTGATCGAGCTGGGTCTGCGCGGCCGGCAAGATTTCGTCCCGCAACGTGACCAGCGAGCCGATCTTGCCCGACGTGATCTGGGACGTGACGTCGACGCCGTCGACCATGACGCCGCTGAAGCCGCCGGACGCATAGCTCGAAGCCGCCGAGACATTCGCCGAGGCCGTGTAGCTCAGCGCGTGCGCCGAGCTGTCGACGAGGGCTCGCCCCGACGAGGTATAGACTTGAAGATCGCCGTTCGACGCCGTGTAGTAGCTGACGTTCATGTAGGACGAGAGGTCCTGCAGCGCGGCATTGCGTTCATCCTCGAGATCCGCGGTCGATTGGCCGGACGCTGCCATTCTGCGGATCTCGACATTGAGATCGGCGATCTGCTGCAGGTCGTCGTTGACGCTCTGAACCGACGACGCGATGTCCTTGTCGGCGTTGGCGCGCAAGGTCTGCACGCCACCAGAGGTGCTGCGCAGCTGGCTTGCGAAATCGTCCAGAGCGCTGACGACGGCCGATTGCAGCGAAACACTGCTGGGCGAGCTCGCCAGCGACGACAAGGCGGACTCCAGCGATGCAAGAGAGTTTGCCAGCGACGTTCCCGTCGTCGAGGTGCCGGATGTGGACGCGCTGCCGAACAGCTGCTGCAGTTGCGTCAGATAGTCGTTGGTGGTGTCGGCCGCGCCGAGCTCGGAATTGGATCCGATCAGGGATTTCAGCAGCAGCTTGTCGACATTGCTCGAAATGCCGGTAATCGAAACACCGGTTCCAACTCCCCCGGTCACATTCGTGACCTGGTTGGCCGTCTTCTGCGTATACCCCTTCGTGTCGGCGTTCGAGATGTTCGACGACGCCACGCTGATCTGCAGCTCCGTGGCCGAGATGCCGCTGAACGCGACCAGCCGTGCTATGTCGAGCGACATCACTCTACTCCCGCTGCTGGGCGGCCATCATGCCCTGACATTGGTTCCACAGGACGTCGCACGCGCGGTGCGACGCCCGCCTGCGCCATAGGGCGACGCATTCGCGATCTGCTCGCGGATCGCCTGCATGACCGCCTCGATGCGACGATTGCTGGCTTCGATCGCAGCCCGCAGCCGAACGAGGTTCTCGTCCATCGCGCCACGCAGGTTGAAGATGTGCTCCATGAGCTGTTCGCGCAGGACACGGTCGCGGACGTCGAGACTCGCCGTTCGCCTGGCACATTCGGCAACCCGCTGCTCAAACAGCCCGGCGAGCCGATTCTTGTCGTCAAGCTGCTTGGAGCGCGAGGCCGGGAGCCCTTTGGCAAGCTCCGCATTCTCCTCCGACACCACCGCGATGAGCTCGTCAATCAGCGCGATCAAGGTCCGCACTTCATCTTCGCTGGCCGGCCGCTGATCGGCCTGAACTGCGTGTTTCATCCTGTCGCTCCCATCCTACTGTTCACGCTGCGGTCGGCGGCTGATCTGCGCGACACGGGCGTAGGTATTCAGCGCCGTCACCCTCACGGTGGCGACCTTGAGCTCTTCGTCGAGCAGCGCGCATTCACGCAGAAGCCTTCGTCGGACCGTTTCGATATCGTCGATCAAGGCCAACAGTTGCGCGCGGTCGTCCTTGCCGACGGTCGCGGCGCGCAGTCTCAGCCGCCGCAGCCTCTTCAGCAGAGCCTCGCCCTCGCCGAGCCGCTCCCTCTTCAGGTCGGCCATGATCTACCTCATCGACGAGATCAGGGTGTCGTACATCTTGTTGACCGCCGAGATCACCTGCGATGCCGCCGAATAGGCCTGCTGAGCCGAGATCATATTGCTGAACTGGCCCGTGGTGTCGGTCGTACTCGACTCCAGCTCACTGCCGTAGATGGTTCCTGCACCATTCTCGCCGGACGCCTGCAGGGTCGCATTGCCCGACGTCGCCGTCGACGTGTACATGCCGCTGCTATGCGCCACGAGGCCATTGGGATCGGCGAAGGTCGCCACCGCGATCTTGTAGATCGGAACCGTCTGGCCGTTGGAATACGTCGCCTCGACGAGGCCGTTCTTGCCGACCGAAATGCTGCTCAGCGTACCGAAAGAGATGCCATCGGAATTGGCACTGAAATTGGAGACGCTCGGCGTCGTGCTGCCGGATGACAGCTGGGTCAGGCCATCGGTGCCGCCGCCCGTCGTGCCGAAGCTGAGCGCGATCGAGCTGGCCGCCGCGCCGTTATTCCAGGTGATGCCGAGATTGGTCGAAGAGACCGTGCTCAGCGAGCCATCTGAGTTGAAATCGATTGTATAGGTGCCGCTCGTCACGGTGCCGTCCGACGCCGTGGCCGGCGCGAAATCGGCGGTCCATTCGTTCGCCGTCGCCCCCTTGGTCCAGGTGACGTTGAGCGTGTGCGATTGCCCCAGCGAATCGTACACCGTCATCGAGCTGCTGAACGTATCGCCGCTCGCGGCATCGGCCGGCAGGTTGGCGGCGAGCGACGTCTTGGTGGTCGCTCCACCATTCGTCAGCGCAACCTTGGTGTTGATCGATTCGAGCCCGTTGCCGACCACGTTGCCGCTCGCATCGGTGCGCCAGCCTTCGAGATAATAGCCGTTGTTCTCGAGGTAGCCGGCATTGTCGGTCGTGAACGCGCCGTTGCGGGTGTAGAAGGTCTCGCCTCCGGCCGAAGTCGAGTTGGTCGCGACGAAGAAACCCGAGCCCTGGATTGCGACATCGGTCGCGTTGGTGGTGGCGGCCAGCAGCCCCTGCTGCGTGATATTGGCACGGCCGGAGACCGAGACGCCACCCGAGGAATAGGCTTTCGAGCTGCTCGATGCCGTCACCAGCTGCTCGAACAGGCCGGACGTGGTCTTGTATCCGGTCGTATCGGCGTTGGAGATATTGTCGCTGATCATGGCGAGCGATGAACTCTGCGCGTTGAGCGCCGAGATCGCCGATGACAGGGCTCCAGAAAGACTCATGATTGTACTCCGGGTAATGCCGTCAGGAGGTGACGCCGATAATGTTGCTGGCGCTGACCGGAACGCCGCCGACGGTGAGCGACGGCGTGCTGGTCGAGGTGTCGATGCCGGTTACGGTCCCGGTGATCGTCGTGTAGTTGAGAACCGAGGTGCCCGCGGAGTCCGTCGCCGTCACGGAGATCGTGTACTGGCCGCCGTCGCTGAGCTGATTGCCGCTGGAATCGGTGCCGTCCCAGGTGATCGAATTGGCGCCCTTGTTGCCGGTCCCGGTGCCGGTCCAGACCGTGCTTCCGGAGGAATCCTTGATCGATATCGAAACGTTCGATGCCGCCGACGAGAGAGAATAGCCGAAGGTCGCCGAGCCGTTCGACAGAACGGCGGTGTCACTCTTGGCCTCGACGGTGTGGCCGATGTAGTTCACCGAATTCAGCGTCACCAGGCTCGAGAACGAGCCGGCCAGCGAGGTCATGCTGCTGTTGAGCGACTGCTGCGAGGTGTAGTTGGCGTAGGACGTCATCTGGTTGATGAAGTCGGTCACGCTGGTCGCGTTGAGCGGATCTTGGTTCTGCAATTCGCTCACCAGGAGCTGAAGAAAGTCGGTCGAGCTGAGTGTCGTACGCGATGTGTCGCTGGATGATGAGGTCGATGAGGTGGTCGCAGTCGACGAACTCGCGGCAGAAACGGTCATGGCAGAACTCCGGCTCGCGCCGCGAACGGCGGCGGGACACAGCACGACCACGCGGTCGTGGAGGCGTTTGCTGATCAAACGGCCGGAGCGCCGATTCCAGGCGCACAATTAGTCGATCGAATTAGTTGATCCGACGGCAGAATTTGCCGGCGCGCGGTTGCGCAGGGGCGGCAAAAATCGCCTGGTGTGGCCCCCCCGCTCTGCATCGGCAGCGCGGCGCGCTCGGCCGGTGGTCAGGACGAGACCAGCAGAGAGAATGGACGGCGCGACCAGGTCAGATCGGCTGCAACCGTCGCGTCATCTCCGCGCCACGGCTCGCGTCGTCGCACTCTGGCGCTCCCGATTCATGCGCAAACGAGTTCGACAAATTGAGGGGGATGGCAGCGGTGATGGTGTTGCGGTTCCGGCGCCCACGGCCCAACCGGCCGAAGCGCAGTCGCCCAAGCTCGGCCCTGGCGGAGCTCAGCCGGGCTGGTGGGCGTCAGCCGGGGCGGTTGACGCTTCCTCTTGGGTCAGGCGGTTGGCCGCAGCAAGGATACGCGACGTCAAGCCCGCGGGTGCACGAACCGGCGGCGACGACAGCGCCTCACGAACAAGACGTGCCTCGGACAGCAATCGATCGGCCTCGGGAGAGGATGCAAGCAGATCAGCAGCCGATTGACGCTGCTCGGCTGGCCAGCGCGAGATGTCCTCACCCAGCCTACCGATCAGATCCTCGAATTCCCTGACGTCCATCGTCCGCCCAATCCAGCGCTTCCGGCTTGGTCATAAAGCATTCAGCCCGCGAACGAAATTGATATCGGCAATTGTGACGATCGACCGCAACCGGACGCGGGAAACTCCGTATTTTTCGGGAGCCGTCTGCACGCGACGCCGCACTGGATACCGAAACGGGAGACAATGCAGCCCGTTTCTGATCGGTTTCCCAAGATTTCCGCAGTGCGGCAGGTGCCTGATTCGGACAGCGCTACCGACGGTTGGCCGAATCACCGGCTGCTCGCTTTCCCCGGGCTGCCGCATCGACCGCCTCCCACGCCTCCCGCAGCTCCAGCAAACTTTGAGTGATCCGCTGGAAATTCTCGCGCATGTGAGGTCGACCGTAGGCCCGCAGCGCGGCCACGATCAGGGCGTTGTAGGTTCCGAACAGCTGGTCGGCGACCGGCCCGCCGCGCGTTGGATCAAGGTGAAGGCTCAATCCGCGCAGGATGGCGGTCGCCCGGGTCACATGGATGTGCCCCTCCTCGAAGCGGCGGGCCTCCTGCGCCTGCAGCGACTTCTGCAAGCTCAGCATCGCTCCGTTGAGCAGCATGATGACGGCCCGGAGCGGCGGAACGGCCACCGCAGCACCGCGATAGGCCTGACTTGCGAATTGCGCCATCGAATTTTGGGTCATCAGTTACTCGAACTCGCGTTGAGAAGGGCTTTTAGATAAGTGAGCGTGTTGTTGGCGCTCTCGATGGCGGCCTGATATTTGGCGTATTGCGCCGTGAGCTGAGTCTGGAACGTGGCGGCCGAGCTCTTGATGTCATCGACCTTGGCCTGCATCGTCTCGTCCTGCGAGGTCAGATTGTCGATCAGCGTCTGCAGCGATCCCGTGCTGGACGATGCGGTCTTGGCGATCTGGTAGATCTGGGTTGCAAGCCCCTGTGTGGAGGTCACGGTGACCGATTGCGACGTCGAGCCGGTGTAGGTGAAGGCCATCCCGGCATAGATCGTCCCGGAATTGCCCACGATCGTGTTGCCGCTGACCGTGAACAGCGAGCTGTCGCCGCCGACCGACGCGGTCGTGAGCGTCCCCGACGAGTCCACGGTCAGATCCAGGGTGAACGACTGCGGCGACGATCCGGTATTGACTACGCTGAGCTGGCTCGACGAGGTCGTGGTCTGCGCCGACAACAACGTCGTCACGCCGCTCAGATTGGTGCTGAGGATCGTCGACAGCGTGCCCGTATCGAGCTCGAGCTCGTTCTTCTCGTTGAACGACAGGCCCAGGTCCGCCATCGTCAGCCCGCCGACCGAGGTTCCGAGCACGGCCTGGAGCGAATTCATGATGTCGCGCATGGTGCCGTCGCCGAACAGGACGGAGCTCGAGGACGCCGTCCCGTCGGAATTGGTGGTCTGCTGCGCGATGACGGCATCGCGGAATGCGTTGTAGTCGGTGACGAATGTCTGCAATGCCGACGAGATCTGGCTCGTGTCCGTCCCGATGGTGACGGTCAGCGTCGTTCCGGACGGAGTCGCCTGCAGCAGATCGAAGGTGACGCCGCTGAGAACGTCGGTGATGTCGTTGGTGTTGCGCGTCAGGCTGATCCCATCGAGCGTGAATTCCGCCTCCTGCGCCGTCTGCAGCACGGTCGTGAAGGCACCCGAGCTGTCGGTCACGCCAAGCTTGTTGAGCACGTCGTCGCCGGACGAGCTGGCATAGGTGATGTCAGCGGAATCCTGGGTTCCCGTCAGCACCAGCTGATACGACCCGCTCGATACCTGGACGATCGACGCCTCGACATTGGTCGTAGAGGTCTGGGCATTGATCGCGTCGACGACATCCCGCAGCGACATGCCGCTGGTGATGGTGATGTCGGCCGTGCTGCCGCCGGATAGGCCGAGCGAGAACGTGCCGGAATAGCCGAGTGCCGCGGTCTGGCTCGACTGCGTCGTGCCCGTCACCTTGTGTGCGGTGGCGATCTGGCCGATCGTCAGCGTGTGGCTGCCGGTCGCAGCACCGTTGCTCACCGACATCGACAGAGCCGATGAGGCGCTGACGTCGCCGGTCGCGCTGATGGTGGCGGCCCGCGTGGCGAAGGCGTTCGTCGCAAGCGAGTTCACCATCGACGTCGCCAGTGACGACAATCCCGAGGACAGCGTCTTCAGCGCGGTCTGCAGCGTCTGGTAGGCCGTGATCTTGGCCTCATTGGCCGTGATCTTGGTCGAGATCTGGGTCGCCTGGGTGAGCTTGGCATTGACCGCGGATTCGATCAGCGCAGTCCAGTCGATCGTGCTCGTCGTGCTCGTTCCCGACGTCGTGAGCGAGCTGCTCGAACTCGTCGATGATGAGGAAGAAGACGACGTCGTGCCGCTCGTGCTCGAGGTTGCGCTGCTCACCGTCATCTATCGTCGTCCTCCGAGGGAAGGGCCGGACCGGCGTGGCGCCGGCCCGGCAGATCACAACTCAGCCCAGCAGCTTCAGGAGGTACTGCGGGATCTGGTTGGCGGCGGCTTCCGCCGACACCGCGGCCTGGGTCTTCACCTGCGCCGACGACAGTTTCGCCTGCTCCGACGCGATGTCGACGTCCTTGATCGCGGAGTTGGCCGATTGCAGGTTCTGCGTCTGCGTGGAGATCGAGTCCGCCGAGAAGTTGAAACGCGATTCCTGCGCGCCGATGTCGGCGCGGGCCTTCGACACGGTGTCGATCGCGGTGTCGAGAGCGGTCAAGGCTGCGGTCGCGCCGGTCTGGGTGCTGACGTCGAGCGACGAGACGCCGAGCGTGCTCGCGGTGAGATCCGACAGCGTGATGTTGATGGTGTCGGACGCGGACGAGCCGACCAGGACCGAGACGCCCGACGAGAAGGTGCTGGTCCCGTCGAGCAGGCTCTGGCCGCTATAGCGCGTTCCGGTCGCGATCGACGAAATTTCGCTGATCAGCTGCGAGAATTCCGACTGGATGTAAGTGCGGCTGGTTCCGACCGTGGTGCCCGATGCGGACTCTGAGGCCAGCGACTTCATGCGCGCCAGGATGTCGCTGATGTTGGACGCGCCGCCATCCGCGGTCTGCAGGATCGACGTCGCCTGCGCTGCGTTGGTCGCGGCCTGCTGCAGCGTGGTGATGTCCGAAGAGATGCGCGTCGAAATGGCGAGACCGGCCGCGTCGTCCGAGGCTGACGTGATGCGCGAACCGCTCGACAGCTTGGCGAGCGAGCTCGTCTCCTGGTTGGAGTTGATGTTCAGGTAACGGACGGCGGAGTTGGCGGCGATGTTGGTGGAAATTGCGGGCACGGTGAGGACTCCTGAGTGATCGGCAAAGCACGCCGCATCGTGGAAGGACTGACGGTGCGGATCGGCCCCGTCTGACCGATCAAACGGAAGCGCCTGCGGGATTCAGGCGGGATTTCTCCTGCGCCGAGAATTTTATGGTTAGCAATCCGTGAAGGCGCCGCGAATGTCGCGCTCGTGACGCCGCAGCATGTCGCGCAGTTGCTGGCGTCCCCGCTTCAACAGGGACTCCACGGCGGCCACTGTCGTGTCCATCACCTCGGCGATCTCGCCGTTGCTCATGTTCTCGTGATACGACAGGATCACGGCGATCCGTTGCTGCTCCGGAAGCCGCTGCATCGCCCCCTCCAGGAGGACGCTGAGCTCCGCACGCTCGATGACGCTCACTGCATCCGGCTTGCCGTCCGCAACCTCTGGTACCACGTCGACATTCTCGGTCCGCGGCTTGCGGCGGATGTCGATGCAGCGATTGCTGACGACGCGATAGAGCCAGGTCGAGAATTTGGCGCGACCGTGCTGCCACCGCCCCCGGTGAGTCCAGACCTTCAACATCGTGTCCTGCACGACGTCCTCGGCATCGGCGGCATTGCCGACGATGCGCAACGCAATCGCATAGGCGCGATCGATGTGGCGCTCGACGAGAAGACGAAATGCGAGCTCCTCTCCGGTGGCGAGCCGGTCGAGCAGGTCCTTGTCCTCGTCGAAGACCGCGGTCTCGCCTGGCGGCGCGGAGTCGGGAACGGTGCTGGCCGACTCGCTCGACGGCAGCGCCGCGACGTCCGGGGACCCCGGCTCTTTCGAAGATATGCCATCGGCCGGGGCCCAGACGTCCAGCGCGTAGCTCATTTCCGAATCTCCAACCCGCAATGCCGAATGCGGCATTCGCAGACGGCTTCCGATCGTTGAACGCGGCGGCCGAAAGAAGCAGGCGAAGATTTTTTGTGATTTTTCAGGTAGTTAGATGGAATGTTTTGCCTAGGGACAGGCAAATTCTGCCGCACGCGGATCGAGCGCCCGACGATCGTTGAGAAAGAGAGGCCGATGTTCGGCATGGCGGGGGATTCATTCCAGAAGACGAATTCAGCAGAAAACGCGAGCTGCAACGCTTACTAACAGCATCCGTGGATGCATACCGCGCACACAAAGTCCGCGGTTGAGCAAGGTTCGGAATTGTTGCGAAACGATCATCTCGCCCGGCAATTTTTTCCGAATCACCTCGACGAAATTATCGCATTTTTCGACTCTGTCAGTTGCCGCGGACGCGATTTTTGAATCGCGTGACGATTTTTGCGACATTGCGCGCCTGATCCATCGCCTTCGTACGTTGTAGTTGCTGATAGCACGATAGATGAAGCGATCGACGCGCTGCGTCGCGCGCCGTCGACGCGCGCGCGTAGATGGCCATCATGTCTATAGCGTCAACGAATGTTGCTGAATGTTTCGATCTGCATCGAGGCTCCAGAGCGTCACCGCACGCGATATATCCGGTGTGAGACTCGTGATCCGCACTGCGACTTCGTTTGCGAGACCAATCGTCCGCTTCGGCCTTGATAAGGCGCATCAAACCGGAGTGATTGCGAATACTTCTGCTCGCGCAGCCACGGTGTTTGTCATCTGTTGCGGCCTCGAGCAGCGCGCCCGGCAACATTGCGAAACGAAGTTCGCGTTTTCCGTGTCGAAAGCCCGGTCTTACTCGCATTATCGCAAGACACCGACGCAAGCGCATGCGCGATCGACGCGCCTGATTGGCCGACGTGGTCCGTTCTATTGTGCGGGAGGGCCCGGCATGACGCGACAAGATCTGAAGACCAACGACCACGACCCGGTGCAAAGCCTGCGCGCTCACGGCGTCAGGCTCGGTCAGCGGCAAGGTCATCGTCTGCAATGGCTGTCGCGAACATTCGGGCCGGTGGTTCACTGCGATGACCTTCCACCGCCTGGCCGCGGCCGCACTATCGTCCTGATCGACCCGCCAACGGGCGCCGGGGCGGAGCTGCTGTACGGCGCGCTGACCTCGCATGACGCCGTGGTGATCCCCTTCGGCGAAAACCCCGCGTTCGATTTCCTGAAATCCAAGTTGACCGAGTTCGGCACCGTCGGCACCTCAGCCGACGGCCCGCACGAATTATGGTGGGGCGGCCGCGACTGGCCTGCGCCGGACGCAGCACCGGCAACTGCGATGCGTGTCGTGTCCTGCCATCCAACGACGGTCGGCGACTTGCACGTCTATCATCTCAGACGCTCGTTGCAGCGGCTCGGGCTCCCATTCGACATCGAGGCGATCGATCGCCGTCCCGGCGAACGCCTGAGCGCTGCGGACAAGGCCGACTTCATCGCGCGGATGTGGCAGCGGAATCGCGAACCGCTGTTGTACGTCGAGGCCGACGTGATGTTCCAAGCACCTCCGGACCTTCCTCATCTGGCAGGCTGCGACTTTGCCGTCCATAAGTGGAACGGCTGGGAGATGTCGCCGCGCACCCTCTATTTCGGCCGGTCCAAGGCGGCCGGGACAATGCTGACGACCTGGCGTGAGATCGCCTCTTCATATCCCGATATCTGGGACGGCTATCAGATCGATCAGGCCTGGAGTACGGTGAGCTCCCAGATCGCGCTCGACACGGTCTGGCTTCCCCGCAGCTACCATGCCGTCGCAGGGGAAGCCGGAGTCCGCAGCGCGACGATCGTCCACAATCTGAAGCCGACAAAGGCTGATCTTGGTCCCGACCCGGACTTTGCCGAGGTGGCGCGGCCGCCCCGGCGAGCCGGGCGCGTCGGCGCGTTGGAGTCGCTGCTCGTGGTGCGCTCGAAAGTAAAATCCGGCAGAGGTGTCACGGTCATCCTGCGCGACGTCGGAAGCAGCAGCGCACGCGCCGCCGCTGACAGCATCGAGAAGCTGACCAGCGCCTTCGTCGCTGATTGCGGCGGCTTTGGCCGCCTCGAGCTCTCACTGTGCTCGTGGCAGCTGGAGGTTCGCATCGCGCGGGAGGCCGCTTTGCTGGCCGACAACATGGTGCTCGAGATCATCCCCGGTCAGGAGCTGCCGGCCAATTTGTTCGCCGCGACGGCCACCTCGGGAGCTGCGCACCGGCCCGCCACCTTCAACGCCCATCGCCGCTGACGCCAACCGGGACAAATCATGTTCGACACCATCATTCTTCTCACCGGCAGCCGCGACCAGCAACTTGCGCTGTCGGAGCTGCTACGGGCGCACAACCCTGCCCTCGCATTCCGTTTCGCGGTCAGCCTGCAGGACATCGAAGCCATCGAACGCGATGTGCTCGGCAGATCCCGCCTGCTTGCCTTCACGACCGGCGTCATCGTGCCTGCCGACACCCTTCAGGCGCTCGGCCACGGCGCCTACAATTTTCATCCGGCCCCGCCGGATTATCCGGGCTGGGCGCCGGCTCATTTCGCGATGTACGACGGTGCGACGCGCTTCGGCGCAACGGCCCATGTGATGGAGACCCGTGTCGACTGCGGCCCGATCGTCGGTGTCGAGACGTTCGACATCCCGCGCGGCGTGGATGTCCGTGGTTTGGAACAGATGACGTTCGTGCGGCTCGCCTATTTGTTCTGGCGCATGTCGCGCGACCTCGCCTGCGACGCCGGCCCGCTGCCGGCGCTCGGCGTCGGTTGGAGCGGAGCGAAGAGCACCAGACAGATGTACGCCGCCAAGTGCGACATGTCCGCCGACATCGATCCGGCCGAAATGGCGCGCCGCATCCGCGCCTTTCACGACGACTTCCGCGGCATTCCACTGACCATCAACCTGCACGGCACACGGTTTCAGCTCATGAGCGCCGCGGGCGCTGTTGGCGAGCCAAGGACGGTTGACGCACCGGCGTTGGCGCTCGCATCGTGACCTAGCGCTTGAGCGGCTTGATCACTGTCTGGTCGAGCCGCGTTTCCCAGCCGTGACGTTCCAGTTCGGGATCGTCATGTTCCTCCTGCGGCCAGCCGACGCAGAGATACGCAATCAGGCTCCAGTCGGACGGCAACGCGAGTTCGCGACAGACAGCCGCTGGATCCAGGATCGACACCCAGCCGACGCCGAGACCTTCGGCGCGCGCCACCAGCCAGAACGTCTGGATCGCCGCCACCACCGAGTAGCGGAGCGTTTCCGGCATCGTGGCGCGGCCGAGCCGATGACCGGTGGCAGCGCCCTCGTCGGCGCAGACGGCGAGATGGACCGGCGCCTGCGTCAAGCCTTCCAGTTTGAGGCTTGCATAAAGCGCGCGGCGCTCACCATCATAGCCGGCGAGCGCGGCCTGGTTCGCGTGCTGGAAGTTCTCGATGACCGTCGCGCGGCGTTCAGGGCTCTCGACGAGCACGAACCGCCAGGGCTGGCAGAAGCCGACGGATGGCGCATGGGACGCGAGCGCGAGCAACTGTTCGATCAGCTCTGGGGAGACCGGATCCGAGCGGAAACGGCGGACGTCGCGACGCCAGCGCACCAGCTCGGCAAAGCGCTGCCGGAATGTCGCGTCGAACTGCGGAGAGCTTCGGCCTGGCTCGCTCATGCGCCCTCCCCGCTCAGGACGTGCAGGAACGATCCGGTCACCGACCCGCGCCGGGCGCCGCGCTCGGCGACGACGCCGCCCGACGCATCGCGGCACGCGATCAGCGGATCGTCTGCCTCGCTCAGGATGGTTGCATAGTGGAATTCGTGACCGTGAACGACGGCGCCCCTTCGGCCGAGGCTGCAATCGGCCAATAGGGTCGCTTGACGGTAGCCGAGATGCAAGCGGCGTCGTGCGAACGAGGTTTCCAGCGACAGCAGCCCCGCCATCGCATGCCGGACACCGTGGGCATCTTCGAGTCCCGCCCCCAGCGTCATGTAGCCACCGCACTCGCCGTGGATCGGCACGCCGCGCAAGGCCATCGCGCGCAACGCAGCGAGGAACGACCGCGCCGAGGCCAACCGTCCCGCATGCAATTCGGGATAGCCGCCTGGCAGCCAGACCGCGTCGGCTGCGGGATCGGGAGCCTCGTCGTTCAACGGCGAAAACGGAATGGCCTCCGCGCCCTGAGCGCGCCAGTGCCGCAGGAGATGCGGATAACTGAACGAGAAGGCCGCATCTGCTGCGAGCGCAATGCGCTGTCCGGGCGGTTTGATGCCAAGGCCAGATGTCTGCGCAGCGAGATCGGTAGAGCGGATCGGATTCGCGAGACCCAGCAGCGCCTCGAGATCGACGGCTCCGGAGACGCTTGCCGCGAGACGCTCGAGATGGGCTTCGAGGGCCGTGATCTCCTGGGCCTGGACCAGTCCGAGATGACGTTCGGGAAATGTCAATTGCGCCTCCCGCGCCAGCGCGCCGAGCAGCCTGATTCCGATGGTCGCGAACGCCGGCTCGATGAGCGCCCTATGCCGCTCGCTCGCGACCCGATTGAGGATCACGCCGGCCACGTGAACATCGTCGCGAAAACGCGCGCAGCCGAGCGCGACGGCAGCGGCCGTCTCGGTCTGCCCACTCACATCGAGAACGAGCACGACCGGCCAGCCGGTCAGGGCTGCGAGATCCGCGGCCGAGCCGCTGCCCGCGCGTCCGGGATGCGATGCGCCATCGAACAGGCCCATGACGCCCTCGACGATGGCGATATCGGCGTCGGCGGCAACGTCGCGGACAAGCCCCAGCAGTTGCGGCGCCGACATCGCCCAGCTGTCGAGATTGTAGCTCGTCCGTCTTGCCGCAGCCGTGTGAAAGGCGAGATCGATATAGTCGGGGCCACATTTGAAGGGTTGCACGCGCGTGCCGCGCCGGCTGAGGGCACGCAGCAGTCCGAGCGTCACCGTCGTCTTGCCGGCGCCCGAACGCGGCGCGGCGATGATGATCCCGCTGGGTGTCACCATGGTCATGGCCGCAACGCCGCCGAGGCATGGCAAAATGTGCTATGCGAACGGACATGATGGAAACCGCGGATCCGCCGAACCGACCGCTGAAGCGTGGCTGGACGACCGGCAGCTGCGCCACGGCGGCGGCGCGCGCCGCCTACGAGCTGCTGATCACGGGCAACTGTCCTGCCATGGTCGAGATCGCCCTGCCGGGCGGACGTCGTGTCGGCTTTGCGGTCGCGATGCACGAGGCCGACGGCGCGAAGGCAACCGCCGGCGTCATCAAGGACGCCGGCGACGATCCTGACGTCACGCACGGTGCGCTGGTCAAAGCGACTTTGCGGCGCGGTGCAGACAATTCCGGCGTGACGTTCCGCGCCGGCCCCGGCGTCGGCACAGTGACGCGACCAGGATTGCCGCTGCCGCCGGGAGAACCTGCGATCAATCCGGTGCCGCGCGAGATGATCGCGGCGGCGATCAATGAGGCCGCTGCAGCGCTCGGCGCGGCGCGCGACGTCATCATCGAGATCTCCATTCCCGGCGGCGAGGAGCTCGCCCGGAAGACGCTGAACCCGCGCCTCGGCATCGTCGGCGGCCTGTCGATCCTCGGCACCACGGGAATCGTCGTGCCGTTCAGCTGTGCCGCCTGGATCCACTCCATTTATCGCGGCATCGACGTCGCGCGCGCCGCCGGCCTGCCGCACATCGCCGGCGCGACGGGAAGCACGTCGGAGAAGGCCGTGCAGCAGCTCCACGGCCTGCCGGAGACGGCGCTGATCGACATGGGCGATTTCGCCGGCGGCATGCTGAAATATCTGCGCCGGCATCCGGTGGCCCGCATCACCGTGGCCGGCGGCTTCGCCAAGATGACCAAGCTCGGCCAGGGCCTGCTCGACCTGCATTCGCGCGCCGGCGAAGTCGATCTCGGCTGGCTCGCGAACACGTTGCATGACGCCGGCGCGCCGGACGCGTTGGTCACGACCGCACGCACCGCCAACACCGCGTTGCAGGTGCTTCAAGAGGCCGAGCGGCTCGGATTTCCGGCCGGCGAGGTCGTCGCGCACGCCGCCTGGCAGACGGCGCGGCGTGCCCTGGGCGACAACGACGTTGCGCTCGATGTCGCCGTGTTCGACCGCGATGGCCGGCTGGTCGGACAGAGTTACGGGCCGGCTCATTCGCCCCTCCCGCGGAAGCGTCGCTGATAATCGGCATCATACAGCGCGCTATTGCGAAAATCCTCAGCTGCGAGCGCGCGGCCCACCAGGATCAGCGCGGTCCGCTCCACGGCGGAAGTCGTGATCTGCCCGACGATCGTCGCCAGCGTGCCGGTCAGGATCAACTGATCCGGCCAGCTCGCGCGATAGACGATCGCCACCGGACAGTCGTCGCCGTAGTGCGGCCGCAGCTCCTCGACGACTTTATCGAGAACGTGGATCGAGAGATGGATGGCGAGCGTGGCGCGCGACTGCGCGAACAGCGAGAGCTGTTCCGTCTCGGGCATGGCCGAAGCGCGGCCGGAGGTACGCGTGAGCACCACCGATTGTGCGAGTCCCGGCAAGGTCAGCTCGCGACCGAGCGCGGCCGCTGCCGCTGCGAACGACGGCACGCCGGGTGTGATCGTGTAGGGTATCCTCAACGCGTCGAGGCGCCGCAGCTGTTCGCCGAGCGCGCTCCAGATCGAGAGATCGCCGGAATGAAGCCGCGCCACATCTTCGCCCGCGAGCGTGGCACGCTCGATCTCGGCCACGATCTCGTCGAGCGACATCGGTGCCGTATCGACGATACGCGCACCGGGCGGACAATGATCGAGCAGCGCCTGAGGAACCAGCGAGCCCGCATAGAGACACACCGGGCAGCGCGCGATCAGGTCGCGACCACGCAAGGTGATCAGGTCGGCGGCACCGGGACCGGCGCCGATGAAGTGCACCGTCATGGCGCAGGCTCCGCATCGGTGACAGCCTCGCCCTCCGCCAGCGCGCAGGTCGCCGCGGCGTTTGCGACGCGCGCGAGGATCAGCCGGGCATTCGCGCCGGCGGCAGCCAGCGCGGCCGTCTCGGCCACCGAAGGTACACCCTTCAAGCGCCTGACGCGATCGCTTCGCGTGATCGCGCGGTCGGCGACAGCCGTCATCGCTGCAGAGGCAATTCCGAGCAGCGGACGGCCAAGCCGCTGCGCGGCGCAGATCACGCCAGGCTCGCTGACCTTGTCGGCCGCAGTGGCGAGCACCGCCACGTCCGCGGGTGCGAGGCGCGCAAGCGAGAGCGCATGTGCAATCACCGCCTCGATGTCTGCGACGCTGGCGGCACGGCGGCAGCCAATCCCGAGCGCGATCATGGCTTCGTCACCCGCCACTGCGTGATCGGCATGGCCTGCCGCCAGCCATGCATGCGACCGACCGGTTCGATCCGCGAAACGGCGATGCGGATCAGTTCACCGCCATGCTGGCCGAACAACGCGCTCAGCCGCGTCTCGCCTTCGAGCGACACCACGTTGGCGACGAGGCGGCCGCCGGGTTTCAGCCGCGACCAGACGGCTTCGAACACCCCCGCTTCCGAAATGCCGCCGCCGATGAAGACCGCATCCGGCGACTCAAGATCCGCCAACACCGCCGGCGCGCGCCCCATCACCAGCTTCAGCTCGGGAGCGCCGAGCGCCAGCGCGTTGCGCATCGCCCGGTCGGCCCGGTCCTGCCGCGCCTCGATCCCGAACGCGCGCAACGAGCCGTGACGCAGCAGCCACTCGATTGCCACCGAGCCCGACCCCAGCCCGACGTCCCACAGCAGTTCGCCCGGACGTGGCGCCAGGGCCGACAACGTCACGGCGCGGACCTCGCGCTTGGTCAACTGGCCGTCATGCTCGAATAGGTCATCGGCAAGACCGGCCGTCAGCGGGATCATGGGCGCATCAACCTCTGCGTCAACCTCGATCGCGATCGTGGTCAACGGATGGATATCGGAAAGATCGAACGCGTCAGCCAGCGCGCTTCGCACCCGTTCGTGCGCGCCGCCGATCGCTTCCAGCACCGTCAGGCGCGAGCGTCCCATGCGGCGTGAGGTCAGCAGCGCGGCGAGCCTTGGGGCGGTGGATCCATCCCAAGCCAGCGCCAGAATGCGCGCCCCCGGCGCAAGATGGCGGATGATCCCTTCGAGCGCGCGGCCGTGCAACGTCACCTGCGCCACGTCCTGCAGCGGCCAGCCGAGCCGCGCCGCCGCGAGGCTGAAGGCCGAGGGCTGCGGGACGCATTGCATCTCGGCGGACGCGAAACGCTGCATGAGCTGCTTGCCGACGCCGTAGTTGAAAGGATCCCCGCTTGCGAGAACGACGACGGGCTCTCCCCGTCGCGCCGCGATCTGATCGAACGCGAGCTTCAGCGGGCTGGGCCACGCCAGCCGTTCCCCCACAATCAACGGCGCCGCAAGCTCGAGATGGCGCGCGCCACCGACCACGAGCGCGGCCTGCGCGATGAGACGTCGTGCAGGCATCGAGAGGCCGTCAACGCCGTCCTCGCCAATCCCGACGATGGACAGCCAGCGCTGCGCGTTGCAAGTTGCGGCCGAGTTCACCATGGACCCTGCCCCGCATGCGCATCCTCATTCTCGGCGGGACGACCGAGGCTTCGGAGCTGGCGAAGCTGCTCGCCGGCGACGACCGGTTCGCAGCGACGCTCTCGCTCGCCGGCCGCACCGCTTCGCCCAAACCGCAGCCGCTGCCGACGCGCATCGGCGGCTTCGGCGGCATCGCCGGACTGGAAGCCTGGCTGCGGGATCATGCGATCGACGCCGTCATCGATGCCACGCATCCCTACGCCGACCAGATCTCGCGCCATGCCGTCGCAGCCTGCCATGCGCTGTCGGTGCCGCTGGCGTCGATCCGGCGCGCGGCCTGGCAACGCCAGGCCGGCGATCGCTGGATCGAGGTCGACAGTGCCGACGACGCGGCTTCGGCGCTCGGAGCGGATCCGGCGCGTGTGTTCCTCAGCCTTGGTCGCCTGGAGCTCGCAGCGTTCGGCGCAGCGCCGCAGCATCGCTATGTCGCCCGAACCATCGACCCGCCTGGTGACGTCCTGCTGCCCTCCGACATTCGCTTCGTCCATGATCGGGGGCCGTTCGACGAGCCGACAGAGGAAGCCTTTCTGATCCAGGAGCGCATCGCCTTCGTGGTGTCGAAAAACTCCGGCGGAGCCGCGACCTACCCGAAGATCGCAGCCGCGCGACGGCTCGCGATTCCGGTGGTGATGATCACCCGCCCCGTGAAGCCGCATGGCGTCGCGCTGGACGGCGCGCGGGCCGCGTTGCTGTGGCTGGAGGCGCAGCTCGCTCATGCGCCGCCCTCGACTTCACGACGCAGCGTATAGACGAAGGGCGGCTGGCCCCCGCGCGCGATCAGGCGCGTGGCCGTCGATCCGATCAGCACGAGCGTGCGCATGTCCGCCCTGTCGGGATCCACCTCGCCCAGCGTGGTGATGATCTGTCTGACATCACCACTGCCCGCGGCCCGCACCAGGATGACGATAGTCGAAGCCGGCTTGATCTGCCGCAGCAGCGCGAACGCCTCACCCAGCTGATGCGGTCGCGCCTTGGAGAGCGGATTGTACAGCGCGATGACGAAATCGGCTGCAGCGGCCGCCTCCAGGCGGCGGCGGATGGTCGTCCAGCTCTTGAGATTGTCAGACAGCGAGATCGCACAGAAGTCGCCACCGAGCGGCGCCCCGACCTCAGCCGCGGCTGCCAGCATGGCCGTGACACCAGGCTCGACGCGGATGTCGAGGTCGCGCCAGGCCGCCGGTCCCGCCTCGACCGCTTCGAACACCGCTGCGGCCATCGCGAAGACGCCGGGATCACCACCCGACACCACCGCGACCTGCTTGCCGTCGCTTGCGAGCCCGAGTGCGTGGCGGGCGCGGTCGAGCTCGACGCGATTGTCGCTGGCGTGCCGGATCTGGCCCGGACTCGTCGTGGTCACTCTGTCGAGATACGGTCCATAACCGATCAGATCGGTCGCGCGAGCGATGGCGACCGAGGCGGCCGGCGTGATCAGTTCGGCTCGCCCTGGGCCGACGCCGACAATGGTCAGCGTGCCCGTCATAGCCGCCGCCCCTGTCCGGGGATCAGGATCATCGAGAAATAGGGGCCGCGCTCCAGCTCCACCTCGGCCAGGGGCGCGACACGCTGCGCTTCCATCGTGCCGCGCTCGACATAGAGCGCACGATCGAGCAAGCCGGCGCTGATGATCGCACGCTTCACCTTGGTGAGGTTGCGCCCGACCTTCATGATGACGGCGGCCTCACAACGCGTCAGCCGGTCATGCAGGACGTCCTCGCCCAGCGTGCCCGGCAAAACGGAGAGGACGTCGTCGCCCCAGGTGATCGGAACATTGGCCTTGGTCCAGCAGCCGGACATGCCGGTGACGCCCGGGACGACCTCGACCGGATGATCGCGCTCGAGCCGCCGCCACATATGCATGAACGAGCCGTAGAAGAACGGGTCGCCTTCGGACAGCAGACCGACCGATCGCCCCGCCGCCAGATGCGCGGTGATGCTGTCCGACGCACGTCGGTAGAAGTCGGCGATCTGGGACTGATAGGACAGGTCGGCAACGGGCAATTCCTCCGTGACCGGATATTCGAGCCGCAGCTCGTGCCGGCCCGATTCCATCAACGGCGCGACGATCCGTCGCGCGTTGCCTTCCATGCCGCGCTTGGCAAAGAACGCCACCACATCGACGGACCGGACCAGGCCGGCGGCGCGCAAGGTCAGATAACGAACGTCGCCCGGACCAACGCCGATGCCGTAGAGCGTGCCCGGATTTGCCGAGCCCGCGATGGTGTCCAGCAGGCTCATTCGACATCACTCGCGATGGCATTCACCGCCGCGACCGCCATGGCGCTGCCGCCCTTCCGACCCTTCACGATCAGATACGGCACACGGCCGTCGGCCGCGAGCGCCTCCTTGGATTCCCGGGCTCCGACGAACCCAACGGCCGTTCCGATCACCGCGGCCGGTCGCGGCGCGCCCTGATCGAGCATGTCGAGCAGATGAAACAACGACGTCGGCGCGTTGCCGATCGCCACCAGCGCGCCGCCGAGATGCGGCCGCCACAGCTCCAGCGCCGCCGCGGATCGGGTCGTCCCGAGCTGCGCGGCGAGCGCCGGCACCTCCGGAGCATCGAGCGTGCAGATGATCTCGTTCCTCGCCGGCAGCCGCGCCCGCGTGATCCCCTGCGCCACCATCTTGGCGTCGCACAGGATTGGCGCGCCACGATCGAGCGCCGCCCGCGCTTCGGCGGCGAAGTGTTCGGACATGGCAATGTCGGAGGTGATCTCGACCATGCCGCAGGCATGGATGATGCGCACGGCGATCTTCTCTTCCAGTCCGTGGAAGCGCGACAGATCGGCCTCGGCGCGGATGGTCGCGAACGAACGGCGATAGATCTCCGCCCCGTCCTTGATGTAGTCGCGCAGCTCAGACATCGGCCTTTTCTTTCGTTTCGAACAGCCCGTCGACGTCGGTCTCAGTGGGATCGAGCATGCCGCAGGATTCGCTCTTCACCGTGCCGTTGCGGACGATGTGATAACCTTCGCCCTCGCCGACCAGCACGACGTCTGCGGCTGCCGAGCGTGCGCAGCCCTTGGCGCAGCCGGAGACGTGCAGCGTGCCGTTGAATCCGGTCCGGGCCATCGCATTCGCGAGCACGCGGGCATGCTGTCGCGTCGCCAGTCCCGTCGACGGACAGCAGCCGACGCCCGAGCAGGCGTCGATGCGCATCAGTGGATCGGTATCGTCGACAACCAGGCCGAGCCGGGCTGCATCCGCCACCAGTTGCTCCGCGGTCACGGCGCCCGCGGCGACATACAGCGCGCGCCATGGAGACAGGCGGACCTCGGCGACATCGTGTGCCGCGAGCATGGCCGCAAGCCGCGCCAGCGTGCCGCTATCGATGCGGCCGAATGGCACGCCGAGACCGACGGCGCAGGTTTGATCCGTCAGGGCAATGATGCCGCAACGTCGTTGCGATTTCGCGGCTGATGGCGTCGCGATGACGTTGGAGAGATCAAGGCCCAGTTCGGCGCCGACGGCGGCGCGCGCGTGCGGCGGCAAATCTGCGGAGCGCCGCGTCGGGCTGTGTTGCAGCACCAGCCGCGCGAGCCGCACAGCCGTCGACGCCGCATCGGCATCGGCTGTCGTTCCCAGCCACACGGACTCAACAGAACCGGCGATGCCAACGGCGACACGCCGGGCTTCAGGACCGCTACAGGCGACGAGACGAACATCCGCAGCGAGCCCAGTCAGCGGCAACCTGCCGCCGCCGTCCAGCGCAAAGCCGAACTTGGGCGGCAGCGCATGGAGCGCCTGATCCGAGGCCAGCAGCGTCTCCAGCTCGGCGGCGACGGGGCGCATGTCGACCCATTCGGCCGGGTCGAGTCCCGCCAGCGGGTTGACGACGATGTTGCGGATGGCCTCGAGCTCGGCGCTGTCATCGAGCAGGCCGAGCGATGCCATCAGCTCCCACAGCGGCGCGAGCGTCTCGGACGATACGCCACGCATTTGCAGATTGGCGCGGCGCGTGAGGTCGATCTGGCCGTTGCCGTAGCGCCGAGCAGCCTCGGCAAGCTCACGCGGCGCCGACACCGGCAACGCGCCGCCATGCGGCCGGACGCGAACGATGAGCCCGTCGCCGCTCGGCATCGGACGCCGCGCGCCCGGACACCAGCCCTTGATCTCGACCGAGGCGGTCATGACGCGCTCTCCGCTTGCGTCAGACGCGTGCGGGCATGCGCAAGCTCATCGGCGACCGCATTCCGGCGTGGCACCCATAGCTGCCGGCGTAGCGCATCCTCAAATCGCGAGACGATCGCGGCGACCGCCGCCGGATTGCGCGCGACCATGTTGTCCAACACGGCCTCGTCGCGCAGCAGCGCCCCATGCGCCAGATCGAACAGGTGCTCGGCGACGGCGTCAGAGGTGGCGGCAAAGGCGTAGAGCGCGTCGACGCCCTGCGCGATCTCGGCGACGCCGCGATAGCCATGCGCGAGCATTCCCGCAATCCAGCGCGGATTGGTGAGACGGCCGCGCACCACGCGGGCGATCTCCTCGCCGAATGTCCGCGCCGCCGGCGCCTCCGGACGGCTGGTGTCGAGATGCAGCAGCGCGGGCGACGCGCCGAGCGACGCCGCGGCCGCCGCAAAGCCTCCGGCAAAGTCGGCGACCTCCTCGCCATCGAGCAGGTCGCGCTCACGATCGTCCTGCGGATGCACGAGGGCGTCGGCGCTGCGGACGCGGGCGCGGAACGTGTCGGAAGCAGACGCGCCGTCATGCGTCCCGCCAAAGCTATAAGCGGCGCTCTCGAGATACGCCTCGCCGAGCTGCGACCGGCTCGTCCAGTCCATTCCGAGCGCAAGGTCGGCGGCAACGGCACCGTAGCTGCCAGGCGCCCCGCCGAACACGCGCGCGAGGCTCTCGCCGCGCCGCCGTGCCGCGGCCAGCGGATTGTCGGCATCGTCCTCGTCAAGCGCGGCCACCTTTTGCACGGCGAGATCGAACAGCGCGATCTGCGCTTCGAACAGGTCGCGAAACAGCCCCGAGATCCGCAGCGTCGCATCGATGCGCGGGCGGTCGAGCATCGCCAACGGCAGTACGTCGACGCCGGTGACACGATTGGAGTTGAGGTCCCAGCGCGGCCGCACGCCCAGATAAGCCAAGGCCTGGGCCAGATCGTCACCGCCCGTGCGCAGCGATGCGGACGCCCAGAGATCGAGCATGAGCGCGCGCGGGTAGTCACCATGATCCTGCAAATAGCGCCGGATCACCTCGTCAGCCGCGCGTACGCCGACCACAGCGGCGGTCCGGGTCGGGATCGCACGCGGGTCGATCGCGGTGAGATTACGCCCCGTGGGCAACACGTCGAGCCGGCCGCGGCTCGGCGCGCCGGCGGGACCGGCAGCGACGCGGCGACCGTCGAGTGCCGCGAGCAACGCACTGCGTTCGGCTGCAGCGCTCGCGGCGATCCGTGCGGCGATGTCGGCGCGATCGACCGTCGCGGCCGCCGGCCCCATGGCCGCCGTGATCGCATCCGCAAGCAGGCCGGTCGCCGCCGTGTCGGGCGCTTCCCCGAACACATGCAGGCGGTCGCGCACCGCGAGCTCCTTGATGTCACAGAGCTGCGCATCGAGCTGTGCGATCGCCTCGCGTCCGGTCATCGCACGGTCGAGCCCGCAATCGGCGGCCAAGCCACCCTGCCAGGCCCGCGCGACGATCTCCTCCTCGAGCAGCTTCAGCCGGCGCTTGTCGAGGCCATCCGCCTCGGCATATTCCTCGACCAGCCCCTCCAGCTCCAGCAAGGGTCCGTGCAGACCGGCCTGCGACAGCGGCGGCGTCAGATGCCCGAGCGTCAGGGCCGACAATCGCCGCTTGGCCTGCATCGCTTCGCCGGGATTGTTGACGATGAAGGGATAGATCACCGGCAGCGGGCCCAGCACGGCCTCCGGCCAGCACGCATTTGAGAGCGCCAGTGCCTTGCCAGGCAGCCATTCCAGCGTGCCATGCGCACCGAGATGAATCAGCGCATCGATCCGCTCGGCCTCACGCAGATGCGCATAGAGCGCGACATAGGCGTGCCGCGGAGGCACGCTCGTGTCATGGTACCCAGACTTGCGATCGGCGCGATTGCCACGATCCGGCTGTAGCAGGATCGAGAGTTTTCCCGCACGCAGCACCGGAAAACGGAAGGTGCCATCTCGAACCGCCGGGTCGGCTTCCGCCTCTCCCCAATTGTCATGCGAGGCACGCTGCAGCTCATCCGGCAACAGCGCCAGAGCACACCGATAGGCCGCGAGCGGCACCACGAGCTCATCTGCCTCGTCCCGCAGCAGCGCGTCGACATCTTCGGCGGTCGGCGCTGCGCGGCCGATATCGTACCCCGCCTCCGCCAACAGCCGCGCAATGGCGGCTGCGCTTTCGCTGGTGTCGAGACCGACAGCGTAGCCGCGGCGCCCGCCGCGCGCCGGATAATCGGAAAGCATCAGCGCCACGCGCCGCTCGCTTGCCGGCAGCGCCCGCAGCCGCGCCCATCGCGCCGCGAGCCGGGCGACGTAAGCAATGCGGTCGTGTTGCGGTACATAACGCATCGTGCCGAACTGCAGACGCTCATCCGCCGGCATTTCACCCTTGAACGCAATCGGGCGCGCCAACAGCCGGCCGTCGAGCTCCGGCAGAACGACATTCATGGCCAGATCCGTCGGCGACAGTCCGCGCGCCGACGAGGCCCAGGCCTCTTCGGTGCTCTGCGCCTGGATGATCTGCAAGACCGGCGCGTCCGCGAGGTCGAGCACCGTGGTGCCGTCGTCGCGCAGCGCCGAGAACGCGGTGGCGTTCAAAATGATCGCAGGACGCCGGCGCTGGACGAGTCGCGCCAGTGCATCCCCGATATTGGGATCCTTCAGGCTGGTCACCGCGACCGCGACCGCCGCCAGCCCTTCACCTTCGAGCGCCCGCATCAGCTCCGCGATCCCTGCCGTATCCGCGGCGAGCAGGCCCGCACGGTAGAACACGATCAACGCGGTGGGCCGCGCATCATCGTGGCCGCAGAGATCATCGATGCCGACCGCTCCGCGATCGGGCATGAAGCCGACGATCGAACCGATCGCGACCGGCTCCGCAAAATGCGCGTCGCGCCCGAGCAGCGTCGCGAGATAGCGCAGGGCCTCGCGCGCATTGCCGACGCCGCCCTCGTGCAGATAGCCGTAGAGACGCGAGGTCGCGTCCTTCGGCAGGGTCGAGAGCGCATCGAGCCTCTCGTCGGCGCGATCGTCACCCGGCAGTGCCGCGAACGGGATGTTGCGGCTGCGGCAGACCGATGCGATGCGCTCCAGCCCGTAGCGCCAATAGTCGAGCCCGCCGAGACAGCGCACGACGACGGCGCGCGCGCCGAGCACGACACGGTCGACATAGAGATCGACCGACATCGGATGCTTCAGCCGTTTCAAGCTGGCGAGGCGCAGGCTCGGCAGCTCATCCGACGACGCGGTCCAGGCCTCGGCCAATGCCGACAAATCGCTATCCGAGAACGACAGCACGACGATTTCGGCCGGCGACTGTGCAAGATCCACGGCCTGTTCGAGGTCGTCGAGATCCGCGCCCGTTGTCGCCAGCAGGTGCATCGGTCCCGCCTATCCTGTGATCAGGCTCTGGATGGCGGCGGCATCGAGGCCGCGCTCGCCGATGATCACCAGCCGCCCCTGCCGCGATTCGCCGGATCGCCACGGGCGCTCGAACTGATGCTGGATGCGGTTGCCGACGGCCTGCACCAGGAGGCGCAGCGGCTTGCCGGCGACTTCCACGAACCCCTTCACGCGCAATACGTCATGCGCGTCGACGGCGGCCGCGATGCGGTCGACGAGCGCATCGGGCGAAGCCTGCGCCGGAACGTCGAGCACGAAACTCTCGAAATCGTCGTGGTCGTGCTCGGCCTCGTTGTCGTGATGTGACGGTCGGGCCGCGAGATCGTCCTCCGCTGCGGCACCGAGCCCGAGCAGAATTGAAGCCGACAGCCTGCCGTGCTCCGTCGCGATCACCTTGACGGCACGCTGCACCTTCGCCGTGATCTCGGCCGCGACATCCTTGCGCTGCTCCTCGCTCATCAGGTCGCTCTTGTTCATCACGACGAGATCGGCGCACAGCAGCTGGTCCTCGTAGACCTCCTCCAGCGGGTTGTCGTGATCGAGTGAAGCATCACTGGCGCGCTGCGCGGCGAGCGCTTCGGGATCGTCGGCGAAGCGTCCCGCGACCACCGCCGGGCCGTCGACGACCGCCACCACACCGTCGACGGTGACGCGCGTCGCGATCTCCGGCCAGTTGAAGGCCTGCACCAGCGGCTTCGGCAGCGCGAGCCCCGAGGTCTCGATCACGATATGCTCGGGCGGCTCCTTCTGATCCAGCAGGCTCCTGAGCGCGGGCACGAAATCATCGGCAACGGTGCAGCACAGACAGCCGTTCGACAGCTCGACGATGCGATCCTCCGGACAGTCCGGCACGCCGCAGCCTTTCAGGATGTCGCCGTCGATGCCGACATCGCCGAACTCGTTGACGATGATGGCGAGCCGGCGGCCATTCGCGGTCTCGATCAGGTTGCGCACCAGCGTGGTCTTGCCGGCGCCGAGGAAACCGGTGACGATGGTGCAAGGCGTCTTGGCGAACGACTTCGTCATGGCGATACGATCTCTCGTTTCAGCGTGGTGCTGACAGCGCGGGAACGCGCGCAACGGTGTTCTTGCGGATGTATTCGGGACGCTCGCGCCAGGCCGGCAGGCCGGCGTCATGGCGCTGATGCAGCTGCGCGAATGTCAGCACATCCTGAACATGCAGATCCGGATCGAGCGCGCCGAGCACGTAGGTCCATTTGCCCGGCGCCGTCACTGCAACCGTGCACGCACGATTGCAGTTGGACAGGCACTCGACGCCGACCACGGCGACACCGGCGCGCTGCGCGGTCGGCAACGTCTCGATCGCGGCGAGCAGACGGGCTCCGGCCCGCGGCTGATCAGGCGGCGTAGGTTCCGTCGCCTGCGAACGGCAGGTGACGCAGACGAACAGCGTCGTCTCACCAGTCTCCGATGCGGTCATCAATCAGCCGATCACGCCGGCCGCCGTCGCCGCGGCGACGCCGCCGACCAGCACGATGGCGGCGCCCGCGAGCCGCAGCGCCAGCGGCGCAGCCGCCTTGGCCTTCGCCGACAGCAGCCTGGTGCCGAGGAACGCGCCGGCGGCGATGAGGGTCTGGATCACGAGCAGACCGGCGAGATAGGCCCCGAACGGGGTGTTCTCTGCCCCGACGATCGATTCACCCAGCGCATAGCCGTGGACGAGGCCGGTCACGGCGAACAGGCCGGCGACGGGCAGCACGCCGAAACCGCCACGCATCACCACCACCAGACCGACCACGACGGTGGTCAGGCCGACCAGCAGCTCGGCAGCCGGGATGTTGGCCTTGGCCACATGAAGGCCGACGCCCGCGATCATCGCTGTGGTGAAGGCGAGCACCGGCGCGAAGCCGCGGCCCAGAAGCGCTGCAACGATGCCCGCACCGACGATGGCGGCCAGATGGTCGATTCCGATCACAGGATGGCCGAGGCCGGACAGCAGGCCCTGCGCAAACGTCTGCGGCAGTTTGCCATCCATCATGTGATGCGCGAAGGCGGGATCGGCGGCGAGCAGCACCAGGCTCGCGGCTGCAAAGGTCGTGGTACGGGTCAACTTCATGGCCGTCTCCGTCGCTTGCCGGCTCCCCCAGAGGACCGGACGATGCGCTGCATCCGACGGCATCCCGCCCATCCCGGCGGGATCAGAACCAGCATCGCGACTCCCCGCGCGACGGGTCGGCCAACAGCAATGTCGACGGCAGGTCTCCTGGCTCTCGGGTCACCGCATGAAGCCACCTTCCCGGTTTCCCAGTGGTGTCTTGGCCTCACACTCGCCGATTACAGTTGCGGGGGCAGCCACGGCCTTGGGTCAAGAACCCGCACCGTGTTCCCTAAATCTCTCCTTTCGGAGAACCGTCATCTGTTAGATACGGGTCGCGCCAAAGCCCGTCAATCGGAATCGTCCCCCATGGTCCCCGCCCGCCCGCATCCCGCCCTGCCGCGCCTCACCCTGGTGCTCGGCGGCGCGCGTTCCGGCAAGAGCCGTCATGCCGAGGCGCTCGTGACCGCCCTTCCCGCACCTTGGACCTATGTTGCGACCGCGCAGGCGTTCGACGATGAGATGAAGGACCGAATCGCGCAGCACAAAGCGCGCCGCACCGAGGGATGGCAGACGTTGGAGACCACGCATGATCTTGCAGGCCTGGTCCGTGCACGGGCAAATTCGAGCGCGCCGATGCTGATCGATTGCCTGACGCTGTGGCTCAGCAATGTGATGCTCGCCGACATGAACGTTCCGGCACGATGCGCCGAGCTGATCGAGGCGTTCAGGGACGCGCCTGGCCCCGTCGTGGCCGTGTCCAATGAGGTCGGACTGGGTATCGTGCCGGACAACGCGCTCGCGCGCGCCTTTCGCGATGCCCAGGGGCGACTGAACCAGGACGTCGCGGCCGTGGCCGATCGCGTGATCCTGATGGCGGCCGGCCTGCCGCTGACATTGAAGTAACGGGAAGGACATGCCGATGACCGAAAGCGCCGACGATTCACGCCACAAGGCGAAGATGGAGAACCGCAAGGCGGTGCAGGATGCCGAGGTCGCCTCCAAGACCGTCGAGAAGGGCCTGCTGATCGTTCACACCGGCAAGGGCAAGGGCAAATCGACGGCGGCCTGGGGCCTGATGCTGCGCGCACTCGGCCGCGGTTTTCGCATCGGCGTCGTGCAGTTCGGCAAGGGCGCGTGGGAAACCGGCGAGCGCAAGGCGATCGAGAAGTTCGGCGATCAGGTCTCCTGGCACACGCTCGGCGAGGGCTTCACCTGGGAAACGCAGGATCGCGCGCGCGACGTCGCCGCGGCCGAGCGCGCCTGGGCAAAGGCAAAGGAGCTGATGGCGGATCCGTCGATCCGGCTGCTTGTCCTCGATGAGCTCAACATCGCGCTGCGCTACGATCACCTTGATATCGCAGACGTCGTCGCCACGCTCGCAGGGCGCCGTCCCGATCTGCACGTCGTCGTCACCGGGCGCAACGCCAAGCCGGAGCTGATCGAGGCCGCCGATCTCGTCACCGAGATGAACCTCGTGAAGCATCATTTCGCGGCCGGCGTGAAGGCGCAGGAAGGCATCGAGTACTGAGCTCATGCGCGCGCGCGCCATCATGTTCCAGGGCACCGGCTCCGACGTCGGCAAATCGCTGATCGTCGCGGGGCTCGCGCGCGCGCTGACATTGCGCGGCCTCAAGGTGGCGCCGTTCAAGCCGCAGAACATGTCGAACAACGCCGCCGTCACCGCTGATGGCGGCGAGATCGGCCGTGCCCAGGCGCTGCAGGCGCGCGCGGCGCGGCGGCCGATGACCGTGCACATGAATCCGGTGTTGCTGAAGCCGCAGAGCGAGATCGGGTCGCAGGTCGTGGTGCAGGGCCGCGTGGTCGGCAACGCCAAGGCGTCCGCCTATCAGGCGATGAAGCCGCAACTGATGGCGGCCGTGCTGGACAGCTTCCATCACCTCGCAGCGGATGCCGACATCGTGCTGGTCGAAGGCGCGGGCTCCGCCTCCGAGATCAACCTGCGCGCGGGCGACATCGCCAACATGGGTTTTGCGCAAGCCACGCAGATTCCGGTGGTGCTGATCGGCGATATCGATCGGGGCGGCGTGATTGCGAGCCTGGTCGGCACCAGGACTGTGATCCCGCCGGACGATGCCGCGCGCGTGGCAGGTTTCCTCGTCAACAAGTTTCGCGGCGATCCGGCCTTGTTTGCGTCAGGCATGAACGAGATCGAGAAGCGGACGGGGTGGACATCGCTCGGGCTCATTCCGCATTTTTCGGATGCGCGCCGCCTGCCAGCGGAGGACGCGCTTGGCCTGGCTGAACGCGGATCATCGGGAGGACAGCGGCCGAAGGTCGTCATCCTCGCCTACCCGCGCATCTCCAATTTCGACGAGTTCGATCCGTTGCGGCTGGAAGATGGAATCGATCTGCAGTTTTTGCGGCCTGGCACGCCGATCCCCGGCGACGCATCGATGGTGATCCTGCCGGGCTCGAAGGCCACGATTGCCGATCTCGCCGCCTTGCGTGAAGTCGGCTGGGACATCGATCTTATCGCGCATCTGCGCCGCAGCGGCCGCGTGCTCGGCATCTGCGGCGGCTATCAGATGCTGGGGCGTGTGATCAGCGATCCCGATGGGCACGAGGGCACGCCCGAGTCCGTCGCGGGACTTGGCCTGCTCGACGTCGAAACGACATTGACCGATGACAAGGCGTTGCGCGAGGTCCAGGGCACGCTGACGCACGATAAGCTCTCGTTCCGCGGCTACGAGATGCACATCGGCCACACGGAGGGACGGGCGACACAGCGCCCCTTCCTGACCTTCTCCGATGGCCGGCGCGATGGCGCCATCGCGCCTGATGGCCTGGTAGCCGGCTGCTACGTGCATGGCCTGTTCGCCGACGACGGCCTGCGCAGCCATTGGCTGCGCAGCCTCGGCGCGACGACCAGCGGCCTCTCCTATGAGATCGATGTGGACACGACGTTGGATGCACTCGCGGCGCATCTCGAGCGCTACGTTGACGTGGACCGTATCCTTGCATTGGCGAGCAAGCCCGCGCCGCCCGTGGCGGCTACAGGATCCTGACCAGGACGAGTCCTGCGACGACCAGGGCCTGAACCAGACAGGCCAGCCGATACAGCCGCAAGGCCTGCCGGATGTCGGAGGCGTTGAGATCGGCGCGCCCGTCGCCCATCCAGGCATCGGTGACGAGATGACCGTGATAGACGCGCGGCCCCGCCAGGCGCAGTCCGAGCGCACCAGCCATCGCCGCTTCCGGCCAGCCGGCATTGGGCGAACGATGCTTCGACGCATCACGTGCAACGGCTCGCACCGCGGCCGAAGCCGAGGCGCTCGGGATGCAGGCCGCAGCGGCTGCGATCCACAGCGCGGACAGGCGCGAGGCCGGCAGGTTGACGAGATCGTCGAGCCGCGCCGCCGCCCAGCCGAACGCGCGGTGCCGGTCCGAGAGATGACCGATCATGCTGTCCGCGGTGTTGAGAGCCTTGTAGATCAGGATACCTGGAAGACCACCGACGACGAGCCAGAACACGGGTGCGACGACGCCATCGGAGAAGTTTTCTGCCAGGCTCTCGATCGCGGCCCGCGCAACGCCTGCTTCATCCAGCCGATCGGGATCGCGGCCGACGATCATCGAGACCGCTCGGCGGCCGCCCTCGAGCCCCTCCTGCTCCAGTCCCTCTGCAACCGCGGCGACATGCGTGTCGAGACTGCGCTGGGCCAGCAGGCTGCTTGCCGCCACACCAAGGATGATCGCTGCGACCGGCTCGCCCACGACCGCCTGCATCACCCACGCTGCGGCGAGGCCGATGGTCATCCCCCCCGCGACGAGCAGGCAGACGAGCGCAATGCCGCGGGCACGTCGTGCGGCAAAGCCGTCTGCCCCGTTCCAGCGGCGGTCCGCCCATGCTATCAGCGCACCCATCCACATCACGGGATGGCCGATCCGCCGCACCAGGACCTGGGGATAACCGACCGCCGCCTCGACGAGCAGCGCCGTGAGCGCGAGAGAGACGAACATCGATCTCCGCTGAAGGACAGACATGGACGACAGAGCGACTAGCACGGGCGCGGACCAGCCGGAAGCGATCCTTCACGGCGGCGATCTCGCTGCGATCAGCCGTCGCTACCCGGATGCGCCGCGGCCGTGGATCGATCTGTCGACCGGCATCAATCCCATAGCCTACCCGGTGCCGACCATCCCGCCCGCAAGTTGGGCGCGCTTGCCGGCCCAAGCCGAAGACGACGCGCTGTGCGCAGCGGCTGCTGCGCGCTATGGCGTGGCGGGGCCCGAAATGATCGTTGCCGCGCCCGGCACGCAGGCGCTGTTGCAGATCCTGCCGCGGCTGCGCCCGCGCTCGAGGGTTGCCGTGCTCGCCCCGACCTACGAGGAGCATGCGCTGTGCTGGCGCCGCTGTGGGCATCGCGTCGGTCTGGTCGATGATGTCGATGCGCTCGCCGATGCCGATGTTGCCGTCGTCGTGAATCCCAACAATCCCACCGGCCGCCTGCTGCCCCGCGATGTGCAGGTCGGATTGGCCGCGACCTTGCGCCGGCGCGACGGCCTGCTGATCGTCGACGAAGCATTCATCGATCTTTGTCCCGCCGACGCCAGCCTCGCAGCCGACCTGCCGCCGGCGACGATCGTGCTGCGCTCGTTCGGCAAGACCTACGGCCTTGCCGGCGTCCGCCTCGGTTTCGCGATCGGCTCCGCTGACGTCGTCCGCCGACTCCGCGACGAGCTCGGGCCTTGGGCCGTATCCGGACCTGCGCTCGCGATCGGAACGACGGCCTTGGCCGACGCTGCTTGGCTGGAGCAGACACGCGCGCGGCTGGCGAACGACTGTCAGCGCATCGACGATCTTCTGAGCAAGGCCGGCTGCGCGGTCATCGGCGGCACGCCGCTGTTCAGGCTGATCACATCGCCGAACGCGCCTGACATCGCCGAGCGGCTCGCCCGGCACGGCATCCACGTCCGGCGCTTTCCGGCTCAGCCGAGCTGGCTGCGCTTCGGCCTGCCGGGCAATGCGTCCGAGTGGCACCGGCTGGCGCCGGCGCTCGGCGATGCCTTCTAACCGAGCACGCAGGCGGCAAGCAGCAGCGTTTCCGTGACCTCGATGCTGGCGCCATGGCAATCGCCGGTGATGCCGCCGAGCCGCCATTGCCAGTAGAACGCGACCGCCGGAACGAGACCAATCGCAACCAGCGTCGGTACCGCGCCGGCGAGCGCACCGATCGCGAGTCCGCCGCCCCAGGCGACGATGACGTTCCAGCCGACGCTGTTGGAGATGCTCGCCCCCAGCCCCGGCTTCAGCGAAAGCAGCGTCTTGTTGCACACCAGCGTTCCCCAGCGCGCCCAGGCCGGGATCAGCACGAGCGCCCAGGCCGTCGGCCCCGTCGCCAGCTCGGCGATCAGCACCAGCTTCGCGGCGATCTGCAGGGATATCGCGACGACAGCGAAGCTGCCGGCGTGGGGATCGCCAAGCACGGCGATGAAGCGCTCCGGCTTGCCATGCGAGGCGCCGAACGCATCGGCGACGTCGCCGAGCCCATCGAGATGCAGCGCGCCGGTGATCCCGATCCAGGCGACCAGCACGGTCAGCGCGACGATCCACGGATCGGCATCATGAAAAAGGCGGGCGACCAGCGCCAGACAGGCGCCAATCACCAGTCCGGCTGCCGGAAACCAGACCGACGCCCGCGCCAGATCGTCCGGTCGTAACTCAGCGACCCGCGGTGTCGGCAGCCGTGTCAGGAACTGCAATGCGATCCAGAATTCACGAAGCATCATGGCTGGATGATCTCGACGATTTCGCCCCAAGGTACACCATCATCGCCCTGCCCGGCTTCGAGCGTGATCCGCGTACCAGGGCGAATGCGTAAGCTCCACAGCTGGTGCAGCGGCCAGCCGAGCAGATGCGAGAGCGCTGCGCGTATGGCGCCGCCATGGGTCACCACGAGAACCGGCGCAGGCTCGGGCCGGACAAGGATATGATGTGTTGCGCGCGCCACTCGCGCCTGCAAATCGGACCAGCTCTCACCGCCCGGCGCCCGGACCTCAGCATCGGCATGGAAGGTGTCGAGCAAGGCTTCGCCTCCGGGCTCCGCGGCGATGTCGCGATGCGTCCGCCCGTCCCAGCGTCCGAAATCGAGCTCGCTCCAATCCGCATCGATGTCCAGCGCACAGTTGGTCTGCCGGGCATAATCCTCCGCTGCCGCACGTGCGCGCGCCAACGGCGAGCTGACGACGCTGTGCCAGATCAGGCTCCGCGTCTGCCGCCGGAATTGATCCCAGCCGAGGTCGCTGAGCGGCGGGTCGGTACGGCCGTCGAGATAGCCGTCCCGTCCTGTCGTCCCGTGCCGCAGCAGATCGATCCGCATCAGGACTTGGCTCCCGAGACGGCGGCCTCCGCAAAGGTGGCCATGCCCCCGTGGAGCGCGCAGGCCAACCGAATGATCGGCAGCGCAGTGGCGGCGCCCGAGGCCTCGCCAAGCCGCAGATCGAGGTCGATCAGCGGACGGGCACCGAGCGCGTCGAGCACGATGGCGTGGCCGCGCTCGGCCGAGCGATGCGAGAACAGCAGCCACGGACGGCAGGAGGGATTGAGGCGGACGGCGACCAGCGCCGCGACAGAGACGATGAAGCCGTCGACCAGCACCGGCCAGCGCCGCTGCGCGGCGGCGACGATCGCGCCGGCCATCGCAATGATCTCGAAGCCGCCGACTGCAGCCAGGACATCCGCGACGGCCGCTCCCGCCGTGAGCCCGTGTCGCCCCAACGCATCGGCAATCACCGCAGCCTTCCTGGCCCGTCCGTCGGCGTCGAGCCCGGTGCCGCTGCCGACGATGTCCGCGGGCGCGCATGACAGCAGCGCGGCGGCAATCGCTGCCGCCGATGTCGTGTTGCCGATCCCCATCTCGCCGAAGATCACGAGTTGCGGCGCGTGATCGGCCTGCCGCACCACCGCGCGCCGTCCGGCTTCGGCCGCAAACGCGACCTCCTCCAGCGTCAGCGCCGCCTCGGTGCTGAAGTCGCGCGTGCCGCGCCGCGGCTTGTCGACGATCACGCCGGGCACCGGCTCGCTCGCCAGCGTGCCGACGTCGACCACCTCCAGCGGACAGCCGAGGTTGCGCGCCAGCACCGAGATCGCTGCGCCACCGGCCGCGAAGTTGTGCAGCATCTGCACCGTCACTTCCGGCGGATACGCCGACACGCCCCGCGCCGCGATGCCATGGTCCCCCGCGAACAGCACCACCGGGACCCGATCGGCCCCCGGCCGCTCCAACGCCTGCAGCGCCGCCAGCTCGACCGCCACCTGCTCCAATCGCCCAAGGGCGCCAATCGGCTTGGTCAACTGGGCCTGGCGTTCCAGCGCCGCCTGCCGATGGAGCTCGGACGGCGCCACACAATCAAGGCTGATCCATTCGGGAAGCACCACGGATCCTTTCAGCATCACTCGGGTTCGGGACGATTGCCACTGCGAGGCGACCGAGACAAGCTCCGTGAGGCGCCCTATTGTCATCGAAGCGTCATCGAACGTGACGACAGGTGGCTGCCCACCCAGCCCGAAAGACTCTCATGGAATACTTCCGCCGCTTCACCTTCCTGTTCGCCGCGCCCGTGTTCGAGACCGACGACCTTGCGGGGCTCCGCTTCAACCAGATCATCGAGGAGATCCAGCGCTCGGGCTTCGAGGTGGTGCGCGCCCGCAAGCTGGAGGACGCCGAGATCGCTGTGCAGACGGATGCCGCGATCGGCTGCATGGTCGTCGATTGGGGCAAGAAGGGCCTGGAAGGCAAGACGGCGTCGCTGATCAACCTGATGCGCCGTCGCGGACTGGACTTCCCGATCATCCTCCTGATCCGCCGCAAGCGGTTCGAGGATCTGCCGGTCGAGGTGCTCGACTTCATCGACGGCTACGTGTTCCTGTCGGAGGAGACTCCAGCCTTCATCGCCAAGAACCTGGTCAGCCGGCTGAAGCAATATGCCGAGACACTGAAGACGCCATTCTTCGGCGCGCTGGTCGACTATGCCGAGGAAGGCAACCAGCTCTGGACCTGCCCCGGGCACAATGGCGGCGTGTTCTATAGCCGCAGCCCGATCGGCCGGGTCTTCGTCGAGCATCTCGGCGAGGCCGTGTTCCGCGACGATCTCGACAATTCCGTGCTCGATCTCGGCGATCTCCTGACCCATGAGGGGCCGGCGCTGCGCGCGCAGAAGGAAGCCGCGCAGATCTTCGGCGCCGAGAAGACCTATTTCGTCCTCAACGGTACCTCGACCTCCAACAAGGTCGTGCTCGGGGCCCTGGTCACCGACGGCGACCTCGTGCTGTTCGATCGCAACAACCACAAGGCCGCTCATCACGGCGCGCTGCTGATTTCGGGCGGCGTCCCGATCTACGTTCCAACGGTTCGCAACCCCTGGGGCCTGATCGGCCCGATGCGCTGGGATCTGCTGGACGAAGAGCATCTGCGACAGCAGATCCGCGACAACCCGCTGGTCAAGGACCCCGACGCCTGGCGCAAGGAGCGGCCGTTCCGCGTCGCGGTGGTCGAGGAGTGCACCTATGACGGCACGATCCACAGCGCCGAGATGATCCTGAAGCGGATCGGGCATCTCTGCGACTACATCATGTTCGACGAGGCCTGGGCGGGCTTCATGAAATTCCACCCGCTCTACGCCGGCCGCTTCGCCATGGGCCTCGGCGACCTCGGACCCGACGCCCCCGGCATCATCGCCACGCAATCGACCCACAAGCAGCTCGCGAGCTTCTCCCAGGCCTCGCAGATCCACGTCAAGGACCGCCACATCAAGGGCCAGCGGCGGCGGGTCGAGCATCGCCGCTTCAACGAAAGCTTCATGCAGCACGCCTCGACCTCGCCGTTCTATCCGCTGTTCGCCTCGCTGGACGTCGGCGCGCAGATGATGAAGGGCCGCTCCGGTGAGGTGCTGTGGGACGACACGATCCGGCTCGGAATCGAATTGCGCAAGAAGATCAGGGCGATGCGCCGGGAATTCGAGGAGAAGGAGAAGGATCCGGCGCGGCGCTGGTTCTTCGAGCCGTTCGTGCCGGACCGGGTGTCGATCCCCGATGCGGCCAATCCCGGGGCTAGCCATGACGTGGCCTGGGAGGCGATCTCGACCGACCAGCTCGCGACCGATACCGCGCTGTGGCAGCTCACGCCGGGCGCGGCATGGCACGGCTTTCCGGATCTCGCCCCCGGCTTCGCAATGACCGATCCGAACAAGCTGACCCTGCTGACCCCGGGCTTCGATCGCGCCACCGGCGGCTATGCCGATCACGGCATCCCGGCTCCGATCGTCGCGCAATATCTGCGCGAGAACCGCATCGTGGCGGAGAAGAACGATCTCAACTCGCTGCTGTTCCTGCTGACGCCGGGGGTCGAGGCGAGCAAGGCGGGAACCCTGATCAGTGGCCTGGTCGCCTTCAAGCGGCTCCACGATGACAACGTGCTGCTGGAGGACGCCATTCCGGAGTTCACCCGCAAGCGCTTTGCGCGTTACGGCAAGCTGCGGCTGCGCGACCTCTGCGGAGAGATGCACCGCTTCTACCGCGAAGCCGAGGTGAGCGCGCTGCAGGCAAAGCAGTTCCAGCCGCAGCACATGCCGGAGATCGCGATGTCACCACGCGAGGCGGCGCGTGCGCTGATGCGCAACGAGGTCGACTACCTGCCGATCGATCGGATCGCCGGGCGCATTGCGACGACCCCCTTCGTGGTCTATCCGCCGGGCATCGCCACCATCGTTCCGGGCGAGCGGCTATCCGACCGCGCCAAGCCGATGATCGATTACCTCAAGATGTTCGAGCGGGCGTTCAACGCCTATCCCGGTTTCGAGGTCGAAATACAGGGGCTGTATAAGGAGCTCGACGAGTCCGGCCGGATCCGGCTCCATACCTATGTCTGCGCAGAGTAATTCGAACCATGGACAGCGCGATCACGGCTCGCGACACCGAGCCGCCGGTCCTCGTCAGGCCGTCACGCGACGAGGATGTCGAGGCCATGCTCTCGATCTACCGGCGGCATGTCCGCCGCGGGGTCGAGGACAGCGCCGCCGGTTCCGGGGCGCCCGAGCCGGACGACCTCAAGCAGCGGCGCAAGAATCTGCGAAATCATCGGCTGCCACATCTTGTCGCGACATTCCGCGGCGAAGTCGTGGGCTATGCCTATGTCGTCTTGTTCAGGAAGCGGCCGGCCTACCGGTTCGCGGTCAAGCATTCGATCTATGTCCACCATGAGCATCTCGGCCGTGGTGTCGGCGGGCTGCTGATGCAGGCGCTGATCGATGCATCCGCCGCGGCCGGATATCGCCAGATGATCGGCTATATCGACGCCGATAATGTCGCCTCGCTCGGCATTCATGAGCGCTTCGGGTTCGTCAGGGTGGGGCTGCTGCCGGGAGTAGCCTACCGTTTCGGCCGCTGGTGCGACACAGTGATGGTGCAGCGCTCGCTTGGCCCCGGAGCCAGCGACGCACCGGCTGGGATGGGCCGCTGAGCCGCAGGTCAGGACGGAAAGTCGGCCGCCTTCACCTCAATGCGGTCGGCATGCAGCGACCAGTCGCGCACCTCCTGCTGTTCGCAGAACCTGGACTTTGCGATTTCTGCGGCTTCGCCTTCGCTGTCGGCCTCAACCTCCAACGTGCTCTGGCAAATCTCGCACTGGCGGCCATTCTCGCCCAGCACGTCCTTCATGAAATGGATGACATAGCGCGACATGCAACCTCCTGCCTCTCACGCAGTGCTCGAAGGTGATGTTACCGCGCTTCTCCTCCCGCTGTTCACCGATATCAAGCGGCCGATGCAAATATTTGACGCAGCGGTGGAACCGGCGCTCAGGCGCCCACCGAAGGCAGGCTCGCGGCGGCGATCGCGACGAACTCCGAGACGGCGCGACGGACGCGGCCGTGGGTCGACTTCAGGATGGCGTTCAACCGGCGCATCGGACCAATTTCCCTTCCGCGCCGAGCGAAAAACGTGGCCTAAGCTCATGGCGCCCCTGGAAAAATGATCAGCCACCACTGGGCTGTCGAGACGGCTCCGAAAATAGCAATGTCCGCTTCGCCGAAGCCGCCCTGGAGAGAAGATTTATTGCTGCGTCGCAGCTTGCGACGCATGAAATCTTCTCCCCGCAATCACTTCTCTTCTGGCTACGAGGGCGTCACTCCGAACGCCTCGCGGAAACGAGCGCTGTAGCGCGGCCAGGCCTCGGGATTGATCAGGCGCGGCGGCCGGCCGCCGTCGAGCGCGGCGAGCAGTTGCTCGGCCGCGATCCGGCCCATGTTCTGCCGCGCCTCCCGCGTCACGCCGGCGGTGTGCGGGCTCGCCAGCACGTTGTCGAGCTGCAGCAGCGGATGGTCCGGCGGCGGCGGTTCCTTGGCCCAGACGTCGAGCCCGGCGCCGGCGAGGCGCTTTTCGCTGAGCGCGGCGAACAGCGCCTCCTCGTCATGGATGAAGCCGCGGGCGGTGGTGACGAAATAGGCGCTAGGCTGCATCAGCGCGAACTCGCGGGCACCGATCATGCCGCGGCTTTCCTTCGTCAGCGGGCAGTTGATCGAGACGAAATCCGAGCTCCGCATCAGGTCATGGAGTTCCACCTTCTCCGCGCCGCGTGCGGCGATCTCCTCGGACGAGAGATACGGATCATAGGCCAGCACCGTCATGCCGAGGATGCCGCGGCACAGCTCGGCAACCCGGCGGCCGACATTGCCAAGCCCGATGATGCCGATCGTCCGTCCCTGCACCTCGTTGCCGATCAAATCGTTGCGGTTGACATCGCGCTCCCGGCGCAGCCGGCGGTCGGACTGGATGATGCGCTTCGACAGGGTCAGCATCATGCCGAGCGTGTGCTCCGCCACCGAATGGGCGTTGCCGCCGGACTGGTTCACGACGAGGACGCCGGCCTCGGTGCAGGCGTCGACGTCGACCGGGTCGTATCCGGCCCCGTTGCTGGACACGACGAGGAGGTTTGGGGCGCGGCGCAGCAGGTCTGCATCGACGTGGAAGCGCGGCGCGAGCTCGTCGCGGGCCGCCCCGATCTGGTAGGCGTGAGCCGCCGCGAGGATCGCCGCCGTCTCGGCCTCGGAGCTCTCGTTCTCCAGCCGGTCGAGCCGGACGTCGGGGCGCGCGGCGAGCAGCTCACTGAAGATCGGGTGGGCCAGGTATTTGACGTAGAAGACGCGTTTGGAATTCGCGACCATGGACAGCCGACCTCCTGGTTTCTTGGTTCTTGATTTCGGACTTGAAAGGCGGATGCCTGACCGGCCGGGCCGGCATGTTGACAATCGTTCCGGTGCCGTCAAGCTCAGCGCCAAGCCCCGTGCGCCGGGCCCCCATCAGGAACGACCGGAGGAACAGCAATGGCCGCCGATGCCGATGCGGCGCGATCAGCAACCGCTGTGCCGAATTGGCACGAGATCGTGCTGCAGACGTTCAAGCACAACGCCGTCGACCTCATCCCCTACGTACCCGACCGGGTGCTGACGCCGCTGATCCAGAACCTGCACGACGATCCGTTCTTCACGACCTTTGCGACGGCGCGCGAGGAGGAAGCGGTCGGCATTCTCACTGGGGCCTGGATGGGCGGCCGACGCGGCGCGCTGTTGATGCAGACCTCGGGCTTCGCCACGCTCGCCAACGTGCTGGCCTCGCTGATCGTGCCCTGCCAGATCCCGCTGATCATGATCGTGTCCGAGCGCGGCACGCTGGGCGAGTTCAATGTCGGCCAGTCGCTGGTGTGCCGAACCATGCGGCCGGTGCTCGATGCGCTGGCCATGGAGCACCACACCATGACGCGGCTCGACGAGCTCGAATTCGTCGTCGACCGCTCGATCAAGCAGGCGGTGGCGACCCAGGCGCCGGTGGCGCTCATCCTCTCGCCTTTGCTCACCGGCGGAAAGGTGTTCGCATGAGCGCCCCTCACAGCAACACCAAGATCATGAACCGCTACGACCTCACCTGCCGTCTGGTCGCGAAGCTCAAGCACGAGGAAGCCGTCATCGGCGGCATCGGCAACACCAATTTCGACCTGTGGGCCGCCGGCCAGCGGCCGCAGAATTTCTACATGCTCGGCAGCATGGGGCTGGCCTGCCCGATCGCGCTCGGCGTCGCGCTGGCGCAGCCGCAACGCCCTGTGTTCGCGCTCGAAGGCGACGGCTCGCTGCTGATGCAACTGGGCTGCCTGACCACGATTGCCACGCTGGCGCCGAAGAATTTGGCCATCATCGTCATGGACAACGGCATCTACCAGATCACCGGCAGCCAGCCGACCTCGGCCCGGCAGGCCGACATTGTCGCCATTGCCGCCGGCTGCGGCATCGGCGCCAGCCATTGGGCCGCAGACGAGGAAGATTTCGAACGCTTGATCGCTCTTGCGCTCGAGTCGCCCGGCCCGGTGCTGATTGCGGCGAAGATCGACGACAAGCCCGGTGTGGGCGCCACCAGGCGCGATCCGGCACAGATCCGCGAGCGCTTCATGCAGGGTCTGGGAGTCCGGCAGCCGATCTGAGGCGCCGGACGAAAGCTGTTCGCGGTACGATGAGAAGGCCATGTTCCGGCTTCCGAGCCACGTTAACTAAACCGGTGCCTCAAGCGACCGTGACCCCGGTTCGTGGCCCGGAACGTGCTAAGCAGCGTCCATGATGATCGTCATTCGCCTCTCGGCCTGGCTGCTCGCCGCAGCCGTTGCCTTCGCAACGCTGGGCCCGCCCAACTATAGGCCACATTCGCACCTGGGACAGGACGGCGAACACGCCCTCGCCTTCATCCTGATCGGCCTTGCCTTCGGCCTCGCCTATCGCAGTCATCGGCTGCTGACCACCGGGATTGCGGTGATCCTGATCGGTGCACTCGAACTCTCGCAGTTCCTGGCGCCGGGACGTCACGCGCGGCTGGAAGACTTCATCGTCGACGCCGCGGCCGCCTGCCTCGGATTTGGCCTGTCCGCGGCCATCGACTGGCTCATCCGACAGATCCGCACGCAGACCGCATGACGAGAGGCCCCGCCGCTGATGCGACGAGGCCCCTGTCCGTCAGAACGTCAGATCACTCGATGATCTTGATGACGCGGCGCGTGCGCGGATCGACGATCACGCGGCGATCGTTCACGACGGCGTAGCGATACTCGGTGTAGCGCGGCACCGGGCGCAGCTCGACGGTGGCGGGCAGCGGCTCGCCGACCACAACGCGCTCATGGACGACCACCGACGGCGCGCGCTCGGCCTCGATCGAGTTGATCACCGCGTTCGGAATTTCCAGGCCCGCACCGACGGCGGCGCCGACCGTGCCACCCACCATGGCGCCGACCGGACCGGCAACGGCGCCGCCGGCCGCAGCGCCATTGGCGGCACCTTCGACGGTCGTGGACTGTGCGAACGCAGCGGTCGACGCCAGCAGCGAGGTGGCGATCAGCGAAACGGCAAGACGGTTTCTCATCATTGTCTCTCCTCCAGTGCTTTCGAGATGCCGTTCAACACCAAGGGATCGCCTGCAGTTCCGGTTCCAAATGGCCGAAACTTCATCATGCCACCGGGAACAAAACCTCGAACTCGTCGAGGACGACAGAAATTGCTCAGTTGCTATCCACGTTTCAAACAACCACGCGCAGGTTCGCACTCTCGCGGCGGATCACGCCCGAGTCCCACGATCGACGGCCCTTCGATGAATCGAGAGGGCGCAGGGAATGCCGGGTGAAGGCCTATCGGGATAGGGGGGAGTCTCGCGACTCCACCCCTCCCACACCACCGTACATACGGATCACGTATACGGCGGTTCGG
>NZ_JAUHID010000029.1:0-50890 GCF_032377735.1 Bradyrhizobium sp. SZCCHNRI3043
CTGGGATCGTCTCGCTGCAATGCTTGAAGGCTATCTACTTGCAACCCAAAGCATAAAACCGGGAATCCCGTAGCCCTCCAGGGGAGGGTGGCATCTCGCTCGTGGACGGATTTCGGCGCTCGCGATGACGAAGCAGAGATCACCGCAATCAGCTCAATGCGCCTCGTCCCAATTGTCGGCGGCCCGCGCATCGACGTGCAGCGGCACCGAGAGCAGCACGGCGGGGAAGGGGGCGTCCTGCATGACGTGCTGCACCACCGGCAAGGTCGCGGCGACCTCGTCGTCCGGCACCTCGAAGATCAGTTCGTCATGCACCTGCAGCAGCATCTGAGCCGACAGCTTCTTTTGCGCCAGGGCCTCCTCGACGCGGGTCATGGCGCGCCGGATGATGTCGGCTGCGGTGCCCTGCAGCCGCGCGTTGATCGCGGCGCGCTCGTTGAAGGCGCGGACCGAGGCGTTCGATGCCTTGATCTCCGGGTAATGGCACTTGCGGCCGAACAGCGTGACGACATAGCCGTGCTTGCGGCAGAACTCCTTGGTCGCATCCATGTAGTCGCGAATGCCCGGGAAGCGCTCGAAATAGCGCTTGATGTAGGCCGAGGCCTCCTCGCGGGCGATGCCGAGCTGGTTGGCAAGGCCGAAGGCGGAGATGCCATAGATGATGCCGAAATTGATCGCCTTGGCGCGGCGGCGGACTTCGCTCGGCATGTCCTTGATCGGCACGCCGAACATTTCGGACGCCGTCATCGCGTGAATGTCGAGCCCGTCCTTGAACGCCTGCTTCAGCACCGGGATGTCCGCGATCTCCGCCAACAGCCGCAACTCGATCTGCGAGTAGTCGGCCGACACCAGCTTATGGCCCGGCGTCGCGATGAAGGCGCGGCGGATCTTGCGGCCATCTTCGGTCCGGACTGGGATGTTCTGCAGGTTCGGCTCGTTCGACGACAGCCGGCCGGTGGTGGTCGCCGCCAGCGCGTAGGTGGTGTGCACGCGATGCGTCTGCGGGTTGACATAGGTCGGCAGCGCATCGGTATAGGTCGATTTCAGCTTCGAGACCTGGCGCCATTCCAGGATCTTGCGCGCGAACTCGTTGCCTTGCTCGGCGAGGTCGTCGAGAATCGATGCGGACGTCGACCAGGCGCCGGTCTTGGTCTTGGTGCCACCCGAAAGGCCCATCTTGCCGAACAGGATGTCGCCGATCTGCTTGGGGCTGCCGACATTGATCGGCTCGCCGGCCAGCTCCTGCAGCTCGGCCTCGACCCTAGCGGCAGTCTGGGCGAAATCGCCGGACAGACGCGACAGCACCTGGCGGTCGATCGAGATGCCGCGCCGCTCCATGCGCGCGAGCACCGGCACCAGCGGCCGCTCCAAGGTCTCGTAGACGGCGGTCATGCGCTCGGCCGTGAGGCGCGGCTTCAGCACGCGCCAGACGCGATGAATGACATCGGCCGCTTCGGCGGAATGCGCCGTGGCCCGGTCGATCGCGACCTGCTCGAACGTCAGCTTGTTCTTGCCGCTGCCGATCAGCTCGCTTTCGCCGAGCACGGCGTGGCCGAGCACGTGCTCGGCCAGAGACTCGAGCTTGTGCGAGCCGCGCCCGGCATCGAGCGCGTAGCTCATCAGCTGGATGTCGTCGACATTCGCCAGCGTGATGCCGTGCTGCGCCAGCAGCACGGCGATGAACTTGATGTTGTAGCCGATCTTGAGCAGCCCTGTGGATTCGAGGACCGGCTTCAGCGCGGCGAGCGCATCGCTCTCCTTGATTTGGTCCGGCGCGAGCCCGGCGTCGAACAGGCCGCCGCCATCGCCGGCCTGGCGATGCGCCAGCGGGATGTAGCAGGCCTCATTCGGCGCAAGTGCCAGGGCGATGCCGCACAAGCTAGCCTGCATCGGATCGATCGAGCTGGCCTTGGCCTCGAGAGTGACGCGGCCGAAGTCATGGATGCGCGCGAGCCAGGTGTTCAACTCTGGGAGGCTACGCAGCGTCTGGTACTTGTCGCGATCGATCCGCCCGCTCTTCGCCGCCTCCGCCCTGGATTCCGCGAGGCTCGCCGGCGTGCCCTTGCTCATCGCCGACTTGTCGGTACGCGGATCACCGGTGCGAGGGCTCCCTCCCCCCTTGTGGGGGAGGGCTGGGGAGAGGGGTGCTGCGGAGGCACCGTTGGTGGGGCGCCCCCCTCCCTGACCCTCCCCCACAAGGGGGGAGGGAACGGAGGCAGCAGTGCCCGCACCACTCTTCAACTGCTCATCCGCCGACACGTCGGCGGGATCGATGTGCGAATACTCTGCGACGCGGCGCGTCAGCGTCGTGAACTCCATCGCCTTCAGGAACGCGATCAGCTTGCGCGGATCCGGCTCGTGCACCGCGAGGTCGTCGAGCGGCACCTCGAGTGCGACCTTGTCGTCGAGCAGCACCAGTTGGCGCGAGATCCGCGCCTTCTCGGCGTTCTCGATCAGCGCCTCGCGCCGCTTCGGCTGCTTGATCTCGCCCGCGCGCGTCAGCAGCCCTTCGAGATCGCCATAGTCGGTGATCAGCTGCGCGGCGGTCTTGATGCCGATGCCGGGCACGCCCGGTACGTTGTCGGTGGAATCGCCGGCCAGCGCCTGCACCTCGACCACCTTCTCCGGCGGCACGCCGAACTTCTCGATGACTTCGGCGATGCCGATGCGGCGGTCCTTCATCGTGTCGTACATCGTGACGCAGTCGTTGACGAGCTGCATCAAATCCTTGTCGGAGGACACGATGGTGGTGGTGGCGCCGCGCTCGCAGGCAAGCCGCGCATAGGTCGCGATCAAATCGTCGGCCTCGTAGCCGGCCTGCTCCAGGCAGGGCAGCTCGAAGGCGCGGACCGCCTCGCGGATCAGCGCGAATTGGGGGATCAGATCGTCGGGCGCCGGCGGCCGGTGCGCCTTGTAGTCGGCATAGATCTTGTTGCGGAACGTGACCTCGGACTTGTCGAACACGATGGCCAGATGCGTGGGACGGTCAGTCTCGGGCATGTCGCGCAGCAGCTTCCACAGCATGTTGCAGAAGCCGAGCACGGCATTGACCTGCAGCCCGTCGGACTTGCGGTTGAGTGGCGGCAGCGCGTGATAGGCGCGGAAGATGTAGGACGAGCCGTCGACCAGGAACACATGGTCGCCCTTGGCCGCGCCCTTGGCGGCGGCAGGCGCGGGAGCGGCGGGCGTGGCGGCGGCTTTCTGGGGAGCTTTGGGCATGGCCGCAATGTAGGGATTTTCGCTCGCATTGACAGCCGTGACGACGCCATGCGCACCGGATTTTTCCGCCCCTCAGTCCGGTCGGACGCAGCGGGTCAGGAACTCCATGACGGCGCGAATGAGGGGCGTGCGCCTGAGGTCGCGATGAACGATGAGCCAGATGTCCCTGCTGATGGCCGCGCCGCCGGCTTCGAAGCGGGTGAGGTCAGGATCATGATCGCCGAGAAAATGCGGCAGGGCGGCGAGCCCCAGCCCTGCGCGCGCCGCTGCGGCCTGGCTCTCGAGATCGCTGCTCCGAAACACGATCGTGCGCTGCCCGGCGACCGCCTTCAGCCATTGCTGCTGGGGTGCCGAGTCCATGCTGGCATCATAGGCGATGAATCCGAGCGCATGCTGCGGCGTCTCCTTGAGATAGTGCGGCGCGCCGTAGAGGTTGAAGCCGAAGCGGCCGATCTTGCGTGCGATCAGGCCGGGCTCGTCGGGACGCGACAGTCGCAGAGCGATGTCGGCTTCCCGTCGGTTGAGCGAGGCGCTGCGCTTCTCGCCGATCAGCTTGATGATGATGGCGGGATGCCGTCGGTGCAGCTCGACCAGCCGTGGCGCGATCAGCCTGTTGGCGAGCGTCGGCGGCGCGCTGACCGAGACCTCACCGGCCAGACCGGGACGCGATGCGACCACGGCGCGCTCGATCGCGAACGCGGCCTGCTCCATCGGGCCGGCGGCCGCGGCGAGGCGGCGGCCGTCCTCGGTCAGCTCATAGGCCCGCGCTCGGCGGTCGACCAGCTTCAGCCCGGTGACCCGTTCCAGGGCCGCGACCCGGCGGGCCACCGTGACATGATCGACGCCGAGACCACGTGCTGCGGCCGACAGCGTGCCCTCGCGGGCCAGCGTCACGAAGTGGTGAAGGTCGGTCCAGTCGATCCGCATGTTCGAATATTCACAATAGAGGAGCCAAATTGGGCAATTCCGCAGAATGCCAACGCTGACCACACTGTCCGGATCAAGGCAAGATGTGTGGAGAAGGGCATGGTTGCTATCGTTCGACTGAAGTCACCCGGTGGCGCGGAGAATCTGGTGCTGGAGAATGTTGAGCTGCCGGCGCCGGGCGCCAACGAGATCCGGCTGCGCCACACCGCGATCGGCGTGAACTTCATCGATATCTACCAGCGCAGCGGCCTCTATCCGCTGCCCGATGGAATTCCTGGCGTCGAAGGGGCGGGGATCGTGACGGCGAAAGGCGCGGACGTGACAGAGTTGTCCGTCGGCGACCGCGTCGCCTATGCCGGCGCCCCGGTCGGCGCCTATGCCTCGGAGCGAAATCTGCCCGCCTGGCGCGCGATGCCGCTGCCCGACGCCGTGTCTGAAGCGAGCGCTGCGTCGACCCTGCTGAAAGGCATCACCGCGGTGATGCTGCTCAATCGTACCTATGCCGTCGGAGCCGGAACGACGCTGTTGGTGCACAGTGCCGCCGGCGGGCTCGGCCAGGTGCTGACGCGACTGGCTCGGCTGCGCGGCGCGACCGTCATCGGCACGGTGAGCTCGGAGGCCAAGGCGGAGCTCGCGCGTGCCGCTGGCGCGCACCATCTGATCGTCGGCCGGGATGCTGACTTTGTCGATGCCGTGAAGCGATTGACCGACGGGCGCGGCGTCGATGTCGCCTATGATGGCGTCGGCGGCAAGACACTTGCGCAAACGCTCGCCTGCGTCAGGCCGTTCGGGACGGTCGCCAGCATCGGTCAGTCCGGCGGTCCAATTCCAAGCCTTGCCGTCGAGGAGCTGGGGCCGCGCCGCAGCCTGTCGCTGGCACGCCCGAGCGTGATGGCCCATGTCAACGATGTCGCCGACTATCGCAGGGATGCAGCGACGGTTCTCGCCGCGCTCGCCGATGGCGATCTCGTCGGCCACGGCACCGCGTATCCGCTGGCGCGGGTCGTCGAGGCCCATATCGATCTGGAGAGCGGCCGCAGCCGTGGCGCGCTGCTTCTGGTGCCCTGACGGTGAGGCTACTCAGCCGGCTGCAACACGGCTTTCGGCTTCGGCGGCGCGATCCAGAACGCGATGGGGCGTTCGAACAGGAAGCGGGCGCCGACGCGGAGCGCGAGGCGCCAGATCAGGAGCGCGCCGAGCACGCCGGCGATCGTGACCAGCAGCGAGATCGTTCCGATGTCCCCGATCACCCCGGTCTTCAGCAGGACTGTGCGTGTGGCTGCCATGGGCAGGAAGAAGGCGAGGTAGATCACGATCGAATGCTCGCCACAGAAGCGCAGCGCATTGAGGAGTTGCGCGCGCGGCAGCAGCGTGCCGGCGATGATGATGGCGACCGCGCCGGCATAGCCAAGCATGAGGGAGACAGCCGGCCATTCGCTGACACCGAGGTTCACCAGCGATTGGTTGATCACCGCCCAGGCGAGCAGGCCGACGATGGCGAGTATCGGCTGCGCCCGCGCGCGGTCCGACAGCGCGAAGATGGTGGTCGCGAACAGATAGCCGGAATAGATGTAGACGAAGCGGGCGCAGAATTCGTCGATCACGGTCCAGCCAGTGACGATATGCGACATTTCCAGGCCCGCCGCGATGCCCCAGATCACCGGCACCGGCAGCTTTCGTGTCAGTTTGATGACGACGAAGAAGATCGGCAGCAGATAGATGAACCACAGCGTGCCGAACGGCTCGACGAAGGATTCGAGATACAGATAGCCGGCATGTTGCCAGCCGGAGGCCGCGGCGAAGCCGGGCGCCTTGAAGCCGAACTGGATCGTCACCCACAGCACATAGAAATAGGCGAAATGCACGACCTTGCGGTCGATATAGGTGCGCCAATCCCGGTCGATCACCAGCGGCAGGAACAGGCCGGAAATCAGGAAGAAGTCGGGCATCCGGAACGGCTTGGCGAATGCGACGACGGCGTGCATGAAGCCGGTCTCGCCGGCGGCCAGCTCGACGCCGAGCACCGAGTGCATCATCACGACCATGATGATGCAGATACCCTTGGCGTAGTCGACCCAGTCGATGCGCGCCTCGGTTCCGGCCGATTTCGGCGTACCATTTGCGGTCATGCTGTCCCTCTTTGGCGCGGAGCTGCCGCATTGTCGGGCAGAGCCGTTAATACTCCTCCTTGTCATCCAAACGTCATGCCGTTTTCTAAATTCCCCTTGAACCGCAAATGGTTTAAGACGCGAAAGTATTAACCTTGAAGGATGGGTTTCGATGCGAATTGCGATGATCGGCACGGGCTATGTGGGGCTGGTGTCCGGTGCCTGCTTCGCCGATTTCGGCCACCAGGTGACCTGCGTGGACAAGGACGAGAGCAAGATCGCCGCGCTGCATCGCGGAGAAATCCCGATCTTCGAGCCCGGCCTGGATGCGCTGGTCGCGGCCAACGTCAAGGCCAAGCGGCTCGATTTCACCACGGACCTCAAGCAGCCGGTTGCGGAGGCCGATGCCGTGTTCATCGCGGTTGGTACGCCGTCGCGACGCGGCGACGGTCACGCCGACCTCACCTACGTCTATGCCGCAGCGCGCGAGATCGCAGCCTCCCTCACCGGCTTCACCGTGGTCGTGACGAAGTCGACGGTGCCGGTCGGCACCGGCGACGAGGTCGAGCGCATCATCCGCGAGACCAATCCGACGGCCGATGTCGTCGTTGCCTCCAATCCGGAATTCCTGCGCGAAGGTGCCGCGATCCGCGATTTCAAATGGCCCGATCGCATCGTCGTCGGCACCGCGGACGAGCGCGGCCGCAAGGTGCTCGGCGACATCTATCGCCCGCTGTCGTTGAACCAGGCGCCGATGATGTACACCGAGCGCCGCACCGCCGAGCTGATCAAGTACGCCGCCAACGCGTTCCTCGCCACCAAGATCACCTTCATCAACGAGGTCGCCGATCTCGCCGAGAAGGTCGGTGCCGACGTGCAGGAGGTGGCGCGCGGCATCGGTCTCGACAACCGCATCGGCTCCAAGTTCCTGCATGCCGGTCCGGGCTTCGGCGGCTCGTGCTTTCCGAAGGATACGCGCGCGCTGATCAAGATCGCGCAGGACTACGACACGCAGCTGCGCATCGTCGAATCGGTGCTGGCCGTCAACGACAACCGCAAGCGAGCGATGGCGCGCAAGGTCGCGCATGCGGTCGGCGGCAATCTGCGCGGCAAGACGGTGGCGGTGCTCGGCCTCACCTTCAAGCCGGAGACCGACGACATGCGCGAGGCGCCGTCGATCCCGCTGGTGACCGGGCTGCTCGACATGGGCGCCAAGGTGCGCGCGCATGATCCGGTCGGCATCGAGCAGGCCAAGAAGGAACTGCCGGAGATCGCCTATTTCGACGATCCCTATGACTGCGCGACGGGCGCCGATGCGATCGTGCTGGTGACCGAATGGGTGCAGTACCGCGCCATGGATCTCGATCGCCTCAAGGAGGTGATGGCCCATCCGGTCGTCGTCGACCTGCGCAACGTCTACCGCCCCGACGAGATGGCCGCTCACGGATTCGTCTACGAGAGCGTGGGCAGGCCGTCGGTGAAGGGCGCGTGATGCGAGGAGCGTGACATGACGTTGTCATACCCCGCGCAGGCGGGGTATCCAGTAGCCTCGATCTTCGTCATCCGCGAGATCTGCGTCTACTGGATTGTCCGCCGTCGCGGGCAATGACGGGTTCAACGATTGCCCCTTCGCTTCGATACACCGCTGCCCATCGATGCCGTGCTGGACGAACTGTCCGGCACGCTCGAACGCAGCAACACCGCCGTTCTGGTGGCGCCGCCCGGCGCCGGCAAGACCACGCGGGTGCCGCTGGCCTTGCGTGATGCGCCGTGGGTCGGAACTAAGAAGATCATCGTGCTGGAGCCCCGCCGGATCGCGGCCCGCGCCAGCGCCGAGCGGATGGCGAAGTCGCTCGGCGAGCGCGTAGGCGACACCGTCGGCTACCGCGTGCGCTTCGGCTCGAAGATCTCGCGCGCGACCCGCATCGAGGTCGTCACCGAGGGCATCTTCACGCGGCAGATCCTGGATGATCCCGAGCTGACCGGCGTCGCCGCCGTGCTGTTCGACGAATTCCACGAGCGCTCGCTCGATGCTGATCTCGGCCTCGCTTTGGCGCGCGACGCGCAGCAGGGGCTGCGCGAGGATCTCCGCATTCTCGTGATGTCGGCGACGCTCGACGGCGCCCGCGTCGCCAGCCTGCTCGGCAATGCACCGGTGGTCGAGAGCGAGGGCCGCGCCTATCCGGTCGAGACCCGCTATGTCGGCCGCAAGCCGGATGCGCCGGTCGAGCGCCAGATGGCCGAGACCATCGCCAGCGCGCTGCGCGCCGATGCCGGCTCCGTGCTCGCCTTCCTGCCGGGCGCCGCCGAAATCCGGCGCACCCAGACCATGCTCGCCGAGCGCGTCCACGATGCCAGCGTTGAGATCGTGCCGCTGTTCGGTGCGCTCGAGGCCACCGTGCAGGATCGAGCCATCTCGCCCGCCCCAAAAGGGCAGCGCAAGGTGGTGCTGGCGACCTCGATTGCCGAGACTTCGCTGACCATCGAAGGCGTCCGCATCGTGGTCGATTCCGGGCTCGCCCGGGTGCCGCGCTACGAGCCGGACATCGGCCTGACCCGGCTGGAGACGGTGCGGGCTTCGCGCGCCGCCGTCGATCAGCGCCGCGGCCGCGCCGGCCGCACCGAGCCTGGTGTCTGCTACCGGTTATGGGACGAGCCGCAGACGGCCTCTCTGGCGGCCTATACGCAGCCGGAAATTCTCAGCGCCGACCTGTCCTCGCTGGTGCTCGATCTGGCGCAATGGGGTGTCAGTGACCCCTCCGCGCTGAGCTTCCTCGATCCGCCGCCGCAACCGGCTTGGAAGGAGGCGCGTGATCTGCTGCGCGAGATCGACGCTCTCGACGAAGAAGGTCGCCTCACCGACGAGGGCCGCCGCCTGCGGGCACTGGCGCTGCCGCCGCGGCTCGCCCGCATGATCGTCGACGCCGCTGATTATGGCGCCGCCGCGCAGGCCGCCGACATCGCCGCCATTCTGACCGAGCGCGGGCTCGGCGGCGACAGCGTTGATCTCGAGGTCAGGCTCGATCAGTTCCGTCGCGACCGCTCGCAACGGGCGCAGAGTGCGCGTGACATGGCACGGCGCTGGGCGCAGCAGGTCAGGGCGGCCTTCTCCCCACAAGTGCAAGGGCAGCTCAGCACCGGCTTGATGCTCGCCTTTGCCTTTCCGGACCGGGTCGCGCGCAACCGCGGCAATGCCAGCTTCGTGCTCGCCAATGGCCGCGGCGCCGCGGTCGAGCCGACCTCGTCGCTGGCGCGCGTACCCTATATCGCGGTCGGTGAGCTGACGGGAACGGCGGCCAGCGGCCGCATCCTGCTGGCGGCGCCGCTGGCGATCGAGGATATCGATCGGCATTTTGCTGCGCATATCGAAGCGAGAGACGAGGTCAGCTTCGATCAAGACGCGATGGCGTTGCGGGCGCGCCGCCGGCGCAAGCTGCATGCGATCACCATGGCCGATGCGCCGGTCGCGCTGACGCCGTCGGAGGAGACCGCGCGCATCTTCGCGGAAGGGATCTGCGCGGCCGGGCTCGACCGGCTGCCGTGGTCGAAGGCCGCCAAGCAGTGGCGTGACCGCGTCACCTTCCTGCGCAAGGCGGAAGGCGACAGTTGGCCGGACCTGTCGGATGCGGGCCTCGCCGAGCGGCGCGAGGACTGGCTGGTGCCGCTGCTGGCCGACAAGACCTCGCTCAAGGATGTCTCGCCCGGCGACGTCTCGGATGCCGTCATGGCACTGCTCCCCTGGGATCTGCGGGCCCGGCTCGACCGGGAGGCGCCGACGCATTTCGAGGCGCCGACCGGCACCATGCTGGCCATCGACTACGAGGCCGAGCAGGGGCCCACTATTGCCGTCCGGCTACAAGAGCTGTTTGGGCTCAACGTCCACCCCTCGATCGCGCGCGGCGCGGTGCCGCTGGTGCTGGAGCTGCTGTCGCCGGCGCAGCGGCCGGTGCAGGTGACGCGCGATCTGCCCGGCTTCTGGCGCGGCTCCTATGCCGCGGTCCGTACCGACCTGCGCGGTCGTTATCCGCGCCATCCCTGGCCTGATGATCCGGCCCATGCCGAGCCGACCCGGCGTGCCAAGCCGCGGGGGACGTAGCTCATGCAAATTGTACCGCCGCTGTCGTGTCGTTAACGCTTCGCTCATCGTTTTCGCCAAAATGGCGGCGGCAGCCGGTCGCTCGCAGTCGCCCGTCAGCGGCTTTGATGGTCAAATCGGTTGCGGGGTAAAGTCGGGCGTTTGCGTCATGCGTAACATAATGATCTTTGCGGCCGTTCTCGTCGGTCTCGGCACCTTCATGGCGCAACTGGCCGATCGCCTGACCCCCGCGTCGGCATCCGCGACACCGTCCGCGCGGGTTGCCACGGCGGAACCGTCTGCCGCGGGCCAGCGCAGCCTGAGCATTCCGACCGACCGCCGCGGTCACTTCCGCGCCGACGGCCGCATCGACGGCCAGCGCATCAGCTTCATGGTCGATACCGGCGCCTCGATGGTCGCGCTGAACGAGAGCTCGGCCGCCCGTTTCGGCCTGCGTCCGGCGCGCGGCGACTACACGGCGACTGTGACCACGGCCAACGGCACCGTGAAGGCCGCGCGGGCCAGGCTTGCGATGGTCGAGCTCGGCGAGCTCACCGTGCGTGACGTCGACGCGCTGGTGCTGCCCGATACCGCGCTGTCGGAGAACCTGCTCGGCCTGTCCTTCCTGTCCAAGCTGAAGCGTTTCGCTTACGCCAACGGCCAGATGGTGCTGGAGCAGTAGGCTGCACCGAAGCGGAATGTTGTTTCGCGCGTCACCGGCCCCCACATACCGGCAGGCAGGCCGATCCCGAGTCGCAGTCATTGAATAGTTCGTCGGGTGGCCTGCTCGAGCGGTCCTGCCCGATTGTTGCCTGCATTCCTCTGCCTTCTGACACTGTTGTCTGACGTCGTGCTAAGCATGAACGCCTTCTTCCATTGATGTGATATTGCCGAGGCCGTCTCCTGATGTTTCCGAAACCCAAGCCCGTCCTGGTTCCCAATACCTACGCCTTCGAATCCGAGCCAATGGTGAAGCCGACGGGCTTCCGCGAATATGACGCGCGCTGGCTGTTCAACAAGGAGATCAATTTGATGGGGGTGCAGGCGCTCGGCATGGGGCTGGGCGCGCTGATCGCCGAACGCGGCGTGAAGCAGGAGATCGTGACCGGGCACGATTTCCGCGGCTATTCCGCCTCGATCAAATACGCCCTGATTTCGGGCCTGATGGCCGCCGGCTGCAAGGTGCATGACGTCGGCCTCGCGGTGACGCCGATGGCCTATTTCGCGCAGTTCGATCTCGACGTGCCCTGCGTCGCCATGGTGACCGCCTCGCACAATGACAACGGCTGGACCGGCGTGAAGATGGGCGCCAACCGTCCGCTCACCTTCGGGCCCGAGGAGATGACCCGGCTGAAGGAGATCGTGCTCAACGCCGAGTTCAAGAACGGCGGTGGCGGCTCCTACCAATTTCACGAGAATTATCCGGCGCGCTACATCGCCGACCTCACCAGCCGTCCCAAGCTCAAGCGCAGGCTCAAGGTGGTCGCGGCCTGTGGCAATGGCACCGCGGGCGCGTTCGCGCCGCAGGTGCTGGAGGCGATCGGCTGCGAGGTGATCCCGCTCGACACCGAGCTCGATCACACCTTCCCGAAATACAATCCCAATCCCGAAGACATGGAGATGCTGCACGCCATCCGTGACGCCGTGCTCGCGCACGAGGCCGATGTCGGCCTGGGCTTCGATGGCGACGGTGACCGCTGCGGCGTGGTCGACAACACCGGCGAGGAGATTTTTGCCGACAAGGTCGGCGTGATGCTGGCGCGCGACATGTCGGCGATCCACAAGAATGCGCAGTTCGTCGTCGACGTGAAATCGACCGGCCTGTTCATGACCGATCCGGTGCTGCAGGCGCAGGGCGCGAAGACCGCCTACTGGAAGACCGGCCATTCCTACATGAAGCGCCGCACCAACGAGCTCGGCGCGCTCGCCGGCTTCGAGAAATCGGGCCACTTCTTCTTTAACAAGCCGTTCGGCCGCGGCTATGACGACGGTCTGGTCTCGGCGATCGCGATCTGCGAAATGCTCGATCGGGCGCCGGGCAAGTCGATGGCCGACCTGAAGGACGCGCTGCCGAAGACCTGGTCGTCGCCGACCATGTCGCCGCATTGTGGCGACGAGGTCAAATACGGCGTCGCCGACGCCGTCGTGAGGCACTTCCAGGCGCTGCAGCAGCAGGGCGGCAAGGTGGCGGGCCAGCCGATCCGCGATCTCGTCACCGTCAACGGTGTCCGCGTCACGGTCGAGGACGGCAGCTGGGGTCTGGTGCGAGCGTCATCCAACAAGCCCGAGCTCGTGGTGGTGGTCGAAAGCCCGGTGTCCGAGCGGCGCATGCACGACATGTTCGAGGCGGTCAACGAGGTGCTGCGGACGCATCCCGAAGTCGGCGCCTACAACCAGACGATCTGAGGCCGCGTTGATGATGTCGCGCTAGGGCCGATGCTCGCGCTGATCCCATCCTATTCGATGGGATCAAGCGGCCCTCAGGGAGCTCAGGAACTGATCGACCTCGGATTTGAGCCGGGTGGATTGCGAGGATAGTCCGTTCGCCGACTCCAGCAGGCGCGAGGCGGCGCTGCCGGTCTCGTCGGAGGCACGGGTCACGCTTCCCATGCTTTGGCTGACAAGCCGCGTGCCTTCGGCCGCCTGCTGCACGTTGCCGGAAATTTCTCCGGTGGCGAGGCCCTGCTGCTCGACCGCGGTGGCGATCTCCTTGGAGATTTCGTCGATCTCGGCAATCGTTCCCCCGATCGCCTGGATGGCGCTGACGGCGTCCCCCGTGGCGCTCTGGATGCTCTGCACCTGGCTGGAAATTTCCTCGGTGGCCTTCGCGGTCTGGTTGGCGAGCGCCTTGACCTCGCTTGCCACGACGGCGAAGCCCTTGCCGTGCTCGCCAGCGCGCGCCGCCTCGATGGTGGCATTCAGCGCCAGCAGGTTGGTCTGGCTGGCGATCGTCTGGATCAGCGTCACCACCTCGCCGATCTTCTGGGTGCCGGCAGCCAGGCTCTCGACCACCGTGTTGGTACGGCGAGCTTCGTCCGCCGCCTTCGCGGCGATCTCCGCCGAGCGCGTCACCTGCTGTGAGATGTTGTTGATCGAGGCCGTCAGCTCTTCCGTTGCGGCAGCGACCGTCTCGACATTGGTCGACGCCTGCTGCGAGGCGCCGGCCGCGGCCGACGTCTGGCGCGAGGACTCGGCGCTGCTCCGGCTCATCGACGAGGACAGGCTCTGCATCTCGTTGGCGGCGACGGCCACCGCCTCGACGATGCCGCCGATCTTGCACTCGAAGCCCTCTGCCAGCTCGCGCCGGGCAAGATCGGTCTGCTGCTTGACGCGTTGCTCGGCCTCGAACCGCTCGGCGTTGGCGCGCGCCTCGGCAGCGATCGCCGATTCGGCTTCCGCGGTCTTGCGCGCGCTGGTTTCGAACAACTGCGTCAGCTTGAGCGCGAGGGCGATGAGAACGCCGGCCTCGATCAGCAGGATGACCGCATGCAGCACAACGCGGCCAAAATCAGCGCCGCCCGGGTAGATCGCTGCAGGAAAGACGAAGTTCAGGACCAGATGGTGAAGCGCGACGGCGACGGTGCCGGCCAGGATCGGCCGGTAGTCGCAATATGCGACCAGACAGGCCAGCGCCGCGAAGAAATACATGTGCATGTCGATCTGCCAGGCATGTCCGGACATCTGGTAGACGAGCACGGATACGCCGCCCATGACGGCGACTGCGACGGTGAGCTGGGTCGACAAAGTGTCGCCAGCGCTGCGCCAGGAAAGGGTTGCCACCACTGCCATGACGACCATGAGCATGGTCGGCATCAACCAGTCGCCGCGCGACAGCCCGATGATGAGGGAGAGCGGAACGTGAACCCAGAGCACCGCCAGCAGAAGCTTGCTGGTCGTGTGCCGGAGGGTTGCCAGATCGCTGGTCTCGACGGTCATTTCCTATTCCCCCAAAGAGATCATTTTGCAAAGCAGGCGGACACCGCCTGCGGATCGATGACGAGCCAGGCTCCAGCCTCGCGCAGCCGCGCCAAGCCGTCGTGTTCGCCGGGACGGACGACCAGCAGCGATGAAACGGTCGTCGTGCGCACGAGAGCGGCGTCAGCCGAGGCCGCAGCGAGCATCGCCTGTTGCGCGCTCCACCAAGGTGGGAAAGCGACGGCCACGATTTCGCTTCCCATGCGCACCTGGAGTGACAGCGCAGCAACCGCGACAAAGCTCGCGATCAGGAGCGCCGTGGCATTGAGCCAGGCGCGCGAAGGCTGAGGTATGGTTGCACCGGACGTCATCGCATCCAAGAATAGAGGGATGGGAATAACTTCAGGTAAACGTTTGTTAGGGATGACGACCGAGGTCCGGGACGCTAGCGCTGCAACGTCGAAGCTGCCCGGAATGCTCGGCTCAGACCGGCGGCACCGGCAGCGCCGTCACCGACTTGATCTTCTCCATGGCGAAGCGCGAGGTGACGTTCTTGAGGGGCACCGCGCTGATCAGCTTCTTGTAGAAGACATCGTAGCTCTGCATGTCCGCAACGACGACGCGCAGCATGTAGTCGACGTCGCCGGCCATCCGGTAGAACTCCATCACCTCCGGCATCGAGCTGACCGCCTCGGCGAATTTGCGCAGCCAGGCCTCGGAATGGTCGGCGCTCTCCACCGACACGAACACGGAGATGCCGAGCCCGATCTTGTTCTGATCGACCAGGGCCACCCGGCGCAGGATCACGCCATCGGCCTCCAGCCGCTGGATGCGCTTCCAGCACGGTGTCGACGACAGTCCGACCCGGTCGCCGATCTCGGCGACGGACAGCGAAGCGTCCTCCTGCAGGACCATCAGAATCTTGCGGTCGATGGCATCGAGCCGGCGATTGGCCTCGGAGCTTTGGGCGGCGACATCGGTCATGGAGAAACTTGTTCCATATGAAGGCTATAAAACCCTCATATAGAGAAAATCGTTCCAAGGCAAGGATCGGCCGTTCAGCCCGTTGCGGCCGGGTCTGGCCGCTTCCGCGGAGGGGTAGGCTGGTTTCCTGCTACCGCTCGTCGTTCTCCTTCAGCCAGCGGCCGACCAGATGATGAGCAATGGCGAACGGATGCGGTCCCGCCAAGCCATCTGGATGCTGCCGCACCAGCATCTGCCGGGCCTCGTCGCGGCTGAACCAGCGCACGTCCTCGAGCTCGTTACGGTCGATGACGATGTCTTCGTTGAGCGCCCGGGCGCTGCAGCCGATCATCAGCGACGACGGGTAGGGCCAGGGCTGGGTCATGTAATAAGTCACGTCGGTGCAGCGAATGCCGGATTCTTCGAACACCTCGCGCCGGACGGCGTCCTCGATCGTCTCGGCCGCCTCGACGAAGCCGGCGAGGCAGGAATACATGCCGGCCGGAAACTGCTTCTGCCGCCCGAGCAGGCACTTGTCGCCGGAAGCGACCAGCGAGATCACGACCGGATCGGTGCGCGGGAAATGCTCGGTCTTACAGCTCGGGCATTCGCGCTTCCAGCCGCCCTCGCGCATCGCGGTCTTGGCGCCGCAATTGGCGCAGAAGCCGTGACGCTGATGCCAGGACACCAGGGATTTCGCCATCGCGATCGTCGCCAGCTGGTCGACCGGGGTCGCACCCTGCATCGCCATCCCGCGCAGCTCGGCGACCGACACATCGTCGCGCCCGGCGAGCTTTTCGACGGCGGCCGGCGAGATGCCCATGCCGAACACGGCCGCGCCGTCCTGCAGCCCGAGGAAGATCGTTCCCGGATTGGCACCGAACTTCAGCGCCTCGTCGATCGACAGCAGCGCGCGCAGCTGGTCGCCGTCGCGCTTCAGCACCAGCGAATCGCGGTGCACGACATAGGCGCGCGTCGAGGGATTGCTCTCGAAGGCGATCAGCTTGTCATCATGGAAGCGCAGATGGGCGGCGCGATCGATTGGATGGCTGACGAAGGCCGGCTTGCCGAGCGGAAACAAGTCGAATGGCGACATCTCTTACCCTAACCAGATCTTGCGCCTGACAGCGCTGATGAACTGCTGCACCTCCTGCGCATCGTGCGGCACAGGCGGCGCGGCGCCCCACACCGGTCGCGGCCAGGCCACGTCACTTGTGCGTCGCGCGATGATGTGGACGTGCAACTGCGGCACCATGTTGCCGAGCGCGGCGACGTTGAGCTTGTCGCATTTGGTGATCTCCTTGAGCGCGCGCGACACCCGCGTGATCTCGGTCATCAGCTGCGCCTGCGCGACCTCGTCGAGATCGATGATCTCGACCGCGCCCTCGCGGCGCGGCACCACCAGCAGCCAAGGATAGTTCGCGTCCTTGATCACCAGCACGCGGGACAGCGGCAGGTCGCCAATGTCGATCGTATCCTTCGCAAGTTGCGGATGCAGCGACCAGGCTGATTCGGGCATGCGGCGGTTCCTGGCGGACGGTCTGGCGGGGAATTCGACGGCACCTAAAGCCTTTCCGAGCTGCGGCACAAGCCCGCGGGGCGGTGGGCCGCCCCGGCGAAGCTCGCGCTTGCTTTCCGGACCGTTTGGCCCCAAATAGGCAGCGGGAGATTGGCGGTGGACGAGCCACTCGCCAACCGGGTCAGGTCCGGAAGGAAGCAGCCCTAACGAGGTCCGGATCGGGTCGCTCGTCAGTCTCCTACCTGTTTTCTCGAGCGAATCGCGCAAAGATGGCGGGGACCCCGCGCAGGGCGGGCGCTCGACCGCGCTCCGGCTGATTGCGTCGACGACCCGCGATCGATGCCGGCCTGGAATACTCACTTGCGGATCGCTCGATGACCGACGCTGGCGCCCCACCTGTTCCGCCTGACAGCGCCGACGCTCCCGCCAAGCCCTACCGGGTGCTGGCGCGCAAATACCGCCCCGCCAGCTTCGCAGATCTGATCGGCCAGGAGGCCGTGGTGCGCACGGTCTCGAACGCGTTCGAGACCGGCCGGATTCCGCAGGCCTGGATTCTGACCGGCGTCCGCGGCGTCGGCAAGACGACCACCGCCCGCATTCTCGCCCGCGCATTGAATTACGAGCTGCCGGACGGCTCGGTGAAGGGGCCGACCATCCACATGCCGGTGCTCGGCACCCATTGCCAGGCGATCATGGAAAGCCGGCACATGGACATCCTCGAGATGGACGCGGCGTCCCATACCGGCGTCGACGACGTCCGCCAGATCAATGACAGCGTCCGCTATGCGCCGGCCAGCGCGCGCTACAAGGTCTACATCATCGACGAAGTCCACATGCTGTCGACGGCGGCGTTCAACGCCTTCCTGAAGACGCTGGAGGAGCCGCCGGAGCACGCCAAGTTCGTGTTCGCCACCACCGAGATCCGCAAGGTGCCGGTGACGGTGCTGTCGCGCTGTCAGCGCTTCGATCTGCGCCGGGTCGAGGCCGAGGTGCTGATGAAGCATCTCCAGGGCATCGCGACCAAGGAAGGCGTGACGATCGAGCCCGAGGCGCTCGGCATCATCGCGCGCGCCGCCGAAGGCTCGGTGCGCGATTCGTTGTCGCTGCTCGATCAGGCGATCGCGCACAGCGCCGGCGAGGTCCGCGCCGACGATGTCCGGCAGATGCTCGGCCTCGCCGATCGCACCCGCGTGATCGACCTGTTCCACCATCTCGCCAGCGGCGACATTGCCGCCGCCTTCAAGGAATTCCGCGAGCAATATGACGTCGGCGCCGACCCCGTGGTCGTGCTGTCGGATCTGGCCGAGTTCGTGAACTTCGTCACCCGGGTGAAGGTCGTGCCGGCCACGGCCGACAACGTCGCCTTCAGCGAGACCGAGCGGCTGCGCGCGCGCGACTTCGCCACCAAGCTGTCGATGCGGGTGCTGTCGCGGATGTGGCAGATGCTGCTGAAGGGCATCGCCGAGACACAAGGCGCGACGCGCCCGGCTGCAGCGGCGGAAATGGTGCTGGTGCGCATCGCCTACGCGGCCGATCTGCCGACACCCGACGAAGCCATTCGCATGATCGAGCAGAGCGGTGGTGGCTCGCCGATCGTCACGAACGGCGGCGGGGCGCGCCCTGCGCCGGCATCCGGCATGAGCGCGGGGGCGCCGCCTGTGATGACGTCGGCGCCGATGCAGGCGCCGCGCGCGCAAGGCCCGACGCTCGCCGCGGTCGGCGGTTCGATGCGCCCGCAGGCGATGTCATCGCAGCCGTCGCCGGCATCACAGGACCAGCCCGCACTGCGCATAGGGAGCTTTCAGGAACTCGTCGCGCTGGCCGGCAAGAACCGTGACCTGATCACCAAGAGCGCGCTCGAGATGGACGTGCGGCTGGTCCGCTTCGAGGAGGGACGGCTGGAGATCGCGCTGGAACGGACGGCGCAGCGCTCGCTTGTCTCGAACCTCGGGCGCAAGCTGGAGGACTGGACCGGCCGGCGCTGGACGGTGATCGTTTCCAACGAGCCGGGCCAGGCGACCTTGCGCGAGCAGAATCTGCGCGCCAAGAGCGAGCGCGAGGCGGCGGCGGAGGCCGATCCGCGCGTGCAGGAGATCCTGGCGCGGTTCCCGGGCACCAAGGTGGTCGAAGTGCGCCGGCTCGCCCCCGAGCCGCCCGAATCGGACGCCAGTGCTGTCGAGCCGCCTGACGAGTCCGACGATGATGATTTCTAGAGCATGATCCGGAAAAGTGGAAACCGGTTTTCCTCGCGACAAACGCCAAAGGCGTTTGCGCGGAGATCATGCTCAACAAGATGGCTGATGATGAGGTGCTCCGATGGCTGACTTTCTCGGCATGATGAAACAGGCGGCGCAGCTGCAGACGAAGATGCAGGAGATGCAGGAGGAACTCGGCAACGTCGAGGTCGAGGGCATCTCGGGCGGCGGTCTGGTTGCCGTGCGCATGACCGCCAAGATGGACGTGAAGAGCGTCAAGATCGATCCGTCGCTGCTCAAGCCGGAGGAGGCCGAGATCCTGGAGGACCTGCTGGTCACGGCGCATGGCGATGCGCGGCGCAAGGCGGAAGCCGCGATGCAGGAGAAGATGCAGGCCATCACCGGCAAGCTCGGCCTGCCGCCGGGCTTCGGTTTCGGTTAGTTGACCTGATGACATTCGTGAACTGATGGCCGTCGCCGGTCCCGAGATCGAACGCCTTATCCAACTGCTTGCGCGCCTGCCCGGCCTCGGACCGCGCTCGGCGCGGCGCGCCGCGCTGCATCTGATCAAGAAGCGCGAGGCGCTGATGGTGCCGCTTGCCTCGGCGCTGCAGGTCGCGATCGATCGCATCCAGGTCTGCAAGACCTGCGGCAACATCGATACGCAAAGCCCGTGCACCGTGTGCACCGATCCGCGTCGCGATCCGGCGATGATCGTCGTCGTCGCCGACGTCGCCGACCTCTGGGCGCTGGAGCGCGCCAAGGCCTCCAACGGCCGCTATCACGTGCTCGGCGGCACGCTGTCGCCGCTCGATGGCGTCGGCCCGCAGGATCTCACCATCGATGCGCTGGTGCAGCGCGCGCATGCGCCCGAGGTGTCCGAGATCATCCTCGCTTTGAATGCGACGGTCGACGGCCAGACCACCGCGCACTACATCACCGACCTCCTGCAGGAGGCGAACGTCAAGGTCACGCGGCTGGCACATGGCGTGCCGGTCGGCGGCGAGCTCGACTATCTCGACGAAGGCACGCTCTCGGCCGCGATGCGGCAGCGGACCTTGTTCTAAGCACAGACGGAAGTGGAATGATGACGAAACGCGGATTCGGCAAACGGCTGGCTTTGGGCGCGATTCTGGCGGCGCTCTCGGCGCCGTCAGTGCTGGCGCAGCAAAGCGAGGCGGCGCAGAAGGCGGGCAAGCCGCTCAATGCCGGTGACGTGCTGTCGGGAGAGCTGAACGCGCTCAAGCTCAAAGGCGCCAAGCCGGGCCAGCCGTCCGCCGCCTATCAGATCACGAGCGAGCCGCGCCGCCTGCCGCCGCCGAGCGGGCTGTGCAACCTGGAGACCGGCCCGGAGACGTTCCAGCTCGTCACCGCGAACACGGCGCAGGCGTCGCAGCTCAAGGGTCTGCTCGGCAAGCAGATCGCGGTCAAGGTCGACGAGATCGCCTGCGCCCAGGATGCGGGACAGATGAGCGAGGCGGTCGTGACCAAGTGGAGCTTAGTGAAGCGGTGAGACCTGATTGGGCCGTCCACGCGAGCGCGGCGTCCTGACTTTCCGCTGTCAGCGCCCGGCTCGACCGGGCGATCCAGTACCCCGCGGCTGCTCGGTCGATGGCTGACGTCTCTGGAATACTGGGTCACCCGTCGGAGCCTGTCATCGGGCTCGTCGAAGACGACACCCGGTGGTGGGTGACGACGGTCGAATGTGAGGCGCAGCTACACCTTCACTGGCCCCAACTGGTCGAAATGTCCGCGCCGCTGCAGCCAGGCGAGCAGCACGAGGCTCGGGATCGCGACCAGCACGCAGATCACGAAGAACAGCGGCCAGCCGGTCGCCTTCGCCACGTAGCCGGCGCCTGACGACAAATAGGTGCGCCCGACCGCGGCGAGCGCGGTCAGCAGTGCATATTGGGTGGCGGTGTGCAGCGGGTTCTGACACAGCGCGGAGAGATAGGCGACGAAGATCACGGTGCCGACCGCGCTGGTGAAGTTTTCCGCCGAGATCGCCAGCGCCAGTGCCCATTGATTGACTCCGACGATCGCAAGCCAGGAGAACGAGAGGTTCGCCAGCGCCTGCACCATGCCGCCGATCCAGAGACTCGTCGCGAGCGAATAGCGTCGCGCGACGAAGCCGCCGGCAAAGCCGCCGGCGAGCGTCGCGGCGAGGCCCACGCCTTTCACAATCGCGGCGTAGTCGACCTTGCTGAAGCCGAGATCGATCACGAACGGCGCGGTCATCGTGCCGGAGAAGGCGTCGGTGAACTTGAACAGCACGACGAAGGCTAGCGCCGTGAGCGCATCACGTCGGCCGAGGAACTCGACGAAGGCTCCGGCAGCCGCATGCATCACGCGGGTGAGCGCGGTGTCCGCACCCATCGCGGCCTCCGCCTGCTGCGACTGGGCCGGCTCGGTCGCCGCGAGGGCCGTGATCGTGCCGATCAGCACCAGTACGGCCATCGCAACATAGCCCCACATCCAGGACGACGGACGCGTCAGCCCCGAGTTCTCGAATGCACTGACCACCACCAGTGCGCCGGCGGTCGAGACCAGCATGCCGATGCGATAGGCGGCGACATACGCCGCCATGCCCGCGGCCTGCTCGCTCTCCGGCAGGCTCTCGACGCGGAAGGCATCGACCACGATGTCCTGGGTCGCCGACATCGCGGCGACCAGCAGCGCGGCCAGCGCCACCATGAACGGCGCATGTGCCGGATCGGTGAGCGCCAGCAGCAGGATGGCGCCGATCAAGAGCAGCTGTGCGAACACCAGCCAGCCGCGCCGCCGTCCAAACGCGCGCGTGAGCAGCGGCACGTGCAGCGCGTCCACCAGCGGCGCCCAAAGGAATTTCAGCGTGTAAGGCGTTCCGACGAGGGCGAACAGCCCGATCGTGCCGAGATCGACGCCGAGCTCACGCATCCAGATCTGAAGCGTCGAGCCGGACAACGCCAGCGGCAGTCCCGACGAGAAGCCGAGGAACAGCACCACGAGCACGCGCGGCTGCAAGTAGACGGCCATGCTCTCGCGCCAGGTGGGGGCGGGTTTGGCAGCGCCGGGCTTTGGAGCGGCAGCAGGGATCTCGGAAGCGGCGTCAGGTGCGGTCATGGGCGGGTGGTAGCAGATTTGAACGGCCTTCGCGACGCCACCATCACTCCCCCACCTGCACGCGTCCCGCCAGCGGAAACAGATCCGGCGTCGTGCCGGTAACCGGCGCGATGCGTGGTGAGTCCACCGGCGAATCCTGCTTGCTGAAATCGAGCTCCTCGATGCGGGCGGCGCGCTTCTCGATCTTGTCGGCGGAAATGAGGATCTGGCGGATGTCCTCGCCGACATCGCCGAAATGCTTCTGCAGTTTGAGCACGCGCTCGCGCAGGCGGCCGAGATCGTCGCCGAGATGGATCACCTCGTTGCGGATCTGGTCGGCGGCGTCGCGGATGCGCGCATCCTTCATGATCTGCTGCATGACCTGGATCGCGAGCATCAGCAGCGATGGCGACACCAGCACGACGCGCGCGCGATAGGCTCGCTGGATCACGTCATCGAAGCCGTCATGGATCTCGGCATAGACCGATTCCGACGGCACGAACATCAGCGCCGTGTCCTGCGTCTCGCCGACCACGAGGTACTTCTCGGCAATGTCATTGACGTGGCGGAGCACGTCGGTGCGCAGCCGCTGCGCCGCGGCGCGCTTCTCCTCCTCGGTCACGGCGTCGTGCAGTGCGGTCACGGCTTCCAGCGGAAACTTGGCGTCGATGCACAGCGGTCGCGAATCGGGCAGGAACACGACGCAGTCGGGCCGCTTGCCGCTGGCGAGCGTGTGCTGAAACGCGTAGCTGCCCTTCGGAAGCCCGTCCTGGACGATCGCCTCCATGCGCGCCTGGCCGAAGGCGCCGCGCGACTGTTTGTTGGCGAGGACGTCGCGCAAGGTCGTCACTTGCGTCGTCAGCTCGCTGAGATCACGATGGGCGTTGTCGATGATGCCGAGGCGCTCGTGCAGCACGCGCAGACTATCCATTGTGTGGCGCGTGCTCTGCTCCATCGACTGTCCGACGCGGTGGGTGACCGCATCGAGCCGTTCGTTCACGCTGCGGGCCAGGTCCACCTGACGGCCGGCGAGCAGCTGGGCCATCGCGTCGACCCGGCCGGAGGCCTCGCTCTGGACGCGGATCATCTCGCCGAACCGTTGTTCGAGCTCGTCAGCCCGCATCGCCTGCTGGGCGGCGAGCTCCGCGCCGCGCCGTCCGGAGCGGGCCACGGCGGCCACGATGATCACGAGCAGTAGCAGCACCAGTACGCCGAATCCGATCAGCGCATCGCTCGCCCTGATGGGCAGGTCGCCGATGATGACGACGACAGGATTGAGGGATTGGCTGACGGTCATCACCCCCGTCTATCCGATTCGCGCAAGCTCGCGAACGAAGAGAGAACAATTATGGTTAAGGGCACGTTAAGAATCATGGTTAACGAAACGTTGAAATTCATGGTTAGTGAAGTCTTAACCGCGAGCCATCACATTGACCGCGCCGGTTCCGCGGCTTAAATCGCGCGCCATGTCCCTAAGAGAAATCATCATCCTGCCGGACCGGCAGTTGCGGCTGGTGTCCAAGCCGGTCGAGAAGGTCACGCTGGAGATCCGGCAGCTGGTCGACGACATGTTCCAGACCATGTATGACGCGCCGGGCATCGGGCTCGCAGCGATCCAGGTCGCGCAGCCGCTGCGCGTCATCACCATGGATCTGGCCAAGCCCGACGTGAACGGGGAAGGCAAGCGCGAGCCGCGCGTCTTCATCAATCCGGAGATCGTCGCCAAGTCGGACGAGCTGTCGGTCTACGAGGAAGGCTGCCTGTCGATCCCCGAATATTACGAGGAGGTCGAGCGGCCGGCGCGCGTGCGCGTGCGGTTCATCGATCTCGACGGGGTGGTCCGCGAGGAGGATGCCGAGGGGCTCTACGCCACCTGCATCCAGCATGAGATCGATCATCTCAACGGCGTGCTGTTCATCGACTATCTGTCGAAGCTGAAGCGCGACCGCGTGATGAAGAAGTTCACCAAGGCCGCCAAGCGCGCCAGCGAGTAACGATCAACTCTCTCCTCCGTCATGCCCGGGCTTGACCCGGGCATCCACGTCTCGCCGCGCGTTACAGGCAGCTCGACGTGGATGGCCGGGACAAGCCCGGCCATGACGCGGAGGATTCGGCAATGCAGGATCTTCCACCAGATGCCGCTTCGCCTGATCTTCATGGGCACGCCGGATTTCGCCGTGCCGACCCTGCTCGAACTCGCCGGCCACGGCCACGAGATCGCGGCGGTCTATACGCGCGCGCCGAAACCCGGCGGCCGCCGCGGCCTCGCGCTGCAGCCGACGCCGGTCGAGACCGAGGCGCGCCGGCTCGGCATTGCCGTGTTCACGCCGAAGACGCTGAAGACCGAGGAGGCCTTGGCCGAGTTTCAGGCTCATCAGGCCGATGCGGCCGTGGTCGTCGCCTACGGCATGATCCTTCCCCAAGCCATTCTCGATACGCCCAAGCTCGGCTGCTACAATCTCCACGCTTCCCTGCTGCCGCGCTGGCGCGGTGCCGCGCCTATCAACCGCGCGATCATGGCGGGTGATGCCGAGTCCGGCGTCATGGTGATGAAGATGGATGTCGGGCTCGACACCGGCGATGTCGCGATGGCCGAGCGCCTTGCGATCACCGACGCGATGACGGCGTCCGATCTGCACGACCGCCTGTCGCGGATCGGCGCCGATCTCATGGTGCGTGCGATGGCGGCGCTAGAGCGCGGCGGGCTGACGCTGACGAAGCAGGCAGAGGAAGGCGTCACCTACGCCGCCAAGATCGAGAAGGCCGAGGCGCGGATCGACTGGACGAAGCCGGCCCACGCGGTGCTGCGGCACATCCACGGCCTGTCGCCATTTCCTGGCGCCTGGAGTGAGTTCACGCTTGATGGCGAAGCGGTCCGCTTGAAGATCCTGCGCTGCGCGCTTGCCGACGGCGGGGGCGAGCCGGGCGCCGTTCTTGACGAGCAGCTCACCATCGCCTGCGCCGACGGCGCCATCCGCGTCACCGAGCTACAGCGCGCCGGCAAGGGTCCCATGAAGGCCGCGGATTTCCTGCGCGGCACCCGTATCGCGCCGGGCCTGCGTTTCGGCTGACCACCTCATCTCGTCATGCGCGGGCTTGACCCGCGCATCCATCTCAAGAACAAGCTTCGTCCAGGGATGGATTGCCGGGTCGAGCCCGGCAATGACGGCAAAACTCGATCGGGTCAGATGCCCCGCTACAAGCTCACCATCGAATATGACGGCGCGCCGTACTGCGGCTGGCAACTGCAGGCGACCTTGCCGTCGGTGCAGGGCGCGCTCGAAGCGGCGGTGCAGGCGACCTGTGGCGTGCCGACCCGGGTGCATGGCTCGGGGCGCACCGATGCCGGCGTCCACGCCACCGGTCAGGTCGCGCATTGCGACGTTGAGAAAGAATTCCGGCCCGACAAATTGCGCGACGCGCTCAACGCGCATCTGCGGCCCAACCCGATCGCGGTGCTCGACGCCGAGATCGTTCCCGACACCTTCGAAGCACGCTTCTCCGCCCGCAGGCGGCACTATCGCTATCGCATCGTCAACCGCCGCTCCAATCTCGCGCTCGAGGTCGGCCGCGTCTGGCGCGTGCCGCAGCGGCTCGACTCGGACGCGATGCACGCGGCGGCCCAGCGGCTGATCGGCAAGCATGATTTCACGACTTTCCGCGACACGGAATGTCAGGCAAAATCGCCGGAGAAGACGCTCGATCAGCTCGACGTCGTCAGGGACGGCGATGCCATCACCATCCTCACCTCCGCACGCTCCTATCTGCACAGCCAGGTGCGCTCGATGGTTGGCTCGCTGGTGTGGGTCGGGCAGGGCCGCTGGAGCGCCGATGATCTCGCTGCCGCGCTCGCCGCGCGCAATCGCGCCGCCTGTGGCGTCGTCGCGCCGCCGGAAGGCCTCTATCTCGTGAAAGTCGACTATTGAGATTGTTCTGCAGTGGAACCCGCGAATCGCTATTAGCTGCCAATGATTATCCTAATGAGTAGTCGTTTCGGGAGTAAGGGACAGGATTCATTAACTCCAAATTGAAGCCCTCGCTGCTATCCGGACCTCAGGCTGCTGTCCAGCGAGGTCGATCGTGCGCATTCGTCAAGTCTTCCTGCTCTCTTTGCTGCTCGGGGCCGTCATCGGCCTGCTCGCAACCATGTTGTTCGCCTGGCAGCAGCTGACCTCGCTGCAGGCCGCGAGGACGGCAGGCCGTGATACGCAGCTGCTGGCCGCCATGCTGCGGCTGCCGGAAAAGCTGAACCTCGAGCGCGCCATGGTCAATCCACGCCTGGCGTCGCCGAATCCGGCGAACTCGGACGAGCTGGCCGCGCTGCAGAAGATACTTCAAGGCTCTGACGACGCCTTCGCCAAGGCGCGCAGCCTGGCGCTGCTGAGTGAAGACACCGCCGCGCTGGACTCGATCCAGCAGAAATTGCGTGCGACGCGCGGGGCCGCTCTCGATGCCGTCGCGCAGGCCAAGGCGGCGCGATCCGAAGCAATCGTCCGTGATTACGTGCCGCAGATGTTCACGATCCAGGAAACGACCGGCAGCCATGTCGACGTGATCGTGCGCCGGATCAATGCGGCCAATCCAGCGGTCGGCCAGGCCGCGCGTCTTGCCGTGATCGGCTGGGATTTGCGCGACTGGGCCGGTCGCGCCACGACGACGTTCGTTCGCATGATCGCGACCAAGCAGCCGATGGCGGGTGAACCGGCCGAGGCGCTCGCGACGTTCAAGGGACGCATCGAGCGCATCTGGACGACGGCCAAGCTCGCTGCCGCAGAGATCAACCAGAAGCCGATCTTCGCGGCCCTGACCGAGGTCGAGAATGGCTATTGGGCCCGCGGCGGCGAGTTCTATTCGTCGCAGGTGGCGCCGAACCGGGGCAAGGTGCTCGAGCTCGATCCCGACCAGTTCCTGCGGTCCGTATTCCCGATCCTCGATACGATCCTGCCGCTGCGGGATGCAGCCCTCGCCGAGGCGCTGAGCCAGAGCGAGGTCGCGATTGCCGAGTCGCAGACCCGTTTTGCCCTGGCGCTGGTCCTGTTGCTGGTCAACGTCGCGGCCGCCGCACTGGGGACGGTCTGGTTCAATGCCCGCGTGATCAAGCCGCTGTCGAATCTGACCGAGATGATCCGTCGGATCGCCGGTGGCGAGCGCAGCGTCGAGATCGGATATGGCGATCGGACCGACGAGATCGGCACGCTCGCCAACGCCATCGGTGTTCTGCAGGAGAAATCGGCGGAGGCCGACCGGCTGTCGCTGCAGGGCGCCGATGCCGAGGCCCGGCGCGACGCCCGTCGGCAGAAGATCGAGGCGCTCACGCGCCGCTTCGGCGAGGTCATCGACACGCTGTGTGGCCGGCTGAGCGATGCCGCGAGCGGCCTGAAGCAATCGGCCGAGACGCTCGACGGCTCGGCCAGCACCACCGCGTCCCGTGCCACCGCCGTGGCCGAAGCGGCGGCGCAGGCGACCTCTGGCGTCAATACGGTGGCGGCTGCCTCCGAGGAGCTGGACGCGTCGATGAAGGAGATCACCCGGCAGATCGCGGAAGCCGCGTCGGAATCCTCCAACGCGACCAGCCAGGCGCTCGACACCACCGACAAGGTGCGCACGCTCGCCGGCAGCGCCACGCGCATCGGCGACGTCGTGCAGCTGATCCGCGCCATCGCCTCGCAGACCAATCTGCTCGCGCTCAATGCCACGATCGAATCGGCGCGTGCGGGCGAGGCGGGCAAGGGGTTTGCCGTGGTCGCGTCAGAGGTGAAGAGCCTTGCTTCGCAGACCAGCAAGGCCACGGAAGAGATCGAAAGCCAGATCGCCGCGATCCAGAACGAGACCGGCAGCACGGTGGCCGCGATCGAGAAGATCGCCGCCGTCGTCAACACCATCAGCGGCGTCACCGGTGCGGTGGCGAGCGCGGTGGCCGAGCAGAGCGCCACGACCCGCGAGATCGCCCGCAGTGTGCAGCAGACCGCGAGCGGCACCAACGACGTCTCGTCGTCGATCGCGCTGGTCAGCGCGGCCGCCGCGGACACCCGCGGATCGGCGCGCTCGCTGCTCGACTCCGCGGCGAGCCTTGCCGGCCAGGCCACCGACCTGCGTCGCGAGGTCGATCAGTTCCTGGCGGAGGTGAAGGCCGCCTGATCAGGATCAGGCGCGCCGCTCAGGCGAAATATCTTTCGAGAATGCCGCGATAGATCTTCGTCAGGGTCGCGATGTCGGCGACCGAGGCGCGCTCGTCGATCTGGTGCATGGTCTGGCCGACCAGGCCGAACTCGATCACCGGGCAGTAGCTCGAAATGAAACGCGCGTCCGAGGTGCCGCCGGTGGTGGAGAGCTCCGGCTTGCGCCCCGTCACGCTCTCGATCGCGGCGACGGCGAGGTCGGTGAACGGTCCGGGCTTGGTCAGGAACACGTTGGAGTTCGACGGCAGCCAGTCGATGTGGGCGCGGATGCGGTTGCCACAGGCCTTGGCGAGCCGCTCTTCCACCAGCGCGCGCAGCGTCTCCTGCGTATGGCAGTCATTGTAGCGGATGTTGAATTTCGCCCGCGCCAGGCCCGGGATGACGTTGGTTGCGGTGTTGCCGACATCGACGGTGGTGAATTCGAGATTCGACGGCTGGAACTGCGCGCTGCCATGATCGAGCGGCTCGTCCGACAGTGCGACGATCAGGCGCGAGATGTCCGGCACCGGGTTGGAGGCACGGTGCGGATAGGCGACGTGGCCCTGCTTGCCCTCGACGATCAGGGTGCCGGACTGCGAGCCGCGGCGGCCGATCTTGACGCAGTCGCCCATGACCTCTTGATTGGACGGCTCGCCGAGCACGCAATGGTCGAACCGCTCGCCGCGCTCGGCCGCCCACTGCAACAGCTTGATGGTGCCGTTGACCGAGACGTCCTCTTCGTCGCCAGTGATCAGGAACGAGATCGAGCCTTTTGGCTGTCCGCCGTGATCGCGTAGATAGTCGAGCACGGCCGCAACGCTGCAGGCGATGCCGCCCTTCATGTCGACGGCGCCACGGCCATAGATGTAGCCGTTCTTCACCTCGCCCGAGAACGCGCCAAGACTCCACGCCGCTTCATCACCGGGCGGCACAACGTCGGTATGACCGGCGAAGGTGATGTGCGGCCCCTCGGTGCCGATGCGGGCATAGAGGTTGTCGATGTCGGCGGTACCTGCTTCCGAGAAGGTCACGCGATGGGTCGTGAAGCCGGCCTGCTTCAGCAGGGCCTCGAGCACGCCGAGCGCCCCGGCATCGGCGGGGGTCACTGAGGGACAGCGGATCAGGTCGCGGGTGATGGCGAGGGCATCGGTCATGCCCTCGCTTAACATGGGCGCTCGGGCGGCGGCTAGTGCGGCCGCCCGAGCGCGGACGATCAGTCGCGCAAGAGCTCGTTGATCGAGGTCTTGGAGCGGGTGCGCTCGTCGACCCGCTTGACGATGACGGCGCAGGCGGTGGAGGGGCCGATCTGGCCGTTCTTCATCGGCTTGCCCGGCAGTGCGCCCGGCACAACGACGGCGTATTCCGGCACCTCGCCGACGAACACCTCGCCGGTCTCGCGGTCGACGATCTTGGTCGACGCGCCCAGGAACACGCCCATCGACAGCACCGCACCCTTGCGCACGACCACGCCCTCGGCAACCTCCGATCGCGCGCCGATGAAACAGTCATCCTCGATGATCACAGGACCGGCCTGCAGCGGCTCCAGCACGCCGCCGATGCCGACGCCGCCGGAGATGTGCACACGCTTGCCGATCTGGGCGCAGGAGCCGACTGTCGACCAGGTGTCGACCATGGTGGCTTCGTCGACATAGGCGCCGAGATTGACGAAGGACGGCATCAGCACGACGTTCTTGGCGATGTAGGCCGAGCGGCGCACGATCGCGCCGGGCACGGCGCGGAAGCCGGCATCGCGAAAACGGTTCTCGCCCCAGCCTTCGAACTTCGACGGCACCTTGTCCCACCACGACGCCTGGCCGGGGCCGCCTGGGATCACGCTCATGTCGTTGAGGCGGAACGACAGCAGCACAGCCTTCTTCAGCCACTGGTTGACGCTCCATTTGCCGTCAGTGCCGCGCTCGGCGACCCGGGCCTCGCCCTTGTCGAGCAACTCCAGCGCGCTCTCCACGGCGTCGCGGACCTCGCCCTTGGTCGTGGTCGAGACGCCATCACGGGCATCGAAGGCGCTGTTGATGGTGGATTCCAGGGCGGACAGTGACATCGGTCGATCCTCGCTTGGTCCCTGGGCAGAAAGCCGGGGACGGCCGTGTACGAGCATGGTGGGCAGGGCGGCTTTTTCGGGATTTGGACCCGGAGAGTCAAGGACGCATCGGTGGCGGGGGCCGTCCGCGCGGGAGGTGCGGCTTATCGTGCTCCGTCATTCCGGATGGTCCGAAGGACCAGACCCGGAATCTCGAGATTCCGGGTTCGATGCTTCGCATCGCCCCGGAATGACAGCTCAATGCGTGGCGGGTCTCACCCCACCAGCCGCTGCAAGAATCCGGTCAGATCGTCCGTGACATGATCGACATGCGGGTCGTCGCGACCCGCCAGCTCCCAGTCCTCGCGCACCACCTCCTTGGTGCCGTCCGGCACCACGAGCACCGTGGTCATGCCGAGGTCGTGCGGCACCACGAGGTTGCGGGAAAGGTCCTCGAACATCGCCGCCCGTGTCGGATCGACGGCATGCAGCTTGAGGAATTTGTCGTAGGTCTCGCGCGCCGGCTTCGGCGTCAGCTCGGCCGCGATGATGTCGAACACGCCATGGAAATGGCCGGCAATGTCGAGCCGCGCCAGCACGGCATCGACATGGTCGACCGAGCCGTTGGTCAGGATCAGCTTGCGTCCGGGCAGCTTCTCGATCGCCGCGCCCATCGCCGGATTCGGCTCCAGCGGCGAGTGGTCGATCTTGTGCACGTAGGCGAGGAAGTCGTCGGCGTGCACGCCGTGCTCGGTCATCATGCCGCGCATCGTCGTGCCGTAGCGGCGGTAGTAGTCCTTCTGGATGCGCCGCGCCTCGTCCGCATCGACCTCGAGCCAGTTGGAGACGAACTCGCCGATCCGCGCATCGACCTGCTGCCACAGATTGACGTGATGCGGATACAGCGTGTTGTCGAGATCGAACACCCAGGTGTCGACGTGATCGAAGGCGCGGGGGGATTCTGTCATGTGGGCGTCGGTCCATCCTGCCTTCGGTCATCATGCCCGGCTAGGGCGGCATATTCCGCTGTCGTCCCGGCGAACGCCGGGACCCATACCGCGGAAGCTATCTTGCGGCATGATGGCTGATGCCGATGGCCCAAACCTCGGCCGGTGGTTATGGATCTCGGCGTTCGCCGGGATGACAGCTGTGGGTGTGGTGGCAACGTGGGCAACATCGATATGCCTATCAAGGCAGTGCAAATCGCAGCGTCTTGCCGCCGCGGGTGATGTCGACGGCGGTGAAGCCGGTGGCGGTGAAGCCGCGGCTCGGACAGTCGCCCTGCTCGGATGTCTCGAACTTGTTCTCGCGGGTGCAGAGCTGCACCAGTCCGCCCCAGTTCAGCGGCTTGTTCTTCACTTTGATGGTGCGGTTCTCATCGTCGACCGCTTCGGCGAAGCTGTAGACCTTCTTCGGCTGTCCGGTGATGTCCGGATGCAGGCATTTGCCGGCATCGATCCGGTACCAGCCGCGGCTGACCACGGTGCGGCCGTCGTCCGTCGCCACCGCCGCCATCACCTTGTGCGGCGTGTCGTTGCACCAGGTCAGCCCGGTCGGCGCCGGCGTCTGCACCGCCTCCACCATGGTCGCGAAGAAATTCGGCTGCGACACAACGTCGGATGACAGCCCGCGGCTCTTCAGGAACGCGGCGAGCGCGGCCTGGGTCTTCGGCCCGTCAACGCCGTCGATCGGCGAGGCGTCATAGCCGGCGATGCCGAGCAGCCGCTGGATGCCGGCGAGCCGCGCCTGCTCGTCGTCATATTCGGCGCTCTCGGCGAGGTAGGCGATCAGGGTGCCGTCGTCGGCCTTGGTCGGCGTCACCTGCGTGAACGGCGCCGGCGTCTGCCCGGTGCGGCACTGCCGGGCGGCTGCGATGACGAAATTGTCGGTCGCGACGCACAGCTGGTCATTGCCGTTCGCGGCGATCGGCGAGGCGCCGTACAGGCTGAGCGCGCGCGCATGCAGCAGGATGCGATCGGCGGTCATCGTCCCCTGCAGCACCACGCGACAGGTGGCCGGATCGAGCCGGAACCAGCCGCGCGTCGCGGTCGCGGCCTTCTCGTCGATGCCGATCGCGGCCTCGACGACGTAGCTCATCCGGTTGCAGAGCTTGAGGTCGGCGCGAGCGGGGGTGGCCGCGACGAGAAGGGTAAGGATGATCGTAGACACGGCGAGGAAGAGGCGAGTCGTGAGGGGCATTGCAGGCCCCCATATCCCCACATCGTCATGCCCGGGCTTGACCCGCCTGCGCGGCCGAAGCCACTTCGGCGCGGCGGAGGCCCAGGCATCCACGTCTCTCTCTCCGACTTCGCCGAACGACGTGGATGGCCGGGCTGTCTGCATTGCGAAGACGCGCTCCGCGCTTTCGCCCGGCCATGACGGAGAGAGATGGTCGCGCCTGCTCACTTGTGGATCAGCGTGCCCGTGCCCTGGTTGGTGAACAGCTCGAGCAGCACGGCGTGCTGCACCTTGCCGTCCAGGATGACGACGCCCTGCACGCCCTGCTCGAGTGCGTAGATGCAGGTCTCGACCTTCGGGATCATGCCGCCGGAGATGGTGCCATCGGCGATCAGCTTGCGCGCGTCCTTCACCGACAATTCCGGGATCAGCTTCTTCGACTTGTCGAGCACGCCGGGCACGTCGGTGAGCAGCAAGAGGCGCTTGGCCTTCAGCGCACCGGCCACAGCCCCGGCGAACGTATCGGCATTCACGTTGAAGGTCTGGCCTTCCTTCGAGGTCGCCAGCGGCGCGAGGATCGGGATCAGCTCGTAGCCGATCAGCTGATTCAGCAGCGTCAGATCGACCTTGTCCGGCTCGCCGACGAAGCCGAGATCGACCACCTTCTCGATGTGACTGTCGGGATCGACCATGGTGCGGGTCGCCTTGACCGCGCGCACCATGTTGCCGTCCTTGCCGCACAGCCCGACGGCCTTGCCGCCGGCCTCGTTGATGTAGCCGACCAGCTGCTTGTTGATGGAGCCGGCCAGCACCATCTCGACGATCTCGATGGTTGCGGCATCGGTGATGCGCAGGCCGGCGGCGAATTCGGAGACGATGCCGAGGCGCTTGAGCATGGTCGCGATCTGCGGTCCGCCGCCGTGCACCACCACCGGATTGATGGCGGTCTGCTCGAGCAGCACGATGTCGCGCGCGAACGCTTTCGCGGTGTCCTCGTCACCCATGGCGTGGCCGCCATATTTGATGACGATGGTCTCGTCGTCATACTCCTGCATGTGCGGGAGCGCTTCGGACAGGATGCGGGCCTGATCGAGCGGGCTGATGGTGGTCGCGTCGGTCATGTCTGGGAGGTCTCGGCTGTCGGGGGCGTCGCGCCGCGTTCTAGCCGATTGCCGCCCGCGGCGCAAAGCGCCGGATCACGCCCGCCGCGGCCACAGCGCGCAGACCGCGAGTGCGAGCCAGCTCGCGATCTGCAAGCTACCGCCGATCGGCGCCGCGAACGGAAACAGCCGATCGCCGGTGAACTGCCGTATCAGGAGGTCGCCGGCGAACAGGGCCGGGCCGAGCACGAAGCCGATCGCCGTGATCAGGCCGATGCGCCGATGAACCACGCCGCGCTCTGCCAGCGCGATGGTGCCGAGCAGGGCGCAGGCGTGGAACAGCAGCATGGTGGAGGCGGTCGCGAGCCGCGATGCATCGGGCTCGTGCGCGGCCTTGGCCGCCAGCGCGACGCCCGTGGCGCCCATCAGCCCGGCCATTGCGACCAGGATTCGCCACGGCGTCATCATGTGCTCCGCTCTTCCAGCAGCCGCACCATGGCGGCACGCAGCTCCGGCATGCCGGTGCCGGATCGTGACGACGTCGCCAGCACCTGAGGAAACGCCGCCGGATGCTTGGCGAGTGCGGCCTCGGTCTCGGCGATCCGGCTTGCGAGCTCAGCCGGCTTGATCTGGTCGGCCTTGGTCAGGACGAGCTGATAGCTGACGGCGGACCGGTCCAGCGTCTTGAGGATCTCCTGATCGACGTCCTTCAGCCCATGACGGGCATCGATCAGCACATAGACGCGAGCGAGCGAGGCGCGGCCGAGCAGGAATTTGTGGATCAGCTCGGTCCAGGACGCGACCTTGGTCTTCGCCGCGGCGGCATAGCCGTAGCCGGGCATGTCGACCAGCCGCAGCGGCGCATGCTCGGGCCCCTCGAAGAAGATCAGCTCCTGGGTGCGGCCCGGCGTATGCGAGGTGCGCGCCAGCGCGTTCTGGCCGGTCAGTGCGTTGATCAGGCTGGACTTGCCGACATTGGAGCGGCCGGCGAAGGCGATCTCGATCTGCCCCGACATCGGCGGCAGGCTCGCGATCGACGGCGAGGCGTGGGTGAAGCGCCAGGACTGCGCGAACAGCTTGCGGCCCTTCTCGATCAGCCGCTCATCCGCATCGGCGCTGGTGGTCATGAAACGCTCTCGCCTCGTCATTGCGAGCGAAGCGAAGCAATCCAGGGCTGAGCAAGGACTCTGGATTGCTTCGTCGCTGCGCTCCTCGCAATGACGGCCGCCAGGGGCGCCGCCGACTTTCTCACGCCGCCTTACTCGTCACGCCGCTTTTTTTTTAAACGTGCCGCGGATGTTGTCGAACAGCTCCACCTTCACGCCGTTGCGGCGCATGATGAAGCCCTGCTGCAACACCGACAGCGTGTTGTTCCAGGCCCAATAGATCACGAGGCCGGCCGGGAAGCCCGCGAGCATGAAGGTGAAGATCAGCGGCATCCAGTTGAAGATCATCGCCTGCGTTGGATCCGGCGGCGTCGGGTTCAGCTTCATCTGGAACCACATCGTGATGCCCATGATGATCGGCCAGATGCCGAGCGCGAGATAGTGGCCGAACAGCGGCAGCTGGGTCGGGTCGAACGGGATCAGGCCGAACAGCGTGAACAGATTGGTCGGATCCGGTGCGGAAAGGTCCTTGATCCAGCTGATGAACGGCGCGTGCCGCATCTCGATGGTGACGAACAGCACCTTGTAGAGCGAGAAGAACACCGGGATCTGCAGCACGACCGGGAGACAGCCGGCGACTGGGTTGATCTTCTCCTTCTTGTAGATCTCCATCATCTCCTGCTGCTGCTTCATCCGGTCGTCCGGATAGCGCTCTTTCAGCGCCTGGAGCTGCGGCTGGATCGCCTTCATCTTGGCCATCGAGGCATAGGACTTGTTGGCCAGCGGGAAGAACAGGGCCTTCACCAGCACCGTCACCAGCAGGATCGAGACGCCGAAATTGCCGAAGAAGCGGAAGAAGAAGTCGAGCGCCAGGAACATCGGCTTGGTCAGGAAGTAGAACCAGCCCCAGTCGATCAAGAGATCGAAATGGTTCAGCCCGAGCATCTGGTTGTAGCCGCCGAGGCCGCCGATCGGGAAGTTGATGCCGACGACGCCGGCCTCCTTGGCGCCGGCGAACAGCCGCGTGGAGACGCTGGCCGAGCCGCCGGCCGGTACCGTCTGCGGGGTCTCGACATAGTCCGTCTGGTAGCGATGCTGGTTGTCGACCAGCTTCGACGAATAGTTCGCCTGCAGGCGGGCATCCGTCATCGGCAGCAGCGCGGCCGCCCAATATTTGTCGGTGATGCCGAGCCAGCCATTGGTGACGTCGAACTTCGCCGCCTTCTCGTCGTCCATCTTCTTGTAGGTGAATTCCTGCAGGCCCTTTTCGCCGAGATAGCCGATCAGGCCTTCATGCAGGATGTAATAGCCCGAGACTTGCGGCGTGCCATGACGCGAGATCAGGCCGTAGGGATACAGCGTCACCGGCGCATTGCCGGCGTTGGTGACGTCGTCCTTGATGGTGAAGAGATAGTGGTCGTCCACGGAAATGGTGCGCTGGAAGGTCAGGCCGTCGCCGTTGGTGAAGGTCAGCTTCACCGGGGTCGAGGGCGTCAGCGCGTTGGAGCCGTCCTGCTGCCACATCGTGCTCTGGTCCGGCACCTGCACCTTGGCGCCGGCGGCGTTGACCCAGCCGAACTCGGCGTAATAGGGCTCGGCGGTGTTGGACGGCGAGAACAGCACGATCGCCGGCGATTTCGGATCGACCGTCTCGCGGTACTTCACGAAAGCCAGATCGTCGATGCGCGCGCCCTTCAGCGAGATGCTGCCGGTCAGCCGCGGCGTGTCGATCTTGACGCGCGGGGTGGCGGCGATGGCGGTGTCGCGCTGCATCACGCCTGTGCTGATCACGGCCCCGCCCGGTGCGCTCGGGCTGCCGGTTGCGGAAGCGCCCGGCTGCGGGGTGGCAGACGGAGCGGTGCTGTCGGGCTGCGTTGCCGGCGCCTGCTTCTTGGCGAGCTCCGCCTGCAGTTGGGCCTGCGCGCGCTGCTTCTCCATCTGCGGTCCGTTGTAGAAGACCTGCCACAGGATCAGCACGAGGCCGGACAGAATGACGGCGAGGATGGTGTTGCGATTGTCGGTCATCGTTTTCTTATCGTCTCGTCGTTCAATCCGGTTTGCGGGAATGCGCGTCCGGTGCGGGAGCGTTTGGCTTGTCCGCATCCGACGGCTTGCGCGGCTGCGGCTTGGCCTGCGGCCGGTCGAGGCGGCGGAGCGTCGCCTGGAGGTCGGCGAGCATGGTCGAGAAGTCGCGTGACAGGGCATCCCGCCGGCCGACCAGCACGTAGTCACTGTGCGGCCGCATCGACAGGGGATCGAGCCGTTTCACAAGCTCGCGCAGCCGCCTACGGATGCGATTACGCTCCGTGGCGGTGCCATTCTTCTTGGTGACGGTAAAGCCGATCCGGACCGGGCCCTGGTCCGGCCGTTCCCGGCGTTGGACCACGAAGGCAGGGCTGTTCGCCCGCACGCCATCGGCAACGGCGAGGAAGTCCGCCCGCTGCCGTAGCCGATCCATGATGGAAATCTCCGGGACAGACGCCCTGGCTTCAGGCGCTGAGACGCTTGCGACCCCGGGCGCGACGCGCGGCAAGGACCTTGCGGCCGCCGGTGGTGGCGAGACGGGCGCGGAAGCCGTGACGGCGCTTGCGCACCAGTTTGCTGGGTTGATAAGTCCGCTTCACGGGTCGTTCTCCGCTGCCGGGCAATTTGCCAGTTGACAACTTGCCTGCTTGAAATGTCGATTGATGTCCGGTGATGCTTCCGGGCCCGAAATGGACCGCTGCCGGCCCTGAAATCGAGCCGCTCCCGGGCGGGCCGGGTCATCGCGGACGGTTGGCGCGGCTTATAAGGGAGCGTCCCGCCTTCGTCAATCGCGGCAAGGCGTCCTAGGCGGTGCAGGCGATCGACGGCGCCGAGATCTCGTAAAGACCTTCGTCACCGGCCGTGCGTCGGCGTGGCGAATGAGACGAACCAAGACGAGAACGCAAGACCCTGGGCGCAGGACGAGGGCAAGAATAGCCTCCGCACGGCGGGGTTGAAGACGTCAGAGGTCGTGCAGTTTTGGGTTCCATTATGAACGATTTGGAAACCGGAACATGAGCGATCCGTAATTTGACCGGACTCCGGTGCAGTCCCATCTTGCGGTCCCGTAAGGGTGGGGGTGTCTCTTACAAGGGCGATACGTGACCGAGAGCGACAACCAGCCAATCCTGGAGCGCCTGCGACCGAAAAGGTCGCGCCGGCTCGGCTTGTCTGGAAAGCTGCTGCTGTTGACCATTCCGCTGGTGATGATCGCGGAGGTGCTGATCTACGTGCCGGCGATCGCCAATTTCTGGACCAACCGGCTCAACGATCGCCTGGCGGCCGCCAATACCGCTGCGCTGGTGCTCGATGCCGCGCCGTCGGGCATGGTGCCGGATTCGCTGGCGCGGCAGATCCTCACCTCCATCAACGCGCGCGGCGTCGCCATCAAGATGGGCCAGCAGCGCCGCCTGCTCGCCAGCGCCGACCTGCCCGCCTCGATCGACCACGACTTCGACATGCGCGACATGACGGTGTGGTCGTCGATCGTGAACTCGCTGACGATGATGACAGAGACCGGCGATCACACCATGCGCGTGATCGGGCCGTCGCCGGGCCGCGCCCAGTTCATCGAGGTCGTGACCGACGAGAAGCCGTTGCGCAAGGCGATGTATCGCTTCTCGCGCAATCTGCTCGGCGTGTCGCTGCTGCTGGCGGTGCTGACCGCGGCGCTGGTCTATCTTGCTCTGCATTTCCTGTTCGTGCGGCCAATGCGGCGCCTCACCGCGAGCCTCGTAGGCTTCCACGAAAATCCGGAGAGCGTGGCGCGAATCATCGTGCCGAGCCAGCGTTCCGACGAGATCGGCGTCGCCGAGCGCGAGCTCGCCGACATGCAGCGCGACCTCGTCTCGATGCTGCATCAGAAGAGCCGGCTCGCCGCCCTCGGCCTCGCCGTGTCCAAGATCAACCATGACCTCCGCAACCTGCTGGCCTCGTCGCAACTGCTGTCGGACCAGCTCGCCAGCGTTCCCGATCCGCGGGTGCAGCGCTTCGCGCCGAAGCTGATGCGCTCGCTGGAGCGCGCCATCGCGTTCTGCCAGTCGACGCTGTCCTACGGCAAGGTGCAGGAGCCGGCGCCGGACCGCCGCATGGTGGCGGTCGAGCAGGTGGTGGCGGAGGTGCGGGAGACCGCTGGCCTGTCGCCGGATGCCTCGATCACGTGGATCGCGGCGATCGAGCGCGGGCTGAAGATCGATGCTGATCCGGACCAGCTGTTCCGCGTGCTGCTCAACCTGGTGCGCAATGCCGCCCAGGCCTTGGACAGCCTCGCGGCGGATGCCGGCGTGCGCCAGATCCGCATCACCGGCCGCCGCGAGGGCGGGGTGGCGATCCTGGAGGTCTCGGACACGGGTCCCGGCGTCCCGGCGAAGGTGCGAGAGCACCTGTTCGAGGCCTTTCGCGGTGCCGGTCGCCCGGGCGGCTCGGGGCTGGGCCTTGCGATCGCGGCCGAGCTGGTCCGGGCCCACGATGGCGACATCCAGCTGGTCGAAGGGACCCTGGGGGCCACCTTCCGAATCACGATTCCCGACCGCCCTGTCGAGCTGCAGACCTTCTGGACCGAGCGCGCCAGCGCCTGAACCGGACCGGCCTCACCTGCCATTCCGGGGCGATGCCGCAGGCGTCGAGCCCGGAACTTCGGGCGTGCCGGAACGAAGCCCGTCCGCTCCGGCTCTACCGAACCGCGCCAGCGCGTCTGCGGAAAAATGGTCGCAAAATGTCCCGCTCCAGCCTTGCCAAGCGGTCTCCGAGCCGTTAGTCAAAGGCCCTTCGCGAGGCCTGCCGGCATTTGCCGCCCCGGCCTTCCGGGATCCGGCCCCTGGCCCGGAGCCTGCCAAACGCGAAAAACGCGCCCGTAGCTCAGCTGGATAGAGCATCAGACTACGAATCTGAGGGTCGGACGTTCGAATCGTTCCGGGCGCGCCATTTAGATCAATGACTTAGCTAAAATCACCGTTTGAGATTTGAAAACTGAAACGGTTTTTCAAACGGTTTTGGTGTGCGACATGCATGCTCGTGGACGGTGCCGCTCCTGGCAAAGGATTGCATCCAGATCGGAGAATTAACGGGGGTTCGAATCCCACTCTCTCCGCCAGTGCCTCTGAGGTCCTATAAATCATCGAAGCCGTCGAGATGGCTATGGCGTGGCCGAAGCCACGCGTTCGAGAAGAGCCAATAGCCCGCGGAGAATTTCGAGCGGAGCGGGCGGGCACCCCGGGACATGCAGATCGACCGGCACGACCTCTCCCACGCCCCCCACCACGGCATAGCTGCTGGCGAAGCACCCGCCGTCGCGGGCGCAGTCGCCCACGGCCACGACCCACTTCGGATTTGGTGTTGCGTTGTAGGTCCGCTCCAGCGCCATGCGCATGTTCTTCGTCACCGGCCCAGTCACCAGCAGCACGTCCGCGTGGCGCGGTGAGGCGACGAAGCGGAGGCCGAAGCGTTCGAGATCGTAATAGGCGTTGTTGAGCGCATGAATTTCCAGCTCGCAGCCGTTGCAGGAGCCGGCGTCGACCTCGCGGATCGACAGCGACCGGCCAAGGCGCCGGCGGGCCGCCCGCTCCAGCGCAGCGCCCACTTCTGCAAGTGCCCGGTCGTCGGCCGACGGCGCCGGCTCCGTCAACGGCATCTGCACGAGACTCTGGAACAGCAGCTTTCTCATCTGGATGGACGTCCCTAGAGGTCGTGGCCCGAGTAGGAGCAGTTGAACGATTTGTTGCAGAGCGGGAAATCGGCAACGATGTTGTCTTGGATCGCGGCCTCCAGCAGCGGCCATTGGAACCAGGAAGGGTCACGCAGATGGCAGTGCGCAATGCTGTTGTCGGCATTGAGCCTGAGCCAGACCAGGATGTCGCCGCGAAAACCCTCCACCAGCGCCATGCCCTCGCGAACCTCGCCGGCCGTGGGCAGATCGATCCGCAACTCGCCCTGCGGCATCCGCTCCAGCAATTGGGTGACGAGCCCTAGACTCTGCTCGATCTCGCGAACGCGAATCCACACCCGCGCGTTGACGTCGCCGGCCTCAAGCACAGGAATCTCGAAGGCGAGCTTGTCATAGGGCGCGTAGGCAAGATGCTTGCGCGCGTCGAAGGTGCGGCCCGATGCGCGGCCGATGAAGCCGCCGGGCGCGTATTGACGGGCGAGATCGGCCTTCACCGTGCCCGTGGTGACGGTGCGATCCTGGAGCGAGGCCGTGTTGTCGTAGAGTTCCACCAGGGCTGGGAAGCGTGCCTGGATATCGCTCACCAGCGATCGGATCGCCTGGATGCCATCCTGGTTGATATCGGTCGCAACGCCGCCGGGCAGGATCAAGTCGCGCATCAGGCGGTGCCCGAAAACATTGCCCGCGCCGCGCAGCACCTTCTCGCGCAACACGCCGCAATGGGCCAGCATCAGGGCGAAGGAAGCATCGTTGCAGATTGCGCCGAAATCGCCGAGATGATTGGCGAGACGTTCCAGCTCCGCCATCAGCGCGCGCAGATGGTGCGCACGCAGCGGAACTTCCACCCCCAACGCGGCCTCCACCGCGCGCGCGAAGGCCAGTCCGTAGGCGACCGTGCTGTCACCGGAGGCGCGCGCTGCGAGCTTGCCCGCCTTCGCAAGGTTCGCGCCCGCAATCAGGCCTTCGATACCCTTGTGCACATAGCCGAGCCGAGGCTCTAACCGCACAACGGTCTCGCCGTTGGCTGTGAAGCGGAAGTGGCCGGGCTCGATGATGCCGGCATGGACCGGGCCGACCGGAATCTGATGCAGGCCGTCGCCTTCGACGGGAAGGAACGCATAGGTCTTGTCGATCGGCGTCGGCTCGGGCTTCGCAGCGAGCGGATGCCGCAGGCCCCAATTGCCGTGATCGAGCCAGGCGCGCGGGTCCGGCAGGCCTTGCGGCTCCAGGCCGCGGAGATCGCGGATGGTCCGCTCCAGCCGAAGTGCCGGTGGGTGGTGCAGACCGACCGACGGATAGCGGCGGGTCGGGCAATCGAGCGTGACGATGCCGACCACAGTCTTCGGCGCATCGAGCAGCGCCATGTGAACGCGATCCGCCTCGCCCCAAAGGCCGAGCAGTTCCCAGTCGGCGCTGCCAAGTCCCGCGATCGCCTTGTTCCAGGTCGCGACGCCGACGACGGCGCGCGGCCAGGGACAGGGGCTCGATGCAAGCTCGCCTTGGCGCAGGAGTTCGTCGAGGCCCATTGCGATCACCCCAGAATATCGGCGACGTGCCGGAACCACGTGACCAGCGTGGGCGGGAGGAAGATTCCGGCGATCAGCACGAGACCGAAATGCACGATCATCGGCATGTAGGAGGCATCCGATGGTGCAGTGCTCCCGGTCGGCACGCCAAAGGCGATACCGTTGAGATGATAGAACAGCGCGCCGAGCGCGAGCAGGATGCCGAACACGAGCGGGATGGCAAGCAGTGGCTCGCGCGCGAAGGTTGAGGTCACGACCAGGAATTCGCTCATGAAGACGCCGAACGGCGGCAATCCGGCGATGGCCACGACACCGATCACGAGGCTCCAGCCGAGCGCCGGATGGGTCGCGGTCAGGCCGCGGATATCGGCGATCTTCTGCGTGTCCTTGATCTGCGCGACATGGCCAACGGCAAAGAAGATTCCCGACTTGGTAAGGCTGTGCATCACCATGTGCAGCAGCCCGGCAAAATTGGCGACCGGGCCGCCCATCCCGAAGGCAAAGGTGATGATCCCCATGTGCTCGATCGAGGAATAGGCGAACAGGCGTTTGATGTCGCGCCGCCGGTAGAGCATGAAGGCGGCGAACACCAGCGATACCAGACCGAGTGTCACCATCAGGGGTCCAGGAGCCACCGCGCTCGGATTGGCTGCCAGCACGATCTTGAAACGAAGCACTGCGTAGAGTGCGACGTTGAGCAGGAGGCCGGACAACACCGCGGAGATCGGCGTCGGCCCTTCCGCATGCGCATCCGGCAGCCAGGCGTGCAGCGGCGCCAACCCCACCTTGGTGCCGTAGCCGAGCAGCAGGAATATGAAGGCGACGTTGATCAGCGCCGGATCGAACTGCGAGGCATGCGCGACCAGCACCGTCCAGACCATGCCGTTGATGCCTTCGCCCACCACGGGGAGCGCAGCCATGTAGACCAGGATGGTGCCGAACAGCGCGAGCCCGATGCCGACGCTGCCGAGAATGAAATATTTCCAGGCGGCTTCGAGCGCTTCATGGGTGCGGTAGATGCCGACCATCAGCACGGTCGTCAGCGTCGCCAGTTCGATGCCGACCCACATCAAGCCGATATTGTTGGCGGTCAGCGCGAGATTCATCCCGCCCATCATGACCTGGAACATGGCGTGGTAGAAACGCAAGTATGCAGGCGTCAGCCGCCCGGTCGCCAGCTCGTGGCCGATATAGCTTGCCGAAAACACGCTGGTGGTGAAGCCGACGAAGGTATTGAGCACGATGAACGCGATGTTGAGTTCATCGACGAACAGGTAAGAGCCGGGCTGGATGTGATCGGCGAAGAACATCGAGAGCGAGGCCGCGAAGGTCAACCCCGACGCCAGCACGTTGAGGCGCGCGGACAGCCGATAGCCGGGAAGCAGGGCCAGCACAGCGGCCGAGACGACCGGAATGACGGTGACGAGGACGACGCCCTCGTTGGTGGACAACATCATCGGCGCTCTCCGCGAAAGCGATCCAGCGCCTGGACATCGACGGTATCGAAGCGCTCGCGGATCCGGAACAGGAAGACGCCGATCACGAAGAAGGCGATCAGGATCGAGAAGGCGACGCTGATCTCGACCACCAGCGGCATGCCGCGCGCGCCGGTGCCTGCGAGCACCAGCCCGTTTTCAAGCGACATGAAGCCGACCACCTGGCTCACGGCGTTGCGCCGGCTCACCATCATCAACAGACCGAGCAGTACGACCGACAGCGCGAAGGCGAGGTCCTCGCGTGCGAGCGGATCGGCGGCGGGGGTGACCTTCAGCATGACCGTCATCGAGAGCGCGACCAGTCCCATGCCGGTCAGCATGGTCGTTCCGGAACCGATCACGGTTTCGATCTCGCGATGGATGCCGAGCCGCTGGATGATGCGATGCAGTCCGACCGGCACGACCACGGCCTTGAAGACCAGCGCGATCATGGCGGTGACATAGAGATGCGGCGCGCTCTGGACGTGGGCCTGCCAGGCGACCGACATCGCGAGCAGCACGGCCTGGAGCGCAAAGGCGTTGAGCAGGGCATAGAGCCGGTGCTGTGTGATCATCAGGAAGCTGACCAGCAACAGGCTGCCCGCCAACAGGTGCGCGACGTCGAATGTCAGTCCGTGCGCCATTGCTAGAGGCTCCTCGATACGAACAACAGCAGCGTGCCGAGCAGGCCGAGCATCAAGGCAGCGCCGACGAAATCCGGTAGGCGGAACACCCTCATCTTCGCAATGGCGGTCTCGAACACGCCGAGCAGAAAGCCGAACACAGTGAGCTTGGCGAGATAGCCGGTGAATCCGGTCAGATGGCTTGCGGTGCTCGCGCTGGGCGCAGCCAGCGTCCACGGCACGAAGATGCAGCCGATCAGCGAGATGTAGAGCAGCAGCTTGACCGCGGCCGCGAGTTCGATCATGGCGAGGTGGCGACCTGAATATTCCAGCACCATGGCTTCATGCACCATGGTGAGTTCGAGATGGGTCGCCGGGTTGTCGACCGGAACGCGGCCGTTTTCGGCGATGGCGACGATGATCAGCCCGACCATCGCAAGGCCCAGCGAGACACGCAGGCCGACGCCCGAGGCGAACAGATCGGCCACGGCCGAGAGCTGCGTCGAGTGCGCAACCAGCGCCATGGTGAAGACGACTAGCAGCATGGCCGGCTCGGCGAGCGAGGCGATCATCATTTCCCGGCTCGCCCCGATGCCGCCGAAGGCGGTGCCGATATCCATGCCGGCGAGCGCGAGGAAAAACCGCGCGCTGGCGAGCAGCGCGATGATGGCGATGAGGTCCGCGGACCAGCTGAACAGCAAACCCTTGGCGAAGGTCGGCACCAGCGCGGCGGCGACCCAGGTCGCCGCGAAGATCAGATAGGGCGCGACGCGGAATATCCACGAGGCATTGTCCGCGACCACGACCTCCTTCTTCAGGAGCCGTAGGATATCGCGATAGGGCTGCACGATCGGCGGGCCGCGGCGGCGCTGGAGGCGCGCCTTCACCTTGCGGATGAAGCCGGTCAGCAGCGGCGCCGCCAGCAGCACCAGCATCATCTGCGAGACCTGAACGAGAAGGGCGGAGATCAGCTCCATATCGCCAGCACCAGCAAGAGCAGCACGAGGGAGAGGAAGACAAGGCTGAGGTAGCGGCGGATGGTGAGGAATTGCAGTTTGTTGAGCTGGAGCGCGGCGCGTTCGACGGCGCCGGCAACCGGCTCGTAGAGCCAGTCCCACACCGGATCGGCGATCGTCAGCGTGAAGCGGGCGGCGCGTGTGTCGCCGGGCGCGGGCATGGTGACCTCTTCACTCGTGACAGGAGTCCGCGCTAGGAACACACGGCGGATAGGCTGGGCAAAGCTCGAGCCGGAATATTGCGTCAGCGGACTGGGATCGGGAAAGCCGCAATCCCATGCCGGGCCGCGGCGGATCGCGTGCGAGGCGAAGCGGTGGATGGCCCACACCGCCAGCAGCGCGGACGTGGTGATGAAGAGAAAGACGAGCAAGCCGTTATAGGAGCTGCCGGTTTCGGCCTCCGGCACGATCGTGAGCCAGGGCCGGCTCCCCTGCGGCGTCAGCGCCGTGCCGGCAAGCTGGTGCGTGATCGGGGCGATGGCATCGATGACGAAGCCCGGAACGATGCCGGTGATCAGGCAGAGCAAGGCAAGTGTCGCCATGGCCGAGAGCGAGAAGCGGTCCACCTCCGTTGCTTGTCCCGCTTCCGTGCTGCGTGGACGGCCGAGGAAGGTGATACCGAAGGCCTTGACGAAGGTCGCGCCCGCCAGCGCTGCTGCGAGCGCGAGCAGGCCGCCTGCCGCCGGGACCATGACCTTCAGCAACCATCGCGCCAGGTCGGGACTCTGAAGCACGGCCTGGAAGGTTAGCCATTCCGATACGAAACCGTTCAGTGGCGGCAGCGCCGAGATCGCCATGCAGCCGACCAGGAACAGGAAGCTCGTCACCGGCATGCGGTGGATCAATCCGCCGAGACGATCCATGTCGCGCTCGCCGGTTGCGGTCAGCACCGCGCCGGCGCCGAAGAACAGCAGGCTCTTGAAGAGGGAATGGTTGAGCACGTGCAACAAGGCTGCCGTTATGGCCAGCGCGGCCGCCGCATTCATGCCGTCGGCTCGGAACGACAGCGCGAGGCCGAGCCCGATGAAGACGATGCCGATATTTTCTATGGTCGAATAGGCGAGCAGCCGCTTGGCGTCGTCTTGCATCAGGGCCTGCAACACGCCGAGGACTGCGCTCAGGCTGCCGATCGCGAGCAGCAGCGCGCCCGACCACCAGGGCAGGTCGCCGGCAAGGTCGAACACGATGCGGATGAAGGCGTAGATCGCGACCTTCGTCATCACGCCGCTCATCAGAGCCGAAACGTGACTTGGCGCCGCCGGATGCGCAAGCGGCAGCCAGGCATGCAGCGGCACCAGCCCGGCCTTGGATCCTGCACCGATCAGGACCAGCACGAGGACCATCGCAGCCGTCAGCGGCGTTCGCACGCCATGTCTGATCGTCTCGAAGTCGTAATTGCCGCCCGGCCCGGCGAGCAGGCCGAGGGCGAGCAGGAGCGCGAGCGTGCCGAGGCTCGCCATGATCAGATACACGTAGCCGGCGCGCATGTTCTCGGGATCGCGATGATGCGCGATTACGAGCGCCCAGGAGGCCAGTGACATGAACTCCCAGGACAACAGATAGCTGAAGGCATCAGCCGCCAGCAGGACCAGATTCATTCCGGCGAGGAAGGCCGGAAAGAACGGCAGCACGCGATGCGGCTCCTCCGCGTGCGCGCCGTAGCCGAGCGCGTAGAGACTTGCCACGGCGCCGCCGATATTCACGACAACGAGAAAAAAGGCCGAGAGCGCATCGATCGCGAAGTGTGCGCCGATCCAGGGCAGGCCGAGCGGCAGAACGAGGTCAGTCGGAGCGCCGGCATGGCCGGCAAGCGCGAGAAGCGAAAAAACCGTCGCCGCGCTGCACAGCGCCAGCATGGCGCCGTAGATGATGCGAGTCGCCGCGTACTTGTGCGAGATGGCTACCGCCAACAGCGCAACCCCCAACATCGCCGCTGCGCAGAGCATGAGGAATGCAACGACACTCATCTGAATTGGATCCTATGCCCTTTTCGCCATACCCTTCACGTGGCGCGAGTCGGAGAGTGCGGGCTCCTTGAGCCGGACTCCGCGCCCTCCGGTCTGACTGGCTGCTCCGTCGCCGATCAGTTCGATGCCGCTCTGGATCAGCGCCTCGATCAATTTCATCAAGGAATCGACGTTGCCGCGCACGACGCCTTCGCTCGCTTCCATACGCTGGATCGTGGGGACCGAAAGGCCAGACAGTTCGGCAAGCTGGCGCTGGTCGATGTCAAGAAGCGCCCTGGCCGCGCGGAGCTGTGCTGCGGTGATCATCGTCGAGATGCCAGTACTGATATTTTGTGCATCAATACTGCACGTAAAAGTGCTAGCTGCTCGATCAATTATACCAATGAAGTTGTTTTGTATAGCTATATTGATGTTCGAGACCTCATTTGCCGAGGACTTTGTCCCAGGCATCAACGCATTGGAGGGTGCGTATTGCAGGCCGGCCATTGATCGACTCGCTTGATGGACTTTCGGCGATGACGGATTATTGACGGAACAGGTCGTTGTCGGGGGCGAAACCCTATTCTCCGGCCGTAGCTCAATCGGTGGGTTTGGGTCGGGGAAGAACGAAAATGCGTTCTCTTTCAATGGAGATTGACTGATACTCTCTCCGCCACAGGGGAGCTTGTGCCGTCATCTATGCAGAAGAGCGGATCGCTACACGCGTTTCGCGCGTCTAGGAGCCGACACTAAGCACCTCTCTCCCACGGAGCGCGCTCTTGCTATTTCGCGATCGCTGACTTCAGCCCTTGTTGCCCGCGAATGACGTCAGCGATAACATGGGCACGTGGGTTGAGAAGTTGCGAGTTGGTGGATTTTGGCCACCGACGGGTACTTGGGCTATTCGCGTTCAATGCCGCAAATACCGTACTGCTGATCGCTTGTTGTTGGCGTCGTAGGTGATCCTCCAGCAGCTTAGGGCGAGTGATGTAGCCTGCGTTCACGCCGGGAATTGCGTGGTTCATCAGCAGCTTTGCATCGAACTCCGACACGCCGGCTGCGGCGGCGATGGTGCGAAAGCTCTGCCGTAGATCGTTACCCCATTTCGACAGCGTGGCCCGATCTTCTTTCTGCTCGACGACGTGCCCCGACACGCTGTCGGCCGGGAATATCCATTGGCGGGCGTGCGACGGACGCATCTGATGTCCGAAGCGCATGACTCGGATCGGGCAGCGGATCATTTCCCGAGATTGAGGAATGTCGAAGGCCCGCTTCGCGCCGCCCTTGGGCTTCGGAATGTGCAGGATCCGTCTCTTGAAATCGATATTGCCCGGAGTGGTTTCCTGCAACGCGGTGGGCCGACATCCCGAAAGCAGCGTGAAGAGATGGAATTCACGGCGGATCGGATTGTCCAAAACCGACAATTCGGAAAAACCAGGCCCTCAGATCACCGGGCCCCATTCCGGTGTCGCGTCGCTTCTCTCCATTCCAGTCGATAGCCCCGACGGGATTATCGGGCGGCAAGGTCTTGTTCGCTTTGCGGGCGTGGGAATAGATGGCCCGGAGAGTGCGCATGCTTCCATTCGCAATATATGGCCCGTTCTCCTTGGTGATTTCGTCATGTCTCTCGACCACCTTTGCAGGGTGGCGGCCCAAATCTTCCAATGGCGTATCGAGCCATTTGATGAAGATTCGTTCCACGTGATCCCGATAGCTCTCGATTGTGCGCTCGCTACGGCCTTTCCTAATCATGTGGGCGTCGCGATATCGCTCCCACGCTTGCCTGAGCGTGATGCCGCCGGATTGATGCGCGGTCGGGCTATCCCCGCTGGCCGCGACGCGACTCGGTTTCGACCCGGCCTTGGGATGCTGACCCCGGCTTATCTGAGCAAGATATTCCTTGGCAGTCGCTCGGGTCGCCTTGGACGGTAAAGGTTCGTTTCCGCTTCGACGACGAAGAATCCCTTCAGTTCGGTGTCGCGCGCCAGATACCAGCCCTTCCTCGGGGTCGGCAGGCGAGCGATTTCTTTGTCGGTCAGCAGGAGGCGGACATCGGCCATCGGAGCGCTCCGAAACAAAAACGGTTTTTCAAACGGTTTTGGAAAATCGGGGAGTTCGACGGTTCGACCCTGACCTTGTAGGAGGATGTGCGATAAAAGGCTCGAAATTAAGGACTTTTGCGTCTATCGTTGCGCTGTGGCGTACAGTCGGATAGCGTGGCGAAGCAATGTTTTTGAACTACGAATCTGAGGGTCGGACGTTCGAATCGTTCCGGGCGCGCCATTCGCCGATGAACCACAGCACGTTCAATTCGCACGTCCATCAGTTCCGGTCGATGCGTCGATTGGCGGATCTCGGGCGCGCAGGAGAACAATCTTGAGTCGCTTCTGGTCAGAGCTCGTTCATGGGCTGTCGCCCTATGTGCCTGGCGAGCAGCCGCAGATCCCGGGCCTGGTCAAGCTCAACACCAATGAGAGCCCGTTCGGGCCGTCGCCGAAGGCGATCGAGGCCATACGGGCCGCCGCTGCCGACACCTTGCGGCTCTATCCAGATCCCCAGGCAACGCGGCTGCGCGAGGTGCTCGCGGCCTATCACAAGGTCTCACCCGAGCAGGTGTTCGTCGGCAACGGCTCCGACGAGGTGCTCGCGCATACATTTGCGGCGCTCCTGAAGCAACCTGCGCCGCTGCTGTTCCCTGACGTGACCTACAGCTTCTATCCGGTCTACTGCCGGCTGCTCGGAATCGATTACGCGACCGTTCCGCTCGATGCCGAGATGCGCGTGCGTATCGACGATTATGTCGACCGCCCCGGCCCCGTGATCGTGGCCAATCCGAATGCGCCGACCGGAATTGCGCTGTCGCGTGCCGAGATCGCACGGTTGGCTGCTGCCCACAGCGATGTGGCCGTCGTCATCGACGAGGCCTATGTCGATTTCGGCGCCGAGACTGCGATCCCTTTGATCTCCGAGCATCCCAACCTGCTGGTGGTGCAGACGATGTCGAAATCGCGCGCGCTGGCCGGGCTGCGCGTCGGCTACGCGATCGGCGCCGCCGGCCTGATCGAAGGCCTGACGCGGGTCAAGGACAGCTTCAACTCCTACCCGCTCGGTCGGCCCGCCCAGGCCGGCGCGATCGCCTCGATCGAGGACGACGCCCATTTCCAGCAGGCGCGCTCGGTCATCATGAAGAACCGTGCCGACCTCTCCGCCGCGCTGGTTCGTCTCGGCTTCGAAGTGCTGCCGTCCAGCGCCAACTTCGTCTTCGCCCGGCATTCGGACCATTCGGGCCAGGCGTTGGCGAGCGCTCTGCGCGAGCGAGCCGTGCTCGTCCGTCACTTCACCGCGCCGCGGATCGCCGACTATCTGCGCATTACGATCGGCTCGGAGACGGAGCTCGCGCGGCTGACGGACGCGCTGCGAGAGGTGTTGGCGCAGAACAGCTGAGACGGGCGCATGATCCCCGCGCTCGTCTTGCGGCGCGAGCGCATTAGCAAGGCCTGTCCAGAAGCTGCTCGATCAGCTGTAGCAGGGTGCTCTCCAACTCGTCCGGCGAACTGATCGTGATGCCCTGCTGGTAGTACGGCGCCGTCGCGTGGCCGATGCCGATCGCCACCAGCCGGATGTCGTCGGCCTGCTCGATCTCGCCGGCGATGGTGCGCAAGTGACGGCTGAGATACTCGTCGCCGTTCTCGAGGAGCGTCGAGTCGTCAACCGGGGCGCGGTCGGACAGCACGATCAGGATCTTTCGTCGTTCCTTGCAACGGCGCAACCGAGTTGCGGCCCATGCGAGCGCTTCGCCGTCGATATTCTCTTTGGTAAGTCCCTGTCGGAGCATCACGGCGCAATCCCGCGCGCCCAAGGTCTTGCCGCCGCTGCAGTAGACGATGTGCAGCAGGTCGTTCAGCCGTCCCGGATAGGCGGGTTTGCCGTCGCGGAGCCATTTCTGCCGGCTCAGGCCGGGTGGATTCAATTGGTCGTCGCAACACTCGATGAGGAGGTTGCGATGGGCATTCGAAAGAAACGGTCAACGCGGGGC
>NZ_JAUHID010000030.1:0-41867 GCF_032377735.1 Bradyrhizobium sp. SZCCHNRI3043
CACCATGATCCGCGCGGCGCCTCGAGCGCCGTCGCGAACGTAACACCAGCATCGGGGTGTCAGGACGCTGCGACTTCGCGTCCGCAATCATGCCGGTCGTCTGCGCCGAAGGCGCGTCCGGCATGACTGCGGCCACCGCATCCCGCACCCGACGTTCGTGACGACGCGTACGTCCCTCTGCATGGGGCAGGACGACGCGGATCATACATGATTTACGAGAAAACGAAAGCGAAAAATTTCGGTCTTTTCGAAGTAGACGAGACGGCGGCGCTCAGACGTGATCGCTTTCTCCGACTCGGCGAAGCTCGGCCTTCGGATCCGGTCTCTGCAGGGCCGCATACACGGCGCCCAGCACGACGCTGTACGCCTCGACCATCGCCAGCGAAAACAGCGCCGGGCCGGCGCCCAGCCCGAGCGACGTTGCGAACGGTCCAAGGCCGATGGCGGGAAACAACCCGATTCCGAGCAACACCCAGCCGGCGAGCCCGAGCAGGAAGCCTTTGGCGACGCCGCTGCCGCCGGGCAGGCGATGGAAGAAGCGGCCGAACAGCAGGCCGATCAGGAAGGCTCCGTTGAGCTGCGACAGCAACCATAGCGGCGCCCCATCGTGCATCGCTCGGGCGAACAGGGGCGAGAGCGTGTCGAGAAGCGCCGAGGCGGGATCGAACTGCGGCAATAGGTGAAGCCGGCTCTTGAGCTCCATCAGGCCGATATGCGCCAGCGTCCCGCAGCCCGATGCGACCGCCGACGTCCATATCCAGCGATAGCTGCGGATCGTTGTCATCTCCTCTATTCGCCATGGCTCGTCCGTGGCTCGTTGATCTCGCTCAAGCATGCGATCTCGCCGCTCGCTTAGTTTGCGCAAACTCATTGGTGCCACGTCAAGGAGTTCTGCAATGCGATTAGATCCACGCGCGCTGGTCTTCGCGGCCGCAATCGTCACCGTCACCGCCGCACCGGGCTTTGCCCAGCCGGGGGCGGGCGGACCAGGTTGGGGCCCGGGCATGATGATGGGGCCGGGGATGATGGGCGGCCGGGGCTTCGGCTTCCTTTGCAATCCCCGCATGGCCGGATTTGCCGAGTGGCGGATGTCGCAGATCGAGGCCGCCATCAAGCCGAACGACGCGCAGCGGGCGCGGCTCGATGATCTCAAAGCGGCATCGGCCAAGGCGGCGGAGCTGATCACGAAGGACTGCCCGGCGACGCCGCCGGTCAAGGCGACCGACCGCCTCGCATTGGCGGAGCAGCGCCTCGACACGATGCAGCAGGCGATCAAGATCGTCCGGCCGGCGTTTCAGGCGCTCTACGACTCGCTCGATGACAAGCAGAAGGCGGCCATGGACGCCAGCGGTCCGCGCAACTGGGGCTGGCGTCACTGGCATTGGCCGTGGAGCGACGAGTAGCCGAGATCTGGCGCAGCGGTGGCCATGCGTCTCGCATCTTCCGGGCCGCGCGGCCGTCGACCATCGGTATCGCCTGGCCAGGCTGGGCGCACTGAGCAGGACAGGATTTGACCGTTCACGGCCCTCGTGTTCCGGCGCGGCATGGCGTAAAGCAGCCGGATCGAAACGAGGTTTCCGGTCACTTGTCCTTTCCCACGACGAATCCGCCGCTCGCCCGCGCTCTGGCCGAGCGCAATTATGAAACTCCGACGCCCGTACAGCTCGCCGTGCTTGCGCATGACGCCGTCGACCGTGACCTCCTGGTTTCGGCGCAGACCGGCTCGGGCAAGACCGTGGCCTATGGGCTGGCGCTTGCGAACAACCTGCTGGGCGAGGCCGAGCGGTTCGAGCGGGCCACCGCGCCGCTGGCGCTGATCGTGGCGCCGACGCGCGAGCTTGCCTTGCAGGTCCAGCGCGAGCTCGCATGGCTTTATCAGCACGCCGGCGCGCGCATCGTCTCCTGCGTCGGCGGCATGGATCCGCGCCGCGAGCAGCGCGAGCTGGAGGCAGGGGCCCACATCGTCGTCGGCACCCCCGGGCGGCTGTGCGATCATCTGCGGCGCGGGCGTCTCGACATCTCGGAATTGAAGGCCGTGGTGCTCGACGAGGCCGACGAGATGCTCAATCTCGGCTTTCGCGAGGACCTCGAGTTCATCCTCGAGACCACGCCGGAAACGCGCCGGACGCTGCTGTTCTCGGCGACTTTCCCGCGCGGCATCGTCGCGCTGGCCAAGCAGTATCAGGACGACGCCTTCCGGATCGAGGTCGAGGGCGACGAAGGCGGGCATGCCGACATCGAGTACCGCGCCATCCGCATCGCCGCCGACGATGTCGAGCATGCGGTCGTCAACGTGTTGCGCTTCTACGAGTCGCCGAGCGCGATCGTGTTCTGCAACACCCGCGAGAAGGTGCGCCATCTGCAGGCGGCGCTGCTGGAGCGCGGCTTTTCCGTCGTCGCGCTGTCGGGTGAGCTGACCCAGAACGAGCGGACCACGGCGCTGCAGTCGCTGCGCGACGGGCGCGCGCGGGTGTGCGTGGCAACCGACGTCGCAGCACGCGGCATCGATCTCGCGAAGCTCGACCTCGTCGTCCACGCCGAGCTGCCGAATGATCCCGAGGTGATGCAGCATCGCTCGGGTCGCACCGGCCGCGCCGGCCGCAAGGGCGTCAGCGTGCTCCTGGTGCCGCCGGCCCGCCGACGGCGCGCGGAAACGCTGCTGAACCTCGCCGGCATCGAGGCCGCGTGGGGCGCCGCGCCGCAGGCGGACGAGATCCGCAAGCTCGATCAGGAGCGCATGCTGCACGACCAGGTGTTCACCGAGGAGACGACGGCGGAGGATCTGGCGCTCGCGCAGGCGCTGCTGGCGGAGCGGTCGGCCGAGGACATCGCCGCCGCATTGGCGCGGCTCTATCGCGCGCGGCTGCCGTCGCCCGAGGACATTCTCGATCCAGGCCAGGATCGTGGCCGTGCGCGCGAGGATCGCGGTCGCGACACCGTCAGGCCGGCGCGCGGCGAGGAGCGGCCACCGTCGCCCCGAACGAAGACGGGGAAGCCGTCGGCGCGCCACGGCATGGGCGAGCCGAGCGTCTGGTTCCGGGCGGCGATCGGGCGCAGGAAGAATGCGGAAGCGCGCTGGCTGCTGCCGATGATCTGCCGCCGCGGCGGCATCGACAAGCACGACATCGGCGCCATCAAGATCCAGGACACGACGACCGAATTCGAGATCGCCGCGCGCGTCGCCGACGCTTTCACTGCGAACATCCGTCGTCCCGACAAGGAGGACAATATCCGGATCGAGCCGCTGGCGGGCGCGCCCTCGGGGCAGGCGTCGCCGGACAAGCCGCGCGCCGACAAGCGGCCGCCGCGGCGCGAGGCGGACGAGACGGCCTACCATCCGCTGCAGCGCGATGAGCCGCGCGGGGGCAGGGACGCCAAGCCGCGCGGCAAGCCGCATCGCGAGGGGCCGGCGAAACCCGGCCAACAGCCGGCGTTCGCGAACAAAAAGCAGCATCGCGACAAGTCCAGCCACGGCGGACAGACGTATTCAGACAGACCCTCGCGGGCGAAGGCGCCGGGTGGAAAGAAGGCCAAGGCCAAACGCCGCGGCTGATCGGCCCGGCCCAGGCGGGGGCTGCCGTCGCTCCGTGCTATCGGCAGGTGAGCCACCAGGGAGGAGCCGCGCATGAGCCGGTACGCCGTTCTGTATTTCGCGACGCTGGCCGTGCTGCTCGGCTTCGACATCCCGTTCCTGAGCGTCGTCGCCAAGGGCTTCTTCCAGTCGCAGGTCGGCGAGATGCTGGGCGAGATCCGTCCCGTGCCGGCGGTGCTGTTCTATCTGCTCTATGTCGTGGGCGTGCTGATCTTCGTCAGCGGGACGGCCGATGCGACATGGCGCTCGACCTTGCTCTACGGCGCGCTGTTCGGGCTGTTCTGCTACGCCACCTTCGAGCTGACGTCGCTGGCGATGCTCAAGCAGTGGACCTGGGCGGTGGTGGCGGTCGACATCAGCTGGGGCGTGTTCGTGACGGCGGTGTCGGCGACACTCGGGCTGCTGATCGCGGACTGGGCGACGCCACGGGGCTAGCACGTTCCTGGGCCTGGAAGCCTGGCGACAGGAGCCGTCGCCCGTGGCATAGTGAGCCTATAATTCACGCAATGGGCCTTGCGATGCCGGTACGAAACGTCGTTCTGACGGACGATCAGGAAAAGATCATCCAAGGTCTGGTGGAGTCCGGCCGGTACCAGAACGCGACTGAGGTGCTGCGCGATGGGCTGCGTTTGATCGAGCAGCGCGAGGCCGAAGATGCTGCACGGCTGAACGGCCTGCGTGAGGCCGCGCAGGCCGGTTTTTCTGCGCTCGATCGCGGCGAGTTCAAGGAGTTCACCAGCATGGACGAGCTTGAAGCCTATCTCAACGGCCTCTCGGACAGGCTTATCAGCCGCGCCGATTGATCGCCGCGCCCGCACGGGAGCATCTGACGATGGAGGAGACGTGGAGAGTTCGTCTCAGTGCCGTCGCAGAGCTCGACTTCGCGAATATCCTGAAATGGACGGTAGAGAACTTCGGTCGCCGTCAGGCCGAAGTGTACCGGGACACGCTGCTGCGCGCGATCGGAGAACTAGCGTACGGTCCCGATGTTGCGGGATCCAGGGCTCGAGATGAGATCATGCACGGCGTTCGCACACTTCATGTCGCACGACACGGCCGCGCTGGGCGCCATCTGCTGCTCTACCGCGTGGGTGGCCGTGGTATCATCGAGATCGGCCGCATCCTGCATGACCGTATGGACCTGCGGCGGCATTCGCCCTTCCCATCCGAGAAGGGCGAATGAACTGGCCGCTCAAGCACTCACTTGGGCTGCGGCACCACGCGCAGATAGGGCTTCGGCGCCTTCCAGCCGTTCGGATAGATCGTCTTGGCCTCGTCGTCGGACACGGATCCGGCGATGATGACGTCCTCACCCTGCTTCCAGTCGGCGGGGGTGGCGACGCGGTGCTTTGACGTGAGCTGCAGCGAGTCGATGACGCGAAGAATTTCCTGGAAGTTGCGGCCGGTGGTCATCGGGTAGACCAGGATCAGCTTGATCTTCTTGTCGGGTCCGATGATGAAGACGTTGCGGACGGTCTGATTGTCGGCCGCGGTGCGCTTGGACGGATCACCGGAGATCGCCGCCGGCAGCATGTCGTAGAGCTTGGAGACGTTGTAGTCGGTGTCGCCGATCATCGGATAGTTCGGCGCCGCGCCCTGCGTCTCGCGGATGTCCTCCGACCATTTGGCGTGGTTGTCCACCGGGTCGACCGACAGGCCCATCAGCTTGACACCGCGTTTGTCGAACTCCGGCTTCAGCCGCGCCAGCGCGCCGAGCTCGGTGGTGCACACCGGGGTGAAATCCTTCGGATGCGAGAACAAGAGGGCCCAGCTGTCGCCGATCCAGTCGTGGAATTTGATCTTGCCTTCGGTGGTGTCTGCCTCGAAGTCCGGGGCAGTGGAGCCGATCTGGAGAGCCATGGCAGTCCCTTTCAGTACAGGTGGCGGGAATAAATCTTCTAAACACTATAGGAAATGCCGCCGCGGAAGGGAACTGGCTGACGGAAAAGAGAAGATAATTGCCTCAAAGCTCACGCGACCAACAACTTCTTTTGAGTTTCCGGGCTGCGGCGAAACATCCGTGAGACGACCAGTTGCCCCGATTTCGCCATCTGTTGGTCGCAACACGCCGCCCCCTGACGCCCCTTGGCTTTGAACCGTGATCGAGGTCACTGCGGCAAATCGGCAACCGATACAAAAACCCACAGCACCGTTTCGAACCGTTAACCACTCGTTCAGACGCGGGCCGACAAGGTGGGTCAACACAGCAACTGAGAAGAGAACATGGCTACCTCTGCACCAAAAACCATCGGCATCGATGGTCTCGAACCGTCCTCCTGTGAGACCGCTGCTTTCGCGCTCGGCATCGTGCGCGACGGCGTGATCACCGGCGAGGGTCCGACCACCGCGGGACGCGTGCATTTCTCCCGCGTGCTCGATGCCGATGACGCCGCCTGGTGCGCGCGCATTCTGAGCGCTGCCGCGATTAACGACGTGCCCGTCAGCCGCGCCGAGGCCGAAGCGCTGTTCGCGATCGATGCCGCCGCGACCGAGCGCAAGGACGACGGCCGGTTCGAGGATCTGCTCGCCAAGGCGGTGGCGCATCATGCCGCGGCCGCCTCCGGCCTGCCGGTGCCGCCGCGCAGCGTGGCGTTGTCGCCGGAGACGGCGATCGAGAGCTGGGCTCCGGTCAATGCGCGGGGCCTCCGCACCGATGCGCTGGAATGGGTCGCCAAGCAGATGCGCGGCAAGCGCCAGGGCAACCGTGCGCTGATGGCGATGGTGGCCACGCTGGTCGGCGTCACCGTGCTGCCGCTGGCACAACTGCCGTCGATGATCGACATCGGCATGTAAGCGCGTCGCGTTCATCCAAAGGCACGAGTTCGACGAGCGCGATGACCTCATCGCGCTCTTTTCTTTTTGACCGGCGGCGATCGCATGACGGCTCTTGATGGCGCCGCCCGGCCGGTGAATCAATCGGCGGTGCGACATGCGGGAACGGTCTCCTCGGGTATCGCTGCGCTCACCCGGGCTACGGCACCACGTCTAGTCGAAACAGAAATGCCCCACTTTCGCGGGGCACTCTGCTGATCGCGTAGAGGTGGCGGACTGACTACTTCGCCGCCGCCGTTTTCTTCGGCGCCTCGTCGTCGAGTCCCACGGTGCGGCCGGGGAAGCCGGCGGCGTCGAAATAGCGCTGGGTGCCGACGCGCTGCAGCTTCAGCACGGTGCGCAGTCCGCCGGCGGCCGGATCCGACTTGATGACGTCCGACGTCGCCTTCGGCGTGGTGCCGTTCGGCATCGCCTCGGTCATGATGCGGCCGATCAGTCTGCCCTTCGGAGCGACCTTGAGGTCGAGCAGCTTCGCCGCGGTGATGCCGACATCGGCATTGCTGACGGGCAGGGGATCGACGAAGCCCGCCTTGAAGTCGGGTCCGATGGCCGCCATGAAGCTGTAGGTGTCGCCGCGGCCGAACGAGCCGTGCATGCCCTGGCCCTGGCGCAGCACGGTGTCGGCGACCTCGACCTGGCAGTTGCTCGGCTGATCGCAGCCCGGCGCGACATAGGAGCGGAAGTTGATCACGATCGCCGGATGCGGCGTCACCGCCTTGCCCTGCAGGTTGATTCGCGACAGCGGCAGCGTGCCGGGAATCTCGCCGAGCTTGTCGTCGACGAAGATGCCGGAGACGTAGTCCTGCGCCAGCAGCGCCTTGACGGTGCGGCGGGCGAGCTTCCTGTCGTTGTTGGGCAGATAGATCAGGTCGGAGCCGCCATTGGTGGCGACGACGAGATCGGGCTTGGTTGGATCCTTGCCGAGCACGCCGTTGCCGGCCTTCGGGTGCTTGCCGTCGGGCACCGCCGCGTTCTTGTCGTTCGGATCGAACAGCGGCAGGTCGAGCGCCTTGGCGAGGTCGATCGCCAGGAAGCCCATCGGCAGGAAGTCCTTCGGCGTGTCGTCGTAGCTGACCTTGGCCGACGGGCTGGTCTTGCTCTCCTTGGAGATGGTCGAGAAGCCGTGGTCGGCCTGGACCATGATGTTGGTCGAGGCGGCAAGCCCGAGATCGTCGAGCGCCTTGCGCAACGTCGCCAGATTGTCGTCGGCATTCCTGATGCCGGCCATCGACGTCGGGCCATTGATGCCCGGCGTGATGGTGTTGAGGCTGTCGCCGTGATTGTGCTGGCTGCCGTCCGGATCGCGCGACCAGAACACCAGAACGAACGGCTTGTTGCGGGCCTTGAACATCGGCAGCACCGCCTTGGTGGCGACGTCGACCATGTAGGCCTGCTGCGCGACGTTGGCCGAGGTCGTGCCCGGCGTCTTGGCGTCGCCCGCCTTTCCGTTGTCGCCGCGCGACGGCGTCGCCAGCGGCAGGCCGGCCTTGGTCATGGCATCCTTGACCTCGTCGGTGACAGGCACGCCGTTCTTGTTGCCCGTGGAATCGTCGATCACGATCGAGGAGGTCGCGCCGGGCTTGCAAGGGCAGCCGGTGTGGTCGAACAGGTAGGTCGGGCCGACTTTGCCGATCGCGGCGGTCGAATAGCCGGCCTTGCGGGCGAGCTTCAGGATGGTGTCCTCGTTGAGGTAGTCGCCGTTGAAATGCTCGTCGATATCGCCGAGCACGGCGTCGTTCTCGATGAAGGGCACGACGGTGCCGCCGGCCGGCGCCGAGGTGTAGCCCGTGAAGATCGTGTTCGAGAACGTGCCGGTGTCGCCGAGATAGTGGCCGGTCGCCATGGCCGAGCCGTTGGCCATCGTGAAGGTCGGAAACAGCGAGTGCGAATTCTTGAAGTTGACGCCCTTGTCGCGGACGGCGGCCATGGCCGGGGCGGTCTCCGGCGTCACCTTGAGCGCACGCAGGCCGTCGGGAATGAACAGGATGAGGTTATGGGGGGTGGCGTTCTGCGCAAATGCGGCTCCGGACGACAGCAAGGTCAGTCCGGCGCACAGCAGCACGAGCGGGCGGCGCATTGAAAACTCCTGAAGGCAATCGGCGGAATCGCGGCGTCTCGCCGCAGGGAAGAGCTGTAGTTTTGCCGGGTGACAGTTTTGTTACAAGAGGCTCGGAGGCCGCCGACAGCGCTCCGGGCAGGATTTTCTTGCGGCGGGCTCGTCGGTGGCAGGAACTAGGGTATGGCTTTCTGGTTGTCGGCTCACAATCAACAGGAGCACACCATGCCTGCCGACAAAGACCTCAACGAGCTCTTCCTCGATACCCTCAAGGACATCTACTACGCCGAGAAGCAGATCCTGAAGACGCTGCCGAAAATGGCCAAGGCGGCGCAGTCGGAGAAGCTGGCGGCGGCGTTCGAGAAGCACCACGACGAGACCGAAGGCCAGATCGAGCGGCTCGAGCAGATCTTCGAGCTGATCGGCAAGCCCGCCCGCGGCAAGAAGTGCGATGCGATCGAGGGCATCATCGACGAGGGCAAGGAGATCATGGACGAGTACAAGGGGACGCAGGCGCTCGACGCCGGCCTTCTTGCGGCAGCGCAGGCGGTCGAGCACTATGAGATGTCGCGCTATGGCACCCTGAAGGCCTGGGCGCTCAAGCTCAACCTGCCGAAGGCCGCCAAGCTGCTCGACCAGACGCTGAATGAAGAGCGGAAGACCGACGAGACGCTGACCAAGATCGCTGATACCGCGGTCAACTACGAAGCTGCGGCCTGACCATCGGCCGATCGTGATCACAACGCCGCCAGCGTGCCACCAGCGCTGGCGGCGGCGTCACGAGTCGCACCTTCGGAGCCTGGTTGGAGCCTGCCAAGGTGCCGACCTCGATATTCTCCCGCCGGTTGCGCATCTCTCTGCGTTCGGAGGAGGCAGGGGGCTGCAAGTCAGCCGCTGCCTATCGGATGATCCCGATCCCGGCCAGGATGAGGTCGATGCCGGCAAGAAATTGCGCGCGGTCGTCGTGCTCGCGCAGCTCTGTCGCCACCCGATGCACGAACGGGTACTCCGCGGGATCGAGCTGCGTCCACCGCGTGGCGACCGCTCCGAGGAACGCCGCGCGGTCCGTCTCGCGCGGGAGGAGGCGGGCGTTCGCGGCATTCTGCCCGGCCACGCCAAGGATGTAGTTCAAGAGCGCGGACGCGGAATCGAACAGGGCGCTTTCGGGGACACCGAGCGTCTGGAGCCGTCCGCCGACGCTTTCGACGATCTGCAGCATCGCGGACCGCCACGGTTCACGGAAAAGCTGGGCACCCACCCAGGGGTGGGCGTCGATTGCGTCGAACAGCCCGAGGGCAACGGCACGGATCGCCTGTCGCGGCTCTGCATCGCCCACGACCCCGGTCATGACACGGGCAATGACGTCATCGGTGGCCGCTGCGAGCAAATCGCTCTTGTTGGCGACGTGCCAGTAGATCGCCCCGCTGCCGGTCGCCAGGCGAGCTGCGAGCGCGCGGAAGGTCAGAGCGCTTTCGCCCTCGGTGTCGAGGATCTCGGTCGCGGCCTCGACGATTCTCTCCTTCGAGAGCGCATCCGCGCGCCGTTCCGTCCGTTGTGTTCTGCTCGCCATGACCATCATCTTGACATGATTGGAACGTTGTTCCAATCAACTTTCATGGAACGACGTTCCAGTCAATTTGAAAGGCAGATGATGACGACACCCGTCACGATCGTCGGCGCGGGCCTCGGCGGCCTTACGCTCGCACGCGTCCTCCATGTCCACGGTATCCCGGCTACGATCTATGAGGCGGAGCCATCTGCCGAGACCCGGGCGCAAGGCGGCCAGCTCGATATTCACGAGCACGACGGGCAACGTGCCCTCGCAGACGCCGGCCTCATCGATGCGTTCCGTGAGATCATCCATGAGGGTGGCGCGGCGTCGCGCGTGCTTGACCGGCATGGCACGGTGCTGCTCGCGCAGCCCGATGACGGCCGACGCCCCGAGGTGCTGCGGGGTGATCTGCGGCGGATTCTTCTCGAGTCCCTGCCAGCTGAGACGATCCAGTGGGGCAAGAAGCTGACCGGCGTTGTGCCCCTTGGCGACCACAGGCACGAGCTGAGGTTCGCGGACGGGGCGAGCGTGGTCACGAGCCTGCTGGTCGGCGCCGACGGCGCCTGGTCGAAGGTCCGGCCCCTGCTGTCGGCCGCCAAGCCAGAATATGTCGGCACGACGTTCGTTGAGACCTACCTGCATGACGCCGACGAGCGGCACACCGCGGCGGCCGAAGCAGTCGGCGGCGGCGCATTGTTCGCGCTCGCTCCGGGACAGGGGATCTGCGCGCACCGTGAGGCAGGACAGGTTCTTCACGCCTACGTCGCGCTGAACCGCTCCGCCGAGTGGATCGCCGGCATCGACTTCATGGACGCTGCCGCCGCGACGGCCCGAATTGCGGCCGAGTTCGACGGATGGGCGCCTGCGCTCACCGCGCTGATCACCGACGGCGAAACCCCGCCGGTCCCGCGCATGATCCACACGCTTCCGAACGACCATCGGTGGGACCGTGTGCCTGGGGTGACGCTTCTTGGGGATGCCGCGCACCTGGCGCCGCCGGCCGGCGAGGGCGCGAACCTGGCGATGTTCGACGGCGCCGAGCTCGGCAAGGCGATCGCCGCCCACGCCGGCGACATCGAAGCGGCACTCACCGTCTACGAAGCGGCGCTATTCCCGCGCAGCGAGTCGGCGGCCGCGGGCGCGCATCAAATCCTCAAGCTCTGCCTCGGCGACAGCGCACCATTCGGGCTCGTCGACTTCTTCAACAGTGCCCTGGAGAGGTAGGGCGGGCTCCCGCCTTCGTCACCGTGCCCACCGCCATCACATCGATGTCAGATCGCTGCGGCCAGCGCCGCGATCAGCGCTGGCGGCGTTGCTACGAGTCCGATCTTGAGAAACTGCCAGGCGGACACCTCGATTTTTTCGCGCCGCAGGGCGGTCAGCCACAGGATGGTGGCGAGCGAGCCGGTCACCGAGATGTTGGGGCCGAGATCGACGCCGATCAAAATCGCGCGGATGACCTCATGCGACAGGTGATCGCTGGCCGCCACCGAGCCGGCGACCAGTCCGACGGGAAGATTGTTGGCGATGTTGTCGGCGATCGCCGTGATCAGGCCCGCGGCCCAGGCGGCGCCAGCCGGTGAGCCGGTAACGCCCTGGTGCAGCCAGGCGCTGAGCTGGCCGATCGCGCCGGCCCGGTTCAGGCCCTCGACCATCACGAACAGGCCGGCGACCAGTGGCAGCACGCCCCAGGACACGCCTTTGATGGTTGGCCATGGCGACTGCCGGCTGACGAGCAGGATTGCGGCCGCCGTGACCACGCCACAGACGAAGGTCGGCAGGCCCAGTTGCACGTCGAGCGCCGAGGCGGTCAGCAACACGGCGGCAATCGCCATGATTCCGACCGCGGCGAGCCGGCCCTCGCGGCTCAGATGCGGCTTGTCGACATCGGTCCGCAGCGTCTCCTCACGGAGCGCGCGGCGCTGGGTCAGCCACAGCGCGACATAGGTCAGGGCGATCGCGGCCATCGAGGGCAAAGTGAACTGGCGCAGCCATTCGCTGAGATGCGGCATGCGTTCGCCGAACACGACCAGATTGGCCGGATTGGAGATTGGCAGCACGAAGCTCGCGGCATTGGCGATGAAGGCGCAGACGTAGAGATAGGGCAGCGGCGAAGCGCCGGCGGCGCGGGTGGCGGCATAGACGGCCGGCGTCAGCACGATCGCGGTGGCATCGTTGGAGAGCACCACGGTGACCAGGGTGCCGACCGCATAGACCAACAGGAACAGGAGTTGCGGCGAGCCGCGCGCATGCTCCACGGCATAGGCCGCGAGATAGTCGAACAAGCCCTCGCGGCGGGCCAGCTCGGCAGTCAGCATCATGCCGATCAGGAACAGATAGACGTCGACGCCCTTGCGGATGCCGGTGAGCGCATCAGCGACAGGCAGCAGGCCGAGCGCGACCAACAGGATCGCGCCGGCGACGGCCCACACGGCCTCGGGCAGCCGAAACGGGCGGATGATGACGCCGGCGGTGGCGGGAATGATGATGGCGTAAGCGAGCCAGGTATCTTGCAGGGACATGATCAGGGATCGATAGAGCAAATCATTCGGCGGGGATAGCGGGCGAGGGCGCCGCATCCGGGTGCGCGGCCTCCGGTCCACCGGTCTCGGGCTGCAGCCGCCAGCATACGATCACGGCGAGCGCGGCGGCCGCGCCGAGGGCCAGGAATGCGGCGCTGTAGCCGCCATGGACGACGACCAGGCCCGCCAGCGCGGTCGACAGCGCCGCGCCAATGCTCTGCGCTGTAGTCACGGCGCCCTGAGCAATGTTGAAGCGGCCGGTGCCGCGCATCAGGTCTGCGACGATCACCGGCATGATCGTGCCGAAGATGCCGGCGCCGGGGCGCGCGAAGCGCGCACTACCTACTCAGCGCGGCAGCGGCGCCTTCTCGGCCATCGCCTTGCGCAGGATGCGCGACAGCGACTCCACCGAATAGGGCTTCTTGATCAGCTCGAAGCCGTGATGGGCGTTCTCCGCGAGCACGTGGCTGTAGCCGGATGTCAGCACCACCGGCAGGCCGGGATAGCGGTCGCGGATGATGCCGGCGAGCTCCAGGCCGTTGATGCCGGGCATGATGACGTCGGAGAACACGAGGTCGACCGCGAATTCGTCGTTCGCCAGGATTGCCAGCGCATCGGCGGCATTGGCGACGCGGCGCGTCACATAGCCGAGGTCCTCGAGCAGCTCGGTCGAGAACTGCCCCACCTCGTCATTGTCCTCGACCACGAGCACGCGGTAGCCGCGCCCGATGGTCGCCGGCTCGATGCGCGCGGAGCCGGCTTCCGTTCCGGATTGCGGAGCCGTGGCCTGCGGCAGGTAGATCGTGAAGGTCGCGCCGTGGCCGATGCGGCTGTCGACCGCGATGTCGCCTTCGGACTGCTTGGCAAAGCCGAACGCCTGGCTGAGGCCGAGACCCGTGCCCTTGCCGACCTCCTTGGTGGTGAAGAAGGGTTCGAAGATCGCGTTGAGATGTTGAGGCGCGATGCCGCCCCCGGTGTCGGCGACCGAAATCGCGATGAAGGCACCGGGCCGGGCGCCCTGGCCACGCAAGGCCGGGATGCTCTCGGTCCGCTGCACGCCGATTTTCAGATGTCCTTCACCGTTCATGGCGTCGCGCGCATTGACGGCGAGGTTGATCAGCGCAGTCTGAAATTGCGCGACGTCGGCGAGGGTGAACAGTCCGCTGTTCGTGACCGCGAGCTCGATCTGGATGCGGCCGCCGACGAGAGGACGGATCAGCTGCACGACATTCTCGACCTGCTCGCCAACATTGAACACCTGCGGCGTCAAGGGTTGCCGCCGCGCGAAGGCCAGCAGTTGCGCGGTCAGCTTCGAGGCGCGCTCTACCGTCTCGGAGATCGCGTCGACATAGCGCCGGCGCCGCTCCTCGGGGAGATCGCGGCGGCGCAGGAAGTCGGTGGCCGAGCGGATGATGGTGAGCAGGTTGTTGAAATCGTGCGCGACGCCGCCGGTGAGCTGGCCGATCGCCTCCATCTTCTGCGACTGCCGCAACAGCTCCTCGCCCTGGATGCGCTCGGTGACGTCGACCGCCTCGGCGACCGCGCCGGTGACCACATCATGCTGGTCGAACAGAGGCCGCATCGAAAGCTCGAAATGTCGCTGGCCGCTGGCGAAATCGAGCCGCATCTCGGTCCGAAAGCTCTCGCCGGAGAGAACGCGGGCGAACGCCTTGCGCAGCATCTCGGTCACGCCCGGCGTATGGGTGAACCAGGGCGCATCCCAGAGCGGCTGGCCGATGACGTTCACTTCACCGGCGCGCATGCCGGCGACCGCGATGCGGTTGGCATGCAGCACGCGGCCCTCGACGTCGAGGATGGCCTGATACTGATTGCTGGTGTCGAAGATCGCGCGCATGCGCGCTTCATTGGCCTCGAGTTGGGCGGTGCGGTCCTTGATCCGCTCTTCGAGGGTCTCGTTGATGCGGCGCAGCTCGATCTCGGCCTGCTTGGCGGCCGTGACGTCGTGAGCGACGCCGATGAATCCGACATGTTTGCCGTTCGCGTCCCAGCGCGGCTGCGATTCCGAGCGCAGCCAGCGCCATTCGCCGTCGGCGCGGCGGTAGCGCGCCTCGAGGAAGAACGGCTTCAGCGAGCGCTCTCCCGATTGCTGCTGCTCCAGGATGCGCGGAAGATCCTCGGGATGCAGCACCTTGCGCCAGTCGAAGGCCAGCGTCTCGTCATGGGGCAGGCCGAGGAAATCGACATAGGCGCGATTGACGAAGGAGCGGGTGCGGTCGAGCTTCGTCACCCAGATCGGCACCGGGGCGCTGTCGGCGATCAGCCGGAAGCGCTCCTCGCTCTCGCGCAGCTTGGCCTGCGCCAGCATCTGGTCGGTGACATCGATATGCGCGCCGACCAGGCGGATGGCGCGGCCGTTCCAGTCGCGCTCGATGCGGGCGATGACGCGGACCCACCGGATCTCGCCATCGCTGGGACGGATGATGCGGTATTCGGTGGTGTAGTCCTCCTGCTTGCTCTTGACCGCGGCGATGAACTCCTGCTCGGCCTTGACGCGGTCGTCGGGATGGACGCGCCTGACCCAGTCTTCGTGAGTCTCGTGAACGGCTTCCGGCGGCAGGCCGTGAATGATCAGGTATTCGGGGGAGCGGCGGTTGCGGTAGCCTTCGCGCAGGTCGACCTCGACGCCGCCGACCCGGGCGATCCGCTGGATGCGCGCGAGCTCCGCCTCGCGTTCCTGCAGCGCGCGATAGGCCTCATCGCGATCGCGCGCAATCTCCTCGATATGCTGGCGCAGCGCGTCGGCGGCAGCCTCCGGCCTCACGTCGTCTCTGGGCGCATCCGCGCTGTTCATGCTGACCTGCACTGATGTGGCGAGCAGTCGCCCGAGAATTCCATCGCGGGTGTTCGGAAGCTTGGCGACATTGGGACCAAGGAAAGCAAACTGACCAGAGATTAAGGCGGGCAAACGCCGGCATGACGAGAACGTCGGGGCAGACAAAAAGTTCCGCGCTCCCGGAACGGACTGTTACTGTCGTGCGTCGTCAGGCCCTGAACACCGCAACACGTAGGTCCACGCCGTGAAGCTCTTCGTCTGTCAGGTCTGCACGAACATCCTGTACTTCGAGAATCGGAGCTGCGGGCGCTGTGGCCATCAGCTCGCCTTCATGCCGGAGCGCCAGATCCTGTCGGCGATCGAGCCGGCGGAGGAGGGCTTTCGGACGCTCGCCGACCACGGGACGGGGCGCTTCTTCTGCGCCAATGCCGAGCACGACGCCTGCAACTGGCTGCTCGAGACCGGCGAGACCGCAGGCTTCTGCCGAGCCTGCCGGCACAACGGCACTATTCCCAATCTGTCTGATCCCGCGCAGCTCACGGGATGGCGCGAGCTGGAGGTGGCCAAGCACCGACTGTTCTACTCGCTGATCCGATGGAAGCTCCCTGTGAAGACACGGATCGAGGATCCTGAGCACGGGCTGATCTTCAACTTCCTCGCCGATGACCCCGCCGGCCAGCAGAAGGTCATGACGGGCCACGACAACGGCCTCATCACCATCGCGCTGGCCGAGGCCGACGATTTCGAGCGTGAGCGGCGGCGGCTCGAAATGGGCGAGCCGTACCGGACCTTGCTCGGTCATTTCCGCCACGAGGTCGGGCACTATTTCTGGGACGTGCTGGTGCGCGATGCCGGCAGGCTTGAGGAATACCGGGCCGTGTTCGGCGACGATGCCCAGGACTACGGCGAGGCGCTGAGGCGGCATTACGATCAGGGGCCTCCGGTGGACTGGCAGGACAATTTCGTTTCGGCCTACGCCACCACGCATCCGTGGGAGGATTTTGCCGAGACCTGGGCGCACTACCTCCACATCGTCGATACGCTGGAGATGGCCTCCGAGTTCGGCATCGAGATCGATCCGCCCGCCGACCAGATCGGCGGGCTGACGGCGCGCGTCACCTTCGATCCGTATGTCGCGGAGGATTTCGACACCATCGTCAACGCCTGGCTGCCATTCACCTTCGCCATGAACAGCGTCGCCCGGGCGATGGGCGCGCGCGATCTCTATCCATTCATCCTGACGCCGCCGGTCATCGGCAAGCTCGGCTTCGTCCACCATCTGGTGCGGCAGGGCGCACAGCAAAAGTCTGTCGCTCTGGCTCCCGAAAAGCCACAGGCCGAGCCGCAGCAGGAAGAGATCGGGGCGGCGTGATCCGCCTTGACTCCTTCGAACATAAAGTGAACATGGCGGCGTGACCGGAGCGAGGACCGTCATCGCGCATGCCCAGATCGCAATCCAAGACCGATGCCGCGGACACCGAAGACCTCGCGCTGGACGCCGCCGTAGACCAGGCCATTGCTGCCTGCGGGGGCGATCCGCGGGCGGCCATTCGTGCCCTGATCGTTGCGAACGATTTTCTCGAGACCGAGGTCGGCGAACTGATGAAGGCGGTGTCGCACGCCTATGCCCGCGGACGTTTCCACAGCTATTCCGGCTGACGGCAAGGGACGCAGCTGGCATGCCTCGCCGGACGGCAACGTCGGAACGAGAGGCGGGTTGCGCGCGGGCGATTTTGGTATAGACGAACCGGTCAAGCTCGCGGTGTTACGCCTGTGCCACGAGCGGGGAGCCCGCCCAAAGGTATCAAGCAAGAAATGTTCAAAACCATTCTGATCGCGAACCGCGGCGAGATCGCCTGCCGGGTCATCAAGACCGCCCGCCGCATGGGAATCCGGACCGTTGCGGTCTATTCGGAAGCCGACCGCGATGCGCTTCATGTCGAGATGGCCGATGATGCCGTGCTGATCGGCCCGCCCGCCGCCGCCGAGAGCTATCTCCTGATCGACCGCATCGTCGAGGCCTGCCGCAAGACCGGCGCCGAGGCGGTGCATCCGGGCTACGGCTTCCTGTCCGAGCGCGAGGCGTTTCCGCGGGCGCTGGCCGAGGCTGGCATCGTCTTCATCGGCCCCAACCCCGGCGCCATCGCCGCGATGGGCGACAAGATCGAATCGAAGAAGGCGGCCGCCAAGGCCAAGGTCTCGACCGTGCCAGGCTTCCTCGGCGTCATCGAGGACGACAAGCATGCCGTGCGCATCGCCGACGAGATCGGCTATCCCGTCATGATCAAGGCCTCCGCCGGCGGCGGCGGCAAGGGCATGCGCATCGCGCATTCGACCGCCGAGGTGGCCGAGGGCTTCAACCTCGCCAAGGCCGAGGCCAAGGCCTCGTTCGGCGACGACCGCGTCTTCATCGAGAAGTTCATCGTCGATCCCCGCCACATCGAGATCCAGGTGCTCGGTGACAAGCATGGCAACGTGATCTATCTCGGCGAGCGCGAGTGCTCGATCCAGCGCCGCAATCAGAAGGTCATCGAGGAGGCGCCGTCGCCGCTGCTCGACGAGGAGACGCGGCGCAAGATGGGCGAGCAGGCGGTCGCGCTCGCCAAGGCCGTGAACTACGACTCCGCCGGCACCGTGGAGTTCGTCGCCGGCCAGGACAAGAGCTTCTACTTCCTGGAGATGAACACCCGCCTGCAGGTCGAGCATCCCGTCACCGAGCTCGTCACCGGCATCGATCTCGTCGAGCAGATGATCCGCGTCGCTGCCGGCGAGAAGCTCGCGCTTGCGCAGAAGGACGTCGCGCTGACCGGCTGGGCGGTGGAGTCGCGCGTCTATGCGGAAGATCCGTTCCGCAGCTTCCTGCCCTCGATCGGGCGCCTCGTGAAGTATCGCCCGCCGGCCGAGAGCAAGGCGGACGGCATCACCGTGCGCAACGACACCGGCGTGCAGGAGGGCGGCGAGATCTCGATCTACTACGATCCGATGATCGCCAAGCTGGTCACCCATGCGCCGTCGCGGGCTGCCGCGATCGAGGCGCAGTCGACCGCGCTCGACGCGTTCTATGTCGACGGCATCCGCCACAACATCCCGTTCCTGTCGGCGCTGATGAACCATCCGCGCTGGCGCGAGGGAAGGCTGTCGACCGGCTTCATCGCCGAGGAGTTTCCCAAGGGCTTCGCCGCGCGTGCGCCGGAAGGCGAGATCGCGCGCCGGCTGGCGGCGGTGGGCGCCGCGATCGACCACGTGCTCGGCGAGCGCAAGCGGCAGATTTCGCAGCAGATGATCGGCCGGCCCGTGAAGCGGCAGGGCCGCCGCGCGGTGTGGCTCGGACGCGACGAGATCCTGCTCGACATCACCAGGGAGAACGGCGCGATCACGGTTCGCTTCGTCGGGGCCGACGGCAAGGTCGGCCCGGCGCATCAGTTGGTGTCGGACTGGAAACCGGGCGATGCGGTCTGGCACGGCACCATCGATGGCGCGGCCATCGCAGTGCAGACGCGCCTCATTGCGAACGGTGTGCGGCTTGCGCATCAGGGCGTCGAAGCGCCAGTCTACGTCTACACGGAAGCCGAGGCGACCGCGGCGCGGCTGATGCCGGTCGTCACCGCCGGCGACAGCGGCAAGAAGCTGTTGTGCCCGATGCCCGGCCTCGTGGTCTCGATCGCCGTGACCGAAGGGCAGGAGGTCAAGGCCGGCGAGACGCTCGCCGTGGTCGAAGCCATGAAGATGCAGAACGTGCTGCGCGCCGAGCAGGACGGTACGGTGAAGAAGATCCACGCGACAGCCGGCGCTACGCTTGCGGTGGACGCGCTGATCCTGGAGTTTGCGTAAGCAGCAGTCATCGTCATTGCGAGCGCAGCGACGCAATCCAGAGCTCGACAGATAGCTCTGGATTGCTTCGTCGCTGCGCTCCTCGCAATGACGGGAGAGAGGAGGCGAGGATGACCTTCCGTGCATGCAGAGAGGCGCTCCGTGCGATCCTCGCCGGCGATCGCTGCATCCATCCGGGCTCGGTGTACGACGCGATCTCGATCCGCATCGCCGAAGATCTCGGCTTTGAGCTCGGCATGTTCGGCGGTTCGGCTGCCTCGCTCGCCGTCCTCGGCGATCCCGACATCGCGCTGATCACATTGACCGAGTTGGCCGAGCAGATGCGGCGGATGTCGCGCGCCGCCGCGCTGCCGGTGCTGGTCGATGCCGATCACGGCTATGGCAATGCGATGAACGTGCGCCGCACGGTGCAGGAGCTGGAGGCGGCCGGTGCCGCGGGTCTCACCATCGAGGATACGCTGCTGCCGCAGGCTTTTGGCGAGGCGAAGCCGCAGTTGATCTCGCTCGCCGAAGGGGTCGGCAAGGTGAGGGCAGCGCTCGACGGCCGAGGCGATCCCGCGCTGGTCATTCTGGGGCGAACCGGGGCCGTCTCCATCGCCTCGCTCGACGACGCGATCATGCGCGCCAAAGCCTACGAGGCCTGCGGCGTCGACGGCCTGTTCTTCACCGGCATCACCTCGCGCGATCAGCTCGATGCAATTACGGCAGTCACCACATTGCCGATCGTGCTCGGTGGCGCGCCGGAGGAGATGTCCGATCTCGGCTATCTCGCCTCGCGCCGCGTCCGCGTCGCGCTGCAGGGCCATGCACCGATCGCGGCCGCGACGCAGGCGGTGCATGAGACGCTGAAGGCGCTGCGCAACGGCGCCTCGCCGAAGCAGCTCAAGGGGCTGCCGTCGGCCGAACTGACCGCGCGCGTCATGCGCGATGGCGACGTGAAGAAGAGACTTCGCGAGTTCCTGGGGCTTGGTTCATGATCGGTCGCGCCATCGTCCACGTCACGGTCCGCGGCCGCGTCCAGGGCGTCGGCTACCGCGCCTGGGTCGAGGACCAGGCCATCCTCAACGGGCTCGAAGGCTGGGTCCGCAACCGCAGCGACCGCAGCGTCGAGGCGGTCTTCGCCGGTCCCGCCGATGACGTCGCGGCGATGGTCACGGCCTGCCGCAAAGGGCCGCCGGCTGCGCGTGTCGACGACGTGATCGACGTCGCCGGGACGGTCGATCAGCTCGCATTGCGTCGGCCCGGCGAATCGTTCTCGGTGCTGCAGACGGCGTAGTCGTCTTCCGTTGCCGACTACCGATCGTGCACATTTGTCGGCTTCCTGTTCTGGACGGCTTTGGTCCTGCTGCGGGTGCATTTCACCCGCGGTGCACCGTAGAGCGGCCGCTGTCGCTCACGCCGCGGAGATCACCAGCGCCTGTATGCGGCCCTCGATCGGTCCGTCGCCGAACCGGCGCGCCAGCGCGTCCGCGGCCGCCTGCGTGACGGCTGCGAGGCCGGGCGTGCCGCGCGCTTCGATCTCGCCGCGCATCGGCGTGCCCTGGCAGAACGCCATTGCCGACTGATGTGGCGAGGCGGCGCGGCTGCGATGTGCAACCGTCTCGATCACGATATCGGTGAAGCCTGCTGCTGTCAGATCGGCCTCGATCCGCCCGGTGTCGTAGTAGCCGTGCGGAGTCCGGGTGAAGAACTGCGGCGGGTTTTCGGGGAACACCTGCTGCAACGTCTCGTGAACGACGTGAGGGATTTCGTTCTCCTCGATCCGGTCCCAGACATTGAAGACGAAACGTCCTCCGGGCCTGAGCACGCGGCGGGCCTCAGCATAACCCTTGACGCGATCGGGGAAGAACATCGCGCCGAACTGACATGCGACGGCATCGAAGCTCGCGTCGGCAAAGGGCAGGGCCAGCGCATCCGCTTGACGAAATGCGATGCGGCTCTCGGTGGCGAGATGCGTCTTCGCCTGTGCGAGCATCGGCTCGTTGAGGTCGGTGGCGGTGATCCGGACCTCCGGCGGCAGTTGCGCGTGCAGCGCCCTCGTGACCACGCCGGTGCCCGCCGCCGTCTCCAGCACGTCGCGCGGCAGGCAGGCCGCGATGCGCCGCGCAAGATCCTGCGCGTAGGGCACGAAGATCAAGGGCACCAACAGTTGATCGTAGATCTGCGGGATCGATCCGGTGAAAGCCTTGTCGGATGCCGTCATGGCTTGCTCCTGTTGCAGATGGGGCAGGCGGGGATCAGGCGGTCTCGGCGCGCGCAAGAGGGGCGCTGTAACATCCGTCTTGCCGGCCACCCGCCCGGTTCAAATAAGACGCTCTTGACATTCACTCTCTGTAGTCAGATATTTCTGTCATGACAGAAACACCAGGCAATCGGAAGCTTCCGCCCGCCGTCGAGCGCTTCATCCTCAACTGGGGCGACATGGGCGACCAGTGGGGTGTGAACCGCTCGGTGAGTCAGATCCACGGCCTGCTGTATCTCGCCGAGAAGCCGATGACGGCGGAGGACATCGCCGACACGCTCGGCATGGCCCGCTCCAATGTCTCGAACTCGCTGAAGGAGTTGCTCGCCTGGGGCTTGATCCGGCGCGTGCCGATCCTCGGCGACCGCCGCGATCATTTCGAGGCCGAGACCGACATCTGGGAGGTGGCGCAGCGGATCGCGGCCGGCCGCAAGGAACGCGAGATCGATCCGGCCATCGCGGCGCTGCGCGCCTGCGTCGCGGAAGCGACCGGAGATCCCACGATCAGCGCGGTCGCAGCCAAGCGTCTGAAAGACATGCTGGCGTTCACCGAGCTGATCGACCGCTGGTACGTGCAGATGCTGAGGGTGCCGCGGCCGCGTCTCGTCGCGCTGATCAAGCTCGGCGAGAAGATTGCAAATCTGTTGCCGTCGGGAAGGTCCAGGTCCGGCAGCGCTTGAGGAGAGTGGAGGGCGTCATGGTCACCATGCGACATCTCGGACTTTCAACGCCCTCCAGCGCCCGGCTCCATGATGATCACAGGTTTCGTGCGCTGCTGTCCGCCGAAGACTGGGGACGACTGCCGGTGTCGATCTGGCGCCGCTTCTCCAAGAAACTCGCCGATGGCGCCACCGTCGTCTATGTCGGCGAGGTCGATCAGGCCGAGATCAGCCGTGCCGGCTTCTGGTTCGCGCATCTGGCACGGCTGATCGGCGGGCCGCTGCCGACGCGCGCGGACATCGGTGTGCCGATGATCGTCGCGGTGACGGAGGACGCGGCGAGAGGCGGTCAGATCTGGACGCGCATCTGCGGGCGCCCGCATGGCTTCCCGCAGGTGATCCATTCCGCCAAGCGCTTCGCCGGTCCAACGGGGCTCGAGGAATATCTCGGCTGGGGCCTTAGCATGAGCCTGCGTGTCGGCGTCGCCGATGGGGCGCTTCATTTCCATAGCGCCGGCTACACGTTCGACTTCGCGGGCCGGCGCTGGGCGCTGCCGGCATGGCTCACGCCCGGCGACCTCACCGTCACCCATTCCGATCTCGGCAGCGGCGTCTTTCGCTTCTCGCTCGAGATCACCCACCCGCGCTTCGGGCGCATCATCCGCCAGAGCGCCGTGTTCTGGGAGTCCACACCATGACGCCGCTGCTCTGGTCCCTGATCGCGCTCCAGATCGTGATGGGCGTGTTCGACACCTTCTATCACCATGAGTTCACTGAGCGCCTGGCGTGGCGGCCGTCGCAGCAGGGCGAGCTCAAGCTGCACGGTATCCGCAACGTGCTCTATGCGCTGCTGTTCGCCGTCCTCGGCTGGTGCGAGGTGCATGGCCTGTTCGCAATCCTCCTGCTCGCGGTGCTCGTGGCCGAGATCGCCATCACCTTGACCGATTTCGTCGAGGAGGATCTGACGCGCAGGCTGCCACCGAGCGAGCGTATCAATCACACTCTGCTCGCCATCAACTACGGCGCGATCCTGATGCTGCTGGTGCCGCTGCTGATCGGCTGGGCGACGCGGCCTTCTGCGATCGTGCCGGCCTATGCGGGCGTGCTGAGCTGGATTGCTGCCGCGGCCGCGGTTGGCGCTGCTCTGTGCGGTCTGCGCGACTTCACCGCGGCACGGCGCCTGGCGCGGATGTCACAGCCCGATGCCGCCGCGCTGGTCGCGGCGCTGCCGCCGGCGCAGACCATTCTCGTCACCGGTGCGACCGGCTTCATCGGCACGCGGCTGGCGGCGAGTCTCACCGCGGCCGGCCATCACGTCGTCGCTTTGGTGCGCGACCCGGCCAAGGCCGCCGCGTTGCCGGCGCCACTGACCTTGATCACCGGTCTCGATCAGCTCGCCTCCGACACCCGCATCGACGCGATCGTCAATCTCGCCGGCGAGCCGATCGGCAACGCGCCATGGACCGCGGCCAAGCGCGCCACGATCCTGCAGTCCCGGCTGGCTACGACGGAAGCCGTCGTCTCTCTGATTGCGCGGCTCGACCGCAAGCCGAGTGTATTGGTCAACGGCTCGGCGATCGGCTGGTACGGCCTGTGGCAGGACCAGCCGCTGACCGAATCCGCCAAGTCGCATGCCTGCTTCAGTCATGACCTCTGCGACGCCTGGGAGCAGGCGGCTCGCGGTGCCGAAGCACATGGCGTCCGCGTCGCATTGCTGCGGATCGGTCTCGTCGTCGGCCGCGACGGCGGCTTCCTGGCGCGGATGCTGACGCCGTTCGAATTCGGCCTGGGCGGGCCATTCGGCTCCGGCCTGCAATGGATGTCCTGGATCGAGCGCGACGATCTCGTCCGGCTGATCGCGCATGTGATTGCGACCGAGACCATCACCGGGCCGGTCAATGCGACAGCGCCGCTGCCGGTGCGCAATCTCGCCTTCACCGCCGAGCTCGCGCGCTGCCTGCGGCGACCGGCGCTGCTGCGCGTTCCCGCCGGCCTACTGCGCCGGATCGGCGGCGACCTCGCCGAGGAGCTTTTGCTCGGCGGCCAGCGCGTGGTGCCGAACAAGGCGTTGTCGAGCGGTTTCGTGTTCCGCCATCAGAGCCTGCGCAGCGCGCTCGAAGCCATCCTGTGAGCGGCCGAAAGCCGTCACGATTGCTCGGCGCGCGTCATCGTCGCCGATGGCAACTCGCCGAACGTGGCGCGATAGTAGCGGGCGAAGTGTCCGGCATTGGCAAAGTTGCAGGCGGCGGCCGCCGCCGCAACCGTGACGGCCGGATCGCCGGACCGCAGCATCTCGTGGGCGCGCCGCAGGCGCACCGACTTGGCAAAGGCCATCGGCGAATAGCCGCGCACGCGCTCGAACAGACGGAAGATCGAGCGGGCGCTGACGCCGGCTTCGCGCGCAAGGCGCTCGATCGTGATCGGCTCGCGCCAGTTGGCCTCGATGTAATCTTCGAGCCGCTTGACCAGGCCGAAATCCGGCATCGGAGAGGGATCCAGGAGCGTGTCGCGGAAACGATGACGGCTCGCGCAGAGGAACGCGACATGCACCGCATCCTCCAGCTCGCGATAGACCGCAGCGGGGAACGCCGCATCCTGCTCGTTCAGCTGGGTCGTCAGGAAATCGAGCAGCCGCATCAGGCTGCGGGCCTGCGGATCGGCGGCCGGAATGGCGGGGGCGACCGCAAAGTCGGCGCGCGGCTGCACGCCGACCAGCGCCGTCAGGCGCCGCCGCAGCGCTTGCGGATCGAGCCGCAAAGTGAGGCGTCGATGGCCACCCTGGCACGCCATCTGCCATGGCACGCCGGCCGGCGCGACTGCGAACTGATGCTCGTTGACGTCGGTCGCCTCGCCGCGGGCGCAACTGACCGCGCGTCCCTTCAGGGCGATCTGCACCCTGATGAAGTCGGCCGCACGATGGTCACAGACCATGTCGCAGGTCGTGGTGCCAAAGGCGAGGCCGATGGTCTCGAGTTCGATCAGGTTGACGATCGCCTCGAAGCGCTCGGCGTTCCTGAAGTCGACGCGCTCGGCGCCGAGCCGGCGCCCCGCGAGGTCGCGCAGCACGTCGGCGTTGGAGGTTCGGATCAGCGCGTGGCGATGTAACGGTTCGAGGCCGGTCGCGCCGGTCGAGGCCGGGCTCGGCTTTGCTGGGGCGCTGACGAGGTCAGCTGCGGTCAAGAGACGGTTCAAGCCGCTGCTCCTGAGCTCCGATCATCAACCCATGCTACATCAGGCTCCGCGGGCGTCAATTACTTCGACATCGCGGCGCTTCGGAAGGCCGCGGCCAGCGTGCGCAAGGCCGCGCGCTTGGCCGCATCTCCCGCCTTTGCATGCAGCATCACCTTGGAACGGCCGAGCTTGGGCAGGCCGAGATCCGGTCCGACATCGATCAGTCCGCTCGGCGCGATCCGGCGGGCCAGCGGCGCAACCGCAAGACCGGCGCGCGCGGCCGCCGCAACGGCCGTCACCCCGCCGCCGACGAACGTCTCGCTGAAGCTGATTCGGGCGCGCTCGAGAGCGCGGACCGCGATGCTGCGCACGCCGCAGGGCGGCGCGAGCGTGGCGAGCGGCAGCGTGCCGCCCGCCGGCAGACGAAATCTGGGAGCTGCGAACCAGCCGAACTCGTCCGTGATCAAGGCTTCGCCACCGCGGCGGCTCGCCTCCTGGCGGACGATCACGGCGTCGAGCTTGCCGGCATCGTAGCGGTCGAGCAGGTCGCGCGAGAAGCCGATGCTGACCGACAGGACGAGGTCCGCCATGGCTGCATGCATCTGCTCGAGCATCGGCACCAGCTCGGGGCCGGCGACGTGATCGCTGATCCCCAACGACAGCAGCGGCCGGATGCTGGGGGCTCCGGTGAGCGCGAGGTCATGCGCGGCAACCAGCGCGCGGGCGTTCTCGGCGAAAGCCGCGCCGTCGGCGGTGAGCCGGACCGCGCGCGGCGAACGCTCGAGCAGCCGCTTTCCGAGCAGCGCTTCCAGTCGCTGCAGCTTCAGGCTGACCGCGGCCTGGGTGGTGCCAAGCGTCTCGGCCGCCCGCGTGAAGCTGTGCAGCTCGCTCACCAGCAGAAAGGCGCGGACGGTCGCGATGTCGAGCGTGGCGGTCATATGCGTCTGTTATCATTGATATCCATATCGATAACGTACCAAAATGGGCGGCGTGGGGCTAGCTTTGCTCTCGAAGCGCAGTCACGCGCTCGAGACCGGGAGCCAAAAATGCCATTGATCAACATCGTCTATGCCAGCCAGCGTCGCTCGCCCGCGCTGAAGAAGGACATTGCGGACGCCGTCACCGAACTGACCGCACGCATCCTGCGCAAGGATCCCAAGGTCACCGCCGTCATCGTCTCGGAAGCGGATGCCGCGGACTGGTTCGCCGGCGGCGCCGCGCTGGCGGAGCAGGGGCTTTCAAGCTATTGGATCGACGTCCACGTCAGCGAGGGCACCAATACCAAGGACGAGAAGGCCGCCTATCTCGCCGCGGTGTTCGCGCGCATGGCCGAGCTGATCGGACCGCTGCATCACGAGACCTACCTTCATGTCGACGAGGTCAAGGCGGATGCCTACGGCTTCGGCGGCTTGAGCCAGGAGCGCCGCTATGTCGCGGCGAAGCTCGGCGTGCCGCCGCAGCAGGGCGCTGCGTGAGCTCATGCCGTCTCCGGCTGCGCGACGCTGACGGCGCCGAACACGCTCTCGAACGCCTGCCGGAACGCGATGTCGACATCGGCGAGCGTCACCGGCAGGCCGAGATCGACCAGGCTGGTGACGCCGTAGCGCGGATCGGTCACGCCGCAGGGCACGATGGCCTGAAAGTGCGACAGGTCCGGCTCGACATTGATGGCGATGCCGTGAAAGGTGACCCAGCGCTTCAGCCGCACGCCGATCGCGGCGATCTTGTCCTCATGGCCCTCGCCCTTGTCGGGCCGTTTGACCCAGACGCCGACGCGATCCTCGCGCCGCTCGCCGCGCACGTTGAAGGCGTCGAGGGTGCGGATGATCGTCTCCTCGAGCGCGGCGACATAGGCGCGTACGTCGGGGCGCCGCCGCTTCAGGTCGAGCATGACATAGGCCACCCGCTGGCCGGGCCCATGATAGGTGACCTGGCCGCCACGGCCGGTCGGCACCAGCGGAAAGCGCGGATCGCGCAGGTCTTCCGCCTTGCCCGACGTACCGGAGGTGTAGACCGGCGGGTGTTCGAGCAGCCAGACCATCTCCGCGGCCTCGTTGGCGGCGATCGCCGCCGCCCGCGCCTCCATGAATTCGGTGGCCTGGGCGTAGTCGACCAGCGAATCGGAGATGCACCACGCCACGGCGTTGCCGGGGGGGCCCGCAAAGGTGGTCAGGTCGAGTGTTTGGCGGCTGTTAACCATTGGCTAACCACAACATGGTGATGTCTGGGCAACGAAAATCCAGTCGTGACTTCGGTGGTCCTGCAGTGTCAACCCTCGATAAAGTGACAGTCGACCTGATGGTCGTTCTCGGCACCTGCTCCATGCCCATCCACCAGGTTCTGCGCCTGTCCCGCGGCGCCATCATCGAGCTGGACGCTACCGAGGCTGATGACGTCAAGGTGCTCGCCAACAACCTGCCGATCGCCAACGGGGTCGTGCTGGTCGACCGCAACCGCATCGCGGTCGAGGTCAAGCAGATGCTGCCGCGCTCGCCGACGCCGACGTCGCGATAGCGGCCCCGGGCGGCGCGAAAACCATCCACAATCCGGTATTTTAGGGCAGGGCGGGCCTTGTCCCCCCGACATCGATTTGATACACGGGCGCCACTGATCCGGTGCCGCCCTTCCTCTGGCTCCGGCTTCTTCTTCGCGCTCGTGGCGGAATTGGTAGACGCGCTGCCTTGAGGTGGCAGTGGGTAACACCGTGGGGGTTCGAGTCCCTCCGAGCGCACCATAAATCCTCGTTTAATCCTTGAAATCCTTGAACTTTTTCGGATGTTGCCTGGGAATGTTACCGCTCGTTCCCGCGGGTCGTTGCTGTCCTGTTTTCTGCGACGGGCTTGAGAAAATCCTCCGATGACAGGCTCTGGTCGAACGCGACCACCTCGTCCATTCCGCTGATGCCAGGCTTCTCACGGTTGGCTTGGGCGATGTCGTGAGCCGGCATTTCGGGGTCTCGATGCTGGTACACGACGCGCCGACGAAGGGCCGTTCTTCGGCTACCCGTTTGCTTTCCGCGGCAAGAAGGCGTTGGTGCTGAAGGTCCGGTTCTGTGACGGCAATGGGGGGCGTCTGTTCACCAAACGCATCGACCAGGGCGGCTTCGTGTGGCGCTGCGGGCACCAGTCATGTCACGATGAGCTTGGATCACCCTTCTTTCGAAGTGCGAGCTTCAGGGCGACGCCCCCAATTCTCGAATCCTCGATCCATAGTCGGCCATCATAGAGACTGGTCAGGTCGCGGGCAATCGCCAGACCGAGCCCAGTGCCCGGCTTCGCGTCGTCAAGTCTCGTGCCCACGTCGAATACGCGCATTCGCTCTTCGACTGGAATGCCGGGCCCGTCGTCCTCCACCGTGATCAAGACGGTGCTGTCGAGATCCTCGATCGAAATCACGACGCGGTCATGTGCCCATTTTGCCGCATTGTCGAGCAGGTTGCCGATGAGTTCGGTCAGATCGTTCGTATCGCAGGCAACGACGACGTCGGCTGCTCCTTCGACTTCGAACCGCCGGTCGTGCCCCGGGCTGAATCGCGAGTAGGTATTGATGACGCTCCTCAAGACGTCTGCGACGACCGCAAACGCACCTGCATTCGCGATCGTGGAGGCCTTTGCGCGCGCCGTCTGGTAGTTGATGAGCAGCGCCATTCGCGAGCACTGCTCCGACAGAATCTGAGCGTGGCTCTCCTGGCCGGATGCTTTCAGCCGTGCTGCCTCCTCGTCGAGAATTGCCAGAGGCGTCTTCAGCGCGTGTGCAAAACTTCCTGCGAGCACGCGAGCGCGATCGACCATGATGAGATTTGCCGCAATCATTCCGTTCAACTCGGTGACGAGCGGCATGATTTCCTCCGGCAGGTCCTCGGGCAGCCGCGTGGTCTTGCCGCTGCGCACGTCCACGATGGCGCGACTCATGCGCTGGAGTGGCCGCAGGCCGTAAACGACTTGAGCGTAGGCGGTGCCAACCATGGCGAGGGCCATGATACCCAGCGTCGCGATCAGCGTCAGATTGAGGTGCTGCATCTCGTCACTGATCAGTCGCTCGTCGGCACCGACACGGATTTCGACGGGTTGCCCGAGCCGAGACGGCTCGCTGATGTTTCGGACCATGCGCATCGGCCCAGTCGGTCCCTCCACATTCGTAAGCGCCGTGGAGGGAGGCAGGGAACCCTCGCGAGTCTGATCGGGCGTGAATGAAAGAAAAAGGTCATCCTGTAGCGACGGCGAACGCGCGGTTTCGCCGTTCTGCAGGATGACCTGCCAATACATTCCGGACCTGGCAGGGGAGAAACGCGGATCGCTCAGATTGCGGGCGATGAATAGCCGCTGCGTTGCGTCGATTTCCACGAGGTCGGCGAGCTCGCGGGCGTGATCCAGGAGGTCATGATCGAAGTGGGCCACGACGACACGGCGAATGACGATCGAGAGTCCGAGCCCGCTGGCGAACAAGACGATGGAAATCCAGATCGCGGCGACCACGATCATGCGGGCTCGGAAGTTGCGGCTGAACATTGCTCTATCCGAAGCGATATCCCATGCCTCTGACGGTGCGAATGCAATCACGCCCCAGCTTTCTCCTGAGCCGGGCAATGTAGACTTCGACCGTATTGGAGTCGCGATGGTCGCTGCTCGGATAGATGTGCTCCAGTAGCTCGGTCTGCGACACGATATGATCGGCGCGGCGCATGAGGAGCTCGAGGACGCGCAACTCGAGTGCAGTCAGGTCGACGATCTGCCCGTCCTTCTTGACCAGGCCAGCCGCCGCGTTGAATTCGATCTGCCGGAGGCGGAGCACGGCCTCCGGTCTGCTAGAGACGCGACGGAGCAGCGATTTGACCCGCGCGACCAGCTCCTGCGCCTTGAAGGGCTTTTCGAGATAGTCGTCCGCGCCAGCGTTCAGGCCGTTGACACGCTCGGCCCAGCCGCTGCGGGCCGACAGGATCAGCACCGGCAGCGTGTGCCCGGTATGACGCCAGCGTTGCAGCACGTCGAGGCCCGAAATGCACGGCAGGCCGAGGTCGAGGACCGCGGCATCATAGGGCTGGCTGTTGCCCAGCATCCAGCCCTGCTTGCCATCGGTGGCGAGATCCGCCTCGAAACCGGCATCGGCCAAGCTTTCCCTGATGCGCTCCGCGTAGACGGGCTCGTCCTCTATGAGCAGAATGCGCATTGCCATTCCTCCGGTTGCCGAACGGGTTCCGACGATGATGACACGCGGATCGGGCCCTCGAACGTTATGGATTGATTCCGAGCTCTCTGGCTGCGTCAGCTATGCGCGTGCGCTCCGGGACGTCCTCCGCGAAGACCGACAGTGCGCGTTGCAGCGACTGTTTCGCCGCTTCGACCTCGCCCAGCACGACCCGCGAGCGGATCAACTTGATCCAGCCTTCTACATCGCGCGGTGATTGTTCGAGGCGGCTCGCAAGGCCATCCACCATGCCGCGGATCATGAGGTTGCGGTCCTGTGTGGACATGCTTTCGGCCTTGCGGATGTCCTCGGCGCGGGGGCCGCGCGGCTCCGCCGGCTCGGTCGCGGCGGTCTTGCCGGAGCGCAGGAGCTCCTGCATGCGCTCGGCGGACAGGTTCGGTCGGGCAGGCGATGGTGAGCCGTCATCCTCCCCGAGTTCGCGACGAAGCGCGCCGAGCCGCTGCTTGAGATCGGGCAGCCACGGCTCGTTCGGATCGGCCTCCGATACGATCGCCGTCCAGTCGGCCATCGCACCCCGTTTGTCGCCCTCCTGCTCTTTCACGACGCCGATGAAGAAGCGGGCGCGCGCGTCCTTGGGATCCAGTTTGAGTGCTTCGTCGAAATCCGCGCGGGCTTCGGACGTGACGGTGCCGTCCGCGGCCCGCACCAGCGCTTCGCCGCGTGCGCTGCGGTATTCGGCCGAGCCCGGCCGCAGCTCCATTGCGCGCGCATAGGCCTGTGCCGCCTCGGCAAAGCGCTCGATGTTGAACAGCGACCAGCCCAGCAGCCGCCATCCGTCGGCGTCCTTGGGATTCCGCTCCAGTCTGGTCTGCACACGCTGGATCATCTCTTCGACCGGCGGCAGTCCGCTGCCCTGCTGCGGTCGGTCGCGACCGTCCTGGCTGGTCATCTGCTCCAGCGAGGCAATGGCCCGGGTGCCGGCGTCGGATCGCGCCTCGCCAACCGACCTCGCCGTCGTGCTGCTGGCGGTCTGGCCCGGCGCGGCTGCGGGGACATCCGGATTTCCGATGACCGCGTACAGGATGACGGAGCCGAACACCACCGTCATCGTGACGACGGCGAGCGCAAATTTTCGTTCGGAGCTGGTGAGGGAGGGCGCCGGCGGCTGTTCGGCGGCGGCTGCGGCGAGAATGCGCCGCTTGATCTCGCTGGCCGCGTTCTCGCCATCCGACTTGTCGATCAGGCCCCGTGCGGTTTCGTTCTCGATCTCGCGGAGCTGGTCGTGGTGGACGGCAAGTCCCTGAGCCGAAGCCAACCGTCTCCGCTCGTAGTTGCGGATGAAGGGCGTCGATATCAGCACGGCGGCCACGGAAATCATCGCCGTCAGGATCAGCCATAGCATCATGAAAGGCTCCGTCGATCGAGGATCGCCTCGATGGCTTTGAGTTCGTCGGCGCTGAGCGGAGCGACGTGCTCCGCTCCGAGCGCGGTCGCATTGGCTGCCGCGCGGCGCACGTAGCGGCCGAAGCCGACGATGGCCGCCAGCAGCGCCAGGAGCGGGCCGATCCACAGCGGGATCGTATTCCACTGCAAGGGAGGCTTGAGCAGGACGAAGTTGCCGTAGCGTGCGACCAGGAAGTCCACCGCCTGCCGGTCGCTGTCGCCGGCCTGCAGGCGGTCGCGCAACAGAACCCTCAGATCATGCGCCAATGGAGCGTTCGAATCGTCGATGCTTTGATTCTGACAAACGACGCAGCGCAACTCCTGGCCCAGCGCGCGCGCACGGGCCTCCAGCCCCTCATCCCGCAGCATTTCGTCCGGAAGCACCGCACGGGACGGCGACAAGGTCGCCGTCAGCACGAGCGAGCTGACGAGCAGCGCTCCGGTTAATCCCTTCATCCGCCGGCAGCTCATGACTCGCTCCTGAGTGCCTTCAGCAGAGGTTCGAAATCGTCACGCCATACATCTTCGGTCAGCGGGCCGGGATAGCGGTAGCGGATGCGGCCGGCCCGATCGATCACGAAGGTTTCGGGAACGCCGGTCACGCCGAGGTCGATGCCGGCCCGGCCGGACTCATCGGAGCCGACACGGGCATAGGGACTGCCATGCTTGGCAAGCCAGCGTTTGCCGTCGTTCCGATCGTCCTTCCAGTTCAGTCCGTAGATCGGGATGGCGGAGCTCTCCGCGAGCTTGAGCAGCATCGGGTGCTCGACGCGGCATCCGGGACACCAGGATGCGAACACGTTGAGCAGGACCACATCGCCCTGCAGATCGGTACTGGCAAGACCGCCGCCCTTGCCGTCGAGCGACGCGAGTTGGAAGCGCGGCGTCGGCTTGTCGATCAGGGTCGAGGGCATTCGCCGCGGATCGTTGGTCAGGCTGAAAGCCAATCCAGCGGCCAGTGCGGCGAAGGCCACGAGAGGTATGAGATAGGGTAGGCGCGGCATATCTCGTCCTATTCAGCAGGAACGGCAGTCGGTACGGCCCGCATCGCCCGTCGCGGAGCACCGACACGAAATCTCCGGTCGGCCAGCGAGATGAAGCCGCCGCAAGCCATCATCAGTGCGCCGATCCAGACCAGCGGCACCAGAGGGTGATAGTAGCAGCGCACCGCCCACGCGCCTTTGTCGTCGGGGTCGCCGAGCGTCACGTAGAGGTTCCAGATCAGGTTGGTTCGAATGCCGGCGGCGGTCGTCTGCTGCTGTCTGACGGGATAGAAGCGGCGCTCGCTGGAAAGCTGCGTGAACGGCTTTCCGTTCCGCGTGATGTCGAACGAGCCACGCTCGGCTTCGTAGTTGGGGCCCGGAAATTTTCCGATCGAGCGCAACTTGATGTCATAGCCCGCGAGCTGCAGGCTCTGGCCCGGCCGCAGCATCTGCACCTTCTCGGAGGCCCACGCGGTCATCCCGGTAATGCCTGCGACGGTGACGCCCATTCCCGCATGGGCCAGCACCAGGCCGTAGACCGCGAGCGGGGTGGTGCGCGCGAGGTTGAGCGAGGTCGCCAAGGGAGTCGTCGTGCCGAGGCGCACGCGATGAGCCAGCACCATCAACGAGCCGATCACGAGCCAGACGGCGATGCCGAAGAAGAATGCGACCAGGAAACGCTGTCCGAACGTCGCGACGAGGATTGCGACGGCGACGAATGCCGCAAGCCCCCCGGCCAGACGGAGCCGTTGCAGCGCCGCAACGAGGAGATCGCGCTTCCATTTCAGAGCCGGGCCGATCACCATGGCAAGCAGCAGCGGAACCATGATCGGAACGAACGTCAAGTTGTAGTAGGGAGGGCCGACCGAGATCTTGTCGTTCCCGAGCATGTCGACGAGGAGCGGGTAGAACGTGCCGAGAAACACGGTGGCCACGGCTGCGGTGAGCAGCACATTGTTGAGGACGAGGCCGCTCTCGCGGCTGACCGCTGCAAACAGCGCGCCGTGCTTCAGGCTTGGCGCCCGGATCGCATACAGCGTCAATGCCCCGCCGGTCGCTACCAGGATCAGCGCCAGGATGAATGCGCCACGCGACGGGTCCTGTGCGAAGGCATGAACGCTGGTGAGCACGCCGGACCTCACCAGGAAAGTCCCGATCAGGCTCAATGAGAAGGTCACGATCCCCAGCAGGATCGTCCAGCTCTGGAGGGCGCTCCGACGCTCGACCACAAGGGCGGAATGCAGCAGCGCAGTCCCTGCAAGCCACGGCATGAAGGAGGCGTTCTCGACGGGGTCCCAGAACCACCAGCCGCCCCAGCCGAGCGTGTAGTACGCCCATGCGCTGCCCAGCGTGATTCCAATCGTGAGAAAGCACCAGGCGGCGAGCACCCACGGTCGAACCCAGCGGGCCCAGCCGGCATCGACCTTTCCCTCGATCAGCGCGGCGACCGAGAACGAGAACGCCATCGAGAAGCCGACGTAACCCAGGTACAGAAATGGTGGATGAAAGGCGAGGCCGGGATCCTGCAGAATCGGATTCAGTCCGTTGCCTTCGAGGGGAGCATCGACCAGCCGCGCGAACGGATTCGAGGTCGAGACGATGAACGCCAGAAAGCCGAGGCCGATCATGCCGTGCACGCCGAGAACGTTGCTCTGCAGCCGCTCGGGAAGGTTCGTTCCGAACAATGCAACTGCCGCGCCGAACAAGGAGAGGATCAGGACCCACAGCAGCATGGATCCCTCATGGTTTCCCCAGACTCCGGAGACCTTGTAGAGCAGCGGCTTCAGCGTGTGCGAGTTCGCTGCGACGACCTGGACTGAAAAGTCGGAGTGGACGAACAGCGACGTCAGGCAAGCGAATGCGATCGCGACGAAGAGAAACTGAGTCAGGGCAGCGTGACGAACGAAGCCGGCGATCATCGCGGATTGGCGACGCAGCGCTGCGAACGGAACGATCGACTGTACCAGCGACACGATGAGCGCGAGAATGAGCGCAAACGATCCGGCCTCCGCTGTCATGTAGTATCTCCGACTGCAGCGGATATTCCTGCAGCTAACTATCAAGTGTCTGTGATGCGTCGACAATCAATGCGCCGAATGAGGCATCATTCGTACGGAATGATGATGATCCATCGACGCGCATCGTCGTGAAATTGCAACTCATTCTCACTCACTGCCGGAGATCGGTATCACCGGTCGTCTCGGCACGGAGCGTTGTGTTCGTTGGAAAATAGCGGTCGAATCGTCTGCGGCGCCATGGAACAGCGAACGCTGCGTCGACCGCATGATGGGCAGGAAGGTGAAACGAGATCGGCTGCTATTCCAGAAGCTTGGCAATATCGCTGTGACCGCTGGCGGCGGCGATGTCCGTGGCACGTTCGCGCCGCTTGTTCCTCAATTGCCTTTCGGCGCCGGCGGCCAGAAGGCTTTGCGCAATGCCGATGTCTCCCTCATGGGCCGCCATCATCAACGCGCTCATGCCCTGGCCGTTGCGCGCGTTCGGATCGGCCTTGCGCCTGAGAAGTTCACCGACGACATCGGCAAGGCCGGCGCGCGCAGCGAGGATGAGAGCAGTATTTCCGCCTCTTGTCGCGCGTTTCGGATCGGCGCCGTGGTCCAACAGAAGCAGCGAGGCCGCGGCGCTGCGGCCTTCGATTGCATTCAGCAACGGCGTCTTGTCGTCGGCGTCAGCGCGGTTGACGTCCGCACCTGCGCGGATCAGTTGCCCGATCGCTTGCGTATTGCCATTGCCGGCAGCGTGCCAGAGTGCGGTGCGGCCCTGCCCATCGGCGGCGTTGAGGTCGGACCTCTGAACGAGTTGCCGATTGAGCGGGCCATTGGTGCACGACGCGACCGCGATCATGAGTGGGGTCCGGCCGTCTGCCAACGGAGGCAGGCTGCCGGAAGCGCCGTCGAGGAGCGCGGCGATAGCGGCACCATTGCAGCGGCTGAGTGCCATCAGTAGTGCGGTCGCGCCATCCGCACGCGCTGCAGATGGGTCGGCCGCCTTTGTCAGCAGCAATTTGATGATGTCTCCATGATCCTTGTCCGCTGCCAGCATCAACGGCGTGTCGCCGCGCCGGTTGCCGGTGTTCGGGTTGGCTCCCGAGGCGAGCAGGAGCTCCACCAGCCGAAGATGCCCGGCGGCCGCGGCGATCGCCAGAGGCGTATCGCCGTCCTGGTTGACCGCGTTGACGTCAGCCTTCGCAGCGATGAGCTGGCGCATCGGATCAAGCTGGCCGCGCAGGGCGGCGTCGATGATGGCCGGATGGCCGTTTCGCATTGCAGCCTGCGCATCGAGCGTCGGCGCGGGCCTGCGCGCAGTTTCCCGCTCCGGCTCCCTGGCGCGCGGGCGCGCGTTTCGGTTGGCCGTATCGGCCAGCAACTGCTCGGCGGGTTGATAACCGGCCGCAGCCGATTTACGCAGCCAATCCCGCGCCCGGTCGGGATCGGCGGGCGTTCCGCGTCCTGCGAGCCACATCGCTGCGACATTGTACTGTGCCTTGACGTGTCCTTTCCTTGCACTTGCCTCCATCCATTTGAACGCCAGCGCGTCGTCTGATTTGGTGCCGAGGCCGGCGCGGTAGAGTGATGCAAGGCGGTACTGCGCCTCTGGATCCCCGGCGATGGCCGCGCGCTCGAGCAGCTTCAGTGCTTCCTCGGGACGTCCGGCCCGGATTGCCGCGTCCGCAGCCTGGCTCGTGCCGGGGACTTCGGAGCTCGCGCCCGCTGGATTGCCGCCCAGCACCGCCGTGTCGCCGGCCAGGGCGACCGATGGTACGGTCAAGCTGACGAGACAGATCAGCGGGAGGATGACAGGAGAGGATTTATGCCGTGCCATACTTCGTCTCGACCTCGATACCCATGCTCTTCAGGAACGCCGTCGGCAGAATGCCGCCGACGCACACGATGACGGCATCGTTTCGGATCGTGCTCGTCCTACCATCGGCATCGATCTCGACGTCGTCACCGCCAACTCGTTTGACTGACGAATTGTACATGACGTGGAGCCGTCCCGATTGGGCGGCTGCTTCCGTCCGTTGACGGTTCTTCAGTTTGGCGCGACTGAACGAGTCGCTGCGATGGGAGAGAGTCACCGTCGTTCCGGGCTCGTCGGCGATGGAGCAGGCGGCTTCCAGCGCGGCGTCGCCGCCACCGACGACGAGCACGTGCTGGCCGCGATACTGTTCGGGGTCGATCAGTCGATAGACGACCTTGGTCTGCTCTTCGCCCGGGACGTCCAGCTTGCGCGGTGTTCCGCGTCGTCCGATTGCCAAGAGCACCGCATGCGTTCTGTAGCTGCTGCAGTTCGTCTTGACGTCGAAGCCATCGCCGACGCGGGCGACCGCTTCGACGCGCTCGCCGACGTTCACCTTGAGGCGGGACTTGTGCACGATGCTCATGAAGAACTCGATCAGCTGCTCCTTGCTGAGCTCTCTGAAGTTGAATTTACCTGCGAGCGGCAGCGTGAAGGGAGCGGTCATCACCAGCTTGCCGCGGGGGAAGTGCGCGACGGTGCCGCCGAGCGAGTCCTGTTCGAGGGTGACGAAGCGCAGCCGATGCTGCAGGCAGGCGAGACTGGCGGAGAGTCCGGCCGGACCGCAGCCGACGATCACGACGTCGAGCATGTCCGACTTGCCGATGTTCTTGATCTTGCGGACGGAGTCGATTGCCTGGCGTCCCTGCTCGATGGCGTTTCGCACCAGCCCCATCCCGCCGAGCTCCCCCGCGATGAAGATGCCGGGCACATTGGTCTGAAACGCCTCGTCCACGTTTGGAATGTCAATGCCGCGCGTTTCGGTGCCAAACACCAGCGTGATGGCATTCACGGGACACACCGCCTTGCAGGCGCCGTGTCCGATGCAATGCGATGGCTCGACGAGCGCCGCCTTGCCGCCGATCAGGCCGAGAATGTCGCCCTCCGGACACGCCCTGACGCATGAGCCACAGCCGATGCACAAGGCAGGATCGATGATGGGGTGGAGCGATGCCGGTTCGAGAAGACCGGCGTCCTTGGCGGCCGAGAGCTTCGCGACGCTCTTTATTTCTTTACGCTTGCGCACGGCCATGTAGGTGGCCCAGACGCCGAGCATCGGCGCGGCGTAGACGATCAGGAGATCGAGCGCCATGTCCTCTCTTTCCCCTTCTTAAGTCCTGACAGTAGGCGGCAGCAGGTGCCGGCTGTGGTGGCCGCCCGGAAAGGTCGGCCGCATCGCTAGATGCAAATTCGTCTCAACAGATGCCGACATAGAAATTCCAGAATGATTTGTAGTTTTGCGGACAAGGAGTAGTTCATTCGTTGAACAGATGCCGTCGGCGGAAATATGGCTCGCACTGATCTCACACGAATGATGTCAGTGCCGGAGGACGCAACAGTTATTTGCAAGTGGTTATCAGGAAGGAATCTCTCGACTGAGATCCGGAGATCCGCAGGCAAGCCGGACATTCGCCCATCCGGCATTTGGGTTTCACAGGAAGCGTCGAGAACATGAGCAGAACAGCAGTCGTTCGCGCGAACGGCGATCCTCTTCGAGGAACCATCCCGGTCATCGTCACACTTCTCGTTGTCGCAGCGATCGGCATCGGATGGCTGCAGAAGGAGGAGGAATATATTACGCCGGGATCGGGGACCGGCTACTGGCTCGGAATATACGGCAGCGTCGCGATGCTATCGTTGCTGGCCTATTCGATGCGCAAGCGCTTCAAGTCGCTCCGCGGGATCGGCTCGGTGCCATTCTGGTTCAAAACGCACATGCTGCTGGGCGTCGTTGGCCCCGTGCTGATCCTGTTTCATGCCAACTTCAAGCTGGGAGCACTCAACAGCAACGTGGCATTCTTTGCCATGTTGATCGTTGCGATCAGCGGCGTGATCGGCCGGTATATCTACGGCAAGATCCACATGGGTCTTCATGGTGGAAGGGCGCGCATCAAGGAGCTGCTTGCGGAAGCCGAGGCGATGAGGATGGAGCTCGGTCAGGAGATGCAGGCAGCGTCATTCGTGTCGCGGGAGTTGGCTGCCTTCAGCAAGGGGCTCGACAACAGGGTGCCGCGAACTGCGCTGGGGAGCCTGCGGACGGGGGCGATCATCGCGGCGCGGACGAGGCGGCTGCGTGCCAACGTGGTTGCGGAAGCGCGCCGGCTCATTCGCGCCGAAGCCAAGCGTGCGCGATGGTCGTGGTTCGAGCGGCGACGGCGCGAGAAGCGAATCGAAGAAGTCGTGCGGAGGTACACCGCTGCGGTGCGGAAGGCCGCAGAACTGACATTTTTCGAACGGCTATTTTCGCTGTGGCACGTTCTGCATCTGCCGCTGTTTTTTCTCATGCTGCTGGCGGGTTTCGTTCATGTCTGGGCCGTCCATCACTATTGACGGAGTTTCGTGATGAGGTGGCGCCTAGCGGCGGTTGTCGCTGTCATGGTCGGTGTTGCGCTGCTGTCGGCCGGGCTTCGAGCGCAGACGTTGCTTGAAAAACTGGTTATGCCGGGCCCGCTGGCCGAGAAGCATGCCAAGCTCGAAAGCGAATGCGGAAAGTGCCACGAAGCCTTCACGCGGAAGGCGCAGTCGGGCCTCTGCCTCGATTGCCACAAGGAGATTGCAGTCGATCGCAGGCAGCATGAGCGCCTGCATGGACGCGAGCAGGCGGCGCTGACCCAGGAATGCAGGCAGTGTCACACCGACCACAAGGGGCGTGGAACCGACATCGTCCAGCTCGACAAGGAAACATTCAACCACGACATGACGAACTACAGGCTGGTCGATGCGCACAAGAACGTTCCTTGTGCTGGATGTCATGTCGCGAAGGTGAAGTTCCGCAACACGCCCTCGACCTGCTTCGAGTGTCACAAGGCGCTCGATCCTCATCGCGGCCGGCTCGGTGAGCGCTGCGAGAACTGCCACACGGCGGTGAAATGGCGCGCGACCAAGGAATTCGACCACACGAAGACCAGGTTTCCCCTCGTGGGCGCCCACAAGTCGGTCGCTTGTGCAACGTGCCACTCCGGCCAGCAATACAAGGATCTGCAGACGTCGTGCGGCTCATGCCACCGTCTTCAGGACGTCCATGCCGGCCGCTTCGGCGACAAGTGCGAGACGTGTCACGATCAGGAGAAGTGGAAGACGGTCCGCTTCAATCACGACAAGACCCGCTTCCCGTTGCGAAATGCGCATGCCAAGGTGAAGTGTGAGAGCTGCCATACGGGTGATCTCTATCGGGACAAGCTCGCGACGTCATGCGTGTCCTGTCACCGCAAGCAGGACCCGCATCAGGGTAAGCTCGGCGAACGTTGCGAGACCTGCCATAGCGATGCGGGCTGGCGGAAGAGGCTCTCCTTCGATCACGAGATTACGCGTTTTCCGTTGATAGGTCTGCACAAGTCGGTGCCTTGCGAGGAGTGCCACCGGACGCCGACCTACAAGAATACGCCAATGGCCTGTGAGAGCTGCCACAAGGATTTCCACCAGGGGAAGCTCGGAGGACGGTGCGCCAGTTGTCACAATCCGAATGGGTGGCGGCTGTGGCGCTTTGATCACGCGCGGCAGACACGATTCCCGCTGGTTGGTGTCCACCAGAAGATCACATGCGAGGCCTGCCACAAGGCCAAGTCGCCGCCGGATCTGAAGTTGCCGATGGATTGCTTCAGCTGTCATCGCAGCTCGGACGTGCACAATGGCACTTTCGGTCAGACGTGCGAGCGCTGCCATGTCGCAACGGGATGGCGCAACGTTCAGATCAGGAACTGATTCGGACGGCTGCGCTGGCGCATCGGTCGTCCGACATCGTGTCGAGCTGACATCAGCTCGCAGCAGCTATCAGTTCGCCTGCAGATCAACGGTTTGCGCGATGCGCTTGCGAGAACCTCGTGAGCGAAGGACACCAGAAACATTACCACCCATTCAGCTTGAGTTCAGCTTGGCCCAGTTTTGGGCCAGCTTTGCCGGTCTATAAAGCCCTGTGTTGGGCGTGACGCTGCGTGATCCGGCTGATGACTTGGTCGCCGCCGATCAACGTAGCGCTCGATTGAAGGGACCGGGGGCGTTCCGAGTGTTCGGTAGCTGGGAAGGCATGCTGCCGGGCCGTTTGGGGAGGAAATCCGCAGGAGTGTCTTGGGTTTGTTGGGGCGACCGGCGAGCAGCGGGCCGCTCAAGGGTTTCGGCTGGATTCGGGGTGACCGGTCTCCGTTGAATATTCGGATGGCGATCGAGTCGAGAGTGAAGATCGGGAGTTTGAGTTGAGCAGCTGCTACAGCAAGCGGGGGCTGTTGGCGCAAGCATCGCACTATGTGGTGCGGTGGTTGCTTGCCGGTATGCTGCTCGCTCTGGCGCTGGCAGGGCACGCTGCTGCGCAGAGTTCATTCGATCATGTCTCGACCGGGTTTCCGCTGACCGGAAGCCACGTTGGAGTGGAGTGCTCGTCCTGCCACGTCGGTGGGCGGTTCAAGGGCACACAGACGCAGTGCGCCAGTTGCCACAACGGCGCTCAGACGGCCGGCATGTCGGTCAACCATCCGATGACCACGAGGCGCTGTGAGAGCTGCCATCAGACTTCGACATGGAAGGACGTTCGGGCGATCGATCATACCCAGGCGAAAGCGTCGTGTACGACCTGCCACAACGGCGTGATGGCACGGGGCAAGTCGAAGAACCACATCACGACGGCGGCGCCATGCGATGTGTGCCACAGGTCGACGGCGAGTTTCCGCATCAGAATGAAGATGGACCACGCCGGCATCGTCGCCGGTTGCGCCAACTGCCACAACGGGACGACGGCGCGCGGCAAGTCCAGCAATCATCTCCAGACCAATCTGCCGTGCGAGTCCTGTCACACTAGCACGGCCAGCTTCGGTGGCGCGGCGTTCAAGCATGCGGCGACCGACACCAACTGCGCGACCTGCCACAACGGCAAGACGGCGATGGGCATGACGACGCCGCCGCACATCCCGACCGGGACGCTGCAGTGCTCGAACTGCCACAGCAACACCGCGGCGAGCTTCGCCACCTACACCATGAACCACGCGGCGGTATCGACCGCGCGCTGCGACAGCTGTCACA
>NZ_JAUHID010000031.1:0-41182 GCF_032377735.1 Bradyrhizobium sp. SZCCHNRI3043
AAAACAAGGCACGATAGTCGTCGTGGCAACCCCACTGTCACAGAAATTATCGTGTCTCACTTCAGGGGTGCAGTCCAGCACTGTCACCGTAATCCACCCGGGTTGATCAAGCCCAGATCGCTCGGCTGATCTCGCTAATTCTTGAAGACATCCCCTGTGACGAGGACCAGATCACATCGGAACTCGTCAGAGGTCTTGCCGCCTGCATCTTCAATCCGGTGGTAGCAGGTGTTGTTGCCGAACGGCCTGTTCTCAAATTTACCATTCTTGTCCTGCACGATCTCGGCTCGGATCTTCCCGCCCAGCATGTTGAACAGGACGTGTGCCTTATCGCCTTTGCAGGCAAGAATGATGGCGTCACCGCCGTCTTCCAGGCCCCCGGCGCTCACGGCTTCTTTCAGGCAGTCGTTGATGCTTGCGACGATCAGATCCTTCGATCCGACTTCAGCGGCGGCGGACACACTCGGCAGAGCGAGACAGATGAACATTATGAACTTCTTCATGACGACGGCTCTCCGGGCCGGATTGAACGATTGATCGCCTCACCCTAACCACTTGGGACGATGAGGAATGCCTGCTTTGACAGCCGAGAAACTGGGCGCAAGTCAGGCAGACAACGCAAGAGCTCGTCCAAATCTCGGCGTGCGACATCGGCCGAAGTCCCGTGCCCATTTTTTGGCGCGGCATTGGCAATTTCATTGAGAGCCTGCACCCTGATCGCGCCACTGAACCGTTCCGACCGACATGGCCGAGAGGCTGAAGGCCCTGGAACGGGAGAACCGTGAGCTTCGGCAGGCCAATGAGATCCTGCGCAAGGCAAGCGCCTATTTTGCGACGGCGGAGCTCGACCGCCGGTCCAAGCCATGATCGCCTTCATCGACGATCACCGTGGGACATATGGGGTCGAGCCGATCTGCAAGGTCTTGCCGATCGCCCCTTCGACCTACCACGCCCATGAGGCCAAGCGGCGCGATCCGACCAAGCTGTCGGCGCGCGCTGAGCAGGACGCCGGGCTGAAGATTGATCTGGTACGAAATCATCGACGGAGCACCAATCGTCTGATTGCGGCCTATCCGCGTTATTTTAGGCTGAAGTGGAGCCTATGCTGACGATACGTCTGGTCGTTCTGCTTTCTTTAGCGCGGAGCTATTCCCATTTTGTTTGAGTGCAGGTCTAGATTGGCGCCAGCTTTGATCAGGCCGCAGCCAACTTCAGTGAGGGCGCGAAATACTTGCGCTTCTCGAGACCCATGATCTCAAGGCTGCCTACGCCCTCACTCCTACCCGATCGTTCCCGGCGGCTTGCTCGTCACGTCATAAACCACCGGGTTCATGCCCTTTACCTCATTGATGATGCGCGTCGCGACGCTACCCAGAAACGTCATGTCGAACGGATAGAAGTCCACGGTCGTGCTATCGGTCGGGGGTCGCTGCGCGTGGGCCAACGCAGTGGTCACACGTTCGGCTGCTGCTCGGCGCTCGATCAGTCTTCCCAAGTGACCCAAGACGTGCCAGGTTAGCATAAAACAACCAGGAGGACACACTCTATGCGCCTTGAGCCAGCACTCTCGCGTTCAATGCCCGCAACAGAACCACTGAACATCGGCGGCGACTGGAAAAATGAGCTCCGGTCAGAGATGCACCTAGATCAGAATGGGGCAACTCTCACGGGGCACTACAAGAGTTATAAGAACGACGCCGGCCAGATTGCGGCGGAAGGTCCCTTGGTCGGCTGGGTGAGCGGCAAGCTTGTGGCCTTCTCCGTGAATTGGAACGGACTAGACTCGATCACGTCGTGGGTCGGGCAGCATATTGAAGACCAGGACGGGCCGCGGCTGGTGACACTATGGCAGATGACGAAAGCTGTTCCCGACGGCAGCGAATGGGAATCCATCAACGCCGGAGCCGACACATTCTGGCGGGTCTAACGACCCGCTGCCGCCCCCTACTCCCACTCAATTGCCTCGTGCTAGATTAAGGCATTGATCTTGAAGGCTTTTGCGCAGGTATCGTTTCAGGGCGCCGATCGCGAGACCGACGATTTGGTTTGATCTTGATTCCACAGGAATATCTTGTGCGCTCATGCCGAGCGCCCGTTCGGCAACTATCGGCTGCTATTGCCTACACGGCAATGAGCAACTTCCAACCTTGGTGCCAGCCGCTCATGAATGAGAGCTGAGCGGGAACGACAATTCAACTCCGAAAGCAGCGCGTCGGCCAGGCGATATCAGGAAAAGGCTGCAGAGGCGCATGATGCTCAAGTCGCCTCGTTACGGGGACGTGCAACCATATCATCTCGAGTTGCCCAAATACGAGCACTGTCCGCTACTCGAGCAGCCCCGAGTCGTTCGTCAATTGCAAACTTCCCAAGTTGATCCCGTGTTGCACGCGATATAGCAGCGAGCCGGCGGGGATCCGAAGCGGCGCGACTACGCCAGCGAGCCAGTTACGTGCGTTGGCCGGGCGGCGGGTGGGGAAGGCCACCCCACCCTGGACAACGACAACAGTCCTCCTAACCACTGCCGCGTCCCCACTTCAGGCAACAACCCGTGGCCGACTTTCACAAGCCGCGAAGTGTGACCAAGTCGTTCTCATGCCTCCAGGCTTCGAGAGGTCACATCGAGCCATGCCTGGAGCGAGCTCAAGAGCATGAGAGCCCTCAAACATTCCCGCCGGCGACATTCCTGCCCACGAGCCAGCCGAAGACCAGCGCCGGACCCAACGTGATTCCGGGCCCGGGATAGGCCCCTTCCATGATCGAGGCCATGTCGTTGCCACAGGCGAACAGGCCAGGAATGGATGAGCCATCCGCGCGCAACACCCGCCCGCGCGCATCGGTGACGAGGCCCGCAGACATGCCGAGATCGGCCGGATAAACCGCGACGGCATGGAAAGGCGGCTCCAGGATCGGCGCGACGCAGGGATTGGGATGCTGATCGGCGTCGCCGAGCGCACGCTGATAGATGTTGCCGCCGCGGCCGAAGGCGGGATCCTCGCCGCGCACCGCACCGGCGTTGAACTGGTAGACGGTTGCAGTCAGCGCCTGCGCCGGGACGCCGATCGTCTCCGCGAGCGCGTCCAGACTGTCGGCACGCTTGAGATAGCCGGCAGCGACATCACGCGCGACAGAGCGCGTGAACGGCTTGATCTTGCCGAGGCCGTATCTCCACAGGAAGCGGCGATCGCAGATCAGCCAGGCAGGAACAGCCGTCGCGTGCCTGAGCTGCGCGCGCACGAACTCGTGGTAGGACACCGCCTCGTTGACGAAGCGGCGGCCGGTGCCATCGACCGCGATCAGGCCGGGCTTGGCGCGGTCGGTGACCGTGTGCGGGAAGACGCCACGGCTGCCGTCGGCCCGTGTGAAGGTCGAAGCCGGCACCCAGAACGCGCCTGCTTTCGTCGGCGCCGACAGGCACGCGCCCAGGGCCATGGCCAGCCGCGCACCGCGTGGTGCGGCGCCGGGGTCGACGGTGGCCGACAGCAGGCCGGCGGCCTCAGGCACATAGCAGCGGCGCAGCTCGGCATCATGCGACAGCCCGCCGGTCGCGAGCACCACGCCGCGCCTTGCGGTGATCCAGGAGCGGCCGGAGCGATCGATAATTTCGAGCCTCGAGACCCTGCCCTGCGCGTCGGCCTCAAGCTGCTGGACGGAGGTGCCGGTGCGTATCACGACGCCACGATCGAGTGCCGAGCGCAGCAGCCGCGCCGCCAGCGCGTTGCCGAGATAAAGCGTCGTGCCGCGCCGCGCCGTGAGCCGCTGAAGGCCATAGCGCACGATCAACCTGGCCGCATGCAGGGCCGAGCGCAACGATCGGCTGGCACGGCGCAGATGCGGGATATCCTGGCGGCTGATCATCATGCCGCCGAACAGCATGAACTCCGGCAACGGATCGCGCAGCAGCGCAAAGGCGTCGCCGAGGCCGCGCGCATCGAATGGCAGCGGCTCCAGCACCCTGCCTCCCGCGGTGGCACCGGGCAGGTCGGGATAATAATCCGGATAGGTCGGCACCGGCTGCAGCCGCAGCGCAGTGCGGACCTCGAGATCGCGCAAGGCTTCGTCGCCGAATGCAAGGAATGTCTCGAGCCGCGTGCGGTCCTGCCCCGGCACGGTCCGGTCCAAATACGTGCGCGCCGCCTCCAGCGTATCCGCCCGCCCCTCCGCGGCCGCCTTGTGATTGGCAGGAATCCAGACCATGCCGCCGGAGATGGCGGTGGTGCCGCCGACGAATTCGGCCTGCTCCAGCAGCAGCACCGAGCAGCCGTCAGCCGCGGCGATGGTTGCCGCCGTCATGCCGCCCGCGCCGGCTCCGACGACGACGACATCGAACGTCTCGCCGGCGTGCAGCGCCGCCGTCATGCTCACACCATGCCGCCATTGGGCTGCACGATCTGGCCCTGGATCCAGGAGGCCTCGCCGGAGGCCAGGAAGCGCACCACCTCCGCAATCTCGCCCGGCTTGCCGATGCGATTGAACGGGCTCAACGCCGCCATGCGCTGCTTGGCCTCCTCGGTCTTGCCGGCATTGAAAAGATCGGTGTCGACGGGACCGGGCGCCACCGCATTGACGCGAACCCCGCGCGCCGAGAGCTCCTTCGCCATCGACCGCACCAGGCTCTCGACCGCTGCCTTGGTCGCCGCATAGGGCCCGGTGCCCGGCACCGCGTGGCGGACCAGCGATGTCGTGATCGCGACGATGGCGCCGCCGTCGCGCACGCGCCGCGCTGCCTCCGCCAGCACGTTGAAGGCACCCAGGACGTTGACCTCCATCAGCAGCCGAAAGTCCTCCGGCCTGAAGCTCGCGAGCGGGCCTGCCGGCACGTTGATGCCGGCGTTGGCAATGACGGCCTGCGGCGCAGCACCGAGGTCGGCGGCAACTTGAGCGAAGACCTGCGCGACCGACGCGGCATCGCGAATGTCGACCTTGTATTGTCTGCCGGGCCCTCCGTCCGACGGGTGGTGGGTGGCGTAGGTCGAGGCCACCTGCCAGCCGGCGACGGCAAAAGCCCGCGCGCAGGCGGCGCCGATGCCGCGGGAGCCGCCGAAGATGAGAACGATCGGAGAAGAAGTGGTCATTTTCGATTCCTTGATGGAGATGGTGTCTTCGCCATCGCGGCCCGCGTCGCTTCGATCGTCGCCTCGATGCCTTTTTGCAGATCGTAGCGCGGCTGGTAGCCGAGCTCCGCTTTGGCGCGGCCGATATCGAGCGCGCCCTTGACGGCGCTCAGCACGCGGCCGCCATGATGATAGGGACCGGTGTCGCCGACCGTGATTCTCGCACCGGGAATGGCGCGATTGACGGCGTCGGCCGTGTCGCGCAGCGTCGGTGCCATACCGGTCGCAACATTATAGGCGTCGAAGCTGTGACGCGGCTTGTCGAGCGCGAGCAGCACGCCAGCCACGGTATCGTCGATATAAACCTGATCAACCGCGAGATTGCCGCCGTCCTCCTGATGGAATGGCTCGCCGCGCAATGCGGCTTCGATGAAGGTGCGGGGCATGCGCAGGCGCGGCAGATGCGGTCCGTAGACCCAGCAGGTCCGCACATTGATGCATTCGAGACCGTGATCGCGCGAATAGACGCGACCATAGTGCTCGGCTGCGAGCTTGGTCACGCCGTAGACGCTGGCCGGCTTCTGCGGGTGCTCCTCGTCGATCACGGCGGATTGGAAGTCGCCATAGGTCTCCTCGGTCGAGATCTGCACGACGCGCCTGACGCCGGAGAGCCGCATCGCCTCGAACAGGTTGATCGCGCCCTCGACATTGACCCGCAGCGCCTTCAACGGAATGTCAGCGGCCTGAACCACACCGACCACCGCGGCGGCATGAATGACTGCATCGGGACGGAATGTCTGGAACGCTCGCAGCACTTCATGCCATTCGCCGAGATCGATCGCAGCGTTGACGAGTAGCTGTTGTTGCGAGGCGAGTGCGGCCATGGCCGGCGAGACCACCAGGTCGATGGCGACGACGCGATCGCCGCGCGCGAGCAGCGCCTGCGCGATGGCCGTGCCGAGCCAGCCGCAGGCGCCGGTGACCAGAATGGTCTTGCTCGTGGTCATGCCCGGCCCCTCACCGCGGCGCCGGCTCCTCGTCGGTCGGCGGGCTGGTGATCACGAGGAACAGCAGCGGGTCGTTGCCGGTGCAGTGGAATTCGTGCACCACGCCCGGCGGAATGTAGGTGACGTCGTTGGCACGGACCAGCCGGCGCTCGCCATCGAGGATCAGGATGCCCTCGCCCGACAGCACGTGATAGATCTGCTCCTGCACCTTGTGGGAATGGCTCTCGACATGCGCGCCGGGCTCGTAGGAGGAGATGCGATAGTCGAAGAAGCGGCTGCCTGTAGTATCCGGTGTCACGATCGCCTTGGACAGCGCCTGATTGTAGTGGCCTGGATACTGGGTCCAGAACATCTCGGCGAGATTGCGCGTCACCGCCTTCTTCTCTGTCGCCGCATTCGCGTAGGCGTTCGGTCCGGGAACGACGATGGTCATGTCTCATCTCCTCAGGAAGGTTCAGATTTGGCCGGCCAGCAGATGCCGATGGTCACGAACTCGCAGCTGCTCATGACCCGTTTGCCGCGCGTTGCACTGCATCAGCGGTCTGAGTGATGCCAAGCAAACGCCCTTGCAGCTCGTGATCGGCCGCGAGCGCGGCAGCATCGCCGACATGGGCCACGCGCCCATTCACCAGCACATAGGCGCGGTCCGCCATCGCCAGCACGCTCTCGGCATGATGCTCCACGATGACGAGGCTCGCGCGCGACCTCAATTTGGACACGGCGTCGCGGACCTCCTGCACCACGGCGGGCGCCAAGCCCTCGAACGGCTCGTCGAGCAGAATCAACCGGCTCGGCACCATCAACGCGCGCGCGATCGCCACCATCTGCCGCTCGCCGCCGGAGAGATTTTCGGCACGCGCCTTGTGCAGGATGCGCAGCTTCGGGAACAGATCGAACACGTCGTCGAGCGACGCGCCGCCGGCGCGGGTCGCGAGCTTGAGATTCTCCTGTACGGTCAGGTTCGGAAACAGCCGGCGCCCTTCCGGCACCAGCGAGATGCCAAGACGGTTGATCTCGTCCGGCCGTAGCCGGTTGAGCTGCCTGCCGTCGAACGTGATGCGACCGCCGCTCGCCGGCACCGTGCCTGTGATGGCCCGCAGCGCGGTGGTCTTGCCGACGCCGTTGCGCCCTAGCAGCGCCACCACTTCGCCAGGCCGCACGGCCAGGTCGAGCCCGTCGAGCACGGTGCCACCGCCGTAGCCGGCGCGCACGCCCTCGAGCCTGAGCAGCGGCTCGGCGGCGGCGCTGCCGGGAAGCGGCGTCACATTGGTCGCCCGCGACGGAGCCGCCGCGACTTGGCCACGGGCTGTGCCGAGATAGGCCGTGACAACTTCGGGATGCGCCGCCACCTCCGCCGGCTCGCCGTCGGCGATCAGCCGCCCCTGATGCAACACCGTGATGCGGTCGGACATGGCCAGCACGCGGTCGATGTCATGCTCGATCAGCAGCACGGCGTGGGACTTCGCCAGCCGCATGATCAACTCGCCTACGATCTTGCGGTCCGACTCCGCCAGACCGGCCAGCGGCTCGTCGAGCAGAAGGAGCTTGGCATCGATCGCGAGCGACACCGCGATCTCCAAGAGCCGCTTCTCACCATGCGCCAGCGCGGAGCAAAGCTCGGCGGCTCGATCGGCGAGGCCTACGGCATCGAGCAGCGACCACACCTTCGCGTTTGCAGCCGCATCGTCATAGGCATCGCGCCAAAGACCCGTCCATTGCCGGTTGGCAGCCTGCACCGCGATACGCACGTTCTCGAACGCGGTGAGGTTGGGAAAGACGCTCAGGATCTGGAACGAGCGGGCGATGCCGAGCCGCGCGCGCTTGTACGGCGACAGCTGATCGATGGGCATGCCCTCGAACAGGATGGTGCCGGCGTTGGCCCGGAGCACACCGGTCAGCAGATTGAACAACGTGGTCTTGCCGGCGCCGTTGGGGCCGATCAGGCTGTGCAGTCCGGTCCGGCTCATCTCGAAGGACACGTCGTTCTGGGTCACGATCGAGCCGAAATGCTTGGACAGGTTGCGGATCGCAAGAATTGGCACCTCTGAGGCCGTCGCCGCAGCCTGGCGTGCACGATCCGGCGCGTAAGGAACGATGTCGCGCGGCCGCGATGGAATGACATTGCGCGTCAGGGTCCAGCGGCTGCGGCCGGCGATGCGCTGGAAGATGCCGTGAATGCCCTCATCTGACAGCAGCGCGAAGGCGATGATGATGGGGGCGAAGACCAGCCACCAATTCTCCGTGATGGCGCTGAGCCGGTCCTCCAAAACGATGAAGACGATGGCGCCCCACAACGGCCCCAGGAAATGATGCACGCCGCCCAGCGCCGCCATCAGCACCGGATCGCCGGCATGCTCCCAGTTCAGATTGTTGGCGTAGACGCCCTGCAGCAGCAGCGCCATCAAACCTCCGGCGACGCCGATGCCGCCGCCGGCAATGACGAGCGCAATCAGCTTGGTACGGTAGGTGTCGAAACCCAGGCTTGCGACCCGCTGCTCATTGTCGCGCAACGCCTGCATCAGTCGGCCGAACGGCGCATGCGCCAGCCGCCACATCATCCACAACGACCCGATCACCACGACGAGCGTGAACCCGTGGAAGGCAAGCGCGGAGCGAAACAGCGGACGCGCGACGTTCTGCAGGCCGTTCTCGCCTCCGGTCACCGAGGTCCATTTGAACGCAATCTCGAACGCGATCTGGGAGCACGCCAGCGTCAGCAGCGAAAAGTAGAGTCCGCGCCGGCGAAGGATGATGGCGCCGACGATCAGCGCCAGCAGCAGCGAAAATGCCACCGCGATCGCCAGACCGGTGATTTCATTGGCGGCCGGCATGAAGCCCAGGCCGATTGCCAGCGCATAGCTCGCACAGCCGAAGAAAAAAGAGGCGCCGAACGGCACCAGGCCGAGATAGCCGATCAGAAAGTTTACCTCCGCGCCGTAGAGCGTGTAGATCGCGATCTGGGTCACGCGATGGATCGGCATGCCCACAGCGAGCGCGATGCCGGAGGCGAGCGCCAGTATCGCGACCGCCACGAGCACCGGGTGACTTGCGAGCCGCTGCAGCACGGGCTTGGCCGTCGTCATTCGAAACGCTCCCAGCGCTCGCCGAATAGTCCGCGCGGCCGCAGCAGCATGATCGCGAACATCAAGGCATACATCGATGCGGCGGCGGCCTCTGGCCAGAACTGAATGGTCAGCGAGGTGACGATTCCAACCGCGAGTCCGGCGACCACTGCGCCCCGAAAGGAGCCGAGCCCTCCGATGGCCACGATCACAAACGCTGGCATCACCGCATTGGCAGCCATTGACGGCGACACCGTCCACAGCGGCGCGGCCAGCACCCCAGCGATCGCCGCCAGCATGCAGCCGAGCCCGAAGACCGCGGTGAGCACCCGCGGCAGATTGATGCCGAGCAACTCCACCATCTCCGGGTCCCGGCTGCCGGCACGCAGGATCCGGCCATAGGGTGTGAACGCCAGGAAGCCCCATAGGCCGAGCAAGGTCGCGGTTGTCGCGCCGAGCACGGCCACGCGATATTTGGTGATCAGGAGAGGACCAACTTCAACGATCCCTGCAAAGGCCGGCGGCGGATTGAACGGCTTGCCGTCGGCGCCCCATGCATAGCGGATCACCGCTTCGATCAGCAGCGCCAGCGCAAAGGTCACGATCAGGCTGAGCAACGGCTCCTTGCCGTAGAGGCGGCGGATGATCGTCACCTCCACAGCCATGCCGATCAGCCCGACCACCGGAGGCGCCAGGATCACGGCGCTCCAGCCGAATAGCTGGAACAGCTGCCAGGCCACGTAGGCCCCCAGCGCGAAGAAGGCGCCATGCGCGAAGTTGATGACGCCGAGCAGGCCGAAGGTGATCGACAGGCCTACGGCGATCAGCACGTAGATGAAGCCGAGCACGAGTCCATTGGCCGCCTGGGAGACGAGAGTGTCGAGCATCGTTCGAGCCTGCCGGTGCGCTGCAGGAACCGGGATCGCCCCGCCTCACAGCGACGGCAGGCTGCAGCCGATATCCTCCTTGGTACCGAACGCCTTCGCCGTCTCCTCGGCGGTCGCCGAGGTGTTCTTCAGCACGTCGAAATAGTCGAACTTGTCGGTGATCTGCTTCTTGATCTGGACGATGACGGCCGGGCGCACCAGCTGGTGATCCCAGTCGCGGAAGAAGAACGGAAACTCGCCTTCGGTGTTCTTCCACTGCTCGAGATGCGCCACGAGCTGAGCGGCCTCGGTCGATTTCGCCGCCTCGATCGATTCCAACAGCGCCCGCATGCCGATCCAGCCCGACCACGTCTTGTCCGATGGTGGCTGATTGTACTTCTTCTTGAAATCCTCGATCAGCTTCTGCTCGGCGGCGGTATTCTTCGGATTGTTGTAGTACCACGGCTTGATGTAGATGCCGGTCGAGGCCTGCGGCCCGACGTCCCAGAAGTCGGTGTCCGTGACGGCGACCGCCGCATAGGGGATCTTGTCCTTCATCCCCATCTCGTTCCACTGCTTCAGGAAGTTGGAGAAGTCGCCGCCCACCAGGCCGCCGACGATCACGTCCGGTTTGGCCTGGCGGATCTTGAGGATGTAGGAGCTGTAGTCCGCGGTGTTGATCGGCACCTCGTCGACCCCGACCTCGGTGGCGCCGACCTGCTTCAGCATCGCGCGCGAGGCGCGCAGGATGTCCTGGCCGAAGGCATATGACGCCGTGATGAAATAGACCTTCTTGCCGATGCTGGAGACGTATGGCATCAGGCCGGCCATCTGAACCGGCACGGTCGCCTGGGTGCGGAACGTGTACTTGCTGCAGCTCTTGCCGGTGATCTCGCTGGCCGCGGCGCCGGTCAGGATCAGCGGCACCTTCTCGCGATTGGCAACGCTCATCATGGCGAGCGCCGAGGACGAGTAGTTGCCGCCGACCACGGCGACCACCTTGCTCTCGTCGACAAGCCGCTGCATGTTCTGCTGCGACACCTGGGGATTGGGCTCGTCGAGCCAGACCAGCTCGATCGGGCGACCCAGCACCTTGCTGCCGGCCTGCTCGACCGCAAGCGCGCTGCCGCGTTGCAGGTACTCACCGATCGAGGCGCCCGGCCCCTGCTTGGCATAGATCATGCCGATGCGGACGGGCCCATCGGACTGGGCTCGCGCGGGACCGCCGACGCCGAGCACGGATGCGGCAGCCACGCCGGCCGACGCGCGCATGAAAGATCGCCGGTTCAGATCACGCTTCAACATGGTGCTCCTCCCTCTCGATGTTGTTATCTTTGTTTTGTATCGTCAGTCGCGTTTGTAAGGCTTGCCGAACACCGGCTCCTTGAATGGGATCGGCGGCAGCTCCCAGGTGCCCGTCGATGGCGGGCGCACCTCGGCGTCGACATGCAGATCGATCACGCAGGGGCGGCGGTTCTTGATCGCGGTCTCGACTGCACCGCACAGGTCGGCGCTGCGGGTCACTGTCACGCCGTCAGCGCCGCAGGCGCGCGCCCAGGCGGCAAAGTCGGGGTTGTAGCGATCCCCGCCGGGCCCCTGATTGCCGCGATAGAACGCGGTGCCGAGCTCGCGGCCCTCGAACAGGCCATACTGCAAATCGCGGATCGCGCTCCAGGCGAAGTTGTTCCAGACGATCCAGACGCACGGCAGGTCATATTCGACGGCAGTGGCGACGACATATGGCGCCATCATGAAGCCGCCGTCGCCGACCACCGCGACGCAGGGACGGTCGGGCGCGGCCAGCTGCGCGCCGAGCACGCCGCAGACGCCGAACCCCATCGACGAAAAACCCCAGCTGTTCATCATGCTCTGCGGCCGCTTCGGCTGCCAGAACTGCATGAACCAGTTGTGATGCACGCCGGAGTCGAGCGACAGGATGACGTCGTCCGGCAGCACGTCCTGCAGGGCGCCGACGACATATTCCGGCCGGATCGGCGTGGTGTCGGCGCTGAAGTGCGGCCGCACGAACGCCTCCCACTCCGCCTTCCAGGTCCCGATCTGGTCGCGCCACGCCGCGAAATTTTCGCGGCGGATCGCGGGGCGACGCTCCAGCGTCGCGAGCAGTTGCCCGGCGAAGGTCTTGGCGTCGGCGATGATGCCGAGCGTCGGCGGATAGTTGCGGCCGAGCTCCGCCGGATCGATGTCGACCTGCAGCAGCCTGGTCGACGGGAAATTCCAGGAATAGCCCTGGTGCCAGCTCGACGACGAGCGATCGTCGAAACGCGTTCCGATGCAGAGCACGAGATCGGCATGACGGCCGGCCTGGTTGGCGGGATAAGCGCCGTTGCGGCCGATGAAGCCGAGCGTCAGTGGATCATCCGACGGCACGCAGCCCATGCCATTAGGCGAGGTGATGACCGGAATGCCGTAGCGGCTCTGCAACGCACTGATCTCAGGGCCGGCTTCCGAGAGGGTCGTGCCCTGCCCGATGAAGAACACCGGCCGCCTGGCGGCTTCGATCAGATCGAGCGCCTTGGTGACGTCGGCCTCGCTCGCACTCGGCCGGTGACTGCCGTGAACATGCGACAGCGCCGGCAGCTCGACGTCGGCCTCCTCCTGGAAAACATTGTACGGGATATCGAGATTGACCGGGCCGGGACGTCCCGTGACCATGGTGTCGAAGGCTTGGCGCAGCGCCAGCGGCAGCATGTCGACGCGGCTCGGCTGGAACGAGCGTTTCACCACCGGGCGCAGCACCTGGGCGAAATCGGCCTGGTTGTGCGCGTACAATTCCTGGAACGGTGCGCGGTTGGCCTGCGACGTCGGAACGTTGGCGGTGATCGCGAGGAAGCTCGAGGAGTCCGACAGCGCAGTCGCGAGCGACATCACCATGTTGGCCGAGCCCGGCCCGGTCGACGTCAGGGTCGCGACCGGACTGTGCTTGACGCGGAAATAGGCGTCGGCCATATGACCGGCGCATTGCTCGTGGCGGGGCGACACCAGCTTGACGCGATCACGGACCTGGTAGAGCGCGTCAAGGATGCCGACGTTGCCGTGGCCGCAGATGCCGATCACGAAAGGCACCTTCTGCTTGACGAGATATTCGGCGATGACTTCGCCGCCCTTCATCTTGGTCATGGTCAGATCCTTGTCAGGTAGCGGTCCGCGTCATGCGAGGATCGTCACGATGCGCTCTTCGCTCATTTCGCGGATGGCGTAATGCGGCCCTTCGCGGCCGAACCCGGAATCCTTGGATCCGCCATACGGCATGAGGTCCACGCGGGAGCTCGGCGTCTCGTTGATGTGAACGCCACCGACTTGCAATTGCCGCGCGGCCTGCAGAGCTTCGTCCAAGCGCTTTGTGAAAATGCCCGTGGCAAGCCCATAGGGTGTATCGTTGACGCGCGCGATTGCCTCGTCCAGCACATCGAACGGCGCGACGCACATCACAGGCCCGAACACTTCCTGGCAGCCGAGCGGCGTCGCCTTGTCGACATTCGTGAGCAGTGTCGGAGGAATCACGGCGCCCGCCCGCGCGCCACCGACCAGACGCCGCGCGCCGTTCTGCTCAGCCAGCGCGATCCAGGCCTCGATGCGCTGAGCCGCGGCCTCGCTGACGACGGGACCCACCACGGTGTCGTCCTCGCCGGGGTCTCCGTAGGGCAGCCCGGCAACGAGCTCTGAAAGTCTCTGCTCGACCTGCCCTATCAGCGAACGCTGCACCAGCAGCACCTGGATCGATGTGCAGACCTGGCCGGCCTTGCGGAAGCCGGCGTTGACGACCTTCGGCAGTGCAATATCGAGGTCGGCGTCCTCGCAGATCAGGCAGTGCGAGATCGAGCCGAGCTCCATCTGGGTTCGGCGTAGTCCCGCCTTGCTTTGGATGATGCGGCCAATTTCTGTGCTGCCGGTGAAAGCGAAGAACTTCACGGCAGCTTCGCTCATCAGCCAATCGGCAACCTCGCTATCGCCATGGACTACCGACATTAGGCCCGATGGCAGACCGGCTGCGATCAGGCACTCGGCCATGATGCAGGACGTCATCGGCGTATGCAGCGACGGTTTCAGCACCACGGCGTTACCAGCCGCCAGTGCAGGCGCAACCTTGTGCGCCACCGTATTGAGCGGAGCATTGAACGGCGTAATCGCGGCCACGACGCCGAGCGGCACACGGATGGTGAAACCGATACGGCCTTTCTGGCCAGCTGCTCCCTCCATCGGCACCATCTCGCCGGCCAGCCGCCGCGCCTCTTCGGCGGAGAGCCGAAACGTCGTCGCACAGCGCTGGAGTTCGCCCATTGCATCGCGGCGTGGAAAGCCCGCCTCCTGGCGCAGCACCTCCACCAGCTCCGACGCACGCTTCTCTAGCTCGACCGCAGCGCGATCGAGGATGAGGCCGCGATCATAGGGCGTCAGCACATTGGCTTGGAACGCCCGCTCCGCGGCGATCATGCAGGTGCGGACCTGCTCGCGCGACGGCAGATGCGCGGACATGGCTGGCTGTAGGCGATATTTGTCGAGCACGGCTACGGTGTGCGTACCCTTCACCCATTCCCCGGCGATCAAGAGGCGGCACGATGGCAGTTCGGCCGACGCCTGTCTCTGAACCGCAGCGTCCGCCATCGTCTGGTTCCTCCCAAAGGGGTCTTACGCCTGTTACCCTCGTCCTTAGAGAGAAATTGACATTAGCAAAAATACTGTTTTGGATTAGTTGCTATAAGCTGAGCATATAGCTCGGCGGAAACGTCTCGTTCTTCCCCGGCAGTGCGGTGCCCGCCCATGGATTTGCGTCAGTTGCGCTATTTCGCCCAGATCGTCGAGAGCGGCAGTTTGTCGAAGGCGTCGCGCTGCCTGTTCGTTGCGCAGCCCGCCTTGAGCCAGCAGATCGCAAAGCTCGAGGAGGAAGTGGGCAGGCCCTTGCTGCAGCGCTCCTCGCGCGGCGTGATCCCGACCGAGAACGGCCTTGCGCTCTACCATCACGCCCGTTTCATGCTGCGGCAGCTCGACCATGCGCTGTCGATTGCCCGCCAGGATTCGGCAGAGGTGAGCGGCATGGTGTCGGTCGGCTTACCCGCAACGACCGTGCTCGCGATCGGGCTGCCACTCACCAAGTGCATCCGCGCCAAATATCCCGGTATCCTGCTCAATGTCGTCGAGGGAATGAGCGGCCACATCGCTCACATGATGCGGCTTGGCCAGCTCGACCTGGCCATCCTGTTCAACAACGACGTGTCGTCCAAGCTCGACGCGATTCCGCTGCTCGACGAGGAACTGTTCGTGCTTCTCCCTGCCGACAGCCCGCTGGTGCCGCAACACCGTTGCAGCATCACAGTTGCGGAAGTTGCAAAGCTGCCCCTGATCCTGCCGACGGGAACTCATGGCCTGCGCCGGCGTGTAGCTGCAGAGTTCGAGCGGCGCAACATCACGCCGAATGTGGTCGCCGAGATCGACTCGCTCTCGCTGGTGATGAGCTGCGTCGGTGAGGGCATCGGAGTCACCATCAAGCCGATGTCGGCGCTGCAGGCAGGAGGACGAAGCAGCGAGGACTGGCGCGCCCTGCCCATCTCGGACGCCCGGATCACGCGACGCAACTATGTCTATTCAATCAAGCCAGACCTGCTGGCGCCTGCAGCCCTCGCCGTCGCCAAGGAGCTCCAGGATACGGCGCGAACGCTCGTCACATCCGGACAATGGCGCGGCGTCAGCCTGGTCGACGACTCCATGTCTTCCGCGATCCCGCCGGCGGCCTAGCGCACGCGCCGACCGTCTGACCGGCGGATCGCGACGGCATCGCGATCCGCCCCCGGCCCGGTCTCGTCTACTTCAGCGCCGCCTGCCCGGCCAGAGATACGACGTTGTCCTGGGCGCCCGACCCACCACTCACACCGACGGCACCGATGATCTTGCCGTCCACCATCAGCGGATTGCCGCCCCGCGATGCGATCACGTCATCGAGCGTGGCGAGATAGGCGAAATACGCGCCTTTGCCGAGCAGCGTCTCGAACACCAGCGTGGGGCGTCGATAACGTGCCGCCGTGCGCGCCTTGTGCTGAGACAGGCCGACCGACGCATATTGGCAATTGTCCTGCTTTTCGAAATAGACCAGATCGCCGCTCGGATTGACCACGGAGATGCAGAAGGCGTTCCAGTTGCGCTTCGTCGTCTCGGCAACGGCCGCAGCAGCCACCTTCTTGGCCATCTCCAGGCTGATCGGCTCGCCATAAGGCGGCGGATTCAGTGCATCCGCGACCGCGTCGTTGGGGTTGTCGGTGTTCGATGTCTGGGCGAGGCTGCTCGATAAGTGCAAAGCTGCGACGCATGCGATGATGCTCAAAATGGTCCGATAGTACATGTCTTCCTCCCGACCCTGTTGCTTTCTCCGTGCTCGTCGGCCAGCCTGGCCGCCTTGTTTTACTCGACGAGGCGTGTCGTTCTCTGCCTCCGTTGGCGCGCGCTCCGCGCCGGCGGCACCCGGCGCGTCTCTACGCTTCATTCCGACCGCCGCGCTTCCAAGCTGCCGATATCTTCGGGCTGCCCTGTTTGCATCTCCAACGGTGTCATACGCTGCAGGTCAGCGCCGCTCGTCTCGGGCAAAGCCATCGCGGCGATGAAAGCAAGTCCATAGGCGGCGAGCGCGCAAAGGCCCATCGACAAGCCAAGAGGATGCGACGCAGCAAGCACGCCCACGGTCGCAGGCACGACCGAGCCAAACCCACGCCCGCCGCCGAGGCAGAAGCCCTGCCCGCTCGCACGAATCTCGGTCGGAAACAATTCGGCAAAGGTCGGCAACATTCCTGATGCCAACCCACCCTGGAACGCGCCCAGAAAGAAGCTGAGCAGGATCGTCGTGTTGGCGCCGATCGGAGCAAGCAGGTAGATGCTCGCGTTCACGGCCTGGCATAGCAGGAAGATCATGAATGCGGGACGCCGGCCCGTGCGATCCGAAAGCCAGCCATAGAGCAAGGGTCCGACCAACGAACCCAGGATGTTCATGGCAAGATAGCCTGCACTGCTCCCCACCGTCAGGTTGAGGACGGTGCGCAGATAGGTCGGCAGCCACGTGATCATCACATAGGCACCGCCGAAAATGCCGGTGGCCATCGTGACCGCCGCCACGGTACGCCGCACATGGGCCCTGGTGAAGATCGTCCAGGCCGGCAGTCCGGCTGTCTTGTCCGCGCGGCTTTGACGATAAAGCCCGGACTCCGGCACAAGGCGGCGAATGAAGAACACGAGAAAGGCCGGCGCGATCCCGACCGCAAAGAACACGCGCCAGCCGAGCTCTTCAGGAAACAGCGATGAAATCACGGGGAGCAGCGCGACGGAAATCGCATAACCCACCGCGTAGCTGCTCTGCACCGACGCGGCCACCCGGCCGCGCAGCGCGGGCCTGACGACCTCGCTGATCAGGACGCCACCCACGGCCGCCTCACCGCCGTAGCCAAGGCCCTGGAGAAAACGCACGATCAGCAAGAAGTTGAAGCCCGTCGCAAAAGCCGATGCGAGCGTGAACAGGGCGACCCAGAGGATCGTCAGCTGCAGGACCTTGATGCGGCCGATGCGATCGGCAAGGATCCCTCCGCCCCAGCCACCGACAGCTGCACCGACGAGGGCTGCGGTCGCGAGATAGCCGGCTTCAGGGCGCGTCAGTCCGATTGTTGCAATCAGCGCCGGGATGACCAGCGCATAGATCGTCGAATCCAACGAATCGAGACCAAAGCCCGCGAAGCAAGCCCAATACGTCCGGCGTTCGACCTCGTCGAGTTCGGAATACCAGCCCAGTTTCATGATCGTTCACTTTCAGGCCAGGACGCGAACCAGATGCGCTTCTTCGTTGGCCGGGAGAACAAGCGCGAGTGCAGTACAATCGGGTGGCCGCATGGACCATGCAGGCGCACTTTCTGCGCGTGCCTGCCGGTCGTGTCCATTATGAATGCCGACAGCTTCATCGCCCGCCGATTGGAGATAGACGGAATTCCAGGACAGCCAAAATACGATTTGGCGTTGGCGCTCATAAGCGAAAGATATGGCTTGGCCGGAGCTCACCGCGGCATCACGGGGCGACCCTGGCGGTGACAAATCCACTTTGATTGAGCGCTCGGCGTACTGTGCCATTCGCCTTGGCATCTGCAAGAAACCGGGCCGCCCACTCCCGCGCCGTCACTTTGCCCTTCGGGACGACCACGACGACGCCCGTTGATTGGATGACCTCGTTCAAGACCCGGCTGCCCGGCAGGCGCCGCGACAGCTCCTCCAAGGCTTCCATGCCCATGGCGAGGGCGTCGAGCTGACCCCGGCCGATCAATTCAGCGGCCTCTTCAGGCTTGACGAATTTCGTCACGCTGGCACTTTTCATGCTCGCCTCGACCGTTCTGGACGTCGAGGTGCCTTCGATGCAGCCAACCCGGATTCCCGGACGGTCGATCTCGGCAACGGAGGTGATGTCTGAGCCGGCGCGAATGAGATACCCGCTCATGTAGGCGACATAAGCGGGTCCCTGATCGACGAACTGCTCTCGCTTCCGGTCCGCAGGCATGAAGGACAGATCCCACGCGCCTTTGCTGCCGGCGGCCGCGATTTCGTCCGAGCTCTGATATTCTACGAGCTCGAGCGGCACATTGAGCTTGCCTGCGGCCGCCTTGGCCAGTTCGACTGTCACGCCGACAGGCTTGCCTGTCGCCGGATCGCGTGTCGTCCAGAACGCCGAGGCGGCCGGCCCGACCGCAACAGCGACGCGCAACACGCCGGTCGGAGCGATCTCGCGCGCATCCTGCGCAGCTGCTCCCGCCATCATGGCCGAGAAGCCCAAGCAAAGACTTGCGATGGCACAACAAAGCGATGCAAGCGGACCGGTCGATTTCATGCGTGGTCTGGCGCGATCCGACATGGGTACCGCCGTGCTGACAATGTGCCGGTCTTTCATAGTGTCGGATTCCACGATGATGGGATCAGCCGATAGCCGGCGCCGTCTTTCTCGACGTGTCCGACCGACGGGAACGCGAAGTGGAATCCGATCACGATCGCCTTCTCCGCCGCCGCCATGTCGTAGAACTTGTGGCGGGTCTGCTGCGCAAGATCGGGGTCGGTGTCGAAGACGACGTGCCAATCCGGATGTCGCAGGAAGAATTCCGGGATGTTGGTGACATCGGATTGGATCAGAACCTTCGCGTTGCCCGACGCGACCGCGAACGAGGTGTGACCTGGCGTGTGGCCGGGGGTCGCGATCGACGTGATCCCCGGAGCGACCTCCTTGTCCCAGTCATATTTCGTCACCTTCGACTCGATACCGGCGAAGGTTTTCCTCACATTGGCGAAGTAGTTCTTCATCATCTCGCTGGACTGCGCCTTGGCCGCGTTGTCCTCGCTGGTCCAGAAGTCCCAGTCCTTCGCAGGCACCATGATCTCGGCATTCGGGAACGCTATCGATCCGTCGGCTGCGCGGATGCCGTTGGTATGGTCGGGGTGCAGATGCGACAGCAGCACGACATCGATGGCCTTCAGATCGACGCCTGCCGCAGCAAGGTTCTGCAGGGTTCGGCCGACCGCGCCCTTGCTGGGCTCGAGATTGGCCACACCGTTCCCGGTGTCGATCAGCACGAGCTTGCTGCCGGTATTGATGATTTGGGGGTTGAAGGGGATGGTCACCATCCCTTTCGGCATGTAGGCGGCGTCGGCGGCGGCGACCGCCTCCTCCCTGGACGCGTTGGTGACGAACTTGTCCGGAACCGGAAACGTGCGCGCACCGTCATTGATGGATATGCACTCGAACGATCCCACCTTGTAGCGGTAGAAGCCGGCTGCCTGCGCGCCGGCCGGATTCATAGCCGCTCCGGCGGGCGCCGTGCCGAGGCGAGTAGCGGCCGCAGTCCCTGCCAAGGCTGCGCCGGCCAACAACTGACGACGGTTGAGATTGATCACGTGCCCCTCCTTCTGGTCGATCCAACGACGATGAAATTGAACGCGGCGCGGGACCTCAGACGATCCTGATCGACACGTCCGTTCGCGTCGTGATGTCGTCTTCATGTCTCTCAGTCCCAGAACGGGACGACCCATGAAGGCTCCCCGTGGCGTTTTGCTTCAGTGGGCCAGCGGATCAGGCCTCATCTGCACCTTGTAGACCTTCGGCGACGCCTCCTTGCCGCCCTCGCCGTGGAAGCTCGCGCGCGTGCCGGTCATGGTCCACAGACCTCGTCCCTTCAGCCGGTGTCGGGATCGTCGATCTCGCTTCTCATCGCCATGACAGCCGATCACGCCGCGAATAGTGCGCGCAACCGGCCGATGTCGTCGATTTCTTCGAGCCGCCCGACCATGTCGATCAGCTTCTCCGTCTTCTCACGCCCCAGAACGGGCGTCATCAGATCCCTGGTCTTGGCGTTGACGGCCTCCGTGCTCAGCGGATTCTCCCTGGTGCCCGGCGGATGCCTGGTGAAATGATCGACCTTGCGGCCATCGACCAGAGTCACCTCGACGATCGCACCGCGTGGCGCGGCCGGATCCATCAGACTCTTGTCGCCTACAAGCGTCACCTTCCCACGCTGCTCCAGGATCATCGGGTCGCGCATCAGCGCGACATCATGGCTGTCGGCGAATGAGACGGCCCCCTTGACCAAGGCGAGTGCGACGAGATGCTGACAGTTCACGTCGGGCATGGCGCTGTCGCCGACGATGCCCATCGCGTCGGTCGGAAGCTTGACCAGGATGCTGCGGACGTTGTCTGGAGTGAGCCCGTGCTGTCGGCGCAGCGTGAGCAGCGCATCCAGCGGCGACTGGATCGGATAGCCGACCGAAAAGGTCTTGATGGCGGTTTCCGTGACGTAGAAGCGGCTGCCGAGATCCTTGACCATCTCCTCCGGCTTCGGATCGCTCGACAGCGCGATGAACAGGTTGTGGGTGCCATCGAGCACGTCATCGACGCCGGTGAGCCCCGCCATCACCATGTCGACGGCCATGACGCCGTTGCGCGCGCCCATGCCGGCGAAATCGAATGCCTTCTCGATGTGGTCCTTGTCCTTCACCCAACTCCACAGCCCTGAGACCTGCTGCGCCGAATAGGAAATGGCGTGACGCATGCCCCGCTCGTCCAGCCGGGCCAGCGAGGCCGCCGCGCCGAGCGCACCGAATGTCGAGGACGTGCCCTCGGCGCTGCGATGCGAGCCGCGCACCAGGTCCGGCCCGAGCGCCATCAGAAGCCGGCAGGTCAAGTCGTAGCCGAGCACAACGGCGCGGATCACGTCGCGCCCGCTGCAATGCTCCCGTTCAGCCATCGCGAGCGCGGCAGGGATGACCGCGCACCCCGGATGCGCCTTGGTGACCGGTTCGAAATCGTCGGTCTCGTCGGCGTGGGCGCACATGGCGTTTGCCATCGCCGCATTGACGGCCGTCGTCCGGAAGTCGGAGCCGACGACGGACGCCTGCGGCGCGCCGCCGAGGCTGCGCACGTATTTCAGCGCCATCTCGCCCGGATGCATCCGAGCGCCGGACACCATGGCGCCGAGCGTGTCGAACATGCGGTGCTTGCATGCGAGCACCACCTGCTCCGGCAGCTCCTGGTCGCGCGCCGCGACCATGTAGCGCGCCAAGCGTTCGGTTACGCCCGAGCCGGCGGCACGGGAGAAACGGATCGGCATCGCCGAGATCGCAGCAAACGCCCCCGCCGATTGCAGGAGCCGGCGACGTGACAGCTGGGCCCCGTTCTCCATGGTCACGCCGACGCCGACATCTTCGCGATGTCGGCTGCGCTCGACAGGCCCTCGACATTCCAGCAGGCGTCCATGATCCGCCGGATCGATGCGGCAGGAACGATGCCGTCGGCGAGATCGGAGAACTTCGCCTCGAGCTGCTGGTCGGTCATCGGCACTTCAACGCTGCCGACGGCGTGCTCGATGCGGCGGCTGAGCTTCCGCCCATCCTTCAGCACGATCGTCATCTCGACCTGCTCCGGCTTGATCTCGGGCGCGATGACCGGAATGACCTTGCTACGCAGCGACAGCACCGTCTGATCGGTTACCGCGCGATCGCTGAACTGCTTCTCTCCGCCCGCGCCTTCCACGATCGCCACGGCCACCGCGTGATAGATGCTGAACTTGCCCTCGAGCCCCTGCTGCGGCGTCTTCTTGCCGGTCAGCTCGAGCACGAGCGGATTGACTTTGAGATCGACGTGATCGATCTGGTCGCCCGTCAGCCTGTTCTCGTTGCGCAGCTGAATCGCAGCGTCGATCGCCGGATGCAGCACGATGCCGCAGGCGAACGGCTTGTAGGTGTTGAGCGCGGCTTCGTAACGCTTGCCGAGATCGCCGACGATCTCGCCATAGTCCTGCTTGGTGCTGATCGTATTGGCCCAGCCGCGCTTCGCCTCGATCATCCCGTCCGACGACGTGAAATTCTTCGACGCCAGAATGGCGGCGAATATGCCGTTTGACGCCGCACGGCCGGGGTTGAAGCTCTTGTTCATGGACCCGAACGATTCGCGCAGGCCGACCGGCTGCGACGCGGCGAGGCCCAGCGCCCAGGTCATTTGCTGCTCGTTGAGCTTCAACAGCTTGCCTGCAGCTGCCGCCGAGCCGAACACCCCTGCGGTCCCGGTGATGTGCCAGCCGACATCGTAGTGGTTCGGATAGACGGCGTTCCCGATCCTGCACTCGGTCTCGACACCGAGGACGAGCGCATTCAAGAACTCCTTTCCGGAGACCGGCTGCATTTCCGAGAGCGCAATGATCGCCGAAACCACCGGGCCGGCCGGATGGATGATCGTCTTCAGATGGGTGTCGTCGAAATCGAAGATGTGGCTGGACACGCCGTTGATGAAGGCGGCGTTCATGATGTCGAACCGCTCGCGCCGGCCGAACAGCGACGCCTGCTGCGGGCCGGAGAACGGCGCCAGCGCCGCGACCGCAATATCAACCGTTTCATGTCGCGACCCGCCGATCGCGACGCCGACCCAGTTCAGCAGCGTCCTCACGCCTTCCTTGCGGACCTTGACCGGCAGATCATCGTATCCCGCCGAGACGATGTACCGCGCAAGCGTACGCGTGACCTCCTTGGGCGGCGCCGCGGCGGGCGCCGCCGGTGCCTCAGCCTGTGCAAAAGCCGCATTCGCGCCGACCGCGTACAAGGGAAGAGCGGCGGCGGCCTGAAGCAGGGTCCTGCGATCAGTGTGCATGTAACGTCTCCCGGGCTTTGAACGAGGCCAATTGCGCGGCGAGCCGGACCGCGCTTTCGAGCGCGCCGGTGTTTGCGACGCCCTTGCCGACGATGTCGAACGCCGTGCCGTGCGAGGGCGTGGTGAAGACGGTCTCGAGGCCGGCCGTGACCGTCACTCCGCGATTGAAGCCGCGCAGCTTCGTCGCGATCTGCCCCTGGTCATGATACATCGCGACGACGCTGTCGAACTCGCCGGCAAAGGCGCGAATGTAAACCGTATCCGCCGGATACGGACCGCTGCAGACAATGCCCTTTTTCGCAATCGCCTCGACCGTCGGCTTGATCATCTCGATCTCGTCGCGACCGAACAAGCCGCCCTCGCCGGCATGCGGATTCAGCGCGGCCACGGCGATCCGCGGCGCAGCGACTCCGGATCTCCGCATCATCCTGTCGACGAGGACCACCGCATCGGCGATCCGCGGCGGGCTGATGTCGTTCAGCGCCTCGCGCAGGGACTGGTGCCCGGTGACGCGCGACATCCATTGTCCATCCAGCACGTTCATTTCAGAAAAATACGTACGGTGCCCGAGCAGGTCCGCGAACATCTTGTGCTCGTCCGGGTACCTCCAGCCGCCGTCGAACATCGCCCGCTTGTTCAAGGGCGCGAAGGTGATGGCATCGATCGCGCCGTCCTTGGCGAGATCGATCGCCCGCGACAGCGTCTCTCCGGTGAGCCGCCCAGACTCGGCGCTGGCCTTTCCGATCGGGTGCCTCGACGGATCGGTGTTGCCGAGATCGATCAGCTGGATCTTGCCGGAAACCCAGGAAGCCTCGCTGGGGGAGCCGATCCGCTCGATATCGAAGCTCACGCCGGCATGCGCCATTCCCATCTCCAGCACGCGGGCATCGCCCACCACGACGAGGCGCGCCGCATCGGCCAGCCGGTGATCGGAGAGGATTCGCGCCGTCTGCTCAGGACCGATACCGGTGCAATCACCGGGAACCAGCGCCACGATTGGCAAGTCTTCACAGAGAACCATGGATCCTACTTTGCTGCTTTCATCTGGACGACCCGCCCCCAATCGTCGTGGTCGAATTCACCATCCCATTTCGCCACCACGATCGCGGCCACTGCGTTGCCGATCGTGTTGGTGATGGCGCGCGCCAGCGACATGAAGCGGTCTACTCCGAGCAATAGCGCGAGGCCTTCGACAGGCAGCCCGGCCGCAACGATGGTCGCCGCCAACGCGGCGAACGCCCCGCCCGTGACACCGGCTGCGCCCTTGCTGGTGAACAGCATCACGACAAACAGGCTCAACTGCTGCGCCGTGCTCAGCTCGATGCCGTAGACCTGCGCCACGAAGATCGTGCTCAGCGGCAATGTCAGCGCCACGCCGTCGAGATTGAAGGAGTAGCCGGACGGAATGACGAGACCGGTCACGGCGCGTCCCACCCCCGCCCTTGGCAGCTTCTCCATCATTCCGGGAATCGCGGTCTCCGACGACGACGTTCCGAGCACGACGAGAAGCTCGGGGCGCAACAGCCGGAGCAGGTCCATCAGCCGGATGCCGACCAGACGGCAGATCATTCCCAGGACGACGAAGATGAAGAACGCCATCGTCCCCCAGGCCGTCCCGACCAGGAGCGCGAGGGCGTACAATGTGGCGGCGCCGAACTTGCCGACCGTGAAAGCCATGGCGCCGAAGGCCCCGATCGGTGCCAGCATGACGACGACATGGACCACGCTGAACACGAGCGCGGTCAACCGCTCCATGCCCGAGCGCAGCGACAGCGCCTTTTCGCCGAGCATCAAGAGGCCGATGCCGCACAGCAGCGCGAGCACGAGAACCTGAAGCACGTCGCCGCTGGCAAACGCGCCGAAGAAGCTTTCGGGGATCATGTGCTGGATATACGCCGACAACGAGCCGACATGGGTCTGCGCATAGCGGGCCACGGCTTCGGCCTGTTGCGGGGTGGCGTGCGCCACACCCGCGCCGGGCTGGACCCATCGCACCACGACGAAGCTGAACAGCAGGCAGAGCGTCGTGACGATTTCGAAATACAGGAACGCCTTGAGTCCGATGCGCCCGACCGCCTTCATGTCGCCGACCTGCGCGATGCCGGTCACCACGACCAGGAACACCAGCGGCGCGATCGTGACCTTGATGAGCGAGATGAAGCCGTCGGCGAGCGGTTTGAATTCGAGTGCCGCAGCCGGAAACAGCGCGCCGACGAGTGCGCCGAGCACGGCGCCCGCCACGATCAGGACATAAGGCTCCCGCCAAAGCGAGCCGGCACGAGGCGCAGCAGCCTGCGTCGGGAGCGCCTCGGACAAAGGAGTCGTTGTGATCGTCAATTCCGTGTCCTCCCGCCTCGTGCTCTTCGGCGCTGCAAACAGCGTCTCCGCGGCCCTTATCTTTGGCCTGACATTGGACCAGCCGGTGCCGCGGTGCTAATGCCAGATTGGAATAATTCAATAACGAATTGGCATCATGGACCTGAGCTGGATCGAGGATTTCCTCGCTATTGCGGAGGACGGCGGCTTCTCCCGCGCAGCGCTGCGCCGGCACGTGACGCAGCCGGCCTTGAGCCGGCGGATCAAGTCGCTGGAAGCGTGGCTTGGAGCGCCTCTGTTCGAGCGCAGCACCCATGTCGTGAAGCTGACGCCGGCAGGGGAGAGTTTTCGTCCGGTGGCGGAGGACGTCATTCGCAGGCTGTCAAACGGCCGCGAGGAGGCCCTGGAAGCGGCTCGCCTCAAGGCCGAGACCGTTCAATTCGTCGCCACCCACGCACTGTCGCAGACGTTCTTTCCGGACTGGATCCGCCGGGTCGATCGTGCGCGATCCGGTTCCGCTGTTCAACTCGTGGCGTCGAACTTCGCCGGGTGTGAGAAGCTCCTGCTTGAGGCCCATGCGCATTTCATGCTGGCGCATTACCACCCATCGCTCGCCAGCCGCCTGGACAACGATCGCTTTCAGCGCATCGATCTCGCCGACGACGTCCTGGTCCCGATCAGCGCGACCGGTTACAGGGCCGTCACGCGCAGCGGGCGCCGGCGGCAATCGATGCCGCGGTTTGCGCTGCCTGGCTCTGCGGACAAGCCGCTGCCCTATCTCGCCTATCATCCGGGTTCAGGCGTGGGCCGCATCGTGACCGCCTTCCTCGCGACGAAGCAGCCAAGCGCCATGCTGCTCCCCAGCTTCTCAGCACCGGTGATGCTGCTCATCAACATGGCCCGGGAAGGCCGCGGGATCACCTGGGCTCCACGCAGCCTGGTCGAGCTCGATCTCCAGAGCGGCCGATTGGTGAGAGCCGGCCCGAAGGACTGGGACATCAAGATCAACATATGCCTCATCCGCGCACGGGCGCGGATGATCCATGCCGCTGAGAGTCTTTGGAGCACCGCAAGGAAGCTGGTAGCCACTTAGCCAATTGGCGGGAATTGGTTGCACAGCCAGCGTTGAGGTCAGCCCAGGCAGGGCTTCGGCCTCGCGCTCCATTTCCGCATTTCCTGCGCCTCTTCGACCCGCTACGGCTCGATTCATGTCTCTGGGCAGGCATAACGAGATGTCTGCCGGCAATCGCCTCTGCCTCGACCTCACTTGGCCCAAGATCGCATAGCTTGATCACAAATATCGGGTCTACAGTCCCCCCGGCGGCAATGTGACCGCGAACGGCGTCGGCATCGCCACAGGCGCCTATACCTCGCTGGGGCTGACGCCCGGAATTGTCCGGCCGCTGCATGCCGATCCTGTCGAACTCGCTGGTGACGCGCCCGCTCACTGCGGCCGAGCTCGCGGCGACCGGCTTCAAGACCCGGCAGGTGATCTCCGACACGCGCACCTTGCGCTTCTACTACCGGCTGCTGCCGGACGACCGCGTCCAGATCGACAGCCGGAGCGCCACCACCGGCGCCGACGCTACGCATGACCGGCACCTCCAGCTCCTGATCGACGGCCTGCATCGCAAGTTTCCCGCGCTCACAGGCATCGAGATCGATTATTCGTGGTGGGGCTGGGTCGATGTCAGCCACGACATGATGCCGCGCATCGTGCGTCCCGATGCCCAGGCGAAGCTGGTCTATGCGCTCGGCTATGGCGGCGACGGCGTCTCCTATTCGGCGCAGGCCGGCCGCCGGATGGCGCAGATGCTCGCGGGCCAAGCCTTCAAGGGGCAGGATCTGCCGATCTTCACCTCGGCGCTGCCGACGCATCCCTTCGCGCCGTTCCGCCGCATCGGCCAGCGCCTGCTCTATCGCTGGTATCACTTGCGCGACGAGGCGAGTTGAGGCGCCTCTCGCCGCAGGTCGGTCCGACGAGCGTGCGCCTGCAGCAGCAGGGGTTCATGCCGTCGCTTCCCTGATCTCCACACGGATCGGAGTCGGATCGAAACCGTTGCATGGATTGTTCACCTGCGGACAGTTCGAGATCACGAACAGCACGTCCATCTCCGCGGTCACGTCGACGTAGTTGCCCGGCGCGGACGGGCCGTCGAGCACGGTGAAATTGCCGGAGGGCTCGATCGGCACGTTCATGAAGAAGTTCAGGTTGGAGACGATGTCGCGCTTGGTCAGGCCGTAGCGCGACAGCTCCAGGATGAAATTCTCCCGGCAGGCATGCAGGTAGCGCGTCGCCTCACCGAAGCGCACGGCATTGCTCTCGCAGGAGCAGCAGCCCGCCGAGGTGTCGTGGCGGCCGCAGGTGTCGGCGGTGATCCGCGCCATCACCCGTCCGCGGTTGGAGATCAGCCGCGTGCCGAGCTCGAGATAGGCCGAGCCCTGGACGCGCAAGGTGTCCTGCGCGCTGTAGCGCTCGGCGGTGTCCTCCGCGACATAGATCAGCGCGTCCACCGCCTGCTCGCCCTCGCTGTCGATGATGCGGAGCGTCTGGCCCCTCTTCAGCACCCGCGACCAGGGCTGCTCGGCGGGAATGTCGAAGCTGTAGACGAGATGGCCGGGATCGGTCGATGACATGATCACGCTCCTCAGGCGAACAGCTGATCGGTGAAGGCGTAGGCGCGCACGGCTTCTGGCGAGGCCCTGCGGCAGACATCGTCATCAGCAGGCGGCGGCAGCCGGTGCCGGATCAGCGTGATCGGCGTGGTCGCTGCCGGCCGCGCCGGATCGAGCGGATGGGCGCAGTTGGAGACTGCGACGATCAGGTTCATCTCGGCGCGCAGATCGACGAAGTCGCCGGCGCGCTTGCGCGCAGCTTGCCAGACGAAGCGCCCGTTTGCGTCCGTCGTCACCGGCGCAAAGAAGGTCACGCAAGGCGGGATGTCGCGCAGGCCCAGTCCGATCTTGGCGGCGGCCGAGATGAAGTTCGCCTGCGTGTTGCGCGTCACCTCGCCATAGGCCGCCAACGTCGAGTCCGCGGTCGAGCCGCCGACCAGCAGATCATGCGCGCCGGAGGTATCCTCGATCACCGAGAGCAGCACCCGTCCCATGTCCGACAGGATCATCCGGCCCTTCGACAGCGCCGCGCTCCATTGCACCTTCACGGTGTCGGCGCAGTTGATCCGCTCGCACGGATCCTCGCTGCGCCACGCCAGCAGCGAGACGCTGGAGCGGCCAAGATCATCGCTGATGCGCAGCGCCTCGCCGCGCGACAGCCGCATCGTCGCGTGCCAGCCGGGCGGCACCTGCTCGGTCTGGATGATCGCGTTCGCTGTGATCGGCGCACCGTCGCGCGCGGTCGGCGGCGGCAGCTGCTTCAACTCCTGCCCCGCCGCGCGCAGCTCCTCGTAGCGGCGGCGGTTGGCGGCGGCCCGCTCCGCCTTGGTCTCTCCGCTCATGCGTCCGTCACCGTGAAATGCGCCTCGACCGGCCGTCCGGCCTTGCCGTTGATCGGCAGGATATCCTGCGGACAGGCGGAGAACGCGATCACCAGATCCATCTCCGCGCGCAAGCGCACTTGGCCGCCGGGAACGGGGCGCGGCGGCGCGGCAAAGCCGAGCGTGCCGTCGGCCTCCCAGGGAATGTTCATGAACAGGTTGAGCGGGCTTGGCACCTCCGGCGGCGTCAGGCCGAGTTCGGCCATGCCGGCGAACAGGTTATCCGTGCAATTGTCGTGATGGCCCTCGTGTCCGAGAAACGTATAGCGGTAGCGGTCGCACGCCGCGATCAGCGTATCGTGGATGCCGCCCGAGGTGTCCTCGATCAGGGTCAGGATCGGCCGGCGCCTGTTGGTCCGGAGCACGTCGCCCCGCCGCGGCACCAGATGCAGCGAATGCGCCCGCGTGTGCTCGTTCGACATGAACTCGGAGAGGTCAGCGCGATTGAACGCCCAGGTGTCGACCACCTGCTCGCCATGGGTATTGATCACGGTGACCACCTGGCCGGCCGTGACGAGCGCCGCCTTGCCGCGCCGCGCCGGAATCTCGATCGGATCCATCGCTCTCTCCTTCAGGGCTTGTAGGCGATCATGTCGATCTCGACGATGCCGCCGCGCGCCAGATCGCAGACGCCGATCGTGGTCCGGCCAGGCCGCTGCGCATCGTCGAAATGGCTGGAGAAGATCGCGTTCATCGCGGCGTAGTCGCGCTTGAAATCGGTCAGGTAGATGCGGGCGAACACGACGTTCGCGAAGCTCATGCCGCAGCCCTTCAGCACACGCGCGAGATTGTCCATCACCTTGCGGGTTTGCGCCTCGATGCCGTCGGGAAGCGGCAGCGCGTCGTCATCGGGATCGGTCGCGAGCTGGCCGGTGACGAACAGGAACGGACCGGCCTGCACCGCATGGCTGTAGGGCGTGACCGGCTTCGGCGCATCGGGAAGAAGATGATAGATCGGATCCATGGCGTGTTCCCTCGCTGCGTTCTGATTCATCCGGCGGCGTAGCGCTGGATGAACTGGCGCGCGCGTTCGGTTTCCGGGTTGACGAAGAAGCGCTCCGGAGGCCCGGTCTCGACTACGCGGCCGCGATCGAGAAACAGAATGCGGGTGGCGGCTTCGCGAGCAAAGCCCATCTCGTGGGTCACGATCACCATCGTGCGGCCCTCGCGCGCAAGCTCGCGCATCACCACCAGCACCTCGCCGACCAGCTCCGGATCGAGCGCGCTGGTCGGCTCGTCGAACAAGAGGACGTCCGGCTTCATCGCCAGCGCACGCGCAATGCCGACGCGCTGCTTCTGCCCACCGGACAGCCGCGCCGGGAACACATCGCATTTGTCGGAGAGCCCGACCTTGGCGAGGAGCGCCATCGCCTCCTCGCGCACCTCGGCCACGGGACGCTTCTGCACTTGCACCGGCGCCTCCATGAGATTCTGAAGGACCGTCAGATGTGGCCACAGCGCGAAATGCTGGAACACCATGCCGATCCGCGTGCGGACCCGCGACAGCTCACGGTCGGACATAACGACGCCACCATTGTTGATGCCGATGCGGTCTCCGTTGAGATAGATCTGGCCGGCATCCGGCCGCTCCAGCCAGTTGATGCAGCGAAGGAGGGTCGACTTGCCGGAGCCGGACGGGCCGAGCACGCAGACCGTCTCGCCGCGCGTCACCGTGAAGCTGATATCGGAGAGCACCTCGAGCTCGCCGAACCGCTTGGAAATGCCGGCGACGTCGAGCACGGCCATGTCGTCGGTCATCCCGGGCTCCTTCTCAGCGCCGCGCCGCGGCCAGCCGGTCGATGCCGCTGACACCCGCCTCGATCACGAGGCAGAGCCCCCAATACAGGATCACGGCGGTGATGAAGGCGGCGAACGGCACGTAGTGGCGCGACTGGATCGAGCTCGCGGCATGCGTCAGCTCGGGCAGTGCGATGATAGTTAGAAAAGCGCTGTCCTTGACGATCTGGATCATCTGGTTGCCGATGACAGGACCTGCGGCGAGCAGCAGCGGCGGCAGGATGATGCGGCGGAACAATCGCGCCCCGGAGAAGCCGAAGGCGACGCCGGCTTCGATCGGCTCGCGCGGCTGCGCCGCCCAGGCGCCGCGCAGGATCTCGGCGAGATAGGCGGCGTGATAGACGGTCAGCGCCACCAGCCCCGAGCTCCAATTGTCGAGCCTAATGCCAAACGAGGGCAAACCGTAGTAGACGATGTAGGCGAACAGCAGGAACGGCACGCAGCGCATGCCGTCGACGAACACGCGCACGGTGAGCGCCAGCCAGCGCCGCTTCGACATCAGGGCCGGCGTCAGCACGAAGGCGATCACGAGCCCGGCGATCGCCGACAGCACCGAGAGGATCGTGGTGTTGCCGAGACCGCTCAGCAGCAGACCCCGCTCGCTCCAGACGATGGCGAAATCCCGGATCATGCGGCCTCGGCCGCGAGCTGGCGCCGCTCGATGAAGCGCTGCAGCGAGACCAGCGCGAACACGATCGGCGCATACATCGCGATGGCGACCAGGAACGGCGGCAGCGGCTCATAGGTCTCGGCGCCGATGCGCACCGCCGCGCGGGTGATGTCGACGACGCCAACGACCGCCAGCACGGGCGTGACCTTGATCAGCAGCGACATCTCGTTGACGAGCCCGGGCAGACTGACCCGCACGATCTGCGGCAGGACGATGCGGCGGAAGCGCAGGCTCGCATGCATGCCGACCGACTGCGCGGCCTCGTACTGCTCCTTCGGGAAGTTCATCAGAGCGGCGCGCCAGACCTCGCAGTTGAACGCCGAGGTGTTCATCACCAGCGCCAGGATCGCCGCCGACACCGGCCCGATTGCGATCCCGACATTGGGCAGCGCGAAGAACAGCAGCAGCAGCAACGTCACGAGCGGGGTCGCGCGCAGCACCGAGACATAGACCGCGACCACGCGGGCGACGATCGGAACGTTGGCCCAGCGCAGCAGCGCCAGGCCAAGGCCGATCGGCAGCCCGATCAGGATACCGACCAAGGACAGCGTCACCGTGACCACCGCGCCCTGCAGGATGGCCAGCACGTCGGCCGCGCTCATCGCCGTCCACCCGTGGCGTCGCCGAGCAGCCGCGTCCCGTCGAGGGTCAACTCGCCGTCGAGCGGACCGGCGCGCAGCGATCGCCACCCGCACATCAGCTGCACCCCAACCGCGGCGTCAGAATTCCGGCTCGAACGTGACCGGCAGATCCGGGAAGGCCTCGCCGAACCACTTCTTTTGCAATTCGGCGAACCGGCCGGTTTCCTTCTCCTTGGCGATGAAGCCGTTCAGGAATTCGACCAGCTCCGTGTTGCCCTTGGCGACCGCCCAGGCCGGATAGGATTTGCCGGAGACGGGCTGACCGACCGCGAACACGTTCGGCTTCTCGGCGACCAGCGCCTTGATGTTGATGATGGTGTTGACGACGTAGTCGACACGGCCGAGCGCGAGATCCTGATAGGCTTCGGGATAAGAGGTGTATTCGACCACCTTGCCGAGCTTGCCGCCCTCCTTTTCCAGCATCGCCTGGAGCTCGGGCAGCCGCCCCAGCAGCGCGCTGCCGGCCTGCACGCCGACGGTCTTGCCGCTGAGATCCTTGATCGCGGAGATGCTCTTGTCGTCCTTGCGCTTCACGTAATAGTGCGTCGCGTCGGCGATCGGGCTGGTGAAGTCGAGCGACTTCTTGCGCTCCTTGGTGATGATCGCCGCGGTGATGGCGACATCGTACTTGCCGGTGGAGACGCCGGCCAGGATGCCTGTCCACGGCAGGATCTGCTGCTTGATCTCGAACGGCGCGTATTTGCGCAGATCCTCGATCAGTTCGTTGTCGAAGCCGGTCGGCTTGCCGTCCTTGACGAACTCGAAGGGACGGAAATCGTCCTCGGTCGCGACGATGAGACCGCGCTTCTTGATCTCGTCGAGACTGCCGGCGTTGGCGCTGAACGCGGCCGGCAAGGTCAGCGCGGCGGCCAGCAGCGCAAGCGCTGCTCGCCGCGACGGTAGCGACAGGCGGGGAAACGAAAGCTTGGTCATCTCGGATCTCCTTACATGAACTGATCAGTCGAAGCTGAAGCCGTGCGCGCGCAGATAGGGTGGGAAGGCAGCCCCTTCGGCCTTGGCGGCCTGCCGCGCCTTGTCCTCCGACCAGCCGTAGAAATCGGCCTCGCCGAACTCGGCATTGCCGCGCTGCTGCTCCTTCGGAATCGCGTGCCGCGCATGGCGCCGCCGGTCGTAATCGTCGAGCGCCGCGGGCAGCGCATCGTCGCCGTAGCGGTCGACATGCGTGGTAATGCTGCGCGGCAGCCGCAGGCTGACATGGCCCTCCGCCGCGGGATAGCCGAGACACAGCCCAGCAACGGGAAACACCATGTCGGGCAGCTCCAGCACCTTGGCGACCGTGTCGATCTCGTTGCGGATGACGCTGATCGGACAGGTGCCGAGGCCGGCGGACTCCGCGCACAGGATCATGGTCTGCAGTGCCAGCGCCGCATCGACCGAGGCGTTGAAAAAGCCTTCCAGGGTGCCGTTCCTGACCGGCTTGCCGCGCAGCTCGCCGATCCGCTGCAGCCGCCGCGCGTCACCGAGGAAAACGAAGAACAGCGGCGACGCGCCGATCCAGGGCATGCTCGGAAACAGCCGGCCGATCGCCGCCCGCTTGTCGGCATTGCGCACGCGCATCACCGAAGCCTGCTGGAAATCCGACTTGGCCGAGGCGCTCAGCGCACAGGCGACGAGCAGGTCGAGCAGCCCCTCCTCCGGCATCCGGTCGCTATAGCGGCGCACCGTCTTGCGCGACAGCACGCCGCGCAGGAACGCATTGGCCTCGACATCGCCGCCATCGGGTCCGCCGTCTCCGAAGCGTGTCGCGAGGGCATCGGCATGCTCGGACATCACAGCGCCCCTATCGCATCACGCGCGACGCGCCAGGTCGAACGGACGCCATTGGCCTGAGCCATGATCGGCGGATCCCGCAGCGGCAGACGTCGCATTGCTCACCCCACGCGCTGCGACATCGGTGTCGCCGCCCCGGATCGATTTCGCCGCGGCTTCCGCGCAGCTATTATTCGAGATGTGAGCAAGGGACATGCCAGACGTCGCGGGGCCTAGCGCAGCGCGACCGCTCCTGCGACGATCTTCACCGAAAATGAGCAGCCAAATGCGCCGGTTGCGGACAAAACGCCGCAGCACCTGAATGCGGAGCATGCTTCGTATTTACGGCGACGGCGCCCCGACCGGATGCTGCACTCCGGCGACGCGCTGCTTTTCGGGCAGCACCATGCCCATTATCTAATCGGAGCTCATCGCGGTCGGGCGCGCTCAGTCTGGCGATCGTGTCGCATCGAGCCGCTCGCCCTGCGCCTTGACGATCGCCTGCATCATGGCAATGAACCGCTTTTGATCGGCCTTGGTGAGATCCGCGATCGTCGCGAGATGCGCCGCCCGTGCCGGCCGCTCGATCTTGCGCAGCAAGGCCGCGCCGGAACGGGTCAGACGGCAGGTCCGCGACCGCCGGTCGTGCGGTCCGACGCTGCGATCGACGAAGCCGCGCGCCTGCAGCCGCTTCAATGCGCCGGTCGTCGTGGTCCGGTCGAGCGCGATGTCCTGGGCCAGCGCCGTCTGATCCGCCGTCCCCCGTTTTGCCAGCGCCGTCAACAGGCTGTACTGCAACGGCGTGATCTCATAAGCGGCACATTTCTCCTGGAACAGCGCGACGTGGATCTGGTGCAGCCGCCGGATCAGATAGCCCGGGCGCGCCTCGAGCGGCCATGACGGATCTGCTTTCGGATTAGTCCTTCCTGCCATCGAACGGCTCCCGCATAAGCGCTGATCACGCTGCATCAATTTGAAGCTGTCTATGGCACGGATCTTGATGTAATGCGAAGTATGCTTCGTAAATCGGTCGGCACATCATCGGTGCCGGCTCATCGAGGAAGGCTTTGACCGGGACGAGCACGCTGCCCGGAAAGGAGACCTTGCATGTCCGTGAGCGCCTCGTTCGACCTGCTGCTGCGCGGCGGTCGTGTCATTGACCCCGCCTCCGGCATCGATGGACTGAAGGATGTCGCCATCCGCAATGGCCGCATCGCCGCTGTCCAGTCCGATATCCTGCCGACCAGCGCCAGGGATGTCGTCGACGTCACCGGCCAGCTCGTGCTTCCCGGACTGATCGACACCCACGCCCATGTCTATCAGTACGTCACCGGCCGCTTCGGCATGAATGCGGACATGGTCGGCGTACAGTCGGGCGTCACCAGCCTGATCGACCAGGGCGGTCCGTCCTGCATGACTCTGCCCGGCTTCCGGCACTTCGTCGCCGAGCAGGCGCAGTCGCGTGTCTATGCGTTCCTGTCGGCCTATCTGGTCGGCGGCCTCGAGGGCCATTACTACCCTGATCTCTATCGGCCCGACTGCGTCGACATAGACGCGACGGTGAAGTCAGCTGTCGCCAACCGCGACCTCGTCCGCGGCATCAAGGCGCATGCCGAGATCGGCGGCTTCGCGCGCTGGGGCATCCGGGTCATCGAGATGGCCGCGGAGATCGGCCGCCGCGCCGAACTCCCGGTCTATGTCCATTTCGGCCAGCTGTGGGGCCTGCCGGCGAGCGGCACCAACGGCGAGGATGTCGACACCATCCTGGAGCGCGTGATCCCGCTGCTGCGTCCGGGCGACGTGCTGGCGCACCCGTTCACGCGGCATCCCGGCGGCTTCGTCAACACCAGGGGCGATGTACATCCGGTGATCCAGGCCGCGCTCGACCGCGGGCTCAAGGTCGACGTCGGCCATGGCAGCCATTTCTCCTACCGGCTGGCGCGCAAGGCGATCGACGCCGGCATCGTGCCGCATACGCTCGGCGCCGACATCCACGGCTACAACACGCATGTGCCGGCGCCCGCCGGCACGCCGGACGAACCTGCCGACGACGAGAACCACCCCTTCGCCGGCCAGGCCAAGTTCAGCCTCGTGCAGGCGATGAGCTCGCTGGTCGCGCTCGGGCTGACGCTGGAGCAGGTCGTGCCGATGGTGACGTCGAACCCGGCTAGCATGCTCGGCCTGTCCGATCGGATCGGCGCACTGCGTCCGGGCATGGACGCCGACGTCAGCGTGCTCCAGGAGAAGCAAGGGCGCTTCGTGCTGCGCGACAACGAGAAGACCGAGGTGATTGCCGATCGGCTGCTGCAGCCGGTGTTCTGCCTGCGCGCCGGCGTCAGGCACGACGCAACGGCGCCGATCCTGCCTGCAGCGGTCGCGGCCTGACGTGGCCGGCGCGGCGCCGACCGTCTCGGATGAGCGCGCGCCGCGCGGCGTCGGCGCGCGGCTGCTGCGCAAGGAGGACGACCGATTCCTGCGCGGCCGCGGTCAATATGTCGCCGACATCAGGCTGCCGGGGATGAAGGACGTCGCCTTCGTGCGCAGCCCGATGGCGCACGCCAGAATCAAGGCGATCCATATTCCCACGGTGTACCGCGACGTCGTCTTCACGGCCGACGACCTCGCCGGCATCAAGCCGATCCGCGCCGTCTCCGGCCTGCCCGGCTTCAAGATCTCCGAGCAGCCGGTGCTGGCGACGGGCAAGGTGCGCCATGTCGGCGAACTCGTGGCGATGTGCGTCGCGCGCAGCCGCGCCGAGGCCGAGGACATCGCCGCTTCCGTCGAGCTCGACCTGGAGCCGCTGCCAGCGGTGCACGACATGCGGCTGGCGCGCGCGGCTGGCAGCGCGCTCGTGCACGAGCATTGGGGCGACAACGTCTTCCTGGAAACGAATTTCGAGGTCGACATCACTGCGGCGCTTGACGCGCCGATCAAGGTGACGCGCGATATCTCGACAGCGCGCCAGTGCATGGTGCCGCTGGAGGGCCGCGGCGTCGTCGCGACCTTCGATCACCGGCTCGATCAGCTCACGCTGCACACGGGCTCGCAGATGCCGCACATCGTGCGCAACGGCCTGTCCGACTGCCTCGGCATGGACCAGGGCCGCATCCGCATCATCGCGCCGGATATCGGCGGCGGCTTCGGCCACAAGGGCATCTTGCTGCCCGAGGAAGTGTGCCTGAGCTGGCTCGCCATGGAAAAGGGCTGGACGGTGCGCTGGCTCGAGGACCGGCGCGAGCATTTGAGTGCGAGCGCGAATTGCCGCGAGCACGCCTATCACATCACGGTCTATGCCGATCGCGACGGCCGCCTGCGCGGCATCGACTGCGAGGCGATCGTCGATTCCGGCGCCTACTCGTCCTATCCGTTCTCGGCCTGCCTCGAAGCGGCGCAGATCGCGAGCATCCTGCCGGGGCCGTATCCGATGCCGGCCTATCGCTGCCGCACCTACTCGGTCGCGACCAACAAATGCCCGATCCTGCCCTATCGCGGCGTGGCGCGCACCGGCGTCTGCTTCGCGCTCGAGCTGCTGCTCGATGCTGTCGCGGCCGAAGCCGGGCTCGAGCCCGGCGAGGTGCGGCTGCGCAATCTGGTGCAACCGCAGGACATGCCGTTCGACAACATCACCAACAAGCATTTCGATAGCGGCGACTATCCCGGCGCGTTGCAGCGGGCGCTGGCGTCGATCGACGTCCCCGCGATCCGCGGCCGGCAACAGCGCGGCGAGGCGGACGGCCGGCTGATCGGGACCGGCGTCTCGATCTATTGCGAGCAGGCCGCGCATGGCACCTCGGTCTATGCCGGCTGGGGCATCCCGATGGTACCCGGCCACGAGCAGGCCACCGCGCGCCTGACACCCGACGGCGGGCTCGAGCTGCGCGTCGGCGTTCATTCGCACGGCCAGGGACTCGAGACCACGCTGGCTCAGGTCGCGTCCGAAGTGCTCGGCGTCGATCCCGGCAACATCCGCGTCGTGTTCGGCGACACCGCGATGACGCCCTACTCCACCGGCACCTGGGGCTCGCGCTCGATGGTGATGGCCGGCGGAGCAGTGGGCACCGCCTGCGCGCAGCTCGTCGCGCGCGCCACGCGCATCGGCGCCAAGCTGCTGCAGCTCGCGCCCGAGGCGGTCGTGTGGCGCGAGGGCCGCGCCTGCGGACCGAACGGCAGCGTCGGCCTCGCCGAGATCGCCCACACCTGGTACCGCCGACCGCAGGATCTCCCCAACGACGTCGACCCGGCCGGCCTCGAGGTCACCAGCGGCTACAAGCCGGTGCGCGACAGCGGCACCTTCTCCTACGCGGCCCATGCCGTCACGGTCGCGGTCGATCCGGATCTCGGCGAGGTCGAGCTGCTCGACTACGTCATCGTCGAGGATGGCGGTGTCCTCGTCAATCCGATGATCGTCGACGGCCAGATTCTCGGTGGCCTGGCGCAGGGCATCGGCACCGCGTTGTACGAGGAGATGCCGTTCGACGACGCCGCGCAGCCGCTGGCGACGACGCTGGCCGATTACCTGCTGCCGGGTCCGACCGAAGTCCCCGAACCGCGCCTGTTTCACATGGAGACGCCGTCGCCCTACACGATGTTCGGCGTCAAGGGCATCGGCGAAGGCGGTGCGATCGCGCCACCGGCGGCGATCGCCAATGCCGTCAACGACGCGCTGCGGCCGCTTGGTGCGGAGCTGATGCAGTCACCGCTGTCGCCACGCCGCATCGTCGCGGCAGTGCTGGCAGCGAAACAGGCGCAAGCGAGCTCGCCGTGAAGGCTGCATCGTTCGCCTATGAGCGTCCGAACAGCGTCGGCGCTGCGCTCGCCCTGCTCGCGGACGCCAATGGCGGCGCAAGGATCATGGCCGGCGGACAGTCGCTCGGGCCGATGCTCAATCTGCGCCTGGTGCAGCCGCAACTCATCATCGACATCGCGGGGCTCGCCGAGCTTCGTACGGCCGAGCGTGACGGCGATGATCTTGTCATCGGCGCCTGCGTCACCCATGCCGACATCGAGGACGGCCGGCTTCCTGACGTGACTCATGGCGTGCTGCGGCGGATCGCGCGCGGCATTGCCTACCGCGCCGTACGCAACCGCGGCACCATCGGCGGCTCGCTAGGTCATGCCGACCCGGCCGCCGACTGGGTGACGACGCTCGCAGCCCTCGGCGCCGGCGTACGGCTGGCGAGCTCCGCAGGCCGACGCGACCTCGCCGTGACTGAGTTCATCCAGGGCGCACTGCAGACCGCGCTGCGTCCCGGCGAGTTCGTCGCCGCGATCCGCCTTCCCTCCCTGTCGCCCACGACGCGCTTCGGCTACGCCAAGGCCTGTCGCAAGCCCGGCGAATTCGCGCATGCGATGGCCGCCGTCCTGATCGAGCCGGACAAGGCCAGCAGCCGGGTTGTGATCGGCGCCATCGACAGGACGCCGATCGTCGTCGACGATTCATCGCTGTTTGGCGGAGCGAACACTAGTCTCGGGCAGCAGTTCGATCGCGACCTCGCCGACCGCCTGCTGATGCAGGCCGGCGTGACCGATCCGGCCGCCCGGCACATCCACCTGAGCGTGCTCGCGCGGGCGATCGCGGAGGCCGCGGCGTGATGAAGCTCCAGCTCACCGTCAACGGCAGCGCGACCGAGGCCTCGGTCGAACCGCGGACCCATCTTGCCGACGTCCTGCGTGATCGGCTCGACCTGACCGGGACGCATCTCGGCTGCGAGCATGGGGTCTGTGGCGCCTGCACACTGCTGCTCGACGGCGCTCCGGCCCGCTCCTGCATCACGTTCGCGGTGGCCTGCGATGGTGCTGCGGTCACGACCATCGAAGGCCTGGATGAGGATGAGATCGCAGCCGAGCTGCGCACGGCCTTTGCGCGCGAGCATGCGCTGCAATGCGGCTACTGCACACCCGGCATGATCATGTCGGCGCGCGACCTCGTGCTGCGCCTCGATCACTCGGACGAGCAGGCCATCCGGGTCGGGCTGAGCGGCAATCTGTGCCGCTGCACCGGCTATGTCGGGATCGTCCGCGCCGTCCGCGCCGTGATAGAGGCGCGGCGGCAGCGCGGCATTGCGGCCGTGGTCGGCGCAGGACGCACAACGCTCGGCCCCGTCGGATCGCAGCCCAGCGCGCACGCGACCGCCACGTCGTCAGCGCCGCCGACGATGGCAAAGATCGAGGCTGACCGGGGCGTCGCCATCAGCACGCTCGACATTGCTGACGCCGTGCCCGCCAAGAGCTTCGACGCGTCGTTTACGGTGAACGCCGCGCCTGCGCAGGTCTTCGCGCTGTTCGGAAACGTCGAGACCCTGGCCGCATGCTTTCCCGGCGCCACGATCACGGCCATGCCGGCGCCCGATCACATCGAAGGCGAGATCAGGGTCGCCATCGGCCCGCTGTCGGCCGTCTTCCGCGGTTCTGCGCGCATCGATCGCAATGCGGCGGATTTGTCGGGCCGGCTCATCGGCACGGGACGTGACCAGCGGAGCCGCACCTCGACCTCCGGACAGATCAGCTGGTGCATGCTTCCGATCGACGAAGGACGGGCAACCCGCGTCGCGCTCGCGATCGGCTACAGCCTCTCCGGCCCGCTGGCGCAGATCGCGCGCGACGGGCTGGTGCGCGATCTGGCGTCGCGCATCACGACGACGTTCGCGCAGAACTGCGACCGGCATCTCAACGGCACGGCGGGCCCGGCGGAGACACCAGAGCCGCAGCGCCTCAACGCGCTTGCCCTGCTGCTGGACGTTGCGCGCAATCGTCTCACCGGCTTGGCCCGGCGCATGCGCGGGCCATGAAACCGCCGCTCGCCGGCGAATGGGTTCTCGCTCGCGGCCAGCCGTGACACGAGCGCCGAACACCCGCGCGGGACATCGTCCCGGCACCTGTCTCCACGTTTCAAACAGCAGGCATGGCTGAGCTTTCTCGCGGCGAGATGCGCCCGAGCTTTGCCATCGATCGACCTCTTCCTCCGAAGAAGAGGCGCAGGGAAGACCGGGTATCGGCTGATACCCGCGGTCCGCGTGCAACAAAAAGCACGCGGCAGAACCACAGGTACAGCCCAATATCCGGCCTTCCCTGCGCGACGGTTTTGCGACTTATAGGCGCTCTCCCCGGGGATCGGCTGTCTTGCCCCCGTCGCCCGCGGATCATCATCACCGCCGGCTTGGCATCAGCACCGCGATGCCAGGACCACACCACTTCGCCGTCGCGTCGCTCCGTTCGTCGGCACGGGCTGTGACACCCGGCTGCGGAGCAACGCGCCCATCGCCTTCCCAGCTCGACGCTCGTGACGATCGCGAAACGTCCCTCTTCAGCGAGCCGGGATGCGCGGAAATGTGGAGGTGATTTGCCCG
>NZ_JAUHID010000032.1:0-40607 GCF_032377735.1 Bradyrhizobium sp. SZCCHNRI3043
AGTCGATCGCGGTGTCCGCGCTGTCGCTCGCCAACCAGTCGCAGGCGAGCGTGCTGCAGCTGCTGCGCTGATCCGCAGGCATCGCATCTCGACAACCAACGCGGCGGGGGAAACCCCGCCGCTTTTTTTCGCCTGGTTTGGCCGTCCGGCCCGTATCAATACTGGCACGGAACCGGACGCGAGTGGAGCCCAGGATCGCAACCAGTCGTTAAGCAAGAAATTTAAAGCGCCATTAACCATGTTTTAAAAGTGGCTGGACTAGAACCTCCTGGTGAATAACTAGGAAGGTTTCACACATATGTCCGGTATCGTTCTCTCGGCTTCGGTTCGCCAAAACCTGCTGGCGCTGCAAAACACCGCATCGCTGCTGGCCACGACTCAAAACAACCTGGCCACCGGCAACAAGGTCAACACGGCGCTCGATAACCCCACCGAATTCTTCACCTCGCAATCGCTCAACAACCGCGCGAGCGACATTGCGAATCTGCTCGACAGCATCGGCAACGGTGTCCAGGTTCTCCAGGCTGCGAATACCGGTCTCACCTCGCTTCAGAAGCTCGTCGATAGCGCCAAGTCGATCGCAAGCCAGGTCCTCCAGGCCCCGACGGGGTACACCACCAAGTCGAGCGTGACCTCCGCGGTCATCTCAGGGGCGACGGCGAACAACCTGCTCGGCAGCTCCTCGAACAATTTCGTGACCGGCAGCGCGGTCAACAACGACAACCTCAGCTCGGCCGTTGCGATCACCGGATCCACCAGGCTGTCGGGTACGGCGAGCTCGACCTCGAACGACCTGGCGAGCAGCGTCACCACCGGCGATACGCTCGTGGTCAACGGTGTCGTGTTCACCTTCGTGGCCGGCTCGGTCTCGGCCGGTACCAACATCGGCGTCGGCGACACCGTCAGCAACCTCCTGGCTGCCATCGATTCGGTGACCGGAGCCACCGCAACGCCGTCCACGGTGGCAGCGGGCAAGATCCAGCTGGCGACAGGCACGGCGCAGGATCTGACAGTATCGGGCACGGCCCTGGCCAAGCTCGGATTGACCGCCGGCACGACCACACGAAATCCGCCAGCCTTGACAGGACAGACGCTGACAATTGCCTCGACAGGGGGCGGCGTCGCAACGAACATAACGTTCGGCACAGGTGCTTCGCAGATCTCGACGCTGGCACAGCTCAATACGGCTCTCGCGACCAACAACCTGCAGGCCAGCCTGAGCACGACGGGTCAGCTTACGATCCTCACCACCAACGAAGCGGCATCGTCGACGATCGGCGCGGTCGCCGGCTCTTCGACCGCGGCCAGCATGGCCTTTAACGGCGTGACGGCATCGACCCCGGTGGCCGACACCAACTCCCAGACGACGCGTGCCGGCCTGATCGCGCAGTACAACAACGTCCTGGCGCAGATCAACACCACGGCGCAGGACGCCTCGTTCAACGGCATCAACCTGCTCAACGGCGACACGCTCAAGTTGGTGTTCAACGAGACCGGACGGTCCACGCTGAACATCACCGGCGTGACCTTCAACAGCACCGGTCTCGGCCTATCGGCGCTGGTGGTCGGAAGCGACTTCCTCGACAGCAACTCGGCCAACAAGGTGCTCACGACCTTGAACAGTGCATCGACTGCGATCCGCTCTGAAGCGTCGTCGCTCGGTTCGAACCTCTCGATCGTGCAGATCCGTCAGGACTTCAACAAGAACCTGATCAACGTGCTGCAGACCGGCTCGTCGAACCTGACCTTGGCCGACACCAACGAGGAGGCGGCCAACAGCCAGGCGCTGTCGACCCGCCAGTCGATCGCGGTCTCGGCGCTAGCGCTGGCCAATCAGTCGCAGGCGAGCGTGCTGCAGCTCCTGCGCTGAGCGCGAACGCGCTGGAATGATATCTCATCGAAGCGGCGGGCCATGCCCGCCGCTTCTGCTTTTGGCTATGCCGTGCGTGGCAGCGCGGGTCTCCGTTCGATGTCGGTGGGTGAGCTGCGTGAAGGCGCCGTTGTTCGTGTAGTTCGCGCCGCCGAGGCGTGATGAACAACGTACGATCCTCGTCCGGACATTTTGAATCATCGCGTTCGCAAGAAATTAAGAGGTGCACCAAACAAGGCGATTTGCGGTGCTCCGTGACGCTACGAAACGAATTCCGCTAACGGCCGCTAACCATATTTTAAAGGCACGCAAAGTACAAAACCTGAGCAGTTTGGTCGTGTCCCTGCGTCAGTCCGGAGTAGTTGATGTCATATGCCGCTCAAGCCTATGCCCGCACGTCGCAGACGACGGCATCACCACGGGAGATCGAAGCTCAGGCTCTGTTGAAAGCGGCACGGCAGCTGCAGGAAGTCCAGGCCAATTGGAGCGGCCCTGATCGCAACATGTACAAGGCTCTGCTCTTCAATCGTCGCTTGTGGACGATCTTCATGAGCGCGATGGAGGCGGACGACAATCCGAATCCGCTCGACATCCGCCAGAACATCGCCAACATCGGCGTGTTCGTGATGAAGCAGACGATCGAGATGCAGATGGATCCGGATCCGGCGAAGCTCAAGTCGCTGATCGACATCAACTGCCACATCGCCGCGGGATTGTCCGGGCGGAGCTGACCGTCGGGGACAGGGGCGGGTGGCGCGTCGTCATGACCGATATCACCAGCATCCTGTCTGCGTCCTACAAGTCGAACCTGCTCAGTGCGGCGCGAAGCAACAGCAAATACGTGGCCGTCGATCCGACGCTCTATCAGGGCGGCTGGAGCGGAAAATATGCCAACGGGAAGTCGTTCACGGTCTCGGTCTCCAACGTAAAGGGCTTTCACGCCAAGGTTCGCTACCAGGGCGAGGGCGTGAACAAGTATCAGGACGTGCTGATCAGGGATAATGCGTTGGGGATCGGCGATACGAAGTTCACGCTGACCGGCAACGGCAAGGCCCAGATCAAGAACGTGGTCACCGACGCCGCCTCGGGCCAGACCTATCTCGACACCGCCTACGCGACCCGGAGCAGTTGATCCGCCAAAGCTGCGCCGCTCGATACGGCAACGCCGCCCGGTGGGGCGGCGTGCAGGCGGCGGCGGAATGAAGCGGTAGGCCCCGTGGGGGCTCAGGCGGTGCGATCGGTCGCCACGACGCGCGGCACGTCCGCCTTCTGCATATCCTTCTGAAGGTCGAGCGTGTTGAAGTAGGCCCGGCGGCGCAGCACGGCCTCATCCGGATATTGGGTCACGACCTGATCGGTCTTGCGGTTGACCACCTGGAACACCAGGGCGGCAGCGGCGCGATCGTAATAGGCCTGCCGCGACACCGACAGATCGTTCGCGACGTTGACCGGGACGTCGTTGCGCACGGAGGCGCCAGGCTCGGCCGCGGTCACGGTCTGGCTGGGAGGAAGGTCCGTTGGAACAGCGCTCACCACCGCCTGGCTCGACGGCGGAATTATCGGAACGGACGCTGGCGTCCCTACCGCTCTTACGCTGAAATCGGAACTCATGGCAGCCTCCTCATGGCCATCGAGTCAATTCCCAACCCATCCCGCTTGCAACTATGCCGATGACCAATCAACGTTATGTTAGGAAATAGGATGAACGGCGCGTTGTGATTCGCCAGGGCCTTTTAAGCTTATCCGAGCGTTAAAACGGCGACGGCCGCGCAGCCCTCGAGGCGGCGCGGCGCTGCAATGCAGTGGGGGGTGCCGGTGGTGAGGCTCAGAGCGTCCGGCTGACGGCGAGCGGGGTGAGGTGCCGTGCGCCCGGGGCGGCGCGGCGGCCGCCGGCGGTATACGTGCTGGGGATGTTCTTGCGCTGAACCTCGGCATTGACGCCGCGCACGATCTTTTCCGAGATCGCGTGCGCAGTCGCCAGCACGGTCAGGTTCACCTGCAGCAGGGCGCGGAAGGTGTCGTGGTGACGGTGCAGGGTGGCGAGCAGCTCCGGCGCGGTCTGCTTCATGAACTCCTGGCTCGCCTTGAGGCGGCCCACGGTCGTGACGTAGTGGCGGGACAGCTCGGTCTTCTTCGGGCCGAACGCCATGCCTTCGCGCAGCTTGCCGGCGCGAACTAGCTCGGTCTCCTGCTCGATGACCGCGATCAGCTCGCTCATGACGCTCACCATCTCGTCGGCGAGCGCGCGTGCCTCTGCGGCGCTGGTGGCGGCGGCGTAGGTCGTCTTCTTCGCTTGGCCCTGTGCGGTCATTTCATAACTCCCTTCGGCGTGAGCGTTTGCCGCCCACGCGCTTGTCACGCGAACATCTACGCTTTGCCGTTGGCGCCGGTGCTGCTGCCGGCCTGTTGCAGGATGAGAGTGCGGAAGACGTCGTTGGAGATGCCGACGCCGCCGGCCTTGGCGAAGTTCTTGGAATATTGCTCCGTCAGCATCGAGCGCCAGACGCCGGTGCCGGGCGTGTCGCCGAACGGCCCTTCGCCCTTCACGCCGCTGGTCATCTGCGAAAACATGCTGTTGAGGAACATTGCTTCGAAGTCGGTCGCCGTCGCCTTGGCCCTGGCCTGCGCCTTGGGCGAGACCTTCGTCAGGGCCTCGGCGAGATCGAGATCGGTGCGCGGCGCGGTGACGGCCGCGGCCGTCGGCATGTTGAGAGCGACGCGGCCATGATAGGAGTCGATGAAGGACGTCGCCATCACATCACCTCGATGTCGGCTTCGATCGCACCCGCCGCCTTGATGGCCTGCAGGATGCTGATCAGGTCGCGGGGACCGATGCCGAGGCCGTTGAGGCCGTCGACCAGCTGCTGCAAGGACACACCGTCCTTGACGACCGCGAACTTCTTGCCTTCCTCGGTGACACCGACGCTGGTGCGCGGTGTGACCACGGTGCGGCCGCGCGACAGTGGATTGGGCTGGCTGACCTGCGGACTTTCGGAGATCGTGACGGTGAGGTTGCCTTGCGCCACGGCGACGGTCGCCACGCGCACGTCGCGGCCCATCACGATGATGCCGGAGCGCTCGTCGATGACGATCTTGGCGGCGAGATCAGGATCGACCTGCAACTGCTCGATCTCGGTCAGGAAGGCGACGACGTTGCCCTTGAACTCGGCGGGAACGCTGAGCTGCACCGTCGAAGGGTCGATCGGCTCGGCGGTCTTGACGCCGAGGAAATCGTTGATGGCGGCGGCGATGCGCTTTGCGGTGGTGAAGTCGGCGTTGCGCAGGGCGAGCCGCACGTTCGGCAGCCGGTTCAGGGCGAACTCGATCTCGCGCTCGATGATGGCGCCATTGGCGATGCGGCCGACCGTCGGCACGCCGCGCACGATCTTGGCGGCCTCGCCCTCGGCCTGGAAGCCGGAGATCGCGAGCGAGCCCTGCGCCACCGCATAGACGTTGCCGTCGGCGCCGAGCAGGGGGGTGACGAGCAGGGTGCCGCCCTGCAGGTTCTTGGCGTCGCCGAGCGCGGACACCGTGACGTCCATGCGCGTGCCTTGCGTCGCGAATGGCGGCAGGTTGCCAGTGACCATGACAGCGGCGACGTTGCCGGTGCGGATGGTGGCGCCGCGGATGTTGACGCCCATGCGCTCGAGCATCGCCTGCAGCGACTGCTTGGTGAAGGGGATGTTGTTCAGCGTGTCGCCGGTGCCGTTGAGGCCGACCACGAGGCCATAGCCGATCAACTGGTTCTGGCGCACGCCCTCGATATTGGCGAGATCCTTGATCCGCGAGGTCGCGTTCGCAGACATGACGGTAGATGCCAGCGCCAGCACGGCGGCGCAGGCGACCTGAAACAGGCGCGTGGTTCGGACGCGTCGCATCCTATGCTCCCCTCGAACTCTTCAAGCGATCACTCGGCCACTCCCATGACCGCATGATCGACGTTAACTATGCGAGCGTCGTGCCACGGCGATGCTCCGGGCTAACTCATTGAAAGAGTGTGAAATCGACTCGAAGCTTTGCCGCGGTCCAGGGGGACTCCGGGGGAACGAAGCTGCCGCCCCGGCAGAATTTGCCGGGCCGTTTACGCACCGTTAACCACGGCGGAGCCAATCTCCCGCTCGACACGCGAAGCTTGCGGGAGCCATCGATGCGCATCTACGGACCGAACGGCACGACCCTGGGCTCGTCGACCAGCTCCACGCGGAAGACCTCGTCCAGCGGCTTCAAGCTGCCTGACGTCGGCACCACGCAGGACACGCGCGCGACGCTCGCGCCCAAGCAGACCGCGAACATCGATGCGCTGCTGGCGCTGCAGGGTATCGAGGAGGAGCCGGCGGAGCGCCGCAAGCGCTCGGTCCAGCGCGGCAAGCGCGCGCTCGACGTGCTCGATGATCTCAAGCTGACGCTGCTGTCCGGCAAGCTCGACACCGCGATGGCGCTGCGGCTGCGCGATGCCGCGGCCGACCTGAAGCAGACCTCGGGCGACCCGGGACTGGATGCGATCCTCTCCGAGATCGAGCTGCGCGTCGAGGTCGAGCTCGCCAAGGCCGGGCGGAGCTGAGACGCTTCGCGCGTTCAAGCCGCCTTCGACGGCTGTTGCGCGTCGTAGCGCCGCTGCGCGGCGGTGACCTCCTTGAGATGGCGCTCGGCCCAGTCGCGCAGCGGATCGACCGCGGCGGCGAGCGTCAGCCCGAGCGGCGTGATCGAATATTCGACGGTGACCGGAACGGTCGCGATCGCGCGCCGCCGCACCAGGCCATCGCGCTCCAGGCTCTTCAGCACCTGGGACAGCATCTTCTGCGAAATCCCTTCGATCGACCGCCGCAACTGATTGAAGCGCAACGGTTCGTTGCGCAGCAGGATCAGGATCAGCACGGCCCATTTGTCGCCGACGCGATCGAGGATCTGTCGCGTTGGGCAGTCGGCCGAATAGACGTTCGCGGCTCTCATCGGTTACTCCGGCGTGACCAGGTGATCTTAAAGTGCGCTCTTAACACCAGCATTCGTTCCGCTATCTAGTCACTATCGGATACCGAGGCGGCTTCGTCCAGATCTCGGATCCGACCTCGTGATCTCGAACATAGGAGCCTCCCATGAAGATCGCCGTCGCCGGCGCGTCCGGCCGTGCCGGGTCCCGCATTACCGCCGAGCTGGCCAGCCGCGGCCACCAGGTCACCGGCATCGCCCGCAACCCGGAGAAGATCGCCGGTCACGCCAACGTCAAGGCGGTGCGGGGCGATGCCAACGACCGCGCCGCGCTGGCAAAGCTCTGGGCCGGCCATGACGTCGCGATCAGCGCGATCCATTTCTCGGCCAGCGATGTCGAGACCCTGATCGGGGCGGCCAAGGACTCCGGCGTATCACGTTACCTCGTGGTCGGCGGCGCCGGCTCGCTCGAGGTCGCGCCGGGTGTGCGGCTGGTGACGACGCCCGGCTTTCCGGCCGCCTACAAGGCCGAAGCGGAGAAGGGCGCCGCGTTCCTCGATCGTCTGCGCCAGGAGAAGGAGCTCGACTGGACCTTCCTGTCGCCCTCGGCGATGATCGATTTCGGCGCCCGCACGGCCAAGTTCCGGCTCGGAACGGACCAGTTGCTGGTCGATGCCGACGGCAAGAGTTTCATCACCTTCGAGGACTTCGCGGCCGCGATGGCCGACGAAATCGAGCGTCCGGCGCACCGGCGGGCCCGTTTCACGGTCGGTTACTGAGGCCGTCCACGGCGTCCCGCCGGCTGCGGCCGAATTTGCCTGTGCAACGGCCCGAACGGCGGGGCGCCCGTGCCGATCGAAATATTGTCTGTCACATGAGGCCGCTATATAACGCGGCCGCGAACGGGCGTATTCCGTCCGCCGGTGCCGAAACCGGCGCCAGCACGTACAGATGGGCTGACCTTGGAAAAGTTGAAGAACTACAAACCTTCCGAAAAAGAGCCTTTCATGAACGAACGCCAGCGCGACTATTTCCGCGCCAAGCTGCTGGCATGGAAGGAGGAGATCCTGCGCGAATCGAAGCTCACCCTGCAGGCTCTGCAGGAGGAGAACGTGAACCATCCGGACCTCGCCGACCGAGCGTCGTCGGAGACCGACCGGGCGATCGAGCTTCGCGCCCGTGACCGCCAGCGCAAGCTGATCTCCAAGATCGACGCGGCGCTCCAGCGCATCGAGGACAACACCTACGGCTATTGCGAGGAGACCGGTGAGCCGATTTCGCTGAAGCGGCTCGAGGCCCGGCCCATTGCGACGCTGTCGGTGGAAGCGCAGGAACGCCACGAGAAGCGTGAAAAGGTCTATCGCGACGAGTAGGTCGCGACGCTGACCTGAACGAGCGGGGATTGCGGCCGCCTGCCGGGTGCGGCCGCAGTATCTGTTGACGGCTGAGACGGTGCTTGTGCGATCCGCACAGGCTGTGCGGGAGCGAGCGCAAGCGCCTTTGGTTTTCCGAACGTCAGGAACTTTTTCGCGCCTGCTGAATTAACTGCGGTTCCATCTCGGAACGCCGCGGGGAATCATGGGCGAGCCGGACATAGCCAGAGGCGCGCTGGCGACGATGCAGCGCTCCTACGGCGCCCTGAGCATCAAGGGACGCCTCCTTCTGCTGGCCGGCATTCTGTTCCTGCCCTGCGTCGGACTGATTGCCTATGTCATCGTGTCGATGGCGCAATCCGCCGACGCCTCGATTCGGCACGGCCTGTCCTATGCCGCGCAGACGATCTCCGGAGCTGTCGACGCCGAATTGCGGCGCTATATCGCGCTCGCCGAGGTGCTGGCCAAGTCTCCTGATCTCAGCGCGGCCGATCTCAGCGACTTCGAGGCGGAGGCGCGCCGCGTCGGTGCGGTCAGCGGCGAAGGCTGGATCATCGTGTCGGACGCGAGCGGCCGCATCCTGCTCAACACCGGGGCGACGCCGGGCAAGCCGCTCGGCGAGCGCACGCCCGAAGGCCGGCACTCGCAGGAGCGCGCTTTTCAGTCAGGAAGGCCATCGATCTCCGACATCTTCACCGGTCCCAATTCCGGCGCGTGGGTGGCGACCGTCGATGTCCCCGTCGTCAAGGATGGCAAGCCGTTCCGTTGCCTGTCGATCGCCATGCCGGCCGCGAACTACACCCGGCTGCTGGCCCAGCAGCAACTGCCGGCCGACTGGCTGGTCGGCATCATGGACGGCCAGGGCCGCTACATCTCGCGCATTCCGAAGAACGCCACCACGATCGGGCAGCCGGCGTCGGCCGGCTGGCGGGCGACTGCCAAGGCCGAGGGGATCGCGGAGTTTCCGTCGATCGAGGGCGATCGTGTCATCAACGCCAATGCGCGTCCCCAGCTGAGCGACTGGACTGTCGGGGTCGGCATCAAGCAGGCGGCTTTCGCCCAGGCGATCTCCTCGACGGTGCAGACCGCAACCATCGTGGCAACGACGATCTGTGCCCTGGCGCTGCTGCTGGCGGCCGGCATCGGCCGAAGCATCGCCCGGCCGCTCGAAAGCATCGCCGTCAAGAGCGCCATCCCAGGCGAGGCCGCGCCCTCCGATCCTCCGGAGGTTCGGGCGCTCAACGCCCGACTGGCTGCGGCCGAAAAGGCGCAGGCGGAGAGTGCGCGCGTCATCCAGGAGAATTTCGGGATGCTCGCCCAAGCCAGGGACGATGCGTCGCGCACGGCCGGGCAGCTCAAACTCGCCGCGAAATATGGACGGCTTGGCACCTTTACCTGGGACGGCAGATCCGGCGCCAGCCACTGGTCCGACGAGATCGAAGAACTCTATGGGCTTGCGCCGGGCACGTTCCCAGGGACCTATGACGCCTGGCTGGCGCTGGTGCATCCCGAGGACCAGGCGCGTGCCGACCAGGACAACAAGCAGGCGCTGATCACCGGGGAGCTCGATTCGGAGTGGCGAGTGGCGCTGCCCGACGGCTCGATCCGGTGGATCGAGGCGCGCGCCCGCATGTTGGGCGGCGAGGGCGGCGGCGATCCGTACATGATCGGCGTCAACATCGACGTCACCGCCGCGAAGGAAGCCGACCGCAAGCGCGAGCTGCTCGTGCATGAGCTGGCCCATCGCGTCAAGAACAGCCTCGCCGTGGTGCAATCGCTGGCGCATCAGCTGCTGCCGCGGCACGACGCCAAGGTCCGCGACTTCACGTCACGCCTGCATGCGCTGGCGACGGCGCACACGAGCCTTGCCGAGAACGACTGGCAGGGCGCCGATCTCGCCGCCCTCATCAGGAGTCAGGTCGCGCCGTTCGCCAGCACACCGGATCAACTCGCCACCAGCGGCCCCTCCATCCTGGTCCCGGTCGAGCTGACGACGCAGCTGGCTCTCGTCATCCACGAGATGGCCTGCAACGCCAGCAAATATGGCGCGCTCACCACGCCCAACGGTCACGTCGATGTCAGCTGGTCGTTGGCCCAGGACGCGCTGCATGTCCGTTGGCAGGAGAGCGGCGGCCCGCCGGCGCGCGAGCCTCCGGTGGTCGGCTTCGGCAGCCGGCTGCTGACCCGCACGGTCAGGCATCTGCAGCGCACATTTGCCGAGAGCGGGCTGACCTGCCAGTTCGAGCTGCCCTGGCTCACGACACGTGACGAGAGCTCGATGGCCGCAACGGGCGAGGCGAGTTGAGCGTCAGCGCGCGAAGCGCCGCTCGGCTGGTCCTGACATGGCCTCACATGGCCTCGCCATCGCGCTCTGCCATACCCACGTCCGGGATATCGGCGCAGAGACGGCAATTCCGATGAGCGAGGTACTGGTTATGGGCGGCTGGTCGGTTGAAAGTGCTGCTTGCGCCCGTGGCCGCGCCGTCTCAAATTGTTGATGAAGCTGAGATGGGAGCCAAAATCTCGTTAATAAACAATCCGTTCACCATAAATCCTGCGATGCCGGTTCGGGCCGCGGGCCAGGGGAGTTGAAGGGCCATGGGAGCAGACGAGATCCTTGCCGCTGCGCAACTGATTGTAGATGCCCGCAAGCGGCGGGCGCCCTTGGGCGCTCTGCCGCCGCAGCTTCAGCCGAAGGATGAAGCTGCCGGCTACGAGATCCAGCGTGAAGTCCATTGGCTGCTCGCCGAACAGGCCGGTGACTTCGCCGGCTACAAGATCGGCTGCACCAGCAAGGTGATGCAGGACTATCTTGGCATTCCGCATCCCTGTTCCGGCGGGGTGTTCGCGCGCGGCGTTCACCAGACGGGGGTCGGATTGCGCACGGCCGACTTCGTCCGCGTGGGCGTCGAATGCGAGATCGCCGTGCGGCTCAAGCACGACCTGCTGCCGTTGGACGCGCCGTTCACCATGGATCGTGTCGTCGAGGCGATCGGCGACTGTCATGCGGCGATCGAGATCGTCGACGATCGTTATGTGCAATGGCAGACGCTGGGGGCGCCGACGCTCGTCGCCGACGATTTCTTTGCTGCCGGCTGCGTCCTCGGCCCGGCGCTCCCGCGCGCTGCCGTAGCGGACTTGGCCGCGGTGCAGGGCCGTGCCATCGTCAACGGCACCCTGGTCGGCGAGGGCACCGGTGCGGATGTGCTGGGACATCCGGTCCACGCGCTGGCCTGGCTTGCCAATCATCTCGCCGCCGGTGGTGACGGGCTCGAGGCCGGACAGCTCGTCCTGACCGGCAGCCTGGTCAAGACGATATGGTTGAGCGCGGGCGACCGGGTACGGATGGAGCTGGACGGCCTCGGTGTGGTCGAGGCGACGTTCATGTGATCCCGCGTCGAGGAAGACCTGCCGATCTCTGAGCGGGGCGTTGCTCCGCTCCAGCTAGACGAGCTCCATGCGCAGATGACGGCCTACGGCTCTGGCGGCGCGCGCCAGCGTGCCGAGCGTGACGGATTCATTGTCGGGATCGAGCAGCCGGTCGAGCTGGGCGCGGCTGGTCTCCATGCGGGCCGCCAGCTCGGTCTTGGAGATCGCCTCGCGCTTCATTAGCTCCTCGAGCTGCCGTACCAGCACGCGCTTGATCGCGCGCGCCGTCACGGTCTCGTAGAGACCGTCCTCCTTCAGAAAGTCGTCGAAGGCAGAGCCGACCTTGCCGGCAGTCTTAGGTGCGCGCATCACGAAATGTCTCTCATGCGTTTGACGGCCAATTCGATATCGGATGCCGGAGTCTTCTGACTCTTCTTGATGAAGGCATGGAGCAGGATCATCCGGCCGTCTCGCAAGCAAAAGATCACACGGGCGATCCGGCCCTGCGTGAGGCTGCTGCGAACCTCCCACAGTCCATGACTCAATGGCCGACACAGAGGAAGCCCGATCGGCCAAGCAAACTCGACATCCTTGATATCCTCGCCGAGGATCCGACGATCCTCGGCAGGCAATTCCTTGAGCCAGTCCCGGACGGGTTCGCGGCCGGATGGCAGCGCGTAGAAGAACGCCGGTAGCCGTTTCATTGAAATGTACCATTTTTGGTACGTTCTGCAACAGGGAAAATGCTGAGCAGGCTCTCAGTTGATCGCCAAGTGAACGACACTTGTCTAGGCAAGTAAACGAACACGGCCTCCGGCAGGGGAGCTACCGGAGGCCGTGTATACATCGCCCGCTGCGCCTAGGTTCGCATTGGGCAATGTGGGAGCTCGCTTTCAGAAAAGGGCGGCGGCTGCGGATCATCTCATGACCAGTGTCGCGCTCGGCCAAGTCCTTGTCTGACCCTCCGGGGAGGGATTTTCATCGTGTCTCTTCATCCTTGTCCGATTGCCGACCCAAGACATTCAGGTCGGAGCTTTCGCGGCGACCGGGCGTGGTTGGATCCGCCCGGCCTTTCGATGTGATCTTCGCCTCAGAACGGCAGCAGGATGTCCATCACCTGCTGGCCGTAGCGCGGCTGCTGGACGTCGGAGATCTGGCCGCGGCCGCCGTAGGAGATACGGGCCTGGGCGATCTTGGTGGAGTCGATGGTGTTGTCGCTCTGGATGTCCTCGGGCCGCACGATGCCGGCCACGATCAGCTCGCGGATCTCGTAGTTGACCCGGATCTCCTGCTTGCCTTCGACGACGAGGTTGCCGTTCGGCAGCACCTGCGTCACCACCGCGGCGACGCTGGTGGTCAGGGATTCCGAGCGCTGGATGGTGCCCTTGCCGTCGGAGGACGAGGTGCCGTCGGCGGTCAGGATGCGGCCGGGCAGCACCTTCTGCGCCTGCACGCCGAGCGTCTTCGCGCCGATGAAGTCGGTGATGCCCGAATCCTCCTTGTTGGTGCGGCTGCGCTGGGTCTCGTTGGCGAAATTGGCCTTGTCGGAGATGCTGACCGTGACGGTCAGGAGGTCGCCGACCTGACGGGCGCGCTGGTCCTTGAAGAAGGCGCGCGAGCCGTTGCGCCACAGCGAGTTCGGCGCGTAGGACACCGTCTCGGGCTTGGGCATCGGCATCTGCACCGGCTTGTAGCCCGGCTGCGTGGTCGGGTTGTCGATCTCCGTCAGCTTCGGCCGCTCGCCGATCTGGCTGAGACGGTCGATCGAGGAGCATCCGCCGGCGATCGACAGCACCGCGAAGGAGACCGAGATCAGCGCGACCCGGCGCAGGCTCGAGACGCCCCGATCATCAAACTTGAACTTCGACATGAAACTTACTCGGCTTTCGGGGTGGCGGAGGTGGGAAGGCGGCTGGCGACGGCGACGGGCGCGGCGATGTCGGCTTCGGAGGTCTGCGCCGGCTTGGCGACGGCGATGTCGACGGAGACCTGGCCGCGACCCGAGACGCGGCCGGTCACGGTGCGCTTGGACTGCAGATTGAGCACGCTGACGACGTCGCCTTCGGTGCCCGACTCCAGCGCCTTGCCGCGCGTGGTGAGATAGATGCCGGCGGTCTGGTAGATCAGCGTGACCGCCTGGTCGCGCTGCACGAGGTCGGGCTTGGCGAGGTCGGTGGTCTTCAGCGCCTGACCCGCGCGCACCGCGCGGCGCATCTGCATGCCCACTGCGAGCTCGCGCGAGGCAGGCTCGCCGCCGCCGAGCTCGGCGCGCGGCCGCCGCTCGGTCTGCAGGTCGCCTGAGCGGATCATCTCGTTGCGATCGATGTTGCGGGTCAGCACCACGGCCTCGACGGTCTCGATCGCCGTGCCGGTGTAGCGCAGCTTGGTCGGGCTCGCGCCATTGGCATGGCCGAGCTCGAAGGTGATGTCGAAGCGGCCGCTGCGGGGGTCGAAGCGGGCGCTGGTCGGCGCCAGCGTGCCTGACGTCGAGGCCTCGAATTTGAGATCCTGCACCGGCTGGTCGAAGCTGATGCTGAGGTTCGCGGCATCGCCAAGTCCGTTGCGGTGATCGAGCGCCTGGGCCACTGCCGTGCTGATCTCCTTGGCGTCGATGGCGCGGGCCAGCCGCGTGACCGCAACCTCCTTGATGTCGCGGACCTCGACGCCGATGACCTGGTGGGTGCGCAGGGTCGCGATCACCTGCGCGGCCGGCAGCACGCCGGTCGTGCCGAGATCGGGCGCGCGGTAGACGGCGATATTGGCCGCGACGCCCGCATTGTCGATCAGGTCGCCGACGCGCACGATGTCGCCGGTGACGTTGACGGTGGAGCGCAGCACGGGCGCCTTGATCTGGTCGTCGGCCTCGCCGGCCAGCGCCGACAGCGCGGTCGAGGCGAGCAGGGCGGCTGCGAGCAGGAAGGGACGGACGGTGCGGGTCATGATGGCGATCTCCCTTCGAACCTCAGCGGAACAGCGCAGTGGTCGATTGCAGCATCTGGTCGGCGGCCGAAATGACCTTGGCGTTCATCTCATAGGCGCGCTGGGCGGCGATCAGCTCGCTCATCTCGCTGACGACATCGACGTTGGCCTGCTCCAGGCTGCCCTGGGTGATGCTGCCGAGGCCATCCTGGTTGGCGACGCCGTCCTGCGGTGCGCCCGACGACGGCGTGTCGGTGAACTGGTTGTTGCCGACCGGCTGCAGGCCGGCCTTGTTGATGAAACGGGTGACCTGGAGCTGGCCGATGATGTTCGAGGTGGTCGAGCCCGGCAGCGTCACGGAGACCTGGCCCTGCGCGTTGACGGTGATGCCCGAGGCGTTCTGCGGGATCGTGATCGTCGGCTGCACCGGGTTGCCCTGCGCGGTGACGATGCGGCCCTGATTGTCCATCTGGAAGGTGCCGTCGCGGGTGTATTGGAAGGTGCCGTCGGGCATCAGCACCTTGAAGAAGCCCTCGCCCGAGATCGCGAGGTCGAGATCGTTGCCGGTCTGCGACAGCGTGCCCTGCGTCATCGAGCGCGGCGTGCCGACGGTCTTGACGCCGCCGCCGATGTCGATGCCGACGGGCAGGATCGTGCCCTGGTCGGAGGACTGCGCGCCGACGCGGCGCATATGCTCGTAGATCAGGTCCTGGAACGCCACCGTCTGCTTCTTGAAGCCGGTGGTGCGCAGGTTGGCGATGTTGTTGGAGATCACCTGAACGTTGAGTTCCTGTGCCGCCATTCCGGTCGCAGCGGTGTGAAGCGCCTGCATGTCACGTCTCCTTCAAGATCTGTCAGGCCGGAACGTCGGCGAGTTTCTCGATCGCGTTCTTGCGCAGGTCGCTCTGGACCTGCAGCATGTTGGCGACCTGGGTGTAGGCGCGCATCACTTCGACCATCTTGCTCATCTCGCCGACCGCGCTGACGTTCGACTTCTCGATGTAGCCCTGCTGGATGGTCGACTTGGTGTCCTGCTGCGGGATGGCGCCGGCGGCGGCGGCGTAGAGGTTGTTGCCCTGCTTCTGCGCGGCCTGCGGGTCGGCGAAGTTGACGATGCGCAGCTTGCCGCGGATCGAGTCGGTGCGGTTGACGCCCTCGACCACCGTCACGGTGCCGTCGGGCGAGATGTTGATGTCGTGGTCGGTCGGCTGAAACACGATCGGACCGCCGGTGCCGAGCACTAGGTCACCGGCGGAGGTGACGAGCTGGCCGAGATTGTTCATGTGCAGGTTGCCGTCGCGGGTGTAGCGCTCGCCGGCCGCGGTCTGCACCGTCAGGAAGCCGTCGCCCGTGACGGCGACGTCGAGCGCGTTGCCGGTGCGCTGCATCGAGCCCTGCGAGAAGTCGCGATAGGTGCCGCGGTCCTGGACATAGGACACCCTGCGGGCGGCGCCCGGAAAATTGTCTTCATGCGCGCCGGAGGAGAGATACTCCTCGAACAGCTGCTGATCGGCCTTGAAGCCGTTGGTGTTGACGTTGGCGACGTTGTTGGCAACGACGTCGAGCTGCCGCTCCAGCACCATCTGCCGCGACAATCCGATGAGAAGCGCATTCTCCACCGGTCGATCTCCCCTCTTAACGAATCCCGTTCGCGGCACCTCTCCCAAGGCGGTCTCGACCGGGTCTTCAACGAACCGTTCAGCTCTCCCAAGCCGGCGGGTTCGCAAGGGGTACAGCGAAAGCCGTGCCAAATCTGAATCTATCGATAAATCAACGATTTGGATTTAAGCCCGGGTTCAGAACGCCCGGCAACAACGTCTCGCTAACCATAATTGCCCGGCAAGTTTTTCCCACCGCCTCGGCAAAAGAAAGCTTCCGTTAACCATTGTTACCGTAGCGTTCCCTCAACAAAGCGCAGATGCGCTGGGAGCGTTGGTTTCGCGTCATTAAGCTTTCTGGCGGCATCGGCTCGATTTTCCGGAAGGATCCGAAAGCCATGGCCGAGAACGACGCCGGAGCAGGCGAAGGCGAGGAGCAAGCAGGCTCGCCGAAGAGCAAGCTCAAGCTGATCATCATGGTCGTCGGCGCGCTGGCGCTGCTCGGCGTCGGTGGTGCGGCCTATTTCTTCTTCTTCAGCCACAAGAACGACGAGCATCACGCCGAGGCGGCGCCGCCGCCGAAGCCGCCGGCCTTCGTCGAGGTGCCGGACCTTCTCGTCAACCTGGTCGGCAATCCCGGCGATCGCGTCCAATATCTGAAAGTGAAGATCGTGCTGGAGGTGAAGGAGGAGAAGCAGGTCGAGACGATCAAGCCGACGCTGCCGCGCGTCACCGACATCTTCCAGACCTATCTGCGCGAGCTCCGGCCGAGCGACCTCAACGGCTCGGCGGGCCTGTTCAGGCTCAAGGAGGAGCTCACCAAGCGGGTCAACGTCGCGCTGGCGCCGAACCAGGTCAACGCGGTGTTGTTCAAGGAAATCGTGGTCCAGTAAGGCAAAGAAGCTCAACGATCATGGCGGGCAACGATCAAGTCGACCAAGATGCGATAGCCGCGCAATGGGAAGCCTCGCTCGACTCGGAGGATCCCACAGAGGCCGCGGAAGCCGCAGCAGCCAATGAACTCACCGAATCGATGGCCCTGCAATGGGCCGCGATGGTCGAGGACGGCAGCCGCGATTTCGGCGCCACCAAGAACGGCGGCGAGCGAGTGCTGTCGCAGGAGGAGATCGACAATCTCCTCGGCTTCACCGCCGGTGAGGTCAGCCTCGACGACCATTCCGGCATTCGCGCCATCATCGATTCGGCGATGGTTTCCTACGAGCGTCTGCCGATGCTCGAAATCGTCTTCGACCGTCTGGTGCGGCTGATGACGACCTCCTTGCGCAACTTCACCTCCGACAACGTCGAAGTCTCGCTCGACCGCATCACCTCGGTGCGCTTCGGCGACTACATGAACTCGATCCCGCTGCCCGCCGTGCTCAGCGTGTTCAAGGCGGAGGAGTGGGAGAATTTCGGGCTCGCCACCGTCGACTCGACCCTGATCTATTCGATCATCGACGTGCTGCTCGGCGGCCGCCGCGGCAACACCCAGCTCCGCGTCGAGGGCCGCCCCTACACGACGATCGAGACCAACTTGGTCAAGCGCCTGATCGAGGTAGTGCTGAGCGATGCCGAGCAGGCGTTCCGGCCGCTGTCGCCGGTGCGCTTCACCATCGACCGGCTCGAGACCAATCCGCGCTTCGCCGCGATCAGCCGGCCCGCCAACGCCGCGATCCTGGTGAAGCTGCGGATCGACATGGAAGATCGCGGCGGCAACATCGAGCTGCTGCTGCCCTATGCGACGATCGAGCCGATCCGGCCGGTGCTGTTGCAGATGTTCATGGGTGAGAAGTTCGGCCGCGATCCCGTCTGGGAAGGCCACTTCGCCACCGAGATCACCAAGGCCGAGATCGCCGTCGACGCCGTGCTCTACGAGGCCGACGTGCCGCTGAAGCAGCTCATGAAGCTGAAGGTCGGCGACACCCTGCCGCTCGACATCCGTCCCGATGCGCTGGTCGCGGTCCGCTGCGGCAGCACCATGCTGACGGAGGGGCGGATGGGCCGGGTCGGCGACCGCGTCGCGATCCGTGTCACCAAGAATTTGCGCAAGCCGAATACGACCCTTGCGATGTTCGAAGGCTCCGAAGGCCAGAACAAGTTGATGGAGGCCCAATGAACCACTCCCTCGGATTGATCATCGAAAGCCTGGTGGCGGTCCTTTTGGTGCTGACCATCGGCTATTGCATGCTGCTGAATTCCAGGCTGAAGCGGCTGAAGGCGGATGAGCATTCGCTCAAAGCCGTGATCGCGGAGCTGATCACCGCGACCGAGATCGCCGAGCGGGCGATCGGCGGCCTCAAGCTCGCCGTGCGCGACGTCAACGACAATCTCGGCAATCAGCTCGCCGCCGCGACGCAGATGTCCGACCAGTTGCGCAAGCAGCTCGCCGAGAGCGACGGCGTGGTGCGCCGGCTGTCGCGCATCGCCAGCGCCGCGCGACCCATCACCTCGCCTGAAGCCGCGCCGGAGCCTGCACCTGCGCCGGTGCCGGCGATCACGACCGAGCCGGTGCGCGTCTCCGGTGCCAAGGCGGTTGCCGCCGCGGCCCAGGCATTCTCCGAACGTCGAAGGACTGGTGGCCTTGCCGCATGAATGCGTTTCGTAACATCCGCGTCATTCCCGTCGTCCTGATCGCGGTGGCCTGTCTTGCGGTCCTGAAGGTGGCCGGCCTCGTGATCGATGGCGGCTACGTTTTCGACTATGATCCTCACCCGACCAAGCGGTCATGGGCCCAGGAGAACCTGGGCTATCCGGGCCGCGAGGACAATGACATCGTCACCGGCTCCACGCATGGCGCGCCGAAGGAGAAGAAGGAGGAGGCGCCCAAGCCCGCCGCTCCGGACACCAAGCCCGAGGGCGTGGTGATCAAGCCCGAGGAGAACCAGCAGCAGGTGTCGCCGGCGGAGAAGGCGATCCTCGAGCGGCTGCAGTCGCGTCGCCAGGAGCTTGACGCGCGTGCGCGCGAGATCGACATCCGCGAGAGCCTGTTGCGCGCCGCCGAGCAGCGCATCCAGTCCAAGACCGAGGAGATGAAGGCGATCGAGGGCCGCATCTCCGGCGCGCAGGCCGCCAAGACCGAGGCCGACAACGCCCGCTTCAAGAGCATCGTCACGATGTACGAGGGCATGAAGCCGAAGGATGCCGCCAAGGTGTTCGACCGGCTCGAGATGTCGGTGCTGATCGAGATCGCCTCGCAGATCGCGCCACGCAAGATGTCCGACATTCTCGGACTGATGACGCCGGAGGCGGCCGAACGGCTCACCGTCGAGCTGGCGCGCCGGGCCGGCGCCGACAGGCCCGAGACCAGCGCCGAGCTGCCGAAGATCGAAGGCAAGATCGTGCCTGTGAAGAGCAATTGAGCCGCATGTTTAATGCGCCCTTAAACGCCGGCACCTAGATTTCCGGCGTGGCGGGGCAGGCGTATCCGTCAAGTTGCGGATGTCGAACCGGAAGCTTGTGACCATGGCGCGCACGACTCCCATTGGATTGCGGTCGAAGGCCCGCGCACGGGCGCGCGCTGGCCTTGCGCTGCTGTCGGCCATCGTCATCGGCCTGGTGCTGTCCACGGTCGCGGCAGGCGCTGCGCCGGTGCCGGGCGAGGCCAGCCTGTCGGCTCAGGACGGCTATGCGCGGCTGGTGCTGAAATTCTCCGAGGACATCAGCGCCGACGTCACTACCGCCGGCTCGATTCTGCTGATCAGGTTCGATCGCGCCGCCACCATTCCGATCGACCGCTGGGTGGATGCGGCGCCCGACTACATCTCATCGGCCCGCGGCGACCCCGACGGCTCGGCGCTGCGGCTCTCGCTGTCGCGCAAGGTCCGCGTCAACACCATGACCGCGGGCGAACGCGTCTTCATCGATCTGTTGCCCGACAGCTGGACCGGCCCGCCGCCGCCGCTGCCGGCCGAGGTCGTGCGCGAGCTCGCCGAGCGAGCGCGCGCCGCCGAACGGGCGCTGCGGCTGCAGCGCGCCGAGGCGGAATCGAAGAAGCGGCCGCCGATCCGCGTGCGCGCGCTGGTGCAGCCCACCTTCGTGCGCTTCGTGTTCGAGATCCCCGACGGTGTCGGCATCTCCTCGGTGCTCAACGACCAGAAGCTCTCGCTGTTCTTCACCGCGCCGCTGTCCTTCGATCTCGCCGACGCCAAGCTCGTCGCGCCGCCGAACGTCGCCGCGATCAACCAGCGCATCGACGGCAGCAGGACCGTCGTCGAGCTCGGCCTGGTCGGCGAGGTCGACGTTCGCGCCTTCCGCGAGGAGAAGAACTACAACATCGACGTCGCCTATCAGCAGCCGGACAAGAAGGTCTCCGCAGTCTCCTCGGACACGCTGCCGGGCGCCAAGGCGGCCGCGGCCGAGAAGCCCAGCGGCAGCAAACCCAATGGCGACAAGCCGAAGCAGGCTGCGCAGCCCGAGATCGTGCCGCCGACCTCCGACACCATCGCCAAGGAGATAAAGACGGAGACCAAGCCGGCGCCTGCGGTCGCGGCGCCAGCCACCGAGCTCGCAGCCGAGCCTGCGCCGTCGGCAGCGGCTGCTGCCGCGCCGGCCGCCGCGAAGGCCGAAGCCGCGCCCGAGGCCCCCAAGCCTGAAGCTGCTGCGCCTGAAGCTGTCAAATCCGAAGCAGCCAAATCCGAGCCAGCGAAGTCCGAGGCGATGAAGTCGGAGGCGGGCAAAGCCGAAGCCGCCAAGCCTATCGAGACCAAGTCTGCCGAGATCAAGTCTGCCGAGATCAAGTCTGCCGAAACCAAGGCCGCCGAAACCAAGCCGGCCGAGAAGGCAGCTAATGGAGCCGCCACCCTGGAGGCCCTGCGCGACAGTGAGGGCCTGCGGCTCACCTTCGGCTTCGGCCAGGTCACGCCGGCGGCGCTGTTCCGCCGCGGCGACACGGTATGGATGGTGTTCGATTCGACCAAGCCCGTCGACGTCGAGCCCATCCGCGCCAAGGGCGGCGCGATCATCGGCGAGGTCAACAGGACGCCGCTCGACAAGGGGCAGGCGATCCGGATCCGCCTCAACCGCCCGCAGATGCATTCGCTCGGCAGCGACGATGGCGGGCGCAGCTGGACCCTGTCATTCGCCGACAAGGGCCTGACCAATCAGCAGCCGCTGATGGTGATGCGCAACGTCACCGATCCCGCGCTCGCCAATGTCATGGTGCCGCTCGCCAATCCCGGAGCTGGCATGCTGCACCGGCTGACCGACCCGGATGCCGGCGACACGCTGCTGGTCGTGACGGCGCCGCCGCCGATCCGCGGCTTCATCAAGCGCCAGGATTTCGTCGACCTGTCGCTGCTCGATTCGATCCACGGCATCGCGGTGCGTCCGAATTCGGATGACGTCGCCGTAGAGATCGCGCCTGACAAGGTGATCCTGGGCCGGCCGGGCGGGCTGACCCTGTCGTCGATCGGCTTCTCGCCGGAGCGGGCGCCGACCGCCGTACGGCCGATGTTCGACATCGACGAATGGCAGCAGAACCAGACCCAGCCGTTCGTGCCGCGCGAGGATCTGCTGATCAAGGCCGCGGCGAACGCCGAGCCGGAGCGGCGGGCGCAGACGCGGCTGGCGCTGGCGCGCTTCTACATGGCGCGAGCGATGTATCCGGAAGCGCGCGGCGTCACCAATCTGATGATCTCCGACGCCGACCCGCGCACCGACGAGACCGCCATGCTGATGATCCACGCGGTGGCGAGCATCCTGATGGGCCGGCCGGACCAGGGACTCAAGGATCTCGCCACTCCGTCGATCGGCAATAATTTCGATTCGCAGATGTGGAAGGGCCTCGCCTTCGCCCGCCAGGGCAAGTTTGCCGACGCGCGCGAGAAGCTGAAGAACGTCGAATTCGCCATCGCCTCGCTGCCGCTCGACCTGCAGCGCGTCGTGATCGCGGATGCGATGAAGTCGGCGCTCGAGATCAAGGATTTCGCCGGCGCCGCCAAGCGGCGCGCCGAGCTCGACGTGATCGGCGTGCCCGCGGACATGAAGCCCGACATCGCCGTGCTGCGCGGCCGGCTCGCCGAGGCGATGGCGCAGGAGAAGGATGCGCTCGACGACTATCGCTTCGCCGTCAATTCCGACGACCGCCTTGCGGCCGCGGAGGCCAAGCTGCTGGAGATCAAGCTTCTGCAGAAGCGCGGCGAGATCAAGCCGCCGGACGCGCTGAAGGAGCTGGAGACCTTGCAGGCGATCTGGCGCGGCGACGCCATCGAGGTGCAGACGTTGCAGATGATGGCGCAGCTCTACGAGGAGGCGGGGCGCTATGCGGACTCGCTCGAGGCCGCGCGTCAGGCCACCCGCCTGATGCCCAACTCCGATTTGGCGCGGCAGGCCCAGGATGCAGCCTCCCGCCTGTTCTCGCAGTTGTTCCTGAACGGCAAGGCCGACGAGCTGCCACCGGTCGATGCGCTCAGCATCTTCTACGGGTTTCGCGAGCTGACGCCGATCGGCCGCCGCGGCGACGAGATGATCCGCAAGCTCGCCGACCGCTTGGTCGGCATCGATCTGCTCGATCAGGCCGCCGAGCTTCTGCAATACCAGGTCGACCACCGCCTCGAAGGCGCGGCGCGCGCCCAGGTCGCCGCGCGTCTCGCCATGGTCTATCTCACCAACCGCAAGCCTGAACGCGCCATCGAGGCGCTGCGCACCACGCGCATCGCCGATCTCGCGGGCGAGCTGCGCCAGCAGCGGCTGCTGCTGGAAGCCCGCGCCAACAGCGACATCGGGCGTTACGACCTCGGACTGGACATCATCAGCAACATCAGCGGCCGCGAGGCGATCCGGCTGCGCTCCGACATCTACTGGGCGTCGCGGCGCTGGCGCGAGGCGTCCGAGCAGATCGAGCTCTATTACGGCGATCGCTGGCGCGATTTCCGCCCGCTCAATCCGGCTGAGCGCGGCGACATCCTGCGCGCCGTGGTCGGCTATGCGCTCGCCGACGACGCCATCGGCCTCGCCCGCTTCCGCGAGAAATATGCGCCGCTGATGACCGGCGAGGCCGACAAGATCGCATTCGACGTCGCCAGCAAGCCGGCGAGCGGCTCCAGCGCCGAGTTTGCCCAGATCGCGAAGATGGCGTCGAGTGTCGATACGCTCGACGGCTTCCTGCGCGACATGCGGGCGCGCTTCCCGGATGCCACCGGCAAAGGACCGGACGGCGCCAAGGATGCTGCGAAGGCCCCGTCGGAGGCGACCGGCGCCTTGCCGCGCATCCAGGGCGTCAAGCAGGCGATCGCGGGTCGATGACGTCGTGCGTCAAGGCGTGGAGCCGGAGGACCTGGCGACATGACGAAGCCGACCAAGACCGAAGCCGAGCTCATCGCGATGGCCAAGGCGGAGCTGAAGGCGCGGGTCGGTTGTCGCGACGGCATGGCGATCTCGGTGCTCCGCTGGGGCACCAAATGGGAGCTCTGCGCCAAGGCCGATCCCGGCACGGCGACGCGCCCCGGCTATCCGGAGAGCATGTCGACGCTGGTGAAGATCAGCGACGAGCTGAGCAAGCAGTACGATGTCGTGGGGTGAGCGATTCTGAATCCGTCCGAAGCGCGCCAAGACGAAAGTTCGAGACTGCTTTGCGAAGCCAGTGGATCGGTAATTGTCTTGTTCGTTCAGTCAGAGCGATGCGGCGCAAGCGCTTCGATGATGCGGCAGTCGGCAACGGTGCCGTGCTTGCAGCGCCCTATGACATCGGCAAGTTCGTCACGCAGCGCCACGAGGTCTGAGATCTTGCGTTCGATCTCTGCCAGGTGTTGGCCTGCGATGACGTCAACCGCTTCGCACGAGCGGTCTCGCTGATCGGCGAGATCCAGCAGGTCACGGACTTGGTCGATGGAGAAGCCCAAATCGCGGGCACGCCGAATGAAGCTCAGTCGCCCCAGTTGGTCGTTGTCATAGGCTCGGTAGTTGCCCTCGGTTCTCGCCGGAACCGGTAGCAGACCGATCCGCTCATAATACCGGATCGTTTCGACCTTGGTGCCGGTCCGCTTCGCGAGGTCTCCGATGGTCAGTCGTGACATGGCTTGACCCTGTAGTGGCTACAGGGTCCATATAGGACGTCGCATCATCTTGTAAGAGGCGACGATATGGCTGGTTGTCATGATGACTGCTGTTCGTCTTCCCCTCCGAGGGAACTGGACAGCCCCCGCTGGCGTCGTGCGCTCTGGATTGCGTTGGCCATCAATGGAGCCATGTTTTTGGCCGAGATCGCAGCAGGCGTGGCGGCCGGGTCGGCCTCGCTGCAGGCGGACGCAATCGACTTCCTCGGTGATACGGCCAACTATGCGATCAGCCTCGGAGTGGCGGGACTCGCGTTGACCTGGCGAGCACGCGCCGCCCTTCTGAAGGGCTGGTCGCTCGTCCTGCTTGGCGTCCTTGTCCTTGCCTCCACTGTCTGGCACGCAATTGCAGGCACCCTCCCGGAGGCGAGGACGATGGGGGTCGTCGGCATGCTCGCTCTTGTCGCCAATGCAGGCGTGGCCGTCATGCTCTACCGTTTCCGCGTCGGCGACGCGAATATGAGGTCGGTCTGGATCTGCTCCCGGAACGATGCGCTCGGCAACATCGCCGTACTCGCGGCCGCAGCCGGTGTGTTCGGCACCGGCACGGCGTGGCCGGATCTCATTGTGGCGGCGATCATGGCCGCGCTTGGTTTGAGCGGTGGCTGGCACATCATACAGCGAGCTCGCGTCGAGTTGCGCGGCTCCTCCACATCGCGCCCCGTCGCAAGCCCAATCCGGGCGAACTGATCGAGGGTACGCGTCAATGGGAGACACGAGCCTACTGCCTCTCGCGCATCATGACAGGTGAAACCTACCCGCCGTAGCTCTGCACCAGGCTGCCGGCCACCAGCGACCAGCCGTCGACCAGCACGAAGAAGATCAGCTTGAACGGCAGCGACACCACGACCGGCGGCAGCATCATCATGCCCATCGACATCAAGACCGAGGCGACCACGAGGTCGATGATCAGGAAGGGCAGGAACAGCAGGAAACCGATCTCGAAGGCGCGCTTGAGCTCGGAGATCATGAAGGCCGGCACCAGGATGCGCAGCGACAGGTCGTCGGGCGTCGCCGGCGGCGGCTCGCCGGAGAGGTCCATGAACAGCTTCAGGTCCTTCTCGCGCACGTTCTTCTGCATGAAGCCGCGCAGCGGCACCGAGGCGCGCTGCAGCGCGTCCTCGACGCCGATCTGGTTTTCCACCAGGGGCCGGATGCCGTCATCATAGGATTTCTGCAGCACCGGGCCCATCACGAACGCCGTGAGGAACATCGCAAGCGCGATGATGACCGAGTTGGGCGGGGCGGTCGCAGTGCCCATCGCCGTGCGTAGCAGCGACAGCACGACCACGATGCGCGTGAACGACGTCATCATGATCAGGATCGACGGCGCGATCGACAGCACCGTGAGCAGCGCGATCAGTTGGACCGCGCGTTCGGTGACGCCGCCACCGCCGGCGCCGAGATTGATGCTGATGTCCTGCGCAGCAGCTCGTCCCGCCAGTAAACCGGCGGCAGTCAGAACAGCGATGAAGACAACTCTACGCGGGGGAAGCAGCGATCTCACTGAGACGACTTCGGACGTCCGAGCAGCGAGGCCATCTCGTCCTCCAGATTCTCGAAGCTGGTCTTGACCGGCGCGGCTTGCGCCGGAGCCGGCTCGCTGCGTGCGGCCGCCCGGGGACCCGAGGCTGGAGCAGCCGACGGATCGGCCGATGGACGCCGCAGCGCGGCCTCGAGCCGTTGCGCCATCTCGGCCAGATTGGCTTCGGCGCTCTGATCGGCCGCTACGGGCGGCGGCGCAACCGGCGGCGGTGGCGGTGGCGGTGGCATCTGCGCAATCGGCGGCAGCGGCGGCGCCGCCACGCGTTCGACGCGCTCGGCAGCGCGTTCAGCGCTCCGCACCGGCGGCAGCCGGGGCCCCTCGGAGGGGCGCGGCGCCTCGGCCGGCCGTTGCGGCTCGGCGGGGCGCAGCGGGCGCGGCATCACCGGTTCACCGCGGGGCGCCCGCTCGGGGCGCGGCTCCGGGCGGGCTTCGTCGCCGCCGCGCGGCTCTCCACGGACGTCCGCCCGGAGGTCCTGGCGGGGATCGGGACGGCGCGGAGGGAGCGGTGATTCCGGCGGGAACGCCGGTGCCGGCTCACGCCGCTCAGCAGCAGCCGGCCCCGTGCGGCGAACCTCATCGATGAACGACGGCCGCATCGGGCGCTGCGGCGGCTCCGGCATCTGCGGCTCGGCAGCCTCGGTCTTCGGCTCGTTGTCGGCCCAGGACGGCGCATCCGGCAGCGGCGCGATGCGCGCCGCTGGCCGTTCTTCATTGATGCCCGGCCGCTGCGGCAATTGCTCGCGCGCCGGCATGGCGCGCACGATGTTGGATTCGACCACGATGTCGGTCGGCCCGCCGATCATCAAAAGATGCTCTATGTTGTCACGGCGCACGAGCACGAGACGGCGGCGGCCATCGACGGCGGCGGCATCGATCACGGCAAGCCGGGGCATGCGGCCGCGATTCGGGTTGGTGCCGAGACGATTGCCCGCGAATCGACGGACCAGCCACGCGGCGAGGCCGATCAGCGCCAGCACCGCCACGAATGCAAAAAAGAACGTCAGTGCCTGCATCTCTGTCCCCGGCAAATACCGCGTCCTTTCGAAGTCTCTCGTCTGTCCAACGCATCGCCGGCAGCGAACGGAGCTTCAGAACCGGAACCAACCTGTTAACGCATGACGGCAGGAACTGCCGCTCGGCCTCTTAATAACCCATGAATCGGCCGGGCCAAAACGACTTCTTGGCGAGCCGCGCCGTCCCGTAATGATGCATCGGTCGGCTGGGACCCCGGCACTTTCCTAAGAAATCGTCAAAACCCCGGGAATGTCCCGGTGGGCATCGCACCGTTTCTTAACTCCTTGTTAACCATATGCACGGCAATTTCTACCTACCCAAACCGTCCGGTAGCCGGACATAACCGAGCAGCGCCATGTCCATCAACGATCTCCCCGTGTTGTCGGCGTTGCGGACCAAGATGCAATGGCACCAGGAGCGCCAGCGCGTGCTGTCGGAGAACGTGTCCAATTCGGATACGCCCAACTTCAAGCCGAAGGATCTGGTTGAGCCGAAGTTCGATTCAACCGGCCAGGCGGTCGGCGGCTTTGCGCCGCTGTCGCTGACCCGGACCAGCACCGCGCACATCGCACCGTCGTCGGGCGAGAGCGCGAGCTTCGACCAGAACCGCAAGGCCGGATTTCAGACGAGGCCCGCCGGCAACGCGGTGAGCCTCGAAGAGGAGATGCTGAAGGTCTCCGCCAACCAGATGGACTATGCCGCGGCAACCTCGTTGTACGGCAAGAGCCTGCATCTGTTGAAGACGGCGATCGGCAAGGCCTGAGCCGGAGTTGAGGACGGAGACCGACAAGCATGGCAAACGACTCCAGCGATTTCCTGCGCTCGATGAGCATTGCGACCTCCGGCCTGCGTGCGCAGGCGGGGCGTATGCGCGTCATTTCCGAGAACATCGCCAATGCCGATTCGACCGCCGCCAAAGCGGGTGGCGATCCGTATCGCCGCAAGGTCCCGACATTCACCTCGGCGCTCGACCGTGCGCTTGACGCCAAGGTGGTGGCACTCGGCAAGGTGGTGCCCGATCAATCGTCGTTCCGCGTCAAATACGACCCCAGTAACCCGGCCGCGGACGCGTCCGGCAATGTCAAGTACCCCAACGTCAATCCGCTCATCGAGATGACCGACATGCGCGATGCACAGCGGTCTTACGAGGCGAATTTGAACATCATCGGCGCCACGCGCCGCATGATCCAACGCACACTCGACATTCTGAAGACCTAGGACAGGAACGAAAGTCATGGCCTCCCCAATCTCCGCAGCTAATGCCTATGCGAATTCCGCCCGCGTGCTCGACGCCGGCGGCTCGAGCGGTGCCTTCGGCAGCCTCGGGCGCGTGCGCGACGTGCTAGGCAGCGGCAACGGCGCCGACAAGGGTGGTCCGTCATTCAGCGCGGTGCTGAAGGATGCGATCGGCAGCGTGATGGAGGCCGGACGCAAGTCGGACAGTCAGGCGGTCGCGATGGCCGCGGGCAAGGCGAACGTCATGGATGTCGTCACGGCGGTCGCCGAAACCGATGTCGCGGTGTCGACGCTGGTGTCGGTGCGCGACCGCGTGATCCAGGCCTATGAAGACGTGATGAAGATGACGATCTAGGCGCAACTCGTAACGCATCAGGATTTGCCGTCTGCCGCGACTGCGCGCGATGCGCGATGAGGCGGGTGCCGGACCGGAACCGATCGACAGTGAGGAACGACAGGACATGACGGGAGCTGAAACGCTCGATGTGGCGCGCGATGCGATCTGGACCATCGTGCTGGTCTCCTCGCCGCTGATGGTGGTCGGCCTCGTCGTCGGCGTGGTCGTCTCCCTGTTTCAGGCGCTGACGCAGATCCAGGAGCAGACTCTGGTGTTCGTGCCGAAGATCATTGCGATCTTCGTGACGCTGCTGCTGGCGCTGCCGTTCATGGCCGATGCGCTGCATTCGCACATGATGCGGATCTCGTCGCGAATCATCGGCGGATGAGGCAATGTCCGGGGCAGCAGGGCTAGCCTGCGTGAGGGCGCTGCGAGCGGTCGCGAGGAGCAGTGCGGGGGGCGCTGCTGCTTTCGGCCGTGAGCTGGCGGCCTTTCGGGCGAACTCTTCGCAAGCTGTCTCGTCGCAGGCTGTCTCTTCAAAGACCGTCGTGCCGCACCAGCATGCGGTCGAAAGGGCCGTGACGGCGGACGATGCGCATCGATATTTCCTTCCTTCCGGCGCTGGCCGCCGTGTTCATGCTGGCCTTCGCGCGCGTCGGCGCGATGGTGATGCTGCTGCCGGGCCTCGGCGAGGTCAACATCCCCGTCCGCATCAAGCTCGCGACCGCGCTGCTGCTCACGATGATCGTGCTGCCGCTGCACCGTCAGGCCTATCAGGTCGACCTGCAGGCGTTGTCGCCGCTCTTGGTGATGATGGTGCACGAGATCGTGATCGGCATCGTGCTCGGCGCGACGGCGCGGGTGACGCTGTCGGCGCTGCAGGTCGCGGGCTCCGTGATCGCGCAGCAGATGGGGCTCGGTTTCGTCACCGCGGTCGATCCGACGCAGGGCCAGCAGGGCGTCCTGATCGGCAACTTCCTCACCATGCTCGGCGTGACCCTGCTGTTCTCGACCGACAGCCATCACCTGGTGATCGCGGCGCTCAGCGACAGCTACAAGATCTTCGCGCCGGGCGAATTGATCCCGAGCGGCGACGTCGCCTCGCTGGCGACCAAGGCCTTTGCCACGGCGTTCAAGATCGGCCTGCAATTATCGGCGCCGTTCCTGGTGTTCGGGCTGGTCTTCAACATCGGGCTCGGCGTGCTGGCGCGGCTGATGCCGCAGATGCAGGTCTATTTCGTCGGTGCGCCGCTCTCGATCCTGATCGGCTTCCTGATCTTCGCGCTGGTCCTGACCGCGATGATGGGAACGTTTCTCGGCTATTTCGAAGGCGTCATGCACGAGATGATGCCGCGGTGAGGGGGCCGATCGATGTCCGATGAGGCCGATTCCGAAGACAAAACAGAAGACCCGACGCAAAAGCGGCTGGACCAGGCGCTCGAGCGCGGCGACGTCGTCAAGAGTCAGGAGCTCAACACCTGGTTCGTGATCGCCTCCGCGACCTTGGTGATGTCGACCTTCTCGGGCTCGATCGGCACCGCGGTGCTGGTGCCGATGCGCAACCTGATCGCCAATTCCTGGATGATCCACACCGACGGCGCCGGCCTGCTGGCGCTGGCGCGCAGCCTGTCGTTCGCCGTGATCGCGGCGATCGGCGTGCCGATCCTGATGGTGATGCTGGCGGCGATCGCCGGCAACATGATGCAGCATCGCCTGGTCTGGTCGGGCGAGCCGATGAAGCCGAGCCTGAGCAAGATCTCGCCGCTGGCCGGCGCCAAACGCCTGTTCGGCAAGCAGGCCGCGGCCAACTTCGCCAAGGGTCTCTTCAAGCTCGTGCTGCTCGGCACGGTCATGGTCATGATCCTGTGGCCGGAGCGGCTGCGCCTCGAATCGCTGCTGCACATGGACGTCAGCGAGCTGCTCGGCGTTACGATGTCGCTGACCACGCATCTGATGGGCTCGGTGGTCGCGCTGCTCGCCCTGGTCGCGATCGGCGACTACCTGTTCCAGTATCGGCAATGGTACGAGCGGCAGAAGATGTCGGTGCAGGAGATGAAGGAGGAGTTCAAGCAGTCGGAAGGCGACCCGCACGTCAAGGGACGCATCCGGCAGATCCGGCAGCAGCGCATGAAGAAGCGCATGATGGCTGCGGTTCCAAAGGCCTCCGTGATCATCACCAACCCGACCCACTACTCGGTCGCGCTGTCCTACGAGCGCGGCATGTCGGCCCCGGTCTGCGTCGCCAAGGGCGTCGACAACATCGCCTTCAAGATCCGGGAGGTCGCCAAGGCGCACGACATCCCGATCGTCGAGAACGTGCCGCTGGCGCGCGCGCTCTACGCCACGGTCGAGATCGACGAGGAGATCCCGGTGGAACATTATCACGCCGTCGCTGAGATCATCGGCTACGTGATGGGGCTGCGGCGCAACCTCTCGGGGCGCCCGCGATGACAACCGATTCGGTCCCCGGACGGACCGCAAAATACGGATAAATCATGGAATATCGGCTTGACGGGCTTGCGCTTGACCCGTCGATTCAGGCAGGTGGAAGGGGGAGCCGCGCGAACGGGCTGGGGCTCCCAGCCGACAGGTCGCGTCCCCGAGCCATGAGCGCCGATTCCGACAACGATGGGTTACAGGATCAGGTGGGCCTGCCGGAGCGGCCGCGCCGCAGCGGCAGCATTCTGCTGATCCTGCTGGTGGCGTTCGGTCTCGTCGCGGTCGCGATCGCGTTGATGACGATCGGCCGCGCCCAGGCGCAGCCCTACATTCTCGGGCTGCTGTCGCTGCTTGCCACCGTCGGCCTGTTCAATCTGTTCGCGTTCGCCGCCGGCATCGTCCGCTTCGCCGACAAGGCGACCGACGATCCGGTGATGGGCGCGATCGCCGATCACGCCTTCGATGGCCTCGCGGTGACCGATCCGCGCGGCCATGTCGTCTACGCCAACGCCGCCTATCTCAACATGACGGGAGCGGCGACCGCGCAGGAAGCGCGTCCCGTCGAGCGTGTCTTCATCGGCAATCCCGATGTCTCCGAAGCGGTGTTCCGCCTGCTCAAGGCGGCGCGCGAGGGCAAGCGGCAGCAGGAGGAGGTACGCATCACTGCGGCCGAAGGCGCGCAGGGGCGCTGGCTGCGGATGCGCGTGCGCCCGCTCGGCCAGACCAAGCGCCATGCCCGCTACGCGGTGTGGTCGATCGCCGACATCACCAGGGATCGCGAGCGCCAGGAGGACGTGTTCCAGGAGCTGCAGCATGCGATCGAATATCTCGACCATGCGCCGTGCGGCTTCTTCTCAGTCAATCCCGAAGGCAGCCTCGTCTACGTCAACGCCACGCTCGCCAACTGGCTCGACTACGATCTCGCCGAGATCGGCTCCGGCGGCCTGAAGCTCGCCGACGTCGTCTCTGGCGACGGCGCGTCCTTGCTGACCTCGATCGTCGCGGTGCCCGGCGAGGTCCGCACCGAGGTGTTCGACATCGACCTGAAGATGCGCGGCGGCAAGACCATGCCGGCGCGGCTCTATCACAAGCTCGCCTTCGGCGCCGACGGCAAGCCCGGGTCGTCGCGCACCCTGGTCATCAGCCGCGCCCGCGACGAGCGCTCGGATCCGGAGCGCGCCGCCGAGGTGCGCTTCATGCGCTTCTTCGACCACACGCCGATGGCGATCGCGACCGTCGACCGCGGCGGCGCCGTCGTAAGGGCCAATGCGCGCTATGCCAAGCTGGCGCAGAGCGTCAGCGGCGATGTGGCCGCGGCGAAATCGATCTTCCGCACCGTCAGCCAGCGCGACCGGCATCTCCTGATCGCTGCGATCAACCAGGCCTCGGAAGGGCAGGCGGACATTCCGCCGGTCGAGGTGATGCTGGAGGGCGCGAAGGAGCGCTTCGGCCAGTTCTTCGTCACCGCCGTCGACGAGGACGAGCGCGAGACGGAAGCAGCGATCGTCTATCTGCTCGAGACCACCGAGCGCCGCGCGCTGGAGAACCAGATCAACCAGTCGCAGAAGATGGAGATGGTCGGCCAGCTCGCCGGCGGCATCGCCCACGACTTCAACAACGTGCTCTCGGCCATCATGATGGCCAACGATTTCCTGCTGAACGCGCACAAGCCGACCGACCCGTCGTTCCAGGACATCATGCAGATCAAGCAGAACGCGACCCGCGCCGCCACCCTGGTGCGGCAGCTGCTGGCGTTCTCGCGCCGCCAGACCCTGCGGCCGCAGGTGCTCGACCTCGGCGACGCGCTGTCCGACCTGACGATGCTGCTGCGCCGGCTGATCGGCGAGAAGGTCAAGCTCGACCTCGTGCATGGCCGCGACCTGTGGCCGGTCAAGGTCGACGTCTCGCAGTTCGAGCAGGTGGTCGTCAATCTCGCGGTCAATGCCCGCGATGCGATGCCCGACGGCGGCAAGCTCTCGGTGCGCACCGCCAACGTCTCGGCCGACGAGGTCGCGCAGGCCGCCTACAAGGGCATGCCGGTCGCCGACTACGTCCGCATCGAGATCAGCGACACCGGCACCGGCATTCCGGCCGAGATCCGCGAAAAGATCTTCGAGCCGTTCTTCTCGACCAAGGAGGTTGGCAAGGGCACCGGCCTCGGGCTGTCGACCGTTTACGGCATCATCAAGCAGACCGGCGGCTTCATCTATGTCGACAGCGAGGTCGGCAAGGGGACCTCGTTCCAGATCTTCCTGCCGCGGCACATCGTCGTTCCGGAGGTCCAGGCCGAGCCGCACGCGGTCAACGGCGCCGCCAAGGAGCCGGCCGCAGCGGAAGCGTCGAAGCCGCGCGCCGACCTGACCGGGCAGGGCACCATCCTGCTGGTCGAGGACGAGGAGGGCCTGCGGGCGCTGAACGCGCGCGGCCTGCGCTCGCGCGGCTACAGCGTCATCGAGGCGTCGAATGGCGTCGAGGCGATGGAGGCGCTGGAGGAGTGCGATGGCGTGCTCGATCTCGTGGTGTCCGACGTGGTGATGCCGGAGATGGACGGGCCGACGCTGCTTAAAGCGATGCGCGAGCGCAATCCGGAGATCAAGATCATCTTCGTCTCGGGCTATGCCGAGGATGCGTTCGAGAAGAGCCTGCCGGAGAACCAGCAGTTCGCGTTCCTGCCAAAGCCCTTCACGCTCAGCCAGCTCGTGGCGGCGGTCAAGGAAACCATGGCGCCGCAATAGGTTACCGGAGTTCCTTGGGAAGTTCCTTGGGAAGTTCCTTGGCAAGGCGGCCGAGCGCCTTCATCCCGCGACCCAGCGCCGCAGCCGCGCGGCCTCGTGCCGCCTTCCCTTTTCGCCGGTTGTGCCCATCTTACGGGCATCCCCATTCCGGGGAGTTATGGGAAACACAGATGAGCTTCATGCAGCGCAAAAGCGGCCTCCTCAAGGCGATGGCCGTGGCCCTTTCACTGGCGCTGCCGACGGTGCTCGCCGTCTCGGCGGCCGACGCCCGGATCGGCGGCGGCTCCAGCTCGGGCTCCCGCGGCACGCGCACCTTCTCCGCGCCACCTCCCACCTCGACGGCGCCGGGATCGGCGTCGCAGTTCAACCGCACCATCACCCAGCCGGGCCAGCCCGGCGGCTTCAACACGGCCGCGCCCGCGCGTGGCGGGCTGTTCGGTGGCCGCGCGGGTGGCCTGCTCGGCGGCCTCGCTGCCGGCTTCCTCGGTGCCGGCCTGTTCGGCATGCTGTTCGGCGGCGGGCTCTTCTCCGGCCTCGGCGGCTTCGCCTCGATCATCGGTCTGATCCTCCAGGTCCTGCTGGTGGTGTTCCTGGTGCGCATGGCGATGGCCTGGTGGCAGCGCCGCAACCAGCCGGCCTATGCCGCCGGCCCGGCGCCGTCGCCCACCGACGGCCAGCCGAGCCTCCGCTCGGGCCTGAGCGGCCTTGGTGGTTTCGGTGGCTTCGGCGGTGGCAGCAACACGCCGCCGCTGCAGATCCTGCCCGCCGACTACGAGGCGTTCGAGCGGCTGCTCGGCGAGATCCAGTCCGCCTGGTCGAACGAGGATGTCGGCCGCCTGCGGCTGCTGTCGACGCCGGAGATGGCCTCGTATTTCGAGCGCGATCTCGAGCAGAACCAGGCCCGCGGCGTGGTCAACAAGGTCAGCGCCGTGAAGCTGCTGCAGGGTGACCTCGCCGAAGCCTGGCGCGAGAATGGCGCGGACTACGCCACGGTCGCGATGCGCTTCACTTTGGCCGACAAGACCATCGAGCGCGCCTCGGGCCGGGTGGTCGACGGCTCCGACCAGCCGCAGGAGGTCACCGAGATCTGGACCTTCCTGCGCCACGCCGGCGCCGATTGGCAGCTATCGGGAATCCAGCAGGTCAGCTGAGCCTGACTTGAGACCCTCATCAGGCGCCGCGGAGCAATCCGCGGCGCCTTTGCTTGTGGAACAATTCCCATCTCTCGCGGGCCCGATGGCGGCTGTTCCCAGGCCGATCTGAAGCGCACGGGCGGTGACGGGCTGCTATACTGCTTCGCGGCGAACTAACACTGCGTCCGTTGCGTCGTCCGAGCCGAACGTGTGGGCGCATCACTGCGAGGATGGCCCATGCGTTACGAGCTGTACTATTGGCCCATGATCCAGGGCCGCGGCGAATATGTGCGTCTCGCGCTGGAGGAGGCGGGCGCCGCCTATCGCGACGTCGCGCGCGAGGACGGCATCGGTGCGATGACGGCGATGATGGAGGCGGACAGCGACACGCCGCCCTTCGCGCCACCGTTCCTGAGAGCGGGCCGCCGCGTCATCGGCCAGACCGCCAACATCCTGCTGTTTCTCGGCAGCCGCCATGGCCTTGCGCCCAAGGCCGAAGCCGGCCAGCTCTGGGTGCATCAATTGCAGCTCACCGTGACCGACTTCGTCGTCGAGATCCACGACACGCATCATCCGCTGGGGCCGACGCTGTACTACGAGGACCAACGTGCGCCGGCCAGGAAGCGCACCGCCGAATTCTGGGGCGAGCGGGTGCCGAAATTCCTCGGCTATTTCGAGCAGCTCCTGTCGAAAAGCGGTGGCGCCTACGTCACCGGGCGCAGGCTCACTTATGTCGACCTATCGCTGTTCCAGATCGTCGCCGGCCTGCGCTACGCGTTCCCGAAGCGCATGATGGCGTTCGAGCGCAACATCCCGAGCCTCGTCGCGCTGCATGACCGCGTCGCCAGCCGGCCGAACATCTCAGCCTATCTCGCCAGCGAGCGCCGCATCGCCTTCAACGAGGACGGCATCTTCCGCCACTACAAGGCGCTGGATGCGTGAAGGCGAGGCTTCGCGGCGCCGCGCTTGACGATGTATAAGCATTGGCTTATATATCTGGCATGATCGTCGAAGCCCAGCTGACATCCGTCATGAAGACGCTTGCCGACCCGACGCGGCGGGCCGTGTTCGAGCGCATCGCGCGAGAGGGGGAGGTGGCGGCCACCGGCCTGGTGCAGGGCTCGCGCGTGTCGCAGCCGGCGATCTCACAGCATCTCAAGGCGCTGCGCGACGCCGGGCTGGTCAGCGAACGGCGCGACGGCCGCCACAACTATTATAGCGTCGCGCCAAAAGGGCTGGCGCCGCTGGTCGACTGGCTCGGTCATTACCGCGCATTCTGGCATGAGCGTATTGCCGGCCTCGAGGCACTGTTGAAGGAGACCGCGTGATGGGTGAGACGCATGCGATCGTGGTGGAGAAGCATCTGCCCCATTCGCCCGACAAGATCTGGCGCACGCTGACCACGAGCGACCTGATCGCGAAATGGTTGATGCCGAACGACTTCGTCGCGGCCACCGGGCATCGCTTCACCTTCCGCACCAAGCCGGTGGGCGACTGGGATGGCGTCGTTCATTGCGAGGTGCTCGCCTGTGAGCCGCCGCATCTGCTCAGCTATTCCTGGAAGGGCGGTTCGGACTCCAACCCGGCCTACGGCTTACGGCTCGACAGCGTCGTGACCTGGACGTTGACGCCGGTCGAGGGCGGCACGCATCTGCGGATGGTCCATGACGGCTTCGTCTTCCCGGGCAACAAGTTTCAGTTCGACATCATGGGACAGGGGTGGAGTCGGATCGGCGATGCCATCACACGTATAGCGGCGGATGCCTGAGGCGCCGCCGCTATACGAAGTTGGCCTGAGGGTGTGGGATCGTCAGGCGAGAATGTCGACGCGGGTGCCCTGGCCGGGCGGCAGCGGCGGACGGGAGGCTTGCTTCTCCGCGGCCGCTTCGTCGCCGGTCTTGTCGGGCTTGAAGGCCTGGCTCTGCTGCGTCTGATTCCGGGTCTGCGTGTCTTGGGTCTGCGGCTTGGTCGTCTCGGTCGAGACCGGCGGCGGTGAGGGCGGCGGCGATGACGACGAAACGCTCGAAACGGACATGGTCCAGCTCCTCGCTTGGTGTTGCGATGAGCGTGGCCATCCCTGACGAAAACTTCGTCAACCAGATCGCTCGAATTGTCAGCAACTGTCGGTGGCGCGGCGAATAGTGAACGGGTCGCTGCCGCCGGCGCAGAAACGACAGGGCTATCGCGTCACCCCGGCCTATTGGTCCTTGCTGCGGCTGATCGTGATCGAGGACTCGGTCTTGGTCCGGGCGCAACGCATGTCGAGCCGGCGGTAGCGGCTGGCGACGTCGTCGCCGCGGAAGATCCCGAGCCGGCGGTAACAGCGTGTGACGCCGCGCTGCATGTCGTCCTTCGGCAAGGTGAACACGATCGCCGCCGCGCTCGCCATCAGGTCGATGAAGGCCGGCGGCGGCTTGCGGTCGGTTTTTCCGAACAATTGATTGCTGAAGTTCTTAGACGAGCAGCCGAGCGTGAGCTCGCGCGCCTTGGGATGGGCGAGATAGACCGTGCCCGCCGCGGTCTGTCCGATCTTGATGCCGTCGATGCCGTTCCTCAATTCCTTGGCGAGGTCGTCACAGCGATCGGCGCGCGCGGACTGCGGCAGCAGAGCCGCGCCCAGAGCAAACACGATGGCGAACAGGACCGCCCGGCCGAACGAGCAATGATACGAACACATTTCGAATTCCCCCCGCGCCATTGAACCCGGCGTGAGGAGATCACGCAAGCGCCGATGCGCTGCCTCCGCACAAGATCATCGCGCGTGTGACACGAGTCGAGAGACGCAGTCAGATGTCGGCGAAAGCGGCGCGATCGGTCTATTGGAATAAGCAGCGGCCCTGACGCATCAGCTCTACGCCGGCGGCCAGGCGTTGACAGTCGCTATTATAGGTTTGGTAATTGCAGCCGCAGACCGGCCTGTAGATGCGAGGGCAGGCCCGCGGCTTCACCCGGCAAACGCCCCTTAGGACGAACCCCTGGCCACAATGGTCGGCCGGGAGGTCGCAGAACAGGCCGAAATTGCAGGTGTTGCCGTTAAGGCCGCCGCACAAATAACCTGGACCGACCGCACCGGCGCTGCCGGGGAGCATGGTCGCGAGGCTTAGGACGAAAGTGACTGCAACGAACAGACCCTTTTTCATGATACCTCAGGCGCAAATGGATGGATCAACAGCTTTAGGTTTAGCAGGGTGCTGCCCTGGTTCAATTCATTTCGCCGTTCGCTCGTGACGGCGTCGAACCGCGGCGGCTTCACGCCGAGGCGATCTGCCGGGCTGTCTCGATCAGCACCTCGAACGTTTCATCAGGCGCCAAATTCACCACGTCGTGGGCGCAGGCGACGGTGCGCACGGTCCAGGCGGGATCACTGCGCAGACGCTCGTACTGCGCCGTAAACGGTGTCGCGCTCCAACCGGTCGCGTAGACGAAGACGCGCGGCAGCTCGGGATGAGGGCGCGTCAGACGAAGCCGCTGCACGAAAGTGCCGAGCGGATGCGGCCGGCACCGGGGATCGACACCGTCGCGCGGCAGCACCGTGAGCCCGTCATGTCCGGCCTGCGCGATCACCAGCCGTCGATAGTCGTCCCCGGCAAGGTCCCACCAGGCCTGACCATCGTCCGACGCGAACGCATCCAGGTAGATCAGCGCGGCAAGCCGCTCTGGCGCGCGATCCGCGACTCCCGAGGCCACCATGCCGCCATAGCTGTGCGCGCAGAGAATGACACCTGAGAGATCTTTGACCGCCAACAACTCCAGCACGTCAGCGATATGTGTCTCGAGGTTGATGTGCGCGCCCGGGGCAGGCGTCTCCTCGAGCCCGCTCAGGGTGATCGCATGGGCTGCATGACCGGCCTGGCAGAGACGCGCCGCGAGCGGGGCATACCACCAGCCGCCGCGCCAGCCGCCGGGAATGAGGACAAAAGTCGCCATGGTGATCCTCCGCGATGTGATGTCGAAGCGTGTCTCGATCAGCTCTCGCCTTGCAGGCTATCAGCCTTGTCAAGCCCCCCGCCTGGGCTCGCTGGACCACCCCCCGCTGCGGACCAGCCGCATGGGCGCCATCCGCAGTCCGGCCGCTTTCTTTTCCCCAAAAAGGGCTTAGAACGGCTCTATCGCCGGGTGCCTCGGACAGGCGTTTTCCGGCCCTTCAACCCACGAGTCTTCCATGAACGCGCCCACCGCCTTCCCCGACCAGTCCAAGCCCGTCCCGCCCTACAAGCACACGCCGCTGTTTCCGCTGGGTCCGGACACCACGCCCTACAAGAAGATCACGGCCGAGGGCGTGCGGGTCGAGAAGGTCTTGGGCCGCGACATGCTGGTGGTGTCGCGCGACGCGTTGCGGACGCTGTCCGAGGCCGCGTTCGGCGAGATCAACCATTTCCTGCGCCCCGGCCATCTGAAGCAGCTGCGCAGCATCCTGGAGGATCCGGAGGCCAGCCCGAACGACAAGTTCGTCGCGCTCGACTTCCTGAAGAATGCCAACATCTCCGCCGGCGGCGTGCTGCCGATGTGCCAGGATACTGGCACCGCGATCATCATGGGCAAGAAGGGCTGCAACGTCATCACCGACGGTGACGACGAGGCCGCGCTGAGCCAAGGCGCGCGCGACGCATACTTGCGCCGGAACCTGCGCTACTCGCAGGTCGCGCCGCTGTCGATGTATGAAGAGAAGAACACCGCCAACAACATGCCGGCGCAGACCGAGATCTACGCCGAGGGCGAGGACGCCTACAAGTTCATGTTCATGGCCAAGGGCGGCGGCTCGGCCAACAAGAGTTTCCTGTTCCAGGCGACGCCCTCGGTGCTGACCAAGGACCGGCTGCTGGCGTTCCTGAAGGAGAAGATCCTGACGCTCGGCACCGCGGCATGCCCGCCCTATCACCTCGCCATCGTGATCGGCGGCACCTCGGCTGAATTGTGCATGAAGACGGTGAAGCTCGCCTCCGCCCGTTATCTCGACGCGCTGCCGACGCAGGGCTCCCCGGACGGCAACGCCTTCCGCGATCTCGAGATGGAGCAGGAAATCCACAAGATGACGCAGTCGCTCGGCGTCGGCGCGCAGTTCGGCGGCAAGTATTTCTGCCACGACGTCCGCGTCATCCGCATGCCGCGTCACGGCGCGAGCTTGCCGATCGGTCTCGGCGTGTCCTGCTCGGCCGACCGCCAGGTGCTCGGCAAGATCACCAAGGACGGCGTCTATCTCGAGGAGCTCGAGCATCATCCGGCGCAGTATTTGCCGGAGGTCGAGCAGGCGCTCGGCGGCGAGGTCGTCAAGATCGACCTCAACCAGCCGATGAAGGACATCCTCGCCACTCTGTCGAAGAACCCGATCAAGACGCGGTTGTCCCTGACCGGCACCATGATCGTGGCGCGCGATGCCGCCCATGCCAAGCTGCGCGAGCGCCTCGACCGTGGCGAGCCGCTGCCGGACTACTTCAAGAACCATCCGGTGTATTACGCCGGTCCGGCCAAGACTCCGGACGGCTACGCCTCCGGCGCGTTCGGCCCGACCACCGCGGGCCGCATGGATTCCTTCGTTGACCAGTTCCAGGCGGCCGGCGGCTCGATGGTGATGGTCGCCAAGGGCAACCGCGCGCCGGCCGTGCGCGAGGCCTGCAAGAAGCACGGCGGCTTCTATCTCGGCTCGATCGGCGGCGCGGCGGCGAACCTCGCCGAGCACTGCATCAAGAAGGTCGAGGTCGTCGAATATCCCGAGCTGGGCATGGAAGCCATCTGGCGCATCGAGGTCGTCGACTTCCCCGCCTTCATCATCATCGACGACAAGGGCAACGACTTCTTCAAGGAGCTCAACCTCGGCTGAGGTGAGGCGGGCGTGATGTTTGTTGCGGCGGCCGGGAGCGATCCCGGCCGTTGGTGTATGGGGGAGGCCCAACTCGCCCGAGTGCGTAGCGTGGCAACCGAATTCGCACGCCGACGGTGCGCTCCCCTCCCCCTTGCGGGGAGGGGTTGGGGGTGGGGGTCCACGAGGGTATGAACCGGGCTGAGTCCTGACAATTCAGACCGGGTTGATTCCTGACAGGCAAGCTTCGTCCGATTCGAAGGA
>NZ_JAUHID010000033.1:0-27161 GCF_032377735.1 Bradyrhizobium sp. SZCCHNRI3043
TGTGGTTCTGCCGCGTGCTTTCTGCTGCACGCGGACCGCGGGTATCAGCCGATACCCGGTCTTCCCTGCGCCTCTTCTTCGAGGAGAAGAGGACCAAAGGACGCAAAGCCCGGGTGCCATCCGCCGCGGGAGCGCGACGTCATGGCCTCGCTGTTCGACCTGTTCGGAACATGCGCGTTTGCCGGCAAGCCCGTCATCACGACGTTGCGCGGGAGCAGGGAGGTTGCAGCCATTCCGCCTGCGTGTCCAGACGGCGTCGTCTCATCCCATCGTGGCCAGCCGCACCGCCAGCGCGCAGGCTCGGTCGTATTCGTCCAGGTTGATCCATTCGTCGATCGTGTGCGGCTCGTTCTGGCCGGTGCCGAAGGTCACGGTGGGAATGCCGTGGCGGACCATCCAGTTGGCGTCGAGGCCGCCATTGCCGGCGCGCAAGGTCGGCGTGGCGCCGATGTCGGAGACGGCGGCCGTGGCGCGCTTGACGACGGGAAGGGTCTCCTTCATCCGGAACGGATGATAGTCGGTCTCGGCCTTGAACTTGACGCGGCCGGATTTGCCGTCGCTGTTGGTGACGCGCTTGGCGGCGGTCTCGAAAGCGGTCCTGTAGGCCTTGGTGATCTCACGGATGAACTTGGCATCGTGGCTGCGGCATTCGCCGCGGACATGGATGTAGTCGGTGACGACGTTGGTGGCGTCGCCCGCGGGGCGGCCTTCGCCGCCGGTGACCGGACCGACATTGCTGGTGCCCTGCTTGGCGTCCTTGCCCTTGCCCTTCACCACCTTGCCGAACCAGCCGCCGGCTTTGACCTCGGCGAGCGCGAGCGCCAGGATCATGGTGGCGCTGATGCCGCGCTCCGGCGCGACGCCGGCATGCGAGGCACGGCCGAAGATCTCGACCTCCCAGCGGTCGGCGCCGACGGCACCGATGGTGACGCTGGAGGCCGAGCTGCCGTCGAAATTGAAGGCCATCTCGGGCGCGCCGAGGTCATCCGTGTTGACGTGGCGCGCGCCATGGAGCCCGCTCTCCTCGCGCACGCAGAACAGCAGGGTGATCGGCGGATGATCGAGCTTTTGCCTGACAAGCTCGGCGGCGAGCGTGACGAGGATGCCGCAGCCGCAGCGATTGTCGCCGCCGAGCGCGGTCTTGGCCTGATTGACGATCTTGCGACCAGCGATCTTCGGCTGCGCGCCGGCGCACAGCGGCACCGTGTCCATATGGGTCATGAACATGATCCGCGGCTGATTGTGCTGGCTGCCGCGGCCGGGCAGCTCGACGATCAGGTTGCCGGTCTCGGTCGGCAGCGGAATGCGCGTATTGGCATCGTCGAGCCGCATCGCCTTGGCCGGCACGCCGGCCTGCTTCAGCGCCGCCATGATCTCGCGTCCGATCGCCTTCTCCTGTCCGGTCACGCCCTGGACGGCCAGAAAACGCATCAGGCGATCGGTGGCGGCGGCGGTGTCGACGGACATGAAGCGATTCCCATGATGAACGATGTGCCCGGAGCATCCAGCCGGGCGGCCGGTTGCGCAAGGGGGCTCGCATTGGTTTCGCCGCCTGACTCTTTTCCGATGCCTCGATCGTCTTCATGTCATCTGGACATTGGAGCATCAAGATGAGCCTGAAAGACAAGACGATCGTCGTTACCGGTGGGAGCCGCGGTCTCGGCCTGGGAGTCGTGGAGGCTCTTGTCGATCGCGGCGCCGAGGTGACCGTGGTGGCGCGCGGAACCGAGGCGCTGAACGCGATCGCTGCGCGTCTGGGCGTGGCCACGATCGCGGCCGACGTCACCGACGAGGCCGCTGCGCATCGCATCGTCGGCGATATCAGCCCCGACATCCTGATCTTGAACGCCGGCACAACGCCGCTCATGGGCCGGCTGGATCGGCTGACCTGGAGGGATTTCTCGGCTGCCTGGGAAACGGACGTCAAGGCGGGCTTGTACTGGATCCAGGCGGCGCTCAAGCTCCCGCTCAAGCCAGGAAGCCGCGTGCTGGTCGGATCGAGCGGCGCGGCGGTGGGTGGTTCACAGATGTCAGGCGGCTACGGCGGCGCCAAGCGCATGCTCTGGTTCATGGCGAAATATGCCAACGGCGTGTCGCAGGACGACAGACTCGGCATCCGCTTCCAGGCGATCGTGCCGCGCATGATGATCCTCGGCACGGGGGTGGGGGATACGGCCGCGGGCGCTTATGCCGGGTCCATGGGCATCACGCCGGAAGCGTTCGTCGCCCGTTTCGGCGCGCCGATGCCGCCGCGCGCGTTCGGCGATCGCGTCGTCTCCGTGCTGGAGGACCCGCGATTCGCCGATGGTGTCGTGTTCGGTCTGAATGGCGACGACGGTGTGACGGTGATGGAAGGAGCGGCAGCTTGAGTGACGGACCACAGGATCAGCAAGACGCGCGCAGGGCCGAGCTCATGGCCCTGGCAGAGAAGTTGCGGCCCGAGCTGCATCGCTATTGCGCGCGGCTGATGGGGTCGGTGATCGACGGCGAGGACGTCGTGCAGGACACCCTGACGAAGGCGCTCGTCGCCGTGGGCGAGATGCGGGACCTCGCGATGCTGCGCGCCTGGCTGTTCCGGGTCGCGCATAACCGGGCGCTGGACCTGCTGCGCAGCCGTGCGATCCGGGCGGTCGAACCGATCGAGGCCGCTGACGACGTCGCCGATGACGCCGCACCGGATGCCGTGGAGGTGATGATGCGCGACGAGGCGATCAGGACGGCGGTGTCGCGCTTCACGGAGCTTCCGATCCCTCAGCGGAGCGTGCTCATCCTCAAGGACGTGCTCGACGAGCCGCTCGCCGACATCGCGGCGTTGCTCGGCCTGACGTTGGACTCGGTGAAGGCGCATCTCGCCCGCGCCCGCGCGCGGCTCTCCGAGATCAACGCCGTGGCCGAGGCCCGGCCGGCGGCGAGACCGGCGTCCGATGCGGTGGCGCGCTATGTGAGCCTGTTCAACCGGCGTGATTGGGACGGCCTGCGCGCGCTGCTGGCGCACGACGTCAAACTGCACCAGTCCACTCATCCCATCCGTGTCGGCCCGGCCGATGTCGGGATGTTCTTCAGCATCTACGCCGGGATGGACGGCGTCTGGCTGGCGCCCGCCTGGCTCGAGGGCCGGGAAGTGATCGCCGTGTTCGAACGCCACGGCGATCCGCAGCCCAGCTACTTCATGTGGCTGAGCTGGCGCGACGGCAAGATCAGCTTCATCCGCGACTACCGCTACGTCCGCTATGTCATCGCCGATGCAGAGCTGGCACTCGTCCCGCCAGTCTGAGCACCCCGGCCGGCAAGGGCTTGATCCACGTCAACGAGGGACGGTCGCGCCAGGACCATATTCTGACGAGAGAGGTCCGAGATGCAGCTCTTCAACTCGACGCGAAGCTACGGCGCAATTCCGCAGACGTTGCATTGGCTGACGGTCGTGCTCGTGGCCGTCGCCTGGGCGCTTGGTGTCTTCGGTGACGTGCTGCCCAAGGGCGCACCGCGCGAATCCGGCCTGTTCATCCACGTGACGGCTGGGATCGCGATCCTCGCGCTTCTGGCCGTGCGTCTGGCCTGGCGGCTGGCCGATCCATCTCCGCCGCCCGAGACGACCGAATTCGCCACATGGATGGGAAAGTGGCAGGATCCGGCCGCGCGTTTCGCGCACTACGCCCTCTATGCGCTGCTCCTTGCCGTGCCTGTCGTTGGAATCGTGTTGCAGTTTGCACGCGGTGATGCCTTGCCGCTGTTTGGCATCGCCGAGATCGCGTCGCCCTGGCCCAAGGACCGCGCGTTTGCTCACAACGTCAAGGAAGTGCACGAAATTCTCGCCCACGCCCTCGTCATCGTGGCCGCAATGCATGCGGCCGCCGCGCTGATCCATCACTGGATCTTCCGGGATCGGACGCTCCTGCGCATGCTGCCTCATTCGGACGACTAGGGGAGGCGACAGGCCTGTCGGGAATGACGGATTGCGTCGTCGCTTCAGGCGCCGTGACCGAACGGTCGCGATCCGATCGATCACTCCGCTCATGGTTCGGATTGCCAATCCCCCAGGAAACACGGCCGGGAGACTCGCCAATGCTGGAGTATCGCGTCAACGCCCGACGGATCGATGCGCATGAAAGCGTCGCAGACTGCAAGGATGCGACCGTGGTGCTCGATACCGACGTCAAGGGACGGCGGGATGCATTCAACCCGGCCGAGCTTCTTCTCGCCGCGGTTGCCGCCTGCATGATCAAGGGAATCGAACGCGTGACGCCGATGCTCAAGTTCCATGTTCGTGGCGTCGAGGTGCGACTGATCGGCGTCCGTCAGGACAGCCCGCCGATGATGGCGTCGATCGATTACGAGCTGATCGTCGACACCGATGAAGATGACCGCCGGCTCGAGCTGCTTCATCAGAATGTCAGGAAGTATGGAACGATTTCCAACACCGTGGCCGCCGCGACGAGGTTGCAAGGCGTGATCAGGAGAAAGACATGAGCCGTCTTCACGTCCACCCTGAAAGCCACCTGGTGGCGCGGATCGGATGGCTCAGGGCGGCCGTTCTGGGAGCCAATGACGGCATCATTTCGACTGCAAGTCTGATCGTCGGTGTTGCTGCGGCAGCAGCGACACGAAACGACGTCCTGATCGCGGGTGTCGCGGGATTGGTCGCGGGAGCGATGTCGATGGCCGCCGGTGAATATGTCTCCGTCAGTTCGCAATCGGATACGGAACAGGCCGACCTTGCACGGGAGCGCAAGGAGCTGAGCGACAACCCCGCATTTGAACGCGACGAGCTTGCCGATATCTACGTCAAGCGAGGTGTGGATCAATCCCTTGCGCGGCGGGTGGCCGAGCAGTTGATGGCGAAAGACGCGTTGACGGCTCATGCGCGCGACGAATTGGGAATCTCGGAGATCACCGCAGCGCGGCCCATCCAGGCCGCCGTGACCTCGGCCATGATGTTTTCGGTCGGAGCCGCCATGCCCTTGCTGATGGTCGTCGTGTCGCCCGCCAACTTGCTGGTCCCGATCGTCTCCGCGGCTTCTCTCGCCTTTCTCGCGGTGCTGGGAGCGATCGGCGCAAAGGCAGGCGGGGCCAACATTCCGCGCGCCACCTTTCGCGTGACGTTCTGGGGGGCCTTCGCCCTGGGTCTCACCGCAGGAATCGGAAAGTTGTTTGGGGCCGTCGTTTGAAGCGCGGGCAAAGCTTGCGTGACGATCAACGGCGTTACCGCCGTCTCGTGTCGAGGTTGCGGCGGTGTCGCGCTGTCGTCGACGCCGGCATTGTTTCGAGAAATTGAAGACCCAATTCGGTCCAGGCGCCATTATCAACCGGCCCGCGAGCCGCCACATCTGCGTCACGAGCATTCGATGGGCGCGACCCTCACGTCACGAGGACGCCGCCGAGGCGGCAACGCGCCCGATGCCGTGGTCGTGAGGAGCGAGCGGTGGACGGACAGCAAGCGCCGGGCGGATCCCGGCCGGTCATTCTGCATCAGGAGCGTCCCCCGGCGGAGCCGCGCGCCAGGGCGTCCGCAGGACGTGCGCTGTGGTTGCTCGTCGCGCTCAGCCTGATGTTCGGAATGCTGGTCGCGGTGCCGTGGATGGTCGAGTATGTGACCGTCGGCCAATATCTGGTTCACACCGATGACGCCTATGTCAGGATGAACGAAGTCCCAGTCAGGTCGGCGGTGTCCGGCCTGGTCAGGGACCTGCTCGTGACCGACAATCAGGAGATTGTTGCGGGACAGGTTCTGGCGCGGATCGAGCACCGGGACGAGCGCGCCGCGACGGTCGCGCTGAACGACGTCATTGCTCCCGTCGCCGGCGTCGTGGCCGCAAGCGGTCTCCATGTCGGGGACGCCGTGACGGCAGATCGGTCGTTGATGGCGGTGGTCACGCCGGGCGAGTCCCACGTCATCGCTGCCCTCGCGGTCTCCGAGATCACCTATGTCGCGATCGGACAGGCGGTCACGATCGACGTGCCCGGTCTGCCCTCCGTCCGGCTCTATGGGCATGTCGCGGATGCCGAATTGATCGGCGCGGCGTCGGGCTCGCCAGACGGCGAAAGCCGGATTGCGCTGAAGATCAGCCTGCTGAAGGCGGCCATGCCAGCCGGATTGCGATCCGGCATGGCTGTCGGCGCGACGATCCTGACCGGCCTGACCGGGACGGAGCGGATGGTCTCGCAGATCCTGCAGAAGAGGGCGCAGAGGACCTGCCGCTGCGAGCAGGATCTCCAACCCGCGTCGGTGCAGCGGCGCATCTGACCACGGCATCCCCACGCGACGCGCGGCGCCTGCGATCAGCCGCGGCTGAGCTCCTGCACGCCGTCGTGAACCTGGTAGACGACCTTGCCCTCGCGCCAGGCGAACGCGCCGCCGGGCTCGCGGCAGACGATGCCGGCGTCCGGAATCAGCTTGTCGCAGAGCATGACGATGATGTCCTCCAGCGGTGCGCTGGTGTCGTTCTCCTCGGTCATCCGGTCGATCGAGATCTCGCCGCCCTCGACGCCGTCGTCGATGTGGACGATGAAGATCTCCTCATGGCCATGGATGCCATGCGCCGTCACCCGAAACACTTCCCCCTTGTACTCGAATTCCCGAACCATCGCGTCCGCCCATATGAGTTTGTTGATTGCCGTTTCAAGCGGGGACGGAAACTAAGAGCGTGCCGCGCGAGGGTCAAGAAAAGTCGGTGTCGGGAATCCGACAAAATACAACGGGTGCGAACGCATGCTACGGGTGTGCGCGCATGTTCGCTGCACGACGGGCAATCCGTGCATGCCGCTCATGCGCGAACTGCCCGTGGAGCCGATTTGTCGTAAACTAATCAATTGCACTCGGGCAAATCACCGTCACATTTCCGCGCATCCGGCTTCGCCGAAGAGGGACGTTTCGCGATCGTCGCGAGCGTCCGGCCGGGATCGCGAGCCCATGTGTGAGGCCATGTGTGAGGCCATGTGTGCCGTCTGATAGTCGAGCGAAGGAGTCGCGGTGCTGCGGGACGATGGCCGGCTCAGGCGCCCGCATCATGCGCTTTGATGACCGCCACGAATGCCTCGCCGTAGCGCGCGAGCTTGACCGTGCCGGCGCCGGGGATGCTCGCAAGCTCCGCGACGGAGCGCGGATGGCGGGCCGCCATTTCGGCCAGCGTCTTGTCGTGGAAGATGACGTAGGGCGGCACGTTCTGGGCCTTGGCGAGCTCCATCCGCCGGACGCGCAGCTTCTCGAACAGGTCACGGTCGAGGTCAGGAAATGTCGTCGTGGTCTGCCGCTCCCGAGCCTTGCGGTCGCGCCTGGTCTTCTTCAGCACGCGCAGGCTGAGTTGCGGCTTGTCGCGTAGGAACTGGCGGCCCTCGGGCGAGATCGACAGGCCGCCATGGCCGGCGATGTCGACGCTGATCAGCCCATGCGCGACGAGCTGGCGGACGATGGAGCGCCAGGCGTTGCGGTCGTGCTCCTTGCCGATGCCGAAGGTGGAGAGCTTGTCATGGCCGAGCCGTTCGATGCGCTCGTCCGTCTCGCCGAGCAGCACCGCGACGACGTGGGCCTGGCCGAAGCGCTCGCCGGTGCGGTGGATGCAGGACAGCAGCTTCTGCGCGGCGATGGTGCCGTCGAAGGTCTCGGGCGGGTCGAGGCAGATGTCGCAATTGCCGCACGGCGCGCAATCGTCGCCGAAATAGCGCAGCAGCACCTGGCGCCGGCATTGGCAGGTCTCGGCGAAGCCGAGCAGCGCATCGAGCTTGCGGCGCTCGGTGCGCTTGCGCGCATCGGGCGCGTCCGACTCATCGATGAAGCGGCGGCGCAGCGCGATGTCCTCGGCGCCGTACAGCATCAGGGTTTCCGATGGCAGGCCGTCGCGGCCGGCGCGGCCGGTCTCCTGATAGTAGGCCTCGATGCTGGACGGCAGATCGGCATGCAGCACGAAGCGCACGTCGGGCTTGTCGATGCCCATGCCGAAGGCGATGGTGGCGACCATGATCAGCCCCTGCTCGAGCTGGAAGCGACGCTGGTTCTTCTCCCGCGCCTTCATCTCCATGCCGGCATGATAGGGCAGCGCCGGAAAGCCGTGGTCGCTGAGCGAGGCGGCGACCTCCTCGGTCTTGCGCTTGGACAGGCAATAGACGATGCCGCTCTCGCCCTCGCGGGATTTCAGGAAGGCTAGCATCTGCTGCATCGTGCTGGTCTTCTCCGCCGCGCCGTAGCGGATGTTCGGCCGGTCGAAGCCGGCGATGAAGCTGTTGCCGTCGCCGATCGAGAGATGCTCGACGATCTCGGCCCGCGTCGGCGCATCGGCGGTGGCGGTGAGCGCGATGCGCGGGATCGTCGGGAACAGCCCGGCGAGACAGTCGAGGGCGCGGTATTCGGGCCGGAAATCATGGCCCCATTGCGAGACGCAGTGCGCCTCGTCGATGGCGATCAGCGACAGTTGCGCGGCCTTGAGACGCTCCAGGTTCTCCGGCCTGAGCAGCGTCTCGGGCGCCATGTAGAGCAGGTCGAGCTCGCCGCGTTCGATGTCCTGCCACAGCAGGTCCTTCTCGGCGCCCCAGAGCCGCGAGTTCAGCGCCGCGGCCTTCACGCCGGCCTGCCGGAGCGCCGTGACCTGGTCCTCCATCAGCGCGATCAGCGGCGAGATGATCAGTCCGAGGCCGGGACGCGCCAGCGCCGGGATCTGGTAGCACAGCGACTTGCCGCCGCCGGTCGGCATCAGCACGAAGGCATTGTGTCCGGCGATCACGTGCTCGACGATGTCGCGCTGCCGCCCGCGAAAGCTGTCATAGCCGAACACGGCCTTGAGGATCGAGAGCGGATCGGCGGTCATGGGAACGCACTTCTTCGGCAGACGGAGGGACTGGATAAGTCCCGTTGCGGGACGCCGCCGTCAAGCGAAAGCTGCCCGGTGACGCGCATTTCAGCGGCGCGGAGAAGCATGGCGGGGACAGTGGCAGGGGCGCGTTGGACAAGCCGACGAGTTATGGCAGAATCGACTTGCATCGCATTATGTTCCGATCCTGATACGAGCATGGGCTGCCGGGGCGAGTTGGGTGCCTTGGCACCTCGCCGGGCGCAAGGTGGTGCTGGTCGATGCCGATCCGCAGTGGTCGGTGGTGCGGCTCGCCGAGCGGCAGCGTGCGCTCGCCATGCAAAGCTCGGGCGCGTGGCGCCGCGAGATCGCGAAACATGTTGAACCGTTGGAATTCGCTTCGACGTCGCCGTGTCGTATACGGTGGCGGTCGGTCGAGACCGGTCCGCAAAGAGACGCGCGCGCAGAGTTGGTGACGAGGGTGCTTGCAGATCTGTTTGAAGGCCCGGTCGTGGTCGTGGCCTCCAGCCTCTCGCTGGCGGACGACGAGCTGTTTGCCGAGGAGCGCGCTCATATTCAAGCCGCGGTCGCCAAGCGGCGGGCCGAGTTCGCGACCGCGCGGGTCCTGGCGCGCAGGGCGCTGGCCGCGCTCGGAGCTCCGCCGGTGGCGCTCGTCCCGGCGCCGGATCGCGCGCCGGTGTGGCCGCCGGGCTATGTGGGAAGCATCTCACATTGTGCCGATCATTGCGCCGTGGCCGTAGCCCGAAGCAGGGATGTCTCGTCGCTCGGACTGGATGTCGAGGACCTGCGCGAGCTCGATCCGTCGATGCGCGACCTGGTGCTTACGCCGGCCGAGCGGCGATGGCTTCGCGCGCAGCCGGACGCCTTGCAGCCGATGCTGCCGATCGTGATCTTCAGCGCGAAGGAAGCCTACTACAAATGCCAATATCCGATCACGCACGGCTTCCTGGATTTCCAGGACGTCGAGCTCACGATCGCATGGGCGGCAGGCACGTTCGAGGCGCGCGTCGTGAGAGAGGGATGGCCGGCTGCCATTGCTCGCCTCGCCGGACGCTTCCTCATCGCTGACGGCCGGGTCAGTTGCGGCGTGACGTTGGCGAAGGGCTGATCGCGCGGATGCAGCCTGGAGCTGGGCCGAGCCTGCGTCCTGGCGGCTGCGCCGGAGAGCCGCGCCATCGCCATCCCGGCAAACCTCCGGACGACGAGCAGCTTACCGCAGTCGCTAAACATGATGCGCTGCAAACGTCGCGAAAACGCGCTTGACATGTTTAGTCATTCACAATCTACTAAACAAAATACTTAACTCGGACGGATGATCCGGGGCCATGGGGAAACGCTTGCGGCTCGCGCTGTCGTTGTGACGGCGCCGCTCGCCGCAGGCCATGCATCGCCGTCACCCACGCGAAGCGGGGACGGCGCCAACAGGGAGGGAGTGCCAGATGAAGTTGCTGCAGACATTTGCACTGACGGCGACGGTCGCCGCTGCGACCGTGCTCGGCGCATCCGCGCCGGCACGCGCCGAAGGAAAGACCATCACCTTGTGCTGGGCCGCCTGGGACCCGGCCAATGCGCTGGTCGAGCTGTCCAAGGACTTCACCGCCAAGACCGGCGTCAGCATGAAGTTCGAGTTCGTGCCGTGGCCGAACTTCGCCGACCGCATGCTCAACGAGCTGAACTCCAAGGGCAAGCTGTGCGACCTGATGATCGGCGACTCCCAGTGGATCGGCGGCGCCGCCGAGAACGGTCAATATGTCAAGCTCAACGAGTTCTTCGATAAGGAAGGCATCAAGATCTCCGACTTCATGCCCGCCACCGTGGCCGGCTACGCCGAATGGCCGAAGGGCACGCCGAACTACTGGGCGCTGCCGGCGATGGGCGACGCCAACGGCTGGACCTATCGCAAGGACTGGTTCTCACGGTCCGAAATCCGCGAGGAGTTCAAGAAGAAGTTCGGCCGCGAGCTCGACGTGCCCAAGACGCAAGCCGAGCTGAAGGACATCGCCGAGTTCTTCCAGAAGCGGGTGATCGACGGCAAGACCGTCTACGGCGCGGCGATCTTCACCGAGCGCGGCTCGGAAGGCATCACCATGGGCGTCACCAACGCGCTCTATCCGTTCGGCTTCAAGTATCAGAACCCGAAGAAGCCGTATGACATGCAGGGCTTTGTCAATTCCGACGACGCCGTGAAGGGCCTCGAATTCTACAAGGCGCTGTACAAGTGCTGCACGCCGCCCGGCTATTCGAATGGCTACATGCAGGAAGGGCTCGACGCCTTCAAGTCCGGCCAGGTCGCGCTGCAGATGAACTGGTTCGCCTTTTTCCCGGGCCTCTACAAGGACCCCAATGTCGGCGGCGACAAGATCGGCTTCTTCGTCAACCCGGCGCAGAAGGAGAAGGGCTCGCAGCTCGGCGGGCAGGGCATCTCGGTGGTGGCCTATTCGCCGAACCGTGCCGAGGCGCTGGCCTACATCAAATGGTTTGCCTCGCTCGACACCCAGAAGAAATGGTGGGCGCTCGGCGGCTATAGCTGCCACAAGGGCGTGCTCAACGACCCCAACTTCAAAAACACCGCGCCGTTCGCCGCCGACTTTCTGGTGGCGATGGACCAGGTGGTCGATTTCTGGGCCGAGCCGTCCTACGCGCAGCTCCTGCTCGCCATGCAGAAGCGCGTCCACGACTATGTCGTCGCCGACCAGGGCACCGCCAAGGGCGCGCTCGACGGGCTGATCGCCGACTGGACCAAGGTCTTCAAGGAGGACGGCAAGCTCTGATGGCCGCGGCACCTCGCGCACACGCGGGATTCGCCACGACAATCCCTCCGGCGAGCTTCGGCTTGCCGGGCGGACCAACCAGTCTCACCGCCAGCCAGAAGCAGCCAGTGAAGCAGTCCCTCGCATGACCGACCAAACCGGACTGAGCAGCCTCGTCGACCGCGCCGCCCTCGTGACGCCGCCGGTCGTGGCGGGACGCGTGCGCGGCCTGTCCGAGCGCGCCATCGCCTGGCTGTTCATCACGCCGACCATGCTGCTGCTGCTCGCGATCAACATCTTCCCGTTGATCTGGACCATCCGGCTGTCCTTCACCAATTATCGCGCGAACCGTCCGAACGCCACCGTGCTCGATGTCGGGCTCGCCAACTACCAGTCGATCCTGACCGATCCGGACGTCTGGGCGGCGATGACGGTGACCGCGCGCTTCGTGTTCTGGACCATCCTGATCCAGACCGTGCTGGGCTTCACCCTGGCCTGGCTGATCGACAAGAAATTCCGTGGCCACGGCCTTTGGACCACGTTGATCCTGCTGCCGATGATGCTGTCGCCGGCCGTGGTCGGCAATTTCTGGACCTTCCTGTACCAGCCGCAGATCGGCCTGTTCAATTACGTCATCGCCGCCGTGACCGGCATGCCGGCGTCGTCGTTCCAGATGCTGGCGCAGGTGCCGCTGGCGCCTTGGGCCATCGTCGTCGTCGACACCTGGATGTGGACGCCCTACGTGATGCTGATCTGCCTCGCAGGCCTGCGCTCAATTCCCGACTACATCTATGAGGCGGCCGAGGTCGACCGCGCCTCGCCGTGGCGGCAGTTCTGGTCGATCACGCTGCCGATGGCGCTGCCCTTCATCATGCTCGCGGTGTTGTTCCGCGGCATCGAGAACTTCAAGATGTTCGACATGGTCAACCTGCTGACCGGCGGCGGTCCAGGCTCGACGACCGAGGTCGCCTCGATCACCTTGAAGCGCGAGGCGTTCGAAAAGTGGCGCACCGGCTATTCCTCGGCGTTCGCCATCATCCTGTTCGTCACCGTGTTCGGTCTCGCCAACATCTACGTCAAGGCGCTCAACCGGGTGAAAAGCCGATGACCGGTCTCGCAACCGCCCACTCCGTCGTTGATCCGTCGCCGCTGACCAAGCGGATCGCGGCAACCGTGGTGATCGCCTATGCCCTGATCACTTTGGTGCCGCTGCTGTGGATCTTCATGACCGGATTCAAGTCGCCATCGGACGCGATCGCCTATCCGCCGAAGCTGGTCGCCGAGCCGAGCCTGGAGGGCTACTGCAACCTGTTCACGACCCGGACCCGGCAGGCCCCGGAGTACATGGCCAAGCTGCCGCCGGCCGCCAGCCTCTGCGACAGCATCTCGCGCGGCCGCAACATGGTGGTCGCGGGTCCATCGAACTACATCCCACGCTACGTGAATTCACTGGTGATCGCGTTCGGCTCGACCGCGCTGTCGGTCGTGCTCGGCACGCTTGCGGCCTACGCCTTCTCGCGCTTCAAGGTGCCGCTGAAGGATGACCTCTTGTTCTTCATCCTGTCGACGCGGATGATGCCGCCGATTGCGGTCGCGATCCCGATCTACCTGATGTATCGCGAGCTCGGCCTGTCCGACACGCGGCTCGGCATGATCCTGCTCTATACGTCCGTCAACATCTCGCTCGCGGTCTGGCTGCTCAAGGGCTTCATGGACGAAATCCCGCGCGAATACGAGGAGGCGGCGATGGTCGACGGCTACACCCGCCTGCAAGCCTTCTTCAAGGTCGTGTTGCCGCAGGCCACCACCGGCATCGTCGCCACCGCGATCTTCTGCCTGATCTTCGCCTGGAACGAATATGCCTTTGCGGTGCTTCTGACCTCGGGCACGGCGCAGACCGCGCCGCCCTTCATTCCGATTATCATCGGCGAGGGCGGCCAGGACTGGCCGGCGGTTGCGGCGGGCACCACGCTGTTCCTGATCCCGATCGTCGTGTTCACGGTGCTGCTGAGGAAACACCTGTTGCGCGGCATCACCTTCGGAGCGGTGCGCAAATGAGCGAGATGGCACAAGAGCAACCGGCCGATGTGGCCTCCACGCGCTGGCCACGGGCGCTGCGGCGCGGCCCGATGGAGACGCTGGCGACGATCCTCATTGCGGCGGGCGTGCTGATGCTGCTGCAGCCGTTTGCGCTGATGCTCTACACCTATTCCTTCATCACCACGCTCGCTGGTGTCGTGATGTTCACCATCGTCTCCAAGTTCCCGGACTGACGCCATGGCCGAGATCCGGATCGAGAACCTGTTCAAGGAGTTCGGCGGCTTTGCCGCCGTGCGCGGCACCAGCTTCACGATCGCCGACGGCGAGTTCTTCTGCCTGCTCGGTCCGTCCGGCTGCGGCAAGACCACCACGTTGCGCATGATTGCGGGCCTGGAGCTGCCGACGTCGGGGACGATCAACCTCGGCGGCGAGGACGTCACCGTTCGCCGCGCGCGTGAGCGCGACATCGCCATGGTGTTCCAGCTGTTCGCGCTCTACCCGCACATGAATGTGCGCAGGAATATCGCCTTTCCGCTGGTCTCGATGGGGGTACCCAAGGCGGAGATCAGGCGGCGGGTCGAGGAGGCGGCGCGCATCCTGCGCATCGACCATCTGATCGACCGTCCGGTGAGCGGGTTGTCGAGCGGCGATCGCCAGCGCGTCGCACTCGGCCGGGCCATCGTGCGCGAGCCCAAGGCGTTCTTGATGGACGAGCCGCTCGGCGCGCTCGATGCCGAGTTCCGTCACATCATGTGCGGCGAGCTGCGCGCGCTGCACGACCGGCTCAAGGCGACCACTGTGTTCGTGACTCACGACCAGCTCGAGGCGATGTCGATGGCCGACACGATCGCGGTGATGAATCGCGGCGTCGTGGAGCAGCTCGGAACGCCCCAGGAGATCTACGACCGTCCCGCCACGATGTTCGTCGCGGACTTCATCGGCTCGCCGGCGATGAACTTCATCCGCTTCGCGGGCAGGCTAGGCGCCGGCACGAACTGCGTGCGCATCGACGGCGCCGAAATCGGCGTGCCCGAGCTGCGCGAGGATGCTGAGAGCGACGAGCTGGTTCTCGGCGTGCGGCCGGAGCAGGTGGCGCTCAGCACGGAAGGCGGGCTGCGCGGGGAGGTGTTCGGCACCGAATATCTCGGCACCACCCAGATCATCACCGTGACGACGGCTCACGGCACCGTCAAGGCGCGCGCGCCCGCGGCGGTCCGGGTTGAGCGTGCGGAGCCGGTCGGACTCAGCTTCCGCGCCGACCGGCTATCGCTGTTCAACGCCGCCACGGGCCGTGCAATCCGCACGGCGCTGTATGAGCAGCCGGTGAGAGGAGGGCGCCATCATGGCTGAGACGCGGCTCAACGCCGTCAGCAAGTCGTTCGGCTCCAAGCCGGCGGTTCGGGATTTGTCGCTGATCATCCGCGATGGCGAGTTCGTGGTGCTGCTCGGGCCGACCGGCGCCGGCAAGACCACGACCTTGCGCCTGGTGGCAGGCCTCGACATGCCGGATGGCGGCAGCATCACCATCGGCGGCGTCGATCAGACGAAAGCGACGCCGGCCGCGCGCGACGTCACGTTCGTGTTTCAGCAATATTCGCTCTATCCGCATCTGTCGGTGTACGACAATCTCGCCTTTCCGCTGCGCTCGCCGGTGCGCAAGATTCCGGAGGCTGAGATCAAGCGCATCGTCGGTGACGTCGCGGGGATGCTGCGGATCGAGGACAAGCTCGGCAACCGCGCTACTCAGCTCTCGGGCGGTCAGATGCAGCGCGTGGCGATCGGCCGTGCGCTCGTGCGCAGACCTGCGATCGCGTTGCTCGACGAGCCGCTGTCCTCGCTCGACGCCAAGCTGCGTTCCGAGCTGCGCATCGAGCTCAAGCGTATCCAGCAGGATCTCGGCGCCACGATGCTCTACGTCACCCACGACCAGATCGAGGCGATGACGCTTGCCAACCGCATCGGCGTGATCGAGCAGGGCCGGCTGGTGCAGGTCGGCAGCCCGCGGGAGGTCTATGAGGATCCGGCCAATACCTATGTGGCGACCCGGCTCGGCAGCCCCGGCATCAATCTGCTGCCGCGTGGGCTGTTCCCGGATCTCGCGGTGCCGGGCGACGTCGCGACGATCGGCGCGCGCACCGAGCACATGATGGTCCGGCGCGCCGAGACCCGTGCGGACGCACGGGTGAAATGGATCGAGCATCTCGGCGATCAGAATCATCTGCATATCACGCTGCAGGACCAGACCATCGTCAGCCTGGTCGAGCCGGATACGGAATTGAAAGTCGGCGACGCCGTCGCTATCGAGTTCACCCGGCCGCTGCTGTTCGACCGGGCGGGCCAGCGGGTGAGATAGACAATGGACCAGGCGTTCAAGCGCAGGCTGATCATGGCGATGGCCGATGCCATCATCGCGCATGCCGAGGAACTGACCGCGCTCGATTCGGCGATCGGCGACGGCGATCACGGACTCAACATGAAGCGCGGCTTCGAGGCCGTTCTCGCCGATGTCGAGAACATTTCAGCCAAGCCTCTTCCCGAGGCGCTGAAGGCGGTCGGCATGGTGCTGGTGATGAAGGTCGGCGGTGCGTCCGGTCCGCTCTACGGCACGCTGGCGATGGGACTTGGCAAGGTGCTGCCATCAGAGCCATCTGCCGCTGAAGCGGCGGCGGCGCTCGGGCGTGCCATTGCGGACGTGAAAGCCCGCGGCAAGTCGGAAGCAGGCCAGAAGACCATGCTCGACGTCTTGATCCCGGTGCAGGCAGCTTTTGCGACCGGTGGCGACGATCTCGCCGCCCGGCTGCCCGCGATCGCTGCCGAAGCCGCCGACGCGACCGTGCCGATGCTGGCGATCCGCGGCCGTGCTTCGTTTCTCGGCGAGCGTTCGATCGGGCACATGGATCCCGGCGCGCGCTCGTCCAGCCTGCTCGTGCAGGCGATCTGCAGCGTATTCAATGAGGCCTGATCATGAGTGAGCAGAAGAATGTCGGCATCGTCATCGTGTCGCATTCCGCCAAGGTGGCGGAAGGCGCGGCCGACATGGTCAGGCAGATGGTCGGTGACAGCGTGCCGCTCGCAGCGGTCGGCGGCAATGCCGATGGCGGACTCGGCACCGACGTTGGCGCCATCATGGGCGCGATCGACAAGGCGTGGTCGGAGTCAGGTGTTGCGATCCTGGTCGATCTCGGCGGCGCTGAAACCAACAGCGAGATGGCGGTGGAGATGATGCCGGAGGAGCGGCGCGAGCGCATCGTGATCTGTAACGCGCCGCTGGTCGAAGGCGCGGTGATGGCGGCGACGGAAGCCTCCGGCGGCTCGCCGCTCGATGCGGTGCGCGCAACCGCCGAAGAGCTGATGGGCGGATGAGCAGGAACGAGAATGGCTGACGGTGGAGAGATCGGCATGCAGGAAGCGAAGGCGCATGCGCTGCTGACCAACGAGGTCGGGCTGCATGCGCGGCCCTCGGTCAAGCTGACCCAGCTCGCCAAGCGCTTTGCTTCGACCATCGAAGTCGCGATCGCGGCCGACGGGCCCTGGACCGATGCCAAGAGCCCGGTGAAGATCATGCGCGTCAAGGCCGCCAAGGGCGAGACGCTGTTCCTGCGCGCCAATGGAACCGATGCCGAGGCCGCCATCGCCGCGCTGGTCGATCTGGTGAACCGCAAGTTCGACGAGGAGTGACGATGGAGCGGCGCATCTTCGGGCGGGCGGCGTCGGACGGGCTGGCCATCGGACCCGCGGCGATCCTGCATGCGCTGGAGGGCGCCAGCCGGACGAAAGGGGCGATCGCCGAGGAGCATGAAGCGCTCGCCGTAGCGGTCGCGCATGCGCGCGAGGCCGTGGCCGAGCTGATCGACAGGCTCGAGGGAGACGCCGCCGAGCTGATCGGCTTTCAGCTCGCGCTGCTCGAAGACGATGCGCTGACCGAGGCGGCTTACGTCCAGATCGAGGGCGGCGTCGCTGCGGATGCGGCCTGGCGCGCGGCGATGGCGGAGGAGATGGCGGGGTATGAGTCCGCCGAGGACGAATATTTCCGCGCCCGCGCCGGCGACCTCGCCGACATCCGGGATCGCGTGCTGCGACACTTGTTTGGCTTGCAGCAGAACGGCAAGTTGCCGAAGGGGGCGATCGTCGTTGCGCGTGATCTGGCGCCATCGGCTTTCCTCGCCATCGAGTGGACGAATGGAGGGGGCATCGCGCTCGGCGAGGGCAGCCCGACCAGCCATGTCGCGATGTTGGCGCGCAGCCGCGGCGTGCCGATGGTGGTTGGGCTCGGTCACGATTGGGACAAGCTGACAGGGGATTTGCTGGTCGATGGCGGTCGCGGTGTCGTCATCGTCGATCCCAGCGCGCACTCTGTCGCCGCCGCGCGGGCGGAGGACGAGACGGTCTCGCGCCGCAGGGCGGAGGCAAGGGCGCGGCAGCACGAACCGGCACTGACGCGCGACGGCACCTTCGTTTCCGTGCTCGTCAACATCTCCGGTCCCGGCGATATGACGGCGCTGCCAGCCGCGGCGTGCGATGGCGTCGGTCTGGCGCGCACGGAGTTTCTCACCGGCAACCTGCTTCACGACGAGGAGGCGCAATATCACGCCTATGCCGAGCTCGTGCGCTGGGCCGAAGGCCGGCCGGTCACGATCCGCACGCTCGACGCGGGCGGCGACAAGCCGATTCCGGGCTACACGATCGATGGTGAAAGCAACCCGTTTCTTGGCCTGCGTGGCCTCCGTCTGTCGTTGCGTCATCCCGAGATCTTCCGTGTTCAACTGCGCGCGCTGGCTCGCGCCGCTGCGCTCGGACCGCTCAAGGTGATGCTGCCGATGGTGACCAATGCAGCGGAGCTGGACGTCGCGCGTCGCCATCTCCGCGCCGTGCTCGCCGAATTGGCCGCCGGCAACGTCGCGTTCGCCGCGCCGGCCTTCGGAATGATGGTCGAGGTGCCGGCTGCTGCGTTGGCAGCGCATGACTTCGCTGCGGACTTCTTCTCGATCGGCACCAATGACCTGACCCAATACGCGACCGCTGCTTCGCGTGACGGCGCCGAGGTCGCCGACTATGCCGACGTGCTGCATCCCGGGGTGTTGGCGATGATTGCCCATGTGGTGCGCGCTGGTCGCGCGCGGGGCGTGGAAGTCTCGATCTGCGGCGACGCCGCCGGGGATGTCAGAGCCATTCCGGCGCTGCTTGGGGTCGGCGTGCGCGCGCTGTCAGTCGCGCCGGGCTTGCTGCCGCTGGTGAAGTCGGCGATCCGCGAGCTTGACCTCGCCAAGGGCACGGAAAAGGCCGCGGGAGAGGGCGCATGAGTGACCAGGATGCATCGGGGGTCGCAAGCCCACTCGCCGAATACAAGGCGATCCTGCGCGCGGTGATCGACAGCCGTCCCTCCGGCACACGGCAGCGGTTGGCGGAGGCGATCGGCAAGAATCGCAGCTTCATCTCGCAGATCGTCAATCCGGCCTATGCGACGCCGATCCCGCTGCAGCATCTCGAGACCATCTTCCACATCTGTCACTTTTCGCCGCATGAGCAGCAGGCGTTTCTGACCGCCTACCGCGCCGCGCATCCGGGCCGGCTGGACGAGGCCGAGGCGCAGCGGCCGATGCGGCGCCTCGTGGTCGAGCTGCCGGACTTCGGCGACCCCGCGCTCAACGCCCATGCCGACCGCATCATCACCGGCGTCGCGCGCGGCATCACCGCGCTGATCTCAGCCAACGAAAACAACGACGACGCCGAACCGGGAGGGAAGCCATGAAGAAGCTGATCAACGCCGTTTCCGACGTGCTGACCGAGAGCCTGCAGGGTTTTGCCGCCGTGCATGGCGACATCGTCACGCTGGGCGAGGACAACAAGTTCGTTCGCCGCAAGAGCCTCAAACCGGGCAAGGTCGCGCTGATCTCCGGCGGCGGCTCCGGCCATGAGCCGCTCCATGCCGGCTTCGTCGGGCCGGGCATGCTCGATGCCGCCTGTCCGGGCCAGGTGTTTACATCGCCAACGCCGGACCAGATGCTCGCGGCCGCGCAGGCCGTGGACACGGGCGCGGGCGCGCTGCTCATCGTCAAGAACTACGAAGGCGACGTGATGAATTTTGCGATGGCCGCGGAGATGATGGAGGGCAAGGTCGCGACCGTCATCACCGACGACGACGTCGCCGTCGAGACCTCGACCTATTCGACCGGCCGCCGCGGTGTTGCCGGCACGCTGGTCGTGGAGAAGATGCTTGGCGCCGCGGCGGAGCAGGGGCGCGATCTCGATGCGCTCAAGGCGCTCGGCGACAACGTCAACAAGCGCACGCGGTCGATGGGCGTGGCGTTGACCTCTTGCACCGTGCCGGCCGCCGGCAAGCCGACCTTCACGCTCGGTGACGACGAGATGGAGATGGGCGTCGGCATCCATGGCGAGCCCGGCCGCCGCCGGGTCAAGCTGGCCTCGGCCGATGCGATCGCCGAGGAGATGATGGGGGCGATCCTGGCCGATCTCGCGCCCAAGTCCGGCACGCCGTGCCTGCTGCTGGTCAACGGCTTCGGCGCAACGCCGGCGATGGAATTGTACGTGATGGCCAATGCGGCGCGGCGCATCCTGGAAGGCCGCGGGCTCGCCATCGCGCGCGGGCTGGTCGGCTCCTACGTCACCTCGCTCGACATGGCCGGCTGCTCGCTCACGGTCACCGCGCTCGATGAGTCGACGATGGCGCTGTGGGACGCGCCGGTGCACACGGCCGCCCTGCGCTGGGGCTGCTGAACCGAGGTCCGCTCAGCGGATCTCGTTGGAGTAGTAGTGCTGCGCCGTCGTGGCGCGGTGCTGGCTGAGGATCGCCAGCGCGCCGGTCTGGTCATAGGCTTCCTCGTCGATGACGAGCACGGCGGCCGGCGCGGAGAGGCCGAGCAGCTTGCGGTCCTCCTTGGTGGCGACCTCGGCCGTCACCTTCTCGCGCACCGCGGCGATCCGGAGGCCATAGGCCTCGAGCAGATGGCGGTAGATCAGGGCAGGGACCTTCTTCGGCTCGCGCGGAAATCCCGCCACGCGGCTCGCGACCATCGAGATCCGCGAATGCAGCACCGGCGCGCCGGCGACGCGGCGGATGCGATGAAGATGCAGCAGCGGCTCGCCGTCGGCCACGCCGAACAGCGCTGCTTCGGCCGGCTCGGCGGTGCGGGTCGTTACCGACAGCACCTCGGCTTGCGACTGCAGCAGGCTGCCGTCCGCGCCGAGCAGGCGGAAGTACTGGAAGAAGAAGCTGAGCCCATGCTGCGACGCGCGGCCCGTCACCACCGTGCCGGTCTTGCGCCGCCGCATCAGCATGCCGCCAGCTGTGAGGTCGGCCAGCGCCCGGCGGATGGTGCCGACGGCGACGCCATATTGGTTGGCGAGCGCGACCTCGCCGGGCAGCACCGTGCCCGGCGGCATGTCGCCGATCAGGATCGCCTCGGCTATCTGCCGCTTGACATGCTCGTAGAGCGGCACCGGCAGCGCGCCCGGACCCGCACCGACTCCGTCTGCCGCTTTGCTGGCCACAGCTGCCTTTTTCATGGAATTGACAAATGCCGCGTCGTGAATTCTATTTCTATATAGAATATAGGATTGAGCAGACGGCAAATGATTTCTCAGGGCATTCCAGTAGATCGGAGCCAGCCCGGCCTGGCCGGCGCCTTCGCTGCGATCGACGGCATGGCCGAGACTGCCGTCGTGGACCTGCGGAAGCTGGTGGCGGTCGATACCAGCTTTCCGCCGGGCGCCGGCTACGATGCCTTTGCCGACGTGATGGAGCAGCTCGCTAGGCCGCTGGCGCTGGATTGCGAGCGCGTGATTGTCCCGGAGGATCTATGGCGCGCACCGGGCGCGCGCGGACCGCGTACGAATCTGATCGCACGGCGCCGCTCCGGCAGACCGGTGCTCGGGCTCTATTTCCATGTGGACACAGTACCGGCGGCGCCCGGCTGGGCGACCGATCCGCTGCAACTGAGCCGCGACGGTGACCGTCTGACCGGACTCGGCGCAGCCGACATGAAGGGATCCGTCGCGGCAGCGCTGCTCGCGCTCCGCGCCGCGCAGCAGACTGGATTGTCGCTGGCCTATGATCCGATGCTGCTGCTGTGCACGGACGAGGAGGCGGGGCTTTATCCCGGCGTGCGCTACCTTGCCGAACAGGGGCGCCTCGAAGGGCATATTCTGAATTTCAACGGCAGCGCCATGCCGCGGATCTGGGCCGGCTGCTTCGGCCTGTTCACGCTCACGGTGCGCGTTCACGGCACGGCGGCCCATGCCGGCGAGCAGCGCCGTGCCGGCGCCAACGCGATCGAGGCGGCCCTGCCGATCCTCAATGCGCTCGCCGCTTTGAAGCCGCTCGTCGCGCAGCGGACATCGACGTTGCCGCCACCTCCGCAGACGGCTGGACCGCTCACCGCGAGCCTCGACATCTCGGCTATTCATGGCGGCCAATGCGGCGGACAGATCCCCTCGCTGGTCGAGATTCTCCTGTGCCGCCGCTATGCGCCCGAGGAGGACTTCGCCGCCGCGCGCCGCGAGATCGAAACGGCGATCCGGCAGGCGGCCGGCATGCTCGACGTCGAGATCATCCTCACCGGTCATCTGATGCCGACATCCGATCCCGGCGGGCCGCATTGGCCGCGCTGGCAGCAGGCGCTGTCGGCCGGTTTCGGCTACGCGGCCGAGGACTTCGCCCGATGGGGGGCGTCCGGCTGCTCCGATTTCGGCTGGGTGCAGCAGGCCACGGGCCTGCAGGAGGTGCTGCTCACGGGTCTCGGCAGGCCCGATAGCCGCATCCATGCGCCGGGCGAATCGACGACGCTCACCGACATCGTCGCATTGGCGAAGTCGGTGCTCGCCTATCTTGCGGCCGAGTTCTGTCCCGAGCTCTCTCCCGAAGCCATCACGCCCGAAAAGGACTTCGCCCGATGCCGTCCGTGACTCGTCGTCATTTCCTTGCCGGCTCCGCGCTCGCGCTTGGTGCCCTGCCGCAAGTCTCTCTCTCCGCCGAGGCGCCCAAGCGCGGCGGCGTGTTGCGGATCTCGGTCGATCAGGGTGCGGCCGTCATTCACCCGCTGCTCGCGCGCGTCAATCCGGAATACCTTATTACCGAGCTGCTCTATTCCAACTTGACCCGGTTGAAGCCGGACATGTCGGTCGAGCCGGACCTCGCGTTGTCGTGGCAGGCCGGCGCGGGGCTCACCGAGTGGACGTTCAAGCTGCGGCCCAATCTCAGCTTCCACGACGGCTCGCCGCTGACGGCGGAGGATGTCGTCGCGACCTTCAAGGCGATCCTCGATCCGAAGACCGCGTCACCGGCGCGTACCAATGTCGGCCCGATCAAGGATGTCGCCGCCGTAGATGCGTCGACCGTGCGGTTCACGTTATCGGTTGCCTTCGCCGATTTTCCGGTCGCGCTCGCCTACAACAATGCGCGCATCGTGCCTGCGAAAGTCGTTGCCGCCGATCTCGCCAGCCTCGCCACAAAGGCGAATGGTTCAGGGCCGTTCAAGCTCGTGTCCTATGAGCCGGACCGCAAGATCGTCGTCGAGCGCAACCCGGTCTATTACGATCCCGCGCGGCCTTCACTCGATCGCGTCGAGATCCTCGTCTATCCCGACCGCACCGCCGAGGCATCGGCTCTGATTTCGGGCGACATCGATCTCATGTTGTCGACCACGCCCGGCGAATATGAGCGGCTCGGCAAGGCCAGCGGCGTCAAGGCGGTGCGGATCCCCTCGGGGCAGTTTCTGAACGTCAACATGGGCTGCGACCAGAAGCCGTTCAACGACGTTCGCGTGCGCCGGGCGCTGGCGCTGACCATCGATCGCGAGGCCATGGCCGGCTTTGTGGCCGGCGGCTATGGCACGCCCGGCAACGACACGCCGCTGAGCCCCGCCTACCGGTTCTATCAGGACAGCAAACTGAAGAAGCCCGACATCGCCAGAGCCAGGCAATTGCTCGCCGATGCCGGCTATCCCTCCGGCATCGACCTGACGATGGTGGCATCCGACAAGCCGGACACGCGCACGCAGCTCGGCGTTGCGATCCGTGAGATGGCGGCGCCCGCCGGCTTCCGCATCAACGTTCAGACGATGCCGCACGCAACCTATCTCGATCAGGTCTGGAAGAAAGGCAATTTCTACGTCGGCTTCTACAACATGCAGTCGACCGCCGACGCGATCTTCAAGCTGCTCTATACCTCGGATGCGGCCTGGAACGAGACGCGCTGGAACAATGCGCGCTTCGACGAGATCGTCAATGCGGCGCGTAGCGAGACCGACGATGCCAATCGTGCCGCGCTCTATGCGCGGGCCCAGACGATGATGAGCGAGGAGGTGCCGTCGGTCATTCCGGTCTTCTTCGACATCCTGGCGGCGCAGCGCGCCTATGTGGAAGGCTACCAGCTGCATCCGCGTGGGTCGGTGTTCCGGCTCGATCTCGTCTCGCTCGGCGCCGGCGCGCCCAAGCGCAGCTGAGGCAGGATCCGAGCGGTGTCATTCGCTTGGCTGCTACGGCGGCTGCTCCTGATGGTCTACACGGTCGTCATCGTCAGCGTGCTGGTGTTCGCCATCACGCAGGCGCTGCCGGCTGATGCCGCGCAGACGCTGCTTGGCGAGAACGCCTCGCCAGAGGCGCTGGCAGCCGTTCGCAGCCGGCTCGGGCTCGACGATCCGGTCTGGCTGCAATTCGCGCATTGGGTCGCGCACGCGGCCACGGGCAATTTCGGCGTCTCCATGCGCACCGGCCTGTCGGTCGCGCCGGAGATGCTGACGGCGCTGTCGCGCTCTCTGCTGCTGGCAGCTGGCGCGCTCGTCGTCACTCTTCTGATCGCAGTCCCGCTCGGAATCTTCGCGGCGCTCCGCAAGGGCCGGCCGACGGATACGACGACCAGCGTGATCGCCTATCTCGGGGTCTCGCTGCCGGAATTCGTCACCGCAACCGTGCTGGCGCTGCTGCTGACCGACATCCTGCCATGGCTGCCGGCGACCGGCTACGTGTCGCCGCTGGAGGATGCCGGGCTGGCGCTACGCCATCTGATCCTTCCGGTCCTGACGGTCTCGGTGATTCTCGTCGCGCATGTCATGCGCATGATGCGCTCGGAGACGCTGGACGTGCTGCAGTCCGACTACGTTCGCGCGGCGCGGCTGAAGGGCCTGCCCGAGCGGACGGTGCTGGTGCGGCACGTGATGCGCAACGCGCTGCTGCCGGTCATCACCATCGTCGCGCTCGACGTCGGCTATCTCTTGGGGGGCATCATCGTCATCGAGGAGATTTTCGCCATCCCCGGCATCGGCCGCGCATTGATGATCGCCATCACCACCCGCGATCTGCCGTCGATCCAGGCCGGCGCGATGATCATGGCGGTCACCTACGCGATCACCAACACGCTGGCGGATGTCGTCTACGCGCTGCTCGACAAACGGATCAGCTATGACTGAGCTGTTCGGCAGGATGATCCGCAAGCCGCAGGGGGCGATCAGCGTGATGCTGCTCGTTGCCCTCGCCATCGTCTGCATCCTCGGCCCGTGGCTCGCGCCCTATGGGCCGGAGAAGATGGATTTTCTCGGCCGTTTCCGCCCGCCGGGATGGCAGAACTGGCTGGGCGCCGACCAGTTCGGCCGCGACGTGCTGAGCCGCCTGCTGTCCGGCGCGCGCGCCACCGTTCCGATGGCGCTCGCGGCGACGCTCGCCGGCAGCGCGATGGGCGCCGTGATAGGCGTCGCATCGGCCTATCTCGGCGGCAAGGCCGACGAATTCATCATGCGCACCAACGATGCTGTGATGGCCATTCCCGGTCTCCTCATGGCGCTGCTGCTGGTCAGCACGCTCGGCAATGGGGCTGTCAACGCGGTGATCGCGATTGGCTTTGCGTTTGCGCCTGGCATGGCGCGGGTCACGCGCTCCGTGGCGCTTGCGGTGCGCAATCAGGACTACGTCAAGGCCGCCATCGCGCGCGGCGAGGCGGCATCGCAGATCATCTTTCGCGAAATGCTTCCCAACGTGATGGGCCCGATCATCATCGAGGCCACGATCCGGGTGTCGTTTGCGGTGATGCTGTTCGCTACGCTGAGCTTCCTTGGCCTGGGAGCGCAGCCGCCGGCATCCGAATGGGGGCTGATGGTGGCCGATGCGCGGCAATACATGCACCAGGCGCCGTGGATCCTGATCGCGCCCTCGGCGGCGATCGCGCTGTCGGCGATCGCCTTCAATCTCGTCGGCGATGCGCTGCGCGACGCGCTGCATCCGCGGGACGATCGATGAAGCCGGCGCTCGCCATCACCAATTACGGGCTGGACTACGTCACATCGGCGGGCGCCGTCGAGGTGCTGCGCGACGTGTCACTCGAGATCGCGCCGGGCGAGGTGCTCGGCCTCGTGGGCGAATCCGGCTCCGGCAAGAGTTCGCTGGCCTGGGCGCTGATGCGGCATCTGCCGGCCAATGCCCGCGAGATCTCGGGATCGCTGCGCCTCGGCGATATCGACCTGCGGTCTCTGAGCCCGAAGCAACTCACCGAGGTGCGGGGCCGCCGGATCGGCATGGTGTTCCAGGACCCGTCGACCGCGTTGAATCCGACACTGACCATCGGCCATCAGATCACCGAGACGCTGATGCGTCATCGCGGTCTGAACGCGCGGGCCGCCAGGGATCTCGCGATCGAGCTGCTCGGCCATGTCGAGCTGCGTGACCCCGCGGCGGTGCTGCGGCGCTATCCGCACGAGATCTCCGGCGGCGAGAAGCAGCGGGTGATCATCGCGACGGCCTTCGGCTGCCGGCCCGATGTCATCCTGTTCGATGAGCCCACGACAGCGCTCGATGTCATCACCGGTGCCCGTATCATCGAGCTGTTCGCGCGCCTGCGCGCGGAAACGGGCGTCGCTGCGCTCTACATCTCGCACGATCTCGCGATGATGACCCGCGTCGCCGATCGCGTCGCGGTGATCCGGCACGGCCGCGTCGTCGAGCAGGCGGGGGCATCTGATATATTTCGGACGCCGGAGCACGACTATACCAAGGCACTCATCGCCGCGGTGCCGCGTCCGGAGCGGCGGCTCGTGAATGATCAGCCGGGCGCTGCCGTGGTGCTTGAGGCGCGTGGCATCGAGGTGCATTACGGCCGGGCCAGCCTGTTCCGCGCGTCGCCACCACCGGCAACCAAGGCCGTCGATGTCGACATCCGCGCAGGCGAAATCGTCGGCCTCGTCGGCGAATCCGGCTCGGGGAAATCGTCCATGGCGCGCGCCCTGACCGGGCTCGCCCGCTTCGACGGTACCATCAGTTTCGACGGCCGGATGCTGCGCGGGGCCCGCGACATGAATTCCGCCTATCGTCGCGATGTTCAGATCGTGTTCCAGCACCCGGATTCCTCGCTCAATCCGCGTCACCGCATCGGCGAGATCCTGTCGCGTCCCTTGAGGCTCTACGGCGGTGATGTCGCCTCAGTGCCGCGCCTTCTCGATCAGGTCCGGCTGCCAGCGTCCTATGCGATGCGCTGGCCGCACCAGCTATCCGGCGGCGAGAAGCAGCGCGTCGCGATCGCGCGTGCTTTTGCGGCGCGACCGCGCCTGGTGATCTGCGACGAGATCACGGC
>NZ_JAUHID010000034.1:0-24894 GCF_032377735.1 Bradyrhizobium sp. SZCCHNRI3043
CACCATGATCCGCGCGGCGCCTCGAGCGCCGTCGCGAACGTAACACCAGCATCGGGGTGTCAGGACGCTGCGACTTCACGTCCGCAAGAGATCGCTCGTCCGCATGCTCTCGCGAGCTTGCTCGAACTCTCGCGGCCACCGCATCCCCGCCTCGCGTGTCGTGACGATCGCGCGCAACGCCCCTCTCGTTGAGGCGGGATGGCCGGAGATAAGCACATTTTCCGATAAGGCGAAAGAAAAATTTTCTGATAAGCGGAAAATTTTCGAAGGGGGCCGGGCAGATCGCGTTCAATGCCGCGCAGGAACGTCGGCTGCCCGCGAGCCCCATGAGCAGGATGCAGTATGTTGATCGAACACGCGACCGTCAGCCCCGTCACCGCTCCGCGGCCGCTTGGAGGATGACGCCGTGTTTCGCTGGTACAACTTCGCTCAGCTCGAGATCGGCGGACAGATGATCGGGGCGCGCTGTTGGATTAGCGCCAACTGCTAAAGTCTGTCGGCCTCCCCGCGCGCCCCGAAAAATGAGTTGCGCACCTCAAAAACCGCGCTATGGTCCTCAACCCAAAGGGGAGGAGCATGAACGCGCCGCTGACATTGCGGGATATTGCGCGGCAGGCGGGCGTGAGCCTCGCCACCGTCGACCGCGTGCTGCACAACCGGCCGGGCGTGCGCCCGGACACGGTGCGACGCGTCAAGGATGCGATGGCGCGCAGTGCGTTCCAGCCGCATGCGGCGGCCTCCGAACTCGCCCGTGCCCGCTCGCGGCGTTTTGCCTTCGTGATGCCGTCCGGTGCCAATCCCTTCATGCAGCAGATTCAGGCGCATCTCGGCGAGTTGGCGAACTGGATGGCCGCGCGCCGGCTCTCGGTCGATGTCGTCACGACGGACGTGTTCGATCCGGCTGTGCTGGCCGGCAAGCTCGAAGATCTGGTCGGTCGCGTAGACGGTGCGGCGGTGGTGGCGCTCGACCATCCGAGCGTGCGCGCCGCGATCAATGATCTCGTCGAGTCCGGCGCCAAGGTCGTGACTCTGGTCTCCGACGTGCCGTCGTCGCGGCGGCATCATTATGTCGGCATCGACAACATCGCCGCTGGCCGCACCGCGGGTGCGCTGGTCGGACGCTTCGCCGGCGGCAGGGCGGGGCGGGTCGCGATCATGGCCGGCTCGCAAGGCCTGCGCGATCATGCCGAGCGCATCTTCGGCTTCGGCCAGGTTCTCGCGGCGGAGTTTCGGCAACTTGAGGTTTTGCCGGTTGCTGAGGGGCATGATGTGGACGATCGCTCGGAGCACCTCATGCGTGAGCTGCTGACCGAGTATCGCGACATCGTCGGGCTCTACAATGTCGGCGCTGGCACGGCCGGCGTCGCCAAGGCGCTGACCGAGTCGGGGCGGGCCGATGACATCGTGTTCGTCGGCCATGATGTGACGGCGCTGACGCGCAAGCTGCTGTTGAACGGCGTGATGGATGCGGCGATTTCGCAGAACCCGGGACACGAGGCGCGTTCTGCCGTGCGCGTGCTCCTGGCGCTGGCGCGCGGCGAGCCGATCCTGAGCGAACAGGAGACGATCCGCATCGACATCGTGATGCGGGACAATCTGCCGTGAGCGGATGGCCGCGGTGACGCGGTCGGCCCGAACACGGAATGAGAAACGACCGAGGCGCTGGTTTCGAGGCGACGCAGATCGCCGAGGCGCCTGGCGGTCCGTGTGGGAGGAGTGGAGTCGTGTTTCTCGGACTGGATGTCGGCACATCCGGCGTGAAGGCCGTGCTGGAGGACGAGACGGGCGCGCTGATCGCGAACGCCTCGCGTCCGCTGTCGCTGTCGCATCCGCAGCCGCTGTGGTCCGAGCAGAATCCGGATCATTGGGTCGAGGCCGTCATCGGCGCGGTCGATGATCTCGCGCGTGAGCGTCCGCGTGAGACGTCAGCGGTGCGCGGCATCGGCTTGTCCGGCCAGATGCACGGCGCGACCTTGCTTGGTCGCGACGGCCGGCCGCTGCGTCCCGCGATCCTGTGGAATGACGGCCGCTCGCAAGCCGAATGCGCCGAGCTCGAACGCCGCTGCCCCGAATTGCACACGATCGCCGGCAATCTCGCGATGCCCGGCTTCACCGCGCCGAAGCTCGTCTGGGTGGCGAAGCACGAGCCGAAGATCTTTGCAGAGGTCGCGACGGTGCTGCTGCCGAAGGCCTATGTGCGCTATCGGCTGTCCGGCGAGATGGTCGAGGACATGTCGGATGCGGCCGGCACCCTGTGGCTCGACGTCGGCGCGCGGCGCTGGTCGGAGAAATTGCTGGCGGCGACCGGGCTCGGTCTCGATCACATGCCGCACCTGGTCGAGGGCAATGAGCGGAGCGCCGTGTTGTCGCCCGAACTGGCGCGGCGCTGGGGCATGGGCGCTGATGTCGTGATCGCAGGCGGCGCCGGCGACAACGCGGCGAGCGCTATCGGACTCGGCGCCATCCGGCCTGGCGATGCCTTCCTGTCGCTCGGCACATCAGGCGTGCTGTTCCGGGTAACCGACCGCTTCGCGCCGGCGCCGGAAGCGGCCGTGCATGCGTTCTGCCACGCGCTCGGCGGGCTGTGGCATCAGATGGGCGTCATGCTGTCGGCCGCGGCCTCGCTGGCGTGGCTGGCGCGCATTCTCGAGACGCCGGAAGCCGCGCTGCTGGCGCCGCTCGGCACGCGCGTCGAGCGTCCGAGCCCGGTGCAGTTCCTGCCTTATCTCGACGGCGAGCGCACCCCGCACAACGATGCCCATGCCGCCGGCGCCTTCGTCGGCCTGCGCAGCGCCGCTGGCCGCGGTGATCTCGTGCAGGCGGTGCTTGAGGGCGTGGCGTTTGCCTCACGCGACATGTTCGCCGCGCTCGCGCGTAGCGCGCAGCCGATCAAAGAGCTCGATCTGGTCGGCGGCGGCTCGCGCTCCTTGTTGTGGGCACAGATCATGGCCGACGTGCTCGGCGTCACCGTGCACCGGGTCGAGGAGGGCGAGGTCGGCGCCGCCATCGGCGCCGCGCGGCTCGGCCGTCTCGCCGCGACCGGCGCAGCACCGGCCGATGTCTGCCGCAAGCCGCAGCGGCTGCAGAGTTTCGAACCCCGCGCCACGCAGCGCGCGGCATACGACGCCGCCTACGCGCAATGGCGCAAGCTCTATCCCGCTCTCAAGGAGTAAACCCTCGTGAACGTCCAGGCTCCCTTCTTCCAGACCGGCGCAACCGTCACCTATGGCGGGCCCGAGTCGCGCAGCCCGCTGTCGTTCCGCTGGTACGACAAGGATCGCGTCATCCGGGGCAAGCGGATGGAGGATCATCTGCGCTTCGCGGTCTGCTACTGGCATTCGTTCTGCTGGCCGGGCAGCGATCCGTTCGGCGGCGAGACCTTCCTGCGGCCTTGGCAGCACGGCGATGATGCGCTGGCATTGGCGCGCGCCAAGGCCGACGTCGCGTTCGAATTGTTCCGGCTGCTCGACGTGCCGTTCTTCACCTTCCACGACGTCGACGCCGCGCCGGAAGGCGCGACGCTGAAGGAGTCGGTCGCCAATCTCAACGCCATCGCCGACCTGTTCGAGCAGAAGATGGCGAGTGCGAAAGTGCGGCTGCTGTGGGGCACGGCCAACCTGTTCTCGCACCGCCGCTACATGGCGGGCGCCGCGACCAATCCCGATCCGGACGTGTTCACCTACGCGGCGGGACAGGTGCGTGCCGCACTCGAGGTGACGCATCGTCTCGGCGGCGCCAACTACGTGCTGTGGGGCGGCCGCGAGGGCTACGAGACGCTGCTCAACACCGACATGAAGCGCGAGCTCGACCAACTCGGCCGGTTCGTCTCGCTGGTCGTCGAGCACAAGCACAAGATCGGCTTCAAGGGGCCGCTGCTGATCGAGCCGAAGCCGAAGGAGCCGACCAAGCATCAGTACGATTTCGACGTCGCCACCTGCTACGGCTTCCTGCGGCGCTACGATCTGCTCGACGACGTCAAGCTCAACATCGAGCAGAACCACGCCATCCTCGCCGGCCACTCGTTCCAGCACGAAATCGCGCTGGCGCAGGCGCTCGGCGTGTTCGGCTCGCTTGACATCAACCGCGGCGACGATCTGCTGGGCTGGGACACCGACCAGTTCGCGATGAACGTGCCGGAGCTGGCGCTGGTGTTCCACGACATGCTCAAGGGCGGCGGCTTCACCACGGGCGGCCTGAACTTCGATGCCAAGATCCGCCGGCAGTCGATCGATCCGGATGATCTGCTGCACGCCCATGTCGGCTCGATGGACGCCTGCGCGCGTGCGCTGATCGCCGCCGATCAGATGCTCGAGGACGGTGCCCTGACGGCGCCGCTCGCGCAGCGCTACGCCGGCTGGGACGGCGAGGAGGGACAGGCGATCCTCGCTGGCCGCCGCTCGCTCGCCGAACTCGCCGACCGCGCCGTCAACACCGGCCTCGATCCGCAGCCGCGCTCCGGCCGGCAGGAATATCTCGAAAGCGTGGTGAATCGCTATGTCTGATGACAGCAGCCTGCGCACGATGACGAATGAGGCTGAGCGAGCCGTGATGAGCACCGCCGCGCAGCCAGTCTTGGAGCCAGTCTTGGAGCTGAAGGGCCTCGGCAAGCAGTTCGGCGCGATCCGCGCGCTGCACGGCGTCGATCTTTCGATCGACGCCGGCGAGGTCGTCGGCCTGATGGGCGACAACGGCGCCGGCAAGTCCACCCTGGTGCGCATCATCGCCGGCAATTTTCCGCCGAGCCAGGGCACCATCCGTTTCGGCGGCCGCGAGGTGCATTTCCATCGTCCGATGGATTCGCGCAGCGTCGGCATCGAGGTCGTCTACCAGGACCTGGCGCTCGCCAACAATCTCACCGCCGCCGCCAACGTGTTTCTCGGTCGCGAGCTGAAGCGCAATTTCGGCCCGCTGGTGCTGCTCGACCACAAGGGCATGGAGGCGCGCGCGCTCGAGCTGTTCCGCGAGCTGCGCTCGGAGACACGCCCGCATGATCTGGTCAAGGACATGTCGGGCGGCCAGCGCCAGGCGGTGGCGATCGCGCGCACGCGGCTGTCCAACGCCAAGCTCGTGATGATGGACGAGCCGACCGCGGCGATCTCGGTGCGCCAGGTCGAGCAGGTGCTGAGCCTGATCCATCGGCTGAAGGAGCAGGGCATCGCCGTCATCCTGATCTCGCACCGCATGCCCGACATCTTCGCGGTGTGCGATCGCGTCGTGGTGATGCGTCGCGGCGAGAAGAAGGCCGACAAGCCGGTCGGCGAGACCAGCCCCGAGGAAGTGACTGCGCTGATCACCGGCGCCAAGGAGGCGGCGTGATGTCCGTTCCATCCGAGACCCGCTCCGCCGGCACCGAAGTCACCTTCACCAATGTCGGCGCCATCAGATGGTGGCACCGCGGCGTGTTCGCCTCGCAGACCGCTTATGTCACGCTGGCGCTCATCGCCCTCATCATCGTGATGAGCTTCGCCAGTCCCTATTTCCTGACCGAGGGCAATCTGCAGAACGTCGCCAAGAACTTTTCCTTCATCGCCATTGCGACGCTCGGCATCACCTTCGTCATCATCACTGGCGGCATCGACCTGTCGGTCGGCTCGATGATGTGCTTCGCGGCGATGATCACCTCGATGGTGATGACGACGCTGTCGACACCGGGGATGCCGCTGTCATCGCTGTTCGTGCATCTCGCCGCGGACGGCAAGACCGTGGTCGCCAACGTGCCCGGCCTGATCCTGATCGTCTCGGTGCTGGCAGGCCTTGCGGTCTCGCTCGTCGTCGGCCTGATCAACGGCGTCTGCATCGCCTTGCTCGGGCTGTCGCCGTTCGTGACCACGCTCGGCATGCTGTCGATCGTGCGCGGTCTCAGCTACGTGATCTCGAACGGCAAGGGCAGCTTCCCCGGCGGCCCCGACGCCGATTATTTCTATGCGCTGACGCAGGGCGATGTCTACGGCGTGCCGGCGCCCTTCATCTATCTGATCGCGCTGGCGCTGGTGATGGCGCTGGTGCTGCACCACACCGCGTTCGGCCGCCACGTGTTCGCGATCGGTGGCAACGAGAAGGCGGCGGAGCTGACCGGCGTCTCGGTGCCCCGCGTGAAGATCGAGGTCTATGTGATCGGCGCGCTCGCCGCCGGCCTGCAGGGCATCATCATCTCCGGCTGGCTCGGCTCCGCGCCCGCCAACATGGCGACGTCCTATGAGCTCAACGTGATCGCGGCGGCCGTGATCGGCGGCGCCAACCTCGCCGGCGGTCTCGGCGGACCGCTCGGCGCCATCGTCGGCTGCGTGCTGCTCGAGGTGATCAGGAACGGGCTGGTGCTGGCGCAGGTCAACTCCTACTGGCAGCAGACTCTGGTCGGCGTGATCATCATCGCCGCCGTGCTGGTGGATCGTATCCGCGCACGCCTGCTGTGACGAATACTGGCCGGGATGACAAGCGCGTCTATCCTCACCCGGAGCAGACAATCATCAGGGATAGACATGGAGGAGGGAAACCCATGAAGAAGCTGCTCTATGCGGTCGCATCGCTCGCGATCATGCTGGCCCCGGCGCAGGCCGAGACCAAATACCGCTTCGCCATCGTGCCGAAGGCGATGAACAATCCGTTCTTCGACGTCGCGCGCGACGGCTGCCTGAAGCGCGCCAAGGAGCTCGGCAACGTCGAGTGCATCTACAAGGGTCCGGTCGAGCACGAGCCGGCCACGCAGGCGCAGATCATCCAGGACTTCGTCACGCAGAAGGTCGACGGCCTGGCGATCTCGGTGGCCGACGTCGCCGCGATGACGAAGTCGATCGAGGCGGCGACCGCCGCCGGCATTCCGGTGATCACCTTCGATGCCGATGCGCCGGGCTCCAAGCGCATCGCCTATATCGGCACCAACAACAAGGATTTCGGGCTGGCGCTCGGCAAGCAGCTGCTGCAGCTCCGACCCGACGGCGGCAAATATGCCGTCGTCTCCGGCGGCCCCGGCGCCAAGAACCTCGCCGAGCGCGTCGATGGCGTGCGTGAGGCGCTGAAGGGCTCGAAGTGGACGGAGGTGGCGGGCTCGCCGACCTTCTGCAACGACGATCCCGCGCTCGCCGTGCAGCAGATGGCCGATCTGCGCACCGCGACGCCGGATCTCGGCGCCATCGTGCCGATCGGCGGCTGGCCGATGTTCGCGCCCGAGGGCTACAAGGCCTTCGTCAACAAGAACCGCAAGGACATCGACGCCGGCAAGCTGACCCTCGTCGTCGCCGACACGCTCAAGATGCAGCTCGAACTGTTGCGTGACGGCTATTCCAACGCGCTGACCGGCCAGCGTCCGTTCGAGATGGGCGAGAAGGCGATGGACACGCTGCTCGCGATCAAGAAGGGCGAGAAGGTGCCGGACGTGATCTACACCGGCCTCGATCTCGTCACCAAGGACAACGTCGCCAAGCTTCTGAACTGAGTTCCTCCCGGGGAAAACCTGGCGGTCCGGCATCCGGCTTCGGCCGGCGGCTGGGCCGCCCTTTTTGTTTGGGATGCTTAGTGCGCGTTGGTGCCGGCGCTTGAGCCGCCTCGTATGTGTGCCTCTGTCTTAGCCAACAAGATGCTGCCGATCGTCTCTCCGTCATCGCCCGCGACGGCGGACGATCCAGTATTCCAGAGACGGTCGTGGGCAATCGAGACGCCGCGGCGTGCTGGGTCATCCGCCGGAGCCTGTCATTGGGCTCGCCGAAGGTGAGACCCGGTGGCGGATGATGACAGTGCGGGCAACACGGGCCCGGACGATTGACAGCAGAAAATATCTGACTAAAGTCAGATATCATGCTCGACCCCATCTCTCGCGTCCGCCGCTTCAACCGCGCCGTCACCTCGGAGGTTGGCGCGCTCGACACCTCGTTTCTCGGGCGCGGGCGGCCGCTCGGGGCGGCCCGCGTGCTCAATGCGATCGGCCATGGCCGCAGCGACGTCGCCGATCTGCGCGACTATCTCGCGCTCGATTCCGGGCTGATGAGCCGGCTGCTGCGCAGCCTGGAGGAGGAGGGGCTGGTGACGACCAGGCCGCATCCCGACGACGCACGCCGCCGCATCGCCAGGCTCACGGCCGCCGGCCGGCGCGAATTCGAGGCCTATGAGACGCTCTCCAACGCCCAGGCCGAATCGATGCTGGCGCGTCACGGCCAGCCCGAGGCGCTTTTGGCGGCGATGGACCTGGTTGCGGCCGCGCTGGGACGCAGCCGCATCGCCATCGACGAGGTTGATCCGCGCGGCGAGCAGTCGCGCTACTGCCTCGGCGAGTACTACGCCGAGCTGTCACGCCGCTTCGAACGCGGCTACGACGTCGCGCTGTCGCGCGATCCCGACGCCGCCGACATGACGCCCCCGCGCGGGGCTTTCTTCGTGGCGCTGTCCGACGGCCTGCCGCTCGGCTGCGTCGGGCTGAAGGGCAGCGGCGGCGATGTCGCCGAGATCAAGCGGCTGTGGGTCGCGCCCGCGGCGCGCGGGCTTGGCCTCGGCCGGCGGCTGATGGATGCGGCCGAGGACGCCGCGCGAAAGCTGTCGATCACGACGCTCCGTCTCGACAGCAACAGCGCGCTGACCGAGGCCGTCCAGCTCTATCGCCGCACCGGCTGGACCGAGATCGACCGCTTCAACGACGATCCGTATCCGGATCTGTTCTTCGAGAAGCAGGTTTGAGGTCGATCTCCCGTGACGCTCGGCGCTCGTGCATCGGGCTTCAGGAACGCGAGCGCCTTGTGGTCGGCGAATTGCTAGGGGACCTCTGCGACGGACCCCGTCGGCCTGCTCGGCGTTAAGCGATGGGCAACCGGCGGGTGATTGGATGAGGGTCGTTGGGTTCCAGCGATGAGAGGCAGGCGGGCGTGCTTTGAGTCTAATTTGTTGCCTGAGCCTGACGCAATTGCGGCGAGGGCCTCGTGACTCGGGGACGCTTCTTCGCCTCACTTCACCCCAAGACTTGATCGAGCGTATAGATCGTCCTGCGCCGATCGCGCCGGCGCGGGCGGAACAGCAATGACGAATCGGGACAAGGCATGGTGACACGATCCACGGCGGCTCAGAACCTTGCAGCGATGCGGCGTCGCGGACCGGTCTTGATGACCCTTGCGGCCTTGGCGGCACTGGCGATGCCCAGCTCCGCGGCCAACGCGCGGCAGGCGCGCCCCGCGCCGGCGACCGAAGCGACGGCGCCGCGCGCGCATGGCGATCCGATCATGGCGATCGTATCGATCAAGGCCCAGAAGGTGACGTTCTACGACGCCGACGGCTGGATCTGGCGGGCGCCAGTGTCGACCGGTGTCTCCGGCCGCGAGACGCCGGCCGGCGTGTTCGCCGTGCTGGAAAAGGACAAGGACCACCGCTCGACGCTCTATGACGACGCCTGGATGCCGAACATGCAGCGCATCACCTGGAACGGGGTGGCGCTGCATGGCGGGCCGCTGCCCGGCTATGCCGCCTCGCATGGCTGCGTCCGCATGCCCTATGGCTTTGCCGAGAAGCTGTTCGACCGGACCTGGATCGGCATGCGGGTGATCATCGCGCCCGGTGACCCGGCGCCGGTCGAGTTCTCCCATCCCGCCTTGTTCGTGCCGACCGCAGAGGCGCTCGCCGCGGTGCCCTCGCGCGCCGCGACGCTCGGCCGCGAAGCCGAGGACGCCGCCAGGCTCGCCGACGAGGCCAAGGCGGCGGCTGCCGCGGCCGAGCGCGAGGCCAAGGCTCTGAAGGCGTCCTTGCGCAAGCTGGAGCAGGCCAAGGTGCGCAGCGAGGCCGAGCTCAAATTCGCCGACAGGAAGCTGGCCGCCGCCAAGACCGATCAGGCGAGGACGCTGGCCGAGGATGCGAAGCAGAAGGCCGCCGCCAAGGCGACCGACGCGGCGGCGCAGCTCGAGGCCGCCAAGTCGGACGCGACCGCGAAGCTCGCTGCGGCGACCTCGACCAAGGATGCCGCCAAGGCGGCTGCGGCCAGGAAGGTCGATACGAGCAAGGCTGCGACGGACGCCAGGCTCGCGACCGAGCCGGTCTCGGTCTATATCAGCCGTTCCACGCAGATGCTCTATGTCAGGCGCAACACGCACAAGCCGGCCCCCGACGGCGGCGGCGAGGTGTTCGACACCTCGATCGAGGCGCCGGTGACCATCCGCGATCCCGACCGGCCGATCGGAACGCATGTGTTCACCGCAGTGGCACAGAACGGCGCGGGGCTGCGCTGGACGGCGGTGACCATCGACGACGGCGACACCGCCAAGGACGCGCTCGACCGCATCACCATTCCGAAGGACGTGCTCGCCCGGATCGCGCCGACGGCCGTGCCGCGCTCCTCGATCATCGTCTCGGACGAGCCGCTGTCGAGCGAGACCAATTATCGGACCGAGTTCGTCGCGGTGCTGAGCAACCAGCCGCAGGGCGGCTTCATCACGCGCCGGCCGACGACCAATGTCGACGTTGCCAGCGGCGACGAATATGACGATGGCTTCGGCAGCTTTTTCCAGCGCAGCTGGGATGGCCAGCCCGTCGCGGCGCCGCGCCGTCGCGGTCCGCCTCCGACCTATTACCGGCCGGTGCAGCCGGGCTGGTGGTGACCAGCCGGCCTGATGCCTGACTGGGTTCGCGGGTCAGGCCGGATGGCACTTCAAATCAGTTGCGACCTGCGGGGATGACGCCGGGCCACTGCATCAGGAAAGGCTGCGGCTCATGTTGCGCTTCGGTCGCGCGCGCCACGCGCCTGACACGGTGAGGCCTGCGGGAGATCGAGCTGGTCGCCTCGCGAGCGGTCTCGATGCGTGCCAACTGCTGACGCATCTCGCCGGTGGAGGTCCGGAGCTGCTCGATGGTGACGTCGCTGTTCGCGGCCGCGGTGCGCAGCCCGCTCAGCTCGGTCGCCGCATCTTCCTGGGCGCCGCGGAGGCGGATCGTCTGGCGCTTCAGCAGCGCGAGATCGGACTCGATCTTGTCGGCCGTATCGCGGCGGCGCGCCTCGGTCTCGTCGGCGGTGGTGCGCAAGGCGGCCAGGCCCGTTTCGGCCGTGGTGAGGCTGGCGCGCAATTGCAGAAGCTCGCCGGAGGTGTCGCTCTGGCGGTCGCGCAACTGGGCGGTCTCGGCCTTGAGCTGCGCCAGCTCCGATGTCAGCGTGGCGACGCGGGTCTCGAGCGAAGGCGCTCCGGTCCCGAAGGAGAAGCTGTTGGCGCCGCCGCTGCTCCACCACATCGCACCGGCGCTGGCTGCGAGCGCCAGGCTCAGGACAATTCGTAGAGAGGCCGTGCCGCTGCTCGGCGGGGCGTCCGGCGTCTTGGTGGGTCTGCGCATCGACAGGTCTCCGGGATTTGATGGCGGCAATTATGATCATATTAAGGTTGCCAATGTTCTAAGCGCGCCGCGCCGGCAGAACATTTCATCCACGTAGTTTTGCGGGAATGCAGGCTCGCAGCCTTGAGTCGTGAGCACGATCGGCGGCGCTCAATCGTGCGGATGCAGGGACGGCGATGATCCGGCCTGGATCGCCGGCACACAATCCGGATCAGTCGGAAAAGGCTTCGTGCGTCCTCGGGATCGTGATCTAAATCGCGCATGTCCAACATTCCGCCCATCGCCACACCGCCGGCATTCGACGAACTCGCCGAGGCCATCAGGCAGCGCCGCTCGGTCTATGGCCATATCAGCGGGCTCAGGATGGACCGGTTCGCGCCCGGCGAGGCCTGGTCGACCTTGCCCTATCGTCCGGTGTTCGTCGGCGACAGCGAGACCGGCGTCATCCATGGCGGCGTCGTCACCGCGATGCTCGACGAGAGCTGTGGCATGGCGGTGCAACTCGCGCTCGACGGCAGCCGGGCGATCGCCACGCTCGATCTGCGCATCGACTATCAGAAGCCGGCGACCCCCGGTCTCGACATCAAGGCCCATGCGGTATGCTTCCGCGTCACCCGCTCGATCGCGTTCGTGCGCGCCACCGCCTATCAGGAGGAGGAGACCGCACCGGTCGCCACCGCGACCGCCTGCTTCATGATTGGCGCCAACCGCACCAACATGCTGACCGACCGGGCGGCCTTCGACGGCGTGCCACCGCCGCTCGACGCACCGGACGATCCGACGGGGCCGTTTCCCACCAGTCCGTTCGCGCGCTGCCTCGGCATCCGCTTCGCCGAGAACGACACGCTCGTGATGCCGTTCTCGCACCGGATCATCGGCAATCCCGTGCTGCCTGCGATCCATGGCGGCATGACCGGCGCGTTTCTCGAAACCGCGGCGATCGTCACCGTGATGCGCGAGCTCGGCGCCACGGCGCCGCCGAAGCCGGTCGGCCTCACCATCAACTATCTGAGGTCGGGCCGTGCGCTCGACACCATCGCATCAGCGTCGATCGTCAAGCAGGGCCGCCGCGTCGTCGCCTTCGAGGCCCGCGCCTGGCAGGACGATGCGACGAAGCCGATCGCCACCGCCTTCGGCCATTTCATGCTGCGGCAGGCGCCAGGGCAGGAGCAGGACTGAGGAAGATCGCGTCGCGGGTTGCGATCATGCCTTGCGCAGGATCTTGTCCATTGCCTTTCCCCGCGCCAGCTCATCGACCAGCTTGTCCAGGTAGCGGATCTCCCGCATCGTCGGTTCCTCGACATCCTCCACGCGGACGCCGCAGATCATGCCCTTGATCAAGGTCCGCGCGGGATTCATCGCAGGCGCCTGCGCGAAGAAGGTCTCGAAGTCCGTCTGACGTTCCAACCGGGACTCAAGCTCGTTTTGGCCATAGCCCGTCAGCCAGCAGATCACCTGATCGACCTCTGCCTTGGTGCGTCCCTTCTTCTCGGCCTTCGCGACGTACAATCGGTACACGCTCGCGAAGCTCGTCGTGTAGATGCGGTGTTTTGCCATGCTGGCTCCATCGGATCGTAGGCGACGCATGTCGGGTCGGAAAGGGGCGACGGCGCGCCCGAAGCGCGTGCTTCATGTCCGCGTTCATGATCGTAGTACAGCACGTTCGTTCGCACACGTCGGAAACGCGCGCTAGCCCGGCGGGAACATCGGAAACGACACCCCAAGCGACCACGCCAGGATCAGGCCGAGACCCAAGCCTTCGGCCAGCGGCGAGCACGTCCTACGAACGACACAGCCGCCGATCACGCCGAACACGATGAGGAACAGCACGATCACGGGGATGATGATGAGCAGGAAGAACAGCCGCTTGAGGTCGAGCGCGACTGCCCCGCCCAGCGAGGCCAGGAAGGCGGCGAATCCACACGGAGCGCCACGGCGCGGCGTGGCCGCCCTGGTTGGCGATGCTGTCGGCCAGCATGCAGGGCACCGCGCCGTGCCCTGCGCAAACCGATGGCGTCTCGTCTGCGCGGCGCAGCGTCCATGATCGGCTCCGTTTCAATCCCGAAACTAGCGCAGGAACTCGTGCGGTTACAGCGACGGCGCAGGCGAGCGTTGCGGCCGCGATCGAACGAAACGCACGCCGTTTCGTTGACAACGCCGCCGAGGCGATATTCGGTGACCCCGTTCAGCGGCGACAAGGAGGATGCATGAAACCGGAAGTCATCTGCCTGATGGCGTCGAGCGTCGACGGCCGGACATTGCCGAGCCGCTGGCGTCCGAAGGGATCGGGCGATCTGTTCGAGCAGGTGCATGACCAGCTCGGGGGCGATGCCTGGCTGATCGGCCGCGTCACCGGCCAGGAGTTCGCCAAGGGCTCGGCCTATCCGGCCGAGACCACGGAGCGAATCCCGCGCACCCATTGGATCGCGCGACGCGGCGCCAAGGCCTACGGCATCGTGCTCGATCCCCATGGCAAGATCTGCTGGGGCCGCGCCGACATCGGCGGCGATCCGATCGTCGTCGTGCTGACCGAGGCCGTGTCGGATGCACATCTCGCGGGCCTGCGCGGCGAGGGTGTCTCCTACGTCTTCGCCGGCCAGTCGAAACTCGATCTCTCACGCGTGCTGGAGATCGTCGCGCAGGAGCTCGGCGTGAAGCGCCTGCTGCTCGAGGGCGGCGGCGGCGCCAACGGCGCGTTTCTGCGCGCGGGTCTGGTCGACGAGTTCAACCTCGTTCTATGTCCGGCCGTGGACGGCGCCAAGGGGGCACCCAGCGTGTTCGATTCGACCGAAGCCGAGTCCGGCGAGCGCGCGCCGATCACGGCGATGACGCTCGAAAGCAGCACGGCGCTGGAGGGCGGCGCGCTGTGGCTGCGCTACAAGATCACCAACGGCTCGCCCTTGCCGGCCCAGGCAAGTCATGGCTGAGCGGCGAATGCACGTCATCGTCGTCGGGGGCGGTGCCGCGGGCCTGATGGCGGCGCGTGAGCTGGCCCGCGCCGGCAAGCAAGTGACGCTGCTGGAAGCGCGCGACCGCTGCGGGGGGCGCATCCATCCGCTGCCCGCGAGCAGGTTTGGATATCGCGCGGATGCCGGCGCGGAATTCATCCATGGCGAGGCGCCGGTCACCCACGCGCTGATGGCCGAGGCGGGGCTCACCTCGACGCCGGTCGATGGCGCGCGCTGGTACGTGATGGACGGCGCGTTCTCGCGCGAGGATCCTGCCGATCGGCAGATGCGCCAACTGCACCGCGTGGCGCGGCAGCTCGATCAGGATATGACCGTCACGGCGCTGCTCGAGCGTCATTTCGGCGGCGCGGAGTTTGCCGCCCTGCGCAAGTCGGTGCTCGGGATGGTGCAGGGCTATGATGCCGCCGATCCTGGTCGTGCCAGCGTGTTCGCGCTGCGCGACGAGTGGATGGGCGGCGACCGCGGTGCTCAGGCACGCATCGTCGGCGGCTACGCGGCGCTGCTCGATCATCTGGTGGCGGAGTGCCGGGCGCATGGCGTGGCGATGAAGCTCGAGGCGGTGGTCCGCGCGGTGGAGAGCTCCGATGATGGCGTCGTCGTGCGCTGCGCCGACGGCCGCGCGCAGCGCGGCGATATCGTCCTCCTGACCGTGCCGCTGCCGCTGCTGCGGACCATCGCGCTGCCGCCGGCGATGCGCTCGCAATTGGCCGCAGCCGAAGCCATCGGCTTCGGCAACGTCATCAAGCTGCTGCTGCGCTTCGAGCGCCGGTGGTGGCGAGAGGCTCGGACCGAGGACCTCTCCGACATGCTGTTCGTGCTGTCCGATGCCGACGTGCCGGTGTGGTGGACGCAGCATCCGAACGATGATGCGGTGCTGACCGGCTGGCTCGCCGGGCCGCCGGCCAGCGCTTTCGTCGCGCTCGACGATGTCGCCTTGATAGAGTCGGGTCTCTCGGCGCTTGCGAGCATTTTCTCGCAGCCGGTGGACTCGCTGAGGCAGCAGCTCCTCGCGTCGCATGTCACGGATTGGGCGAAGGATCCGTTCGCGCGCGGGGCCTATTCCTATGCGACGCTAGGATCCCGCGAGGCGCAGGATACGCTTTCGCGCTGGGATGGCGGTCGTGTCTTGATCTCCGGCGAGGCGCTGTATCGCGGGCGCGACATGGGAACGGTCGAGGCGGCGCTGGCCAGCGGGCAACAGACGGCGCGGCGCATCCTCGCGATGTGATCGCGCGCCGCGTGCATGATGTTGCGCCCGTAGGCCCACGGCGCTAGCATTCGCCGATCACCATGGAAAGGATCGTCATGCTCGATCACGTCGGTTTCCCTGTCTCCGACTTTGTCCGCGCCAAGGCTTTCTATGCGGCGGCCCTGGCGCCGTTGGGTTACGTCCTGATGATGGAGATCACCAACGAGCAGACCGGCGGCCACGGTGATCACGCCGGCTTCGGCGACGGTCGTCCGGATTTCTGGATCGGCACCGGCGGGACGGCCGCGACCTCGACGCATGTCGCATTCCACGCCAAGGATCGCGCCACGGTCGATGCGTTCTATCAGGCGGCGATCGCGGCAGGCGGACGGGACAACGGCGCGCCTGGACTGCGGCCGCATTATCACGCGAACTATTACGGCGCGTTCGTGCGCGACGCCGACGGCAACAACATCGAGGCGGTGTGCCACGCGCCGGCGTGAGGGCCGCTCACCCCTCGGGATGAGTCACGCCATCACCGGCATGTGCTCGGCGGCCGCGGCCAAGCTCGGCGCGACCACGATCTCGAGCTGCTGGCGCAGCCAGCGGTGCAGCGGGTCGTCCTGGTGGCGCAGGTGCCAGACCATGTACATCGGCATCGCCGGGCAGGGGACCGGCACCGGCGCCACCGCCAGGCCGCGCAGCATGTAGGCGCGCAGGAGGCTCGGCAGCGTCGCGATCATGCGGCTGCCGCGCAGGAACGGGCCGATGCCGCCGAAGCCCGGCACCTGCGCCGCGAACCGCCTGACGATGCCGCGCTCGGCCATGATCTCGTCGATGTCGAGGCGGCGCCTCGGCTCGTACAGTACCGTGACGTGGTCGCTGGCGAGATAGTCCTCAAGGCTCTGCGGCGGCTCGCGTTGGCCCGCATCGTAGAACACGCGATAGCTGTCCTCGAACAGCCGCTTCTGCAGGATGTCGCTGCCCTCGGGCGGGCGCGGCGTGATGATGAGCTGACAGTGCTCTTCCCGTAGCATCTCCGGCGTCGGTGCGCCGGAGGGGATGACGCGCAGGCTGAGGCCCGGCGCCTGCGCGCGGGCGTAGCGGAGCAGGGACGGCAGCAGCAGGTCGCGCTGCAGATCATTGGCCGCGATCGTCACTTGCGCGGAGATTTTCGCCGGCTCGAATGCAGCGGTGTGCGAGAAGCTCCGGAGGTCGTCGAGCAGCGCGCGGGCGCGCAGCGCCAAGAGCTGCGCATGCGCGGTCGGCACGATGCCGCGGCCGGACTTCACGAACAGCGGATCGCCGGTGATCGCGCGCAGCTTGTCGAGCAGATGGCTGACGGCCGACTGCGTGACGCCGAGCCGCTGCGCAGCGCGGGTGACCGAGCCCTCCTCGATGACGGCGAGCAGGAGCTGCAGCAGGTGGCCGTCGAGGTCCAAATGATCGAATTGGCTCATGGATCGGATCGGTCGCGCGGCCTTTATTGACGGTGTCTGTCAGCGATACTGGCGGGCACGAACGGCGCCGCGTTTGATCCAGATCAAGCGCGGCCGTTCGAAACACGACCAGGGGAGGCTCAGATGTCCACCACGTCAGCCCGGCAGCCCGTGCCCGGCACCACCATCTTCGACGGCGAGCAGGCCCGCAAAGGCTATGCGCTCAACAAGATGTGCTACTCGTTCAACGATGCCGCCAACCGCAAGGCGTTCGTCGCCGACGAGGACGGCTATTGTGCCAAATATGGCCTCAACGCGCAGCAGCGCGCGGCGATCAAGAATCGCAATGTGCTCGAGCTGATCGAAGCCGGCGGCAATGCCTATTACCTCGCCAAGTTCGCCGGCATCTTCGGTCTGGACATGCAGGACATCGGCGCGCAGCAGACCGGGCTGACGAAAGAGCAGTTCAAGGCCAAGCTTCTGGCGGCAAGGGGTTGATCATGGCGAAGATCGTAGGTTGCATCACCACGTCCCACGTTCCGGCCATCGGCGGCGCGATTGCCAAGGGGTTGCAGCAGGACCCGTATTGGAAGCCATTCTTCGACGGTTTCCCGCATGTGCGCGAATGGCTCGCCAAGGCCCAACCCGATGTGGTCGTGCTCGTCTATAACGACCACGGCCTCAACTTCTTCCTCGACAAGATGCCGACCTTCGCCGTCGGCGCGGCCGACAGCTATAGCAATGCCGACGAAGGCTGGGGCATTCCGCAGACCGCGCCGTTCAAGGGTGACAGCGAATTGTCCTGGCATTTGATCGAGCATCTGGTGAAGGAGGATTTCGACCTCACCACCTGCCAGGAGATGGTGGTCGATCACGCCTTCACGCTGCCGATGGCGCTGTGCTGGCCCGATCAGAAATGGCCGGTGCGGGTGGTGCCCGTGGTCGTCAACACGGTGCAGGCGCCGCTGCCGTCGGCCGCGCGCTGCTACAGGCTCGGCCAGGCGCTGGCGCGGGCGATTCAATCCTGGCCGAAGGACGAACGCGTCGTCGTCATGGGCACCGGCGGCCTGTCGCATCAGCTCGACGGCGAGCGCGCCGGCTTCATCAACAAGGATTTCGACGAGAAGTTCATGGCCAGCATGGTCGACGATCCCGCCTGGGCGACGAAGTATTCGACCACCGAGCTGGTCGAGCTGTCGGGCACCCAGGGTGTCGAATTGCTGAACTGGATGGTCGCGCGCGGCACCCTGCCGGAGAAGGTCCGCAAGGAGCATTCCAACTATCACATCCCGATCTCCAACACGGCGACCGGGCTGATGGTGCTGGAGCCGGTGTAGCGGCTCCAGCGGGATTTTTGGTGCGGAAGGTGATGACCGAGAGCTATTCCGCCAACGACCATCACGCGGTATGGGTCCCGGCTCAAGGCCGGGACGACAGCAGTGTGTTTGGTACGACCGCGCCACATCACCGGTGTCGTCCCGGCGAACGCCGGGACCCATACCGCGGATGCTATCGAGGAACGTGACTGTCAGCTTCTGTGCGGCGGCGAGCACGGTCTCAATGCCGGCCGCTACGCCTCCGCCCGTGGCGGATGTTGATGTCAGCTCGCCGCGTTGTCGTCGTCGCCCTGGATCTCGGCGATGGCGCGGGTCAGGATGCCGCTGACGCGCTTGGCCTCCTCGTCGCTCCAGCCGGGGCGGTGCATCTTGAGCGCCATCTTCAGGGTCTGCACCGTCTGCAGCACCTGCTCCGGCGGGCGCATGCCGCCCATGGTGCGGGCCATGATGCGCAACCGGCTCAGCAGGCCCTCGATCGCCGCCTCGTCGTCCTTCAGCGCCTGGCGTCCGGCGTCGGTGATCGCGAACAGCTTCTTGCCGCCCTCGGCCGATGCGGCTTCGATCTGGCCCATGTCCTCGAGCAGGTTGAGGATGGGATAGACCGAGCCGGGGCTCGGCGAGTAGGAGCCGCCGACCAGCTGCTCGACCGCCTTGATCAGCTCGTAGCCATGGCGCGGCTTCTCGCCGATCAGCCACAGCAGCAGGCTGCGCAGGTCGCCGGGGCCGAAGAAGCGACCGCCGCCGCCCCGTCCGAACTCCTCGCGGCCGCCGCGGCGGCCGCGCTCGAACAGGCCGGGTCCTCGCGGGCCGAAGCCGGGACCGCGGCCGCCGAGGCGGACGTCCTCGCAGGCCTCGCCGAAGCCATGCCCGCCGCGATGGCCCCAGCCGCGCTCCTCGCGATCATCGTCCCAGCCACGACGCCCGAATTTCCAATGATGATGTCTCATACGATATGATCTCCGTTTCGTATAAACGATATATCGTTATCATCTTACGTTTGTCAACATCGATCGCTTCGGTTGCCTCGACCTTTGATTTAAGTGCATGAGTTAAAAAGTATTTTTGCCGCGCGTTTTACGTTGTCGCTTCCGCCGTGTGAGCCGTTGCCGCCGGTTCGGTCGTCGTGCCGCGATGAGCGATCAGCGCATAGGCGACGGGGACCACGAACAGCGTGAACAGGGTGCCGATGGCGAGCCCGGTGGCGATCACCAGCCCCATGTTGAAGCGCGACACCGCGCCGGCGCCGCTCGCGGTGATCAGCGGGATCACGCCGAGCACCATCGCCGCCGTGGTCATCAGGATCGGACGCAGGCGGACGGTGGCCGCCGCGATGATCGCCTCGGTGCGATCCTTACCTTGTTCGCGCAGCTCGTTCGCGACCTCCACCATCAGGATGCCGTGCTTGCTGACGAGGCCCATCAGGGTGACTAAGCCGACCTGGGTGTAGATGTTGATGCTGGCGCCGCCGATGCCGAGGCTGATGAAGATCAGCGCGCCCGCCAGCGACATCGGCACCGACACCAGGATGATGATCGGATCGACGAAGCTGTTGAACAAGGCGGCGAGCGCCAGGAAGATGATGATCAGCGCGAACACGAAGGTGGTGACGAAGCCGCCGGATTCCTGCTCGAGCTGTCGCGACGCGCCGCCATAGTCGATCGAGTAACCCGATGGCAGCGACTTCGCGATCTCCTTCAAGGTGGCGAGCGCGTCGCCCATCGCGATACCCGGCATCGCCACGCCGGAGATGGTTGCCGCATTGATCTGCTGGAAGTGATTGAGCGACTCAGGGATCGTCTTGCGCTCGAGCCGGGCCACGGTCGACAGCGGCACCATGGCATTGCCGCTGGTGCGGATCGAATAGTCGAGCAACTGACTGTCGGTGAGGCGGTCGTTCTGCCGGACCTGGGGGATCACCTTGTAGGAGCGGCCCTCCAGGCTGAAATAGTCGAGATAATTGCCGCCCAGCATGGTCGCGAGCGCGCCGCCGAGATCGCTCATCTTGAGGCCGAGATCGGCGGCCTTGTCGCGATCGAACACCACGGTGGTCTGCGGCTTGTCGATCTTCAGATCGCTGTCGAGGAAGATGAATCGGCCGCTCGCCAGCGCCTTTGCCATGAAATCGCGCGACACGTCATTGAGCTCGCCGAACGCGCCGGTGGTGCCGATCACGAACTGGACCGGCAGGCCGTTGCTGCCCGGCAGCGGCGAGGGCTGGAACGCCACCGAGCGGGCGCCGGCGATGCCGTTCAGGAGCTGCTGGAATTCCGGCTGCAGGGTCTTGGTCGTCGCCTTGCGCTGATCCCAGGGCTTCAGAACCCAGCCGCCGATCACCTGTGTCGAGGTGTCGATCTGGAACACGGTGCGCGTCTCCGGGCGCTGGGCGATCAAGCCATACAGCTGCTGGCCGTAGAACTGGCGCTGCTCGAGCGTGGCCGAGGGCGCCGAATTCGTCAGCGACAGCACGATGCCCTGGTCCTCGTCCGGCGCAAGCTCGCTGGTGGAACTGACATAGAGCCAGGGAATCATCGCGAGCAGCAGCAGCGCGAACACCACCACCACCGGCTTGGTCGCGAACACGCTTTCGAGCCAGCGGCGATAGAAGTGGGCGAGCCGTTCGAGCACATGGTCGATCGTCCTCACCAAACGCGCCTCGAACGTGGTGGCGTCGCGCTCGGTCCGGCGCAGCAGCCAGGCGCAGTTCATCGGCGAGAGCGTCAGCGCGATCACCGCCGAGACGGTGACGGCGCCGGCGAGCGTGAAGGCGAACTCGGTGAACAGGGCTCCGGTCAGGCCGCCCTGGAAGCCGACGGGCACGTAGACCGCGATCAGGACCACGGTCATCGCGATGATCGGGCTCGCCAGCGCCCGCGCCGACTGGATCGCGGCTTCGACCGGCGGTACACCCTCGTCGATCAGGCGGTGCACGCTCTCCACCACGATGATGGCGTCGTCGACGACGAGGCCGATCGCCAGCACCAGGGCCAGCAAGGTCAGCAGGTTGATGGAGAAGCCCATCAGCAGCATCAGGCCGAAGGTGCCGATCAGCGACAGCGGAATGGCGATCACCGGGATCAGCACCGAGCGCCACGATCCCAGGAACATGAACACGACGACAATTACGATCCCGATCGCCTCCACCAGCGTATGGATCACCTCGTCGATGGACGAGTTCACGAAATCGGTGGAGTCGTACAGGATCTCGCTGGTGATGCCGTTCGGCAGCTGTCGCTGCAGCTCCGGATAAACAGCCTTCACGCCGTTGATGACGTCGAGCAGGTTCGCCGTTGGCGCCACCTGGATGCCGATGTAGACCGCGGTCTTGCCGTTGAAGCGCGTCGCGCTGTCGTAGTCGTCATTGCCGAGCGTGACATTGGCGACATCGCGCAGGCGGATGATGGCGCCATTGACCTGCTTGACGACGAGATTGCGGTATTGCTCCAGCGAATGCAGATTTGTCGCGGCGGCGAGGTCGACCTGCACGAGGCGGCCCTTGGTGGTGCCGAGCCCGGAGATGTAGTCGTTGCCCGACAGTGCCGTCGACACGTCGGTCGCGGTCAGGCCATAGGCCGCGAGCTTGTCGGGGTCGAGCCAGGCGCGCAGGGCGAATTTCTTGGCGCCGAGCAATTCGGCGGTCTGCACGCCGGAGACCGCCTGCAGCTTCGGCTGCACCACGCGCGTGAGGTAGTCGGTGATCTGGTTGGGTGCCAGCACGTCGCTCGCAAAGCCGATATACATCGAATCGATGGTCTGCCCGACCTTCAAGGTCAAGGTCGGCTGCTGCGTGCCGGTCGGCAGCTGGTTGAGCACCGAGTTCACCTTGGCGTTGATCTCGGTCATCGCCTTGCCGGAATCATAGTTGAGCCGCAGGTTCACGGTGATGGTGCTGCTGCCGGTGACGCTGGTCGACGTCATGTAGTCGATGCCGTTGGCCTGGGCGATCGCGTTCTCCAGCGGCGTGGTGATGAAGCCGGCGATGATGTCGCTATCGGCACCGGCATAGGCCGTGCTCACCGTGACGATGGCGTTCTGCGTGCGCGGATATTGCAGGATGGCGAGCGTCGTCATCGAGCGCAGGCCGAGCACGAGGATGAGGGCGCTGACCACGAGCGCCAGCACCGGCCGGCGGATGAAGATGTCGGTGAAACGCATGGTGATGACTCTGATGAGCGCGGGCTGGCCGGACTATTGGTCGACGACATCCGGCGCGGCTTCCGCGACCGGTACGTGTGAGTTGTCGATTCTCACCGGGCTGCCGTTGCGCAGCTTGATCTGTCCCGCGATCACCACCGTCTCGCCCGGCTTGATGCCGTCGGTGATCGCGATCCGGTCGCCCTTGGCCGGCTTGCTCTTGACGAACATCTGCCGCGCCTTGCCCTGGCCGTCCTTGAGATCGTCGACGACGTAGACGAGATCGCCGTAGGGGTTGCTGACGATTGCCGTCAGCGGCAGCGTGACGAGCTGCTCCGGGCTGCCGGTCGCGATCTCGACCTTGGCGAACATGCCAGGCAACAGCCGGGCGGCCTCGTTGTGCAGGGTGGCGCGGACCTGGACGTTGCGGCTGGTGGAATCGACCTTGGCGTTGATCGCCGAGATCTGGCCGGTGAAGCGCTCGGATGGGAAGGCATCCACCGTGATGGCGACGTCCTGGCCGATCCGAATGTCGGCGAGCGACTGCTGCGGCAGATAGAAGTCGACGAAGATGGGATCGAGGCTCTGCAGGGTGACAATGGTGGTGCCGGCGCCGAGATACTGCCCGAGATCGACGGCGCGGATGCCGAGCCGGCCGGCGAAGGGCGCCTTCAGGGTTTTCTGCTCGACGATCGCCTTCTGCTGCGTCACCAGGGCCTGCGCGTTCTTCAGATTGGCGCGGTCGCTGTCGAGCGTGGCCTGGCTGACCGCGTTGAACTTGATCTGCTCCTCGTCGCGCTTGACGACGATGGCATAGTTCTCGGCAGTCGCCTGCAGCGACTGCAGCTTGGCGACGTCGTCGGTCGCGACCAGCTGCAGCAATTGCTGGCCGGCTTCGACGGTGTCGCCCGAATTGAACTGGATGCCCTGCACGATGCCTGCGGCCTGCAGCGCCAGATCGGCGCCGTTGACGGCGCGCAGCGAGCCGACCGCGGTGAGGTTGGAGCGCCATGGAGCGGTCGCCGCAACGACCGTCGAGATCGTCTGCGGCGGGTTGGCCATGGCGCCGATCGCCTTGGCGATCATGATGCCCTTGAATGTCTGAAAGCCGTAGAGGCCGCCGAACAGCACCGCCATGGCGGCCAGCATGATCGTCATGCGTTTCTTCATTACATTGCTTCCTGGGTCGTACGATTGGGACCGGCGAAGTAGCCGGGATTGGCGCGGGGCAGCGCCGCCGGGGTCTCGTCCTGGCGATTCCACCAGCCGCCGCCGAGCGCCTGGAACAGCGCCGCGGTGTCGCTGAAGCGCGTGGCCTGCGACTTGATGCGGGAGACGCGTGCGTTGAGATAGGATTGCTGCGCGTTGATGACGTTGGCGTAGGGCACGGCGCCGCTCTTGAACTGCTCGACCGCCATGGCGAGACTGTCGGCCGTGGCTTTCTCGGCGGCAGCCTGGGCCTTCAGCGCCTCGGCGTCGTACTGGATGGCGCGCAGCGAATCCGCAACGTTCTGGAACGCGGTGATGACCGTGCTCTTGTAGAGCGACAGGTCCTGCTCGAAGGTGGCGACGTCCGCCTCCTTGGTGTGATACAGCGTGCCGCCGTCGAGCAGTTTCTGGCTGACGCTCGAGGCCGCATCCCACACGATGGTCGTCGGCGAGAACAGCCGACCCGGTCCGCTTGCGCCGTAGCTGCCCGACAACGTCACCTGCGGCAGCAGATTGGCGACGCCAACGCCGACCGTCGCTGTGGCCTGGTGCAACGTAGCCTCGGCCTGCCGGATGTCCGGACGCTGCCGGACGAGCGAGGAGGGCAGTGACACCGGCAGCTTGCGCGGCAGCCGCAGCTCCGCGAGGGTCACATGCTCGCCGCGGTCCTGGCTCGGCAGCCGGCCGAGATAGGCCATCAGTTGATTGCGTTGCTGCGCGAGTTGCTTCTGCAGCGGCGCCAAGGTCGCCTTGGCCTGCGCCAGCGTCGCCTCCTGCGCCAGCACATCGGATTTTGAGATGGCGCCGACGTCGAACTGGCGCTGGATCCGGCCGAGCTGATCGGTCTCGGCCTTGATGATCTCCTCCGTCGCCGCAATCTGGTCGCGCAGCGAGGCGTCGGTGATCGCGGCCGTTACGACATTGGCGGTCAGCGCGAGATAGGTCGCCTCCAGCTTGAACGCCTGGTAGTCGGCCTGCGCCTGCAGCGCCTCGACCTGGCGTCGCGTGCCGCCCCACAGATCGAGCGCGTAGCTGACGCTTACCGACGTGCCATAGAGCGTGTAGAGCGAGGTCTGGCCGGGCCATTGCCCGCTCTGTGTGGTGGAGGCCTGGGTGCGTTCGGCGGATCCGCTCGCGCTCAGCTGCGGAAACAGCGCGCCCTGTTGAGACAGCGCGTTCTCGCGCGCAGCACGCAGCGCCAATTGCGCGGCTTCGATGTCCGGGTGGTTGCGAATCGCTTCCTCGACGAAGGCGTTGATCTGCCGGGAATGAAACAGCGCCCACCAGGTGCCGGGCAGATCGCCTCCGGGTGCGAAGCTCTGCACATTGCC
>NZ_JAUHID010000035.1:0-9665 GCF_032377735.1 Bradyrhizobium sp. SZCCHNRI3043
GCCTGCGAAGGTCAGGCCGAGCTCGAGACAGAGTCCGGTGAGCGGGCTGAGCAGAATCAGAGGCAGCGTGAACCAGGCCGTGCCCTTGTGCCAGCCGGACAGCGTGTTGCGCAGCCGCGGCAGTCCCATCAGGATGCCGATGATCATGATGCTGATCATGGCGATGGTCGAGATCAAGGTGAGGCCAGGGATGCCGATCAGATGCTCGTGGGTCCTGCGCGCCCACAGGAAGACGCTCGCCATCGCGGGCTTCTCGACCGCGGCGCCGGTCGTGATGTCGACCTCGGCGCCCGGCACCCCCTGCAAGGTCAGATGCTGCGTGGAGGCGTCGATCGACAGACCGCGTGCCTTGCCGTCGGGATCGTATTGTTTGATCAGCGCGATCACGCGCGCCGGATCGACGCTCTGCGGCTTGACGGCAGCGACCTGCGCCATCGGCTCGAGGGAGAGGATCAGTCCGGTCACGATGATGACAAGCAGCGGCAGCGCGAAGACGAGGCTGATCCAGCGGTGAAGTTTGAGCAGAAGCTGCTTGTTCATGATCGTCTCCAAGTATTCGCCAAGTGATCGTCGAGTGATCGTCACACACACGAACGACGCGGCGTGACTGTTGTCCGCAGGCGCTCACTCCGTAGTTTCAGATCGTTTCTTGCTGGACGACGCTGCGAGATCAGTCCGCCGCCGTTGCGCTTTCATTAGCCGAGCGCACCACTCATGCGAAAGGAGATAACTATTAATTTTAGGTCATGCGCCGTTTGATCGGCGTCAATGCGGCGAAAGCAAATCGGTGTCTATGTAAATGATGTCAATTCACGACTGACGTTTCTCGGTGACCGGCTGAAACGAGATAGCGGCGGTATCTCAGGATGACGCGCTCATCTCGGACTTCAGCGCGTCATTGTGAGAGGCCCTTGGCGATGCGCTTCGCTTCTCACGTCGGTGTCGCACTGATCCGCAGTCTGTCGCTGTCCGATGCGGAGAACACCGCGATCCCCGGCGGCACTGCGCGCCGACGCGTCAGGGCGATTTCCCTGGCGACACAATGCCCTTCAGTCCGGCGCGCTCAGCAGCGGCGCTGACGAGGCCAGACGACTGGATCTCGGCCGTGAAGCTGCGCAGGAAGTCGAGCCCGGCGTCGCGGCCCCTGGGGATCGCGATGGCGTGGCGCTCCTCGCCCCAGCGCCCGTCGAGCACGCGCGATCCTGGCACCTGCTCGGCGATCTCGAACAGCGTCGCCTTGTTGGTGGCGAAGGCATCGATCTGGCGGCTCGTCAGCATGGCGACCGCATCCTTCAAGGTCGGCGCCCGGACCAGCGTCGCGTTCTTCAGCTCGCGCCCGAGCGTCGCATCCGACGTGCTGCCGGTCGTGACGCCGATCTTGCGGCCGCTCGCGTCGACATCGCCGGCGTCGGAAAGCGGGGAGCCGTCGGGCACGAGATACCCAAGCTCGATCTCGAGATAGACAGGACCGAAATCCATCTCCTTTGCGCGCGCCGGCGAAGCATTGGTGAAGGCGACGTCGACCGCGCCGGTCTTGACGGCCTCGAGCACCTCGGCGTTCTTGGCGAACACGACCGGCTCGTAGTCGACATGGAGCTGGCGCGCCATTTCCTTGCCGATGGTGTAGCCGACGCCGCGGGGATTCTCGGTCCCGTCGGGCAGGATCGATGTCGGCGTGCCCGGATAGAGTCCCGCGCGCAGATGTCCGGTCGGCGCGAGAGTGCGTGCCACGTCGACATCAGCGGAATAGCTTCGAACCGGAGCGAGCGTCGCGCACGCGACGAAAGCGACAATGACGGCCTGCCTCAGGATGGTAGCTGCGCAGTCCATCGGTCGCCTCGCTGATATCAGACTGATTCGGTCAGTTCGCTGCCGGCTTCGCCATCGAGCACCTGCTGGAGACGCGTCTTGTCGAGCGCATTTTCCCAGCGGGCAATGACGATGGTGGCCACGGCGTTGCCGATCAAATTCGTCGGCGTCAGCCCCTGCGACATCAAGCGATGAACGCCGAGCACGAGCGCGACACTGGCGACCGGAATCGTCCCAGTTGCGGCGAGCGTTGCGGCCAGCACGACGAAGGCGGCGCCGGCGATACCGGCTGCGCCCTTCGATGTCACCAGCAAAATCAGCAGCAGCCCGATCTGGTGGCTGATGTCGAGATGAGTGTTGGTCGCCTGCGCCAGGAACACCGCTGCGGTCGCAAGATAGAGGCAGGTGCCGTCGAGATTGAACGAATAGCCGGTGGGGATGACGAGGCCGACGATGCTGCGCTCGCAACCGGCCGCTTCGAGCTTCACCAGCATGCGCGGCAGCACGGTCTCCGACGACGTGGTCGCGATGCAGACCAGGACCTCATCGCGGATGTAGCGGATCAGCTTCCACAGGCTGAAGCCCGTGAAGGCGGCGATGGGCCCGAGCACCACCGCGATGAAGATGACGCAGGTGAGATAGAAGCTGCCGAGGAGGAGACCGAGCTTGGACAGCGAGCCCAAGCCGAACTTGCCGACGGTGAAGGCGATGGCGCCGAAGGCGCCGAGCGGGGCCGCCCACATCACGATTTTGACGATGCCGAAGATCATCTTGCCGCCGACATCGATCACATCCGTCACCGCCTTGGCGCGGTCGCCGAGCCAGATCAGCGAGAACCCGCACATCACCGAGATGAACAGCACCTGCAGGATGTTGCCTTCCGCAAACGCGCCGACGAAGGTCTGCGGGATGATGTTGAGCAGGAACGGCACGAAGCCGACCGCAGCGGTCTGCTTGACATAGGGCTCGATGGTCGCGGAGTTGATGGTCGCCGGGTCGATGTTCATGCCGACGCCGGGCTGAAACAGGTTCACCGCGGTCAAGCCGATGATCAGCGCCAGCGTCGTGATCGCCTCGAAATAGATCAGCGCCTTGATCGCGACGCGGCCGACCTTGGCCATGTCGGCCATGTGGGCGATGCCGTTGACCACCGTGCAGAAGATGATCGGCGCGATCAGCATCCGGATCGCCTTGATGAAGGCGTCGCCGAGCGGCTGCATCTGGGCGCCGAGATCCGGCTTGACGGCACCGAGCAGGATGCCCGCTGCCATCGCGATCATGACCTGGACCCAAAGCTCCTTCCACCAGCCGCGGCGGGCGCCTGCCTTGCTGTCGGCGGTGAGGGTCGTGGCAGTCATGATCGGTCCTGTCGCTGAAGGGCTCGAAGTTGCAGCTGGCGGTGACTCAGCTCTTGGGCTCGAACTTGAACAGCCGTTCGGGATTGCTGACAAGCAGCTTTCGCTGCATGGCCGGATCCGGGGCGTAGAGCGGGATCAGATCGACCAGATCACCATCATTGGGCATGATCTTGACGTTCGGATGCGGCCAGTCCGTGCCCCAGATGACGCGATCGGGCGCATTCTCGATCAGTTTCCGGGCGAACGGCACGGCGTCGTGGAACGGTGGTCCGGAGGCCGAGGCGCGCTCGGGACCGGTGATCTTGATCCAGCACTTGCCGTCGCTGGCCTGCAGGTCGAGCAGCGCCTTGAACTCCGCATCGTCGATGCCCTTGGCGGCGCTGATCGTGCCCATGTGGTCGATCACATAGGTGACCGGCAGCGCCTTCAGGATCGGCACGAATTCCTGGATTGTCCCGGCCTCGAGATAAATGTCGACGTGCCAGCCGATCGCCGCGACGCGGTCCACCAGGGTGCGGAAGACGTTCATGTCGCCGACACCGCCGAGGCGGCGGAGGAAGGCGAACCGGCAGGCGCAGATGCCGGCCTTGCCGAGCGCCGTGAGGTCGGCGTCGGACATCGCCGCGTTGATGTTGGCGACGCCTTTGTAGTTGCCGTTGCTCTGCGCGATGGCGTCCGTGACGACGCGATTGTCCGTGCCATGGACGGTGGCGTTGACGATGACGGCGCGTTCGACACCGATTTTGGCGTGCAGCGCCCGGAACATCTCCAGTGACGCATCGGGCGGCGTGTAGGGGCGGGTGGGCGAGAACGGATAGGTCGAGGCCGGCCCAAAGATGTGCGTGTGGGTATCGACGCTGCCTGGCGGCGCCTTGAAGCTCGGCGTCCGGGTGGCCGGATCGGGGCCGGGAATGCTGGGGATCTTGCCCTCTTGGGCAGCAACTTGCGCAGGGACGGCGCCGAGCACCGTCGCCGCTCCCAGTCCGGCCATGGTGGCCAGCAGATCTCGTCTCATCATCAGAGCGTCCTCCTCGGAATGGCCGTGGTCGCGGGCAGGCGTTGCCTGCCAGGCTCCGGCATCGTTCGTGTTTGCTATCGTCACGCCACGATGGAGAGATCAGGCGACCTCACAACGTGGCGTCGTGATCATGGCGTGCTCCCGATCCGGAGCCGTGTGGCGTCCGCATTGCAGCGGGGCAGCCGACCGCCGTGATCCCAGTCAGTTCCTGGGTTCGAGGATGTTGCAGCCTCTGGAGCATGACAAGAAGCATTGGGTGAACGGTCAGTTCGCTTGTTTGGACAATGCTCTGCAGTCCAACTGCTAACGTTGCTGAGACCCTCCGTTCGAGCTGCGTTGCAGCGCGACTGGGCGAGATGGGCTGCTCTTCAACCAGTCTGCGAGAAGGCAGCCCGAGCGCGCCGATCTGCGGAATTGTTCGTGCGACGGAAAGGTGAGTTGCGTCAACGCCGTGGCGTGCGTTTTGGTCATGCGCCGGCAGCTTCAAGCGCCGTTGTGAAGACCGCATGCGCAATGCTATGCGACAGCAAAGAGAGGCGTGCGGGCGCCGAGATGCTGCGCGGCTGTCAGCTCACAACAATATCGGGCAAAGGAAACACCATGGTCGACGCGCTCATCATCGATGCCTGCAGAACGCCGCGCGGCATTGGCAAGGCCGGAAAGGGCGCGCTCGCCGGGCTGCACCCGCAGCATCTCGGCGCCACGGTGCTGCGTGCGCTGGCCGACCGTACCGGCATCAATACCTGCGACGTCGAGGACGTCATCTGGGGCTGCTCGTCGCAGCGCGGTCCGCAGAGTGGCGATCTCGGCCGCATGTCGGCGCTCGACGCCGGCTACGACATCCGCGCCTCGGGCGTCACGCTCGATCGCTTCTGCGGCTCCGGCATCACCAGCGTCAACATCGCAGCAAGCTCGATCATGGCCGGGCAGGAGGACCTCGTCGTCGCCGGCGGCTGCGAGATGATGTCGATGGACGGCCGGCGCGGCGAGGGGCCGCTGATGATGGACGCCGGCAATCTGCATCTGCGCGCGCTGCATCCGCAGTCGCACCAGGGCGTCTGTGCCGACGCCATTGCCACCATGGAAGGCATCACCCGCGCCGACGTCGACGCGCTCGGGCTGGAGAGCCAGAAGCGCGCGGCGGCTGCGATCGCTGCCGGCCATTTCAAGAAGAGCCTGGTGCCGGTGCATCGCGAGGACGGCAGCCTCGCGCTCGACCACGAGGAATACCCCCGGCCGCAGACCACGGCCGAGGCGCTGGCCGGGCTGAAGCCGGCGTTTCCGGCGATCGCCGACTACGCGCTGGACGAGAAGGGTACGACCTATCGCAACCTGATCCTGCAGCGCTATCCCGGCCTCGAGATCGATTTCATGCATCACGCCGGCAATTCCTCCGGCGTCGTCGACGGTGCGGCGGCGATCCTGCTGGCGTCGCCGTCCTATGCCAAGGCCCATGGCCTGAAGCCGCGGGCACGCGTCGTGGCGATGGCCAATATGGGCGATGACCCGACCCTGATGCTGAACGCCCCGGTGCCGGCGACGCGCAAGGTGCTGGCCAAGGCCGGGCTCAAGCTTGATGACATCGACCTGTTCGAGATCAACGAGGCGTTCGCCGTCGTCGCCGAGAAGTACATCCGCGACCTCGAGCTCGACCGCGCCAAGGTCAATGTGAACGGCGGCTCGATCGCGCTGGGACATCCGATCGGCGCCACCGGTTCCATCCTGATCGGGACGCTGCTCGACGAGCTCGATCGGCGCGATCTCAAGCGCGGCCTGGTCACGATGTGCGCGGCCGGCGGCATGGCACCCGCGATCATCATCGAGCGGGTCTGAACGGTATATCTCCTCGATCTGAGGTGCGCGCCCGCTGCGGAGATTCCCGCGGCGGGCGCCGTCGTCTTTACTCCGGCAATTTGTGATTTTGGCGGTGGCGCAGTTAAGGCGCAGGATCGCGCGAGCCGCGGCGGTTCCACTTTCCGGACCAGTCAACCACGTTTCGACCGGAAAGGAATTCGCGCTTGTTCCGCTAGTTGCGACGGGTTATTGCCACGGCGAGGCCTCATCTTAGAAGAAATGGCTCTCCGTGCTGTCGACGCTGTCGCATATCATCGATCGCAAGGCTTCGAACCGGGTGGTCACGCGGCTGCGGGCACTGCTGCGCAGCAATGAGTTCTACCTGATACCGCTGGCCCTGGTGATCGGCGTTGCGACGGGGGCGATCGTGACGGTGATGAGCCTGATCGCGCAAGTCGCGCATGTGGTCATTTACGGCATCCCGATCGACGTCCGGCTCAGCGCTCATACCTGGGTCAACCCGGTGGTCGCCCTGATCGCGCCCGCCTGCGGCGGCCTTGCGCTCGGCATGATGGAATGGCTGCGGCGGCGCTGGAAGATCGCGGCCGCGGTCGACCCCGTCGAGGCCAATGCGCTGCGCGGCGGACGGCTGTCGATGCGCGACAGCATCGTGGTGAGCGGCCAGACCCTGGTCTCCAACGGCTCCGGCGCGTCGGTCGGGCTCGAGGCCGGCTACACCCAGATCGGCGCCGGCGTCGCCTCGCTGCTTGGGCAGTATCTCACGCTCCGCCGCAACGATATGCGCCTCATTCTCGGCTGCGGTGCGGCCGCCGCCATTGCGGCCGCCTTCGGCGCGCCGATCACGGGGGCGTTCTATGCCTGTGAGCTGATCGTCGGCGTCTACTCCGTCGGCAGCGCGGCGCCGATCCTGGCGGCCTCGCTGGCGGGTGCGCTGACCTCGCAATATCTCGCCGGCGCGCCGTATTCGCTGGAGGTCGCCAAGGTCGGCGCGGTCGGCTTCGAGCAATACATCGCGCTGTTCGTGCTGGCGCTCCTCGTCGCCGGCATCGGCATCGTGGTGATGCGTGCCTCGCCGACGGTCGAGCGGCTGTTCGTCCGCATTCCGGTGTGGCTGCGCCCGGTGATCGGCGGGGTCTGTGTCGGCGCCATGGCGATCGTGACGCCGCAGGTGCTGGCGGCAGGCCACGGCGCAATGCTGCTCGACCTGCATCGCGAGATGGCGGTCGGCATGATCGCCACCATCATCGTGCTCAAGCTCGCCGCCTGCCTGATCTCGCTGGCCTCGGGCTTCCGCGGCGGTCTGTTCTTCGCCTCGCTGTTCGTCGGCAGTCTGCTCGGCAAGCTGTTTGCGGGCCTGCTCGCGCTGGCCGGCCTCGGGCTCGCGATCGACCCGCTGGTGGCGATGCTCACCGGCATGGCGACGCTCGGTGTCGCCATCGTCGGCGGGCCGCTGACGATGTCGTTCCTGGTGCTGGAAATGACCCGCAGCGTCGACGTCACCGCCGTCGTGCTGGCCGCCTGCATCGTGACCTCGGTATGCGTCCGCGTCCTGTTCGGGCACTCGTTCTCGACCTGGCGCCTGCATCTGCGCGGCGAGACCATCCGCAGCGCCAACGATGTCGGCTGGCTGCGCAACCTCACGGTCGAGCGGCTGATGCGCTCCGACGTCGGGAAGGTGCCGACCACGACGAGCATCGCAGCCTGCCGGCGCGAGTTCGCGCTGGGCACGCGCCAGGCCGTGGTGGTGGTGAACAACAGCGACGATTATTGCGGGCTGGTCTCCTTGCCCGATTTGTTCTCGGGCGAATTGGATTCCATTGCCGACGAGATCCAGGTGGTCGAGCTCGCGAAATATTTCGATGTCGCGCTGTTGCCCGAAATGAACGTCAAGACGGCGATGAAGATCTTCGACGATTCCGGCGCCGAGGTGCTGGCCGTGCTGGAGTCGGAGAACAGCCGCAAGGTGATCGGCTTCCTGACCGAGTCCTTCGCGCGCCGCCGCTATGTCGAGGAGATCGACCAGGCGACGCGCGGCGTGCTCGGGGCGCTGTCGTGAACGCGTCCCATCGCCGCGACGCGTGATCCCTGGGCCGGCACCAGGGCAGGCTGACGGCCGATCGAGACGCGTGAGGACTGCATGACGAGACGGATGAGCACGGCTATCGTGGCCGCCTTGAGCGCGCTGGTGACGGCTGCGGCGACAGCACAGCCCGCGGTGCTCAAAGGCAAGGACGCGTTCGGCAGCTGGCAGGGCGATGCACCGGGCACGATCAGGCTGATCCGTCCCGAAGACCTGCCCAAACCGGGTGCGACGGCGTCCGCAGCCAACGTCTCCCGCGTGGTGCAACGACCGGCCTCCGCCGTACCGAAGGTCATCGACGGTTTCAAGATCGCGCTGTTCGCCGAGGGGCTGAGCGGGCCGCGCATCATTCGCACCGCGCCGAATGGTGACATCTTCGTCGCCGAGACCCGGGCAGGGCGCGTCCGCGTGCTGCGCCCAAGCGAGGACGGCAGCAAGGTCGCGTCGAGCGAGATCTTCGCCGACCGGCTCGGCCATCCCTTCGGCATTGCGTTCTATCCGAGTGCCGATCCGCAATGGGTCTATGTCGCGAGCACCGAGCGCGTCATGCGCCTTCCCTATCGTGCCGGCGACATGAAGGCGCATGGGCCGCTGCAGGTCGTCGTGCCCGATCTGCCGGCCGGCTACGGCCATTCGACCCGCGATGTTGTCTTCACCAGGGACGACAAGCGCATGCTGGTGTCGGTCGGCTCCGTCGGCAATGTCGGCGAGGCGCTGGGAGAGCCTGCCGGCGGAATCAGTGCCTGGATCAAGGCGCACCCGCTCGGCGCGGCCTGGGGCGGGGAGGCCGACCGTGCCGGCGTGCTCGCGTTCGATCCCGACGGCAACAACCGCAGCCTGTTCGCCACCGGCATCCGCAACTGCGTCGGCCTCGCCATCCAGCCCACGACCGGAACGCCGTGGTGCTCGACCAACGAACGCGACGGGCTCGGCGACGATCTGGTCCCGGACTACGTCACGCGCGTGAAGGAGGGCGGGTTCTACGGCTGGCCCTGGTACTACATCGGCGACAACCCTGACCCGCGCCATGCCGGCGAGCGCCCGGACCTCAAGGGCAAGATCACCGTGCCCGACGTGCTGCTGCAGCCGCATTCGGCCTCGCTCGGTCTGACGTTCTACGACGGAAATCTGTTCCCGCCGGAGTATCGCGGCGACGCCTTCGCGGCGGAGCACGGCTCGTGGAACCGCTCCAAGCGCACCGGCTACAAGGTGATCCGCGTCCGCCTCAAGGACGGCGTGCCCACCGGCGAATACGAGGATTTCGTCACCGGCTTCGTCCTCAATGACCGCGAGGTCTGGGGCCGGCCGGTCGGCGTCACCGTGGCGCGCGACGGCAGCCTCCTCATTTCCGAGGACGGCAATGGCACGATCTGGCGCGTGAGCCGCTGAGCGCCGCACCACCACCTGTGACTCACTTCTTCGGCGCGCGGCAGTTGAAGGCGCGGCGGAAGCCGGCGGCCCTTGCGTCGTCCTCGGAGCAGAACCAGCGATCGGGCTCGGTGGTCGCGGGATAGCTCGGGCAGCCCTGCAGATGATAGATGCCGATGTTGCCGGTGACGCGCGCGCGCACCGCGAACTTGCCCTT
>NZ_JAUHID010000036.1:0-8382 GCF_032377735.1 Bradyrhizobium sp. SZCCHNRI3043
TCATGGCTCGAAATTGCACCGCGCCGAGCCCTCTCACCCCCCTAATTCGGATTCTTGCCCAGCCTCGACGTGGCAAGGGATGAGTCTGCGACAAACCGGCACGACGGGCAGTTGGCGCATGCCGGGCATGCGCGGATTGCCCGTCGGGCAGATGGTCAGTCAGCCGATCGGCGACACCACCGGACGTCGACGCAGCGCTGCTTGGCGTTCGCTCTCTCCGTGAACACGCTGCTCACGGCCAATGTGCCGCGCGGATTTCGGCGCTGGACCCTCTCCATGAACACGCAGCTCATGGCCGATGTGCAGTGCCGTCCTCGGCTTTTGACCCTCATGGTGAGGAGCGCCGGGCTCCGCAGCCCGTCCCGCGACGACTGCCCAAGGCGGCGCGTCTCGAACCATGAGGCCGCAGCTGGGGCCTCGCCCTTCGAGACGCCCGCCTTCAGCGGGCTCCTCAGGGTGAGGGTTTGAAGTAGTCGCCCGGCGACCGGGAACGCATCAAATGATCCGCCATCTCCCACGAAGGGCGCAGCCATGGTCTTGCGCGAGTACTCTCCTGCCTGTGTCCGAAAATGCAGGTCGAGCGGCCCTACGCTGCATTCGAACCCGGATCGATCATGATACGCGGCAAGCGCTTCGAAGCGGAGCGGTTTGAGATCGGTCACACCTCAAACGCCCCTGCGCTCGCGATAGCGGCGAACGGGTGTCGCGGCCCCGGTCTTCGACCGGCGGGTTGCGACGGCAGAGTTAAGTGCACTGTCAACGTAACCCCAAATTATTCTTATTGCGCCGAGGGGTCGCAAGTGCTCTCCGTCAAGGAACTTGATACATTGATTTACATGTTTCGCTGCGATGGCGGCCAGATCGCCGTTAGGCGGGAGCGACAGCAGCAGCCTCACGGATGGCTGATGCAATCTCGTCTTCGCTGCGTCCTCCGTTGATGGCGATGCGCCCGCCGAAGACGAAGTGAGGAACTGACCTGACCCCGGCTGTCATCGATCGGGCCGCCTCCTGCTCGACACGTCTATGTTGCTCGGGGTCGAGCGCTATCGCACGAGCTTCTTCCCGTTCGAACCCATAGGCTACGGCAATATCCGCAAGGACATCGGCGTCTGAGATGTTCCTTGCTTCCAGAAAATGCGCATCAGTGATCGCGACGGCGAGCGGATGCTGCGTCCCTCGTGCGCGCGCCCCAAGGATCAACCCGTGCGCCGCCTGTGTTCTGTAAGTCCAGAGTTGGCGGCTCAGGTCGAGGTCAAAGCCAGACGCGCGTGCCTCCGCCTCGGGCCGGGCGAAGGAGGCCTTCGGATCCGTCACGCCGTAACGCGACAAGAGAAGATCGGGAATGTAGAGGCCCTCCTCCGGCGCATCGGGAAGCAGAAGGACCGGGTGCTGGCGTATATCGGCATCCAGCTCAGGGAAACGTTCCGCCAGGACCTTGTCGAGACGGTGATGCCCGATGATGCACCATGGGCAGGTGATCTCGGTGTAAAGATCGATTTGCAGCATTATCTCATCCTTCTGGTCATTGAACCGACAGTCTTGGATTAATCTGAGCCGTTTCGCGTCGACCGCGGCGCCTTCCATCCCTAAGTCAGGACGCGCCATCGACGGAGGGCAAGCCAGGGTCGATACCGGTCATCTTGACGGACACATCCCACAGTCGCTTGGCGAGCTGCGGATTCCTCGCCTCCTCGGAGGGAAGACCTTCACCGGAAGGACCGCGCAGTTCGGAGAACCCCGTCGGCCCATAGTAGCCGCTGGGCTTTATCCGCCCGGTCGCTGCGTGCAGCGCGCCCCAGGCGCCCATGGTGGGCGCGGCGAATAGCAAGCCGATCAGCGACATCACTATGTTGCCCCACCAGCTGTCGCGGGCGAGGTTTGTTCCGACAAGACCCGGGTGGCAGGCCACCGCTGTTACCGGCGCTCCCGCCGCCCTCAGCCGCCGATCCAGCTCGAAGACGAAGAGCAGGTTCGCGAGCTTGCTGGCGCCATAGCGTGGAAGCCACCTGTAGCTCCTCTGAGCGTTAAGGTCGTCCCATTCGATCTTCGCGCCCTTGTGCTGCCCGCTGCTCGTGACGACGATGCGCGATCCGGGCGCTTCCATGAGCTTCGGCAGCATGAGCGCGCTGAACGCGAAGCAGCCTAGATGATTGACGCCGAACGTCTGCTCGAAGCCCTGCGCTGTGTGCTTCAGCGTCAGCCCCTGCACGCCGGCATTGTTGATCAGCACGTCGACACGCGGCTCCTTGGCGGCGAGTTCAGCCGCCCGTCGCACGCTCGCCAAATCCGCCAGGTCAAGTGGCAGGAGCGCGAGCTCAGCTCCCGGAGTCTTATGACGAATCCGGCTCATCGCGGCTCTCGCCTTCGCTTCGTCGCGGCACGCGAGCAACACCCGCGCGTGCCGAGCCGCCAGCGCGCTCGCCACTTCGAAGCTTATTCCCGTATTGGCCCCAGTGACGATGAAGCACTTGCCTGACTGATCGGGCACATCGGCCGCCGCAAATCCCTCGGATGGCACGGATTTCTCCTCTCCCTCGACACGCGCTTGGTCTGTCGCCCCTGAACGCCGCACCGAACCGCACTCGAAGTTTCGAGCCACCATGTCGGATCGAGTGGTGCACCAGTGGCAGTCGCAGCGCGTATGCCCGCAAGTTGCTCAGCCAATTGCTCTTAAACGTGATCTGCTATTCCCGGCGCCGCATGTACGAACTCCCTGGCAGTGACCTGATCAACCAGGAATTTCGCGAGGTTTCCGCGCGACAGCTTCGTGCCGAGCTTCGTCTTGCCATACCAGCCTGCGTCCACCTGGCCTGTTGCGGGCCCATCCTTGAGGTTGGGAATCCGAACCAGTGTCCAATCGAGGTGTGAGTTGCTCACTAGTCCAGCGGTCGCCTTGATGTCGTCATAGGCGTTGTGGACGATTATCCTGAACAGCATGACGAATGCTTGAGACTTGAGGTCGAAACCATCCTTCGGATCACGATAGATGGCCGTCGAGATCTGAATGAACCGTCGAACGTTCAGCTCTTCCATGACAGAGATGATCGTGCCGACGCCGCGCATGATTGGCCGCTTCTCGCGCGCTTTCAGACTGTTGGGCCCCAGGGCGCTGATCACCGCGTCAGAGCCCGCGACACACGCTTTGATCGCTTCGCGATTGTTTAAGTCACCGACGATGACCTCGATCTTGCTACCAAAGGCCGAAAGTTTTCCGGCGTCGCGCGTGTAGACGGACAGCTCATATCCTTGCCGGAGCGCCTCTTCGATAATGTGTCTTCCGGTTGGTCCGGTCCCTCCAAAGAGAGCAATCTTCATCTCATCTTCCTTCCTGCCTTTTGGCTTGGAAGCAACTGCTCTGGCTGCTGACATAATCGCCTGAGCAGCCGGCCGCTCCGCTTTCAGGCGACCTTTTCCAAGACCGAGCGAACCTGGGCTTCGGTGGCGGCGACGGCGGCCTTGGCCGCCTCAGGCCCGAAGACGGTGCCTTCCACACGGACGATTTCAACGTCGGCCAGGCCGATGAAGCCCAAGAGGTGACGCAGATAGGCGGTCTGGAAATCAAAGGGAGCCCAGTCACCCTCGGAGAAGACGCCGCCTGCGGCAGTGACCAGATAGACCTTCTTGCCGGTCAGCAATCCCTGCGGCCTGCCGGCTTCGTTATAACCAAAGGTCACGCGCGGCCAAGTGATGTGATCGAACCAAGCCTTCAACTGCGACGATAGACCGAAATTGATCATGCCTGAACCCAAGACGATCACGTCAGCAGCCTTCACCTCATCGACGAGCTCCTGGGCAAGGCCGACCGCCTTGAGCTGCTCTGGTGTGCGCGCCTCGGGGGACGCGACGCGGCCTTGAATGTACGCTTGGCCGATATGCGGGAGCGGGTTAGCCGCCAGATCGCGCGTCAAAACGGTGCCGCCCAAGCGAACCTTGAAGCCTTCGGCGATCTCGGTCGCGAAACGGGCGGACAGGCTCTCGGCGCCACGAGGGCTCGAGGTAACGAGGAGGATGTTGGTCATGGTTGCTCCGGCGTGAACAGCGTAGTAACTCTTGTTACTAACACTATTAAGGTGACTGCCATGTCCCTCGCAAGAAGGCACTCCAATGACACTTAGTGACATTGATTTTCCTACCCCGAGCAAAGGTGACGACTGTCGGATGGTTCGGGACATCCTTGATCTCGTCGGCGACAAATGGAGCCTGTACATCATCGCAACGCTCAAAGATGGACCAGTTCGGTTCAATGAGCTGAGGCGTCAGATCGACGGCATCTCGCAGCGGATGCTGACGATCACCTTGCGCGGACTGGAACGCGACGGGTTGGTGAAGCGGACATTGTTCCCCACTATTCCGCCACGCGTGGATTATGAGTTGACGGATGTTGGACGGACGCTTCTTGCGCCAGTAATGGCTCTCGTTACGTGGGCGAACACCAATCAGGAGAACATCCAAAACGCTCGCGTCCGATACGATGCAAGCTAGTTGGCAGCGGACATCACTTATCCGATTTGCACGCTATTGCCGCACAGGCAAAGCTGGGGTCTTCCAACGCGCATGATCTATCGTCTTCTATCTCTCAGTCAGAATTGACGGAGAGAGAAAAGATGAGCCAAGCACCTCAGGCGGCCCGCAGAACAATCCGCCGGCGTGGCGGGCGGTATGTGAGAATAAAGTACACTGTCACCGTCCCCCCCGAGAATAACGTAGCGAGGCGGGCGTCTCTCCGAATTCGAGCCAGCATTGTCGATACAATTGCTGTTCAGCAACGATCAATCAATGACTACAATCGGATGGCCGCGATAGCGCGGAAAGCCTGGAAATCTAGAGTAACAGACACGACTATTCTTCTTGGTCGCAGGTCTTCGTACGCCATAGACACTCTCCATACTAAAAAACACTCCACCATCGACGTCGTTCGTAAACCCGCTGTAACCATTCTGAATGAGGTTCGTGACGTCGCCTTCCGTACGGTGCACGTTGATATAGCAAAGCTGCGAGAACTCCTTCACGAGCTGGTCTGCGGAGGGACGCTTATCTGCCTCATAGGCAAGGCACTTTTCGATAATTCCCTGAAGACTCTCAGCCAACGGCTTGTACTGCGGATTACTCACCATGAACGCAGGCCATCGTTTTCTGGTCTGATTTCTCACGTTGACGGCAGCTTCCAAGTAGACACCGAAGGGATACTCACCTGTCAAGACCTTGAACATCATCGCACCGAGGGACCAAATATCTGCCGCACTCCCAGGATGATCGCCGGGTGAACGGAACATCATCTCAGGTGCCATATAGGGCAACGCACCGCGGATCGTACCCGAGGTCGATCTCGTCAGATCGCCACCATCGTTCGCCGCTCGCGCGAATACTTCTTCGGTCAATGTTGCAATACCGAAGTCCGTAATCTTCAATTCATGAAGATTAACACCCGATTCTACGATGATGTTGCTTGGCTTCAAGTCGCGATGAATCACCCCGGCGTGATGTGACGCCGCCACACCTTTCGACAGATGATGAAACACCCGCGCACCAAGATGCGGATCAACCACTCCAAATCGAGATAGCTTGGCCTCCAACGTCTCGCCCGGCACAAACTCTTCAATTAGAAAAAGGCTATTATTCTCTTCAAAGTAGTCCAGCGTTTTTGCAACATTATGATGATTGACCATCGCTGCAATTTTTGCGCTTTGAGCAAAGCGCTTATCTGGCTGTCCTGGCTGCGGCGTTTTAAGCGCAACTTCGATACCAAGTAGCTGGTCGGACGCCAAATAGACATCCTGCATACCGCCGCGGCCAATGTGCTTTTGAATCGTATAACGCGAAGAAATAACATCGCCAGGCTTCACGGCATCACCTCCGGACTCGACACGTCGAAAGTCACAAAGCGCCGACCTCCGCCATTTCCGAAGGTTATCACGCAACACCCAGGAACAATGCTTCCAGCCGTTGCGACGGTGTTGTTCAAATAGACAGATCCGGATGCACTGGATACTCTAAAGTCAAATCCGTCATACTCGATGGCCATCGAACCCACCGCGCCAGCGTTTAAAACTATTTTGCGATTCCGTCTGTCGAGGTGATGCGGCTGCCCGCCCATGACGACAAGAGCACGATGCTCATTCTCCAGAAGATGCCGCGCCAACCTTGCTTGAACGTCGAACATCGTCGGTCGTTTTGCTGGATCTACACTTAGACACCCGTGAATGACAGTGGCTAAGTCTGACTGAAGACCAAGAGAATGCAAAAATGCAGGCGATACTTGCTGTGGCGGCCGCAGGATTAGTTCGCGCGGAGCATTGCCAGTCAAAAGCGCAAGCGCTGTCGCACCAAAAGCGTAGACGTCTATCGATTGATCAAAACTTACTGTCAGATCAGCCCAAAGTTCGGGAGCCATGAAAACGGGGGTGCCAATTACACCGTGGGTCCTTGCATCGTCGCGAGCTCGAGCCAGCCCAAAGTCTATAATCTTTACTACACCCTCTTTGTCGATCCGAATGTTATTCGGTTTGATATCCCTGTGAATCACGCCAGCTGCGTGAATGTCTCTAAGCCCTGACGCTATCTGCCACAGGATGTTCAGATAAGCGCGACCGGGCTTGAAGGAGTCGATTTCGAGATTGCCGCCATCAATGTATTCGAGGACTATAGCCTTCTCCCGTCGCCCTCGATCCATAATTTCAATAATATCAAACAACTGAACGACATGTTTTGATCGGAGCCTTGCCAAGGCTTTTTGTTCATCGAGGAGTCGCCGCTTTTCGACACCGACCTGCAATCTTTTGATTATTACGCGCCGCTGCAGATGGGTATCCATACACTCAATGATTTCACCCATGCCACCAGTAGCCGTTGCGCCGGTGGGCTCGTACCTACCCGCTATCTTCATCGGTCTCGTCCGAATTGGGGGATCGCTCTATTTGAATTTCTAGTTGAATATTTTCTTTTGGTTCTACGGGCTTTCTCGATTTCTTCGACTTTTTTGAAGCGGTCTTTTCCTTGCCCTCGGGGCGGGATAATGAGTTTTCCTCATGCACCGCGGCAGTTTGCGGTGGCGCTGATGGATTTGTCGCACGGTTTTCGCCGCGATTGATATCGTCTTTGATCAAAATCGATGTCAAATACCCAAATGAATCCCAAAGATCGATCTCGTCTTCCTCGCCTCTGCGAATTTCCTGCAAGAGGGACTGAACGTCGAGCATCGCTGAGGAGGCGTTATCGGGTCCTCCGCACCATCTCGCCAATGCTGCCAGCCGTTCAGAAGCCGACTTTAATTCATTCGCATGCGACAGAATGCGTTCCAGCGTCGCAGCTTCTACAAAATGAATACCGTCTGTTGTAATAGCCAGATTGCGCACAGTAGCCGGAACCGGCTGAATGTGCGGCCTCATACCCTCTCCCATCCCTACGAACTGCAAAAGCTCTCGACCATGTCCGCCAACAGCTTCGGCAAACGAGTCGTCGCGGGTTAAACGCTCAACCTTGGCGTCACGACCGAAGGCATAAACCCGACTATCTCCGAGATTAACAACAAGCGGTCGAAGATCGTGGTCAAGAAGAACAGAGGAAAGAGTCGCCCCCCCTTTCCCGTTCGCAAATTTGAAAACCTCGACATTCGCGTATGAGATTGCGGCAGCCGCCCGTTGTTGGAGATCGTGACCGCGATACGAAGCTAATGCATAGAAAAAACTAGACAATGCCAAAGTTGCGCATCTTCCTCCGTCTCGCATACCGCCCATGCCATCGGCGACAGCGACCGCAATTAAGCGACGACCCCCATTAGCCTTGGAGCGGATCCGTAGCGCCGCAACGCGATCCTGATTTTCAGATCGCTGTAGACCGATATCAGTCGCGAGAATGACTGGAATGCCAAAGCACTGATTGATTGAACGGTCTGGACTAGCTCTAGATAGCCATGCCGCGATTTTCTCTTGAAACGAATTCATCTCAAGTCCTATATCGAGGTACAACTTCCGCCTCGAAATCCTGTACCGCCAAAATTTCTTGGAACTGCCTCAGATTACTTCGTCGCGCACTGCAAGAGTTTGTGGAAGCATTTCCGACGATATCATCTTACTCCCACTCAATCGTCCCCGGCGGCTTGCTCGTCACGTCGTACACCACCCGGTTCACGCCCTTCACCTCGTTGATGATGCGCGTGGCCGTGTTCCCTAAGAACTTCATATCGAACGGATAGAAGTCCGCCGTCATCCCGTCCGTCGAGGTGACGGCGCGCAAGCCGACGACGTAGTCGTAGGTGCGGCCGTCGCCCATAACGCCGACGGTCTTGACCGGGAGCAGCACCGCGAAGGCCTGCCAGATGGTGTCGTAGAGGCCGGCCTTGCGGATCTCGTCGATGTAGATGGCGTCGGCCTTGCGCAGGATGTC
>NZ_JAUHID010000037.1:0-2857 GCF_032377735.1 Bradyrhizobium sp. SZCCHNRI3043
GTCTCGTCCTCGCCGGCAGCGGCACCGGCTTCGCGCCGATCTGGGCAATCGCGGCGATGGCGCTACGCGAGCAGCGCAGCCGTCCCATGGTGATCATCGCCGGCGCACGCTACCCAGCCAGCCATCGATGAGGCTATCCGCCAATCATGCCCCCCGTAGTTGCTTCGAAGCCGCCCTTTGACCTCAGATATGCCTATAGAACATTACGGGAACACGTTCAACGGTCGGTGGAGATGATCCAACGGGGATTCCTTGCAGGCGCGCCAGGCTGGTATCTGCAATGCCGGGCGCGGGATTGAAGGCCGTCAGTACGAGCAGTTTGCCGACTCGGGAACTCTACACCGCGTACCAGGATGTTCCGAAGCGTTGTTCTTTGAATAGCGCCCGCCGCCCCCGCTGTCGCATGCGCGCGTCGGGCGGCCGTCCGAGATCCCTGATCGTTGTGAATTGCGCCGTAAGCGTAGTGCGCAATCGCAGATCGTCGCGCCATTGCCGATTAAGGCGCGTCGCAGGTTCGAACGTCATAGCGCCACGGCGAAGCAATAGTGCCCATCTTCATCGGCCGTGGCGCGCCATCCACTCTCTTAGGGCGCGTCGCAGCGCGACCGGGCGCTAGTCCGGCCAAGACGCCGGATCCAAGCCCCTTCGGGTCTTGGCCGAAGGTAACGCTCCCTCGTGCGAAGTGGGGGCATGCTTGAGCGACCGCCACTTCCATGACGGTCGCCGCTAAGCAATGCCGGTTATTTGTGGAAAATTTGCCCGTTGACGCCGAGCACTCCAGCGCCCCGCTGGCCACGGTTCGTCGCCCGAGCCACCGCGCAAGCTCCGATGCCAGTTCCTTGCTGCGCAGCTCGATTGCGGCGACGCGGATCGTGTCCCCAAGCGTGGTGTAGCTGGCGGTCCACCGCGTTCGCCGGCTGGAGCCGGGCCTGTCAGCTGGCGATAGCCGTGAGGCTGACGTTCGGATCATCGCTCAATGGCGCGATGGTTTCCAGCGTCATGTAGCGGGCACGTTGGACCGCCCATTCATCGTTCTGTTCGAGCAGGACAGCTCCGATGAGGCGGACGATAGCGTCCTCATTGGGGAAGATGCCGACCACCTCGGTGCGCCGTTTGATCTCGCCGTTGAGGCGTTCGATCGGATTGGTGGAGTGCAACTTGGTCCGATGCTGCGGCGGGAACGTCATGTAGGCAAGCACGTCGGTCTCGGCCTCGTCGAGGAAGCCGGCAAGCTTGGGCAGCTTGGGACGGAGCTGATCGGCGACCTTGCGCCATTGGGTGCGAGCGGCCTCGGCATCGTCCTGGGCAAAGGCCGTGGCGATGAAGGCGGAGACCACGCGCCGTCCGCTCTTGCCGGCATGAGCCAGCACGTTCCGCATGAAGTGGACGCGGCAGCGTTGCCAGCTGGCGTTGAGCACCTTGGTCACGGTGGCCTTGATGCCCTCGTGGGCGTCGGACACCACCAGCTTGACGCCGCGCAAGCCGCGGCGGGCCAGCTTGCGCAGGAAGGCGGTCCAGAACGTCTCGGCCTCGGACGGCCCGATGTCCATGCCGAGAACCTCGCGCCGGCCGTCGCTGTTGACGCCGACTGCAACGATCACCGCGACGGAGACGATGCGCCCCTGCTGGCGCACCTTCACATAGGTGGCGTCGATCCAAAGATAGGGCCAGTCACCCTCGATTGGACGGCCGAGGAAGGCCTTCACTTTGTCGTCGATCTCGCCGCACAACCGACTGACCTGGCTCTTGGAGATGCCGGTCATGCCCATCGCCTGCACCAGATCGTCGACCGAACGGGTCGAGACGCCCTGAACGTAAGCCTCCTGAACCACGGCGGTGAGCGCCTTCTCGGCCATGCGCCGCGGCTCCAGGAAGCCGGGGAAATAGGAGCCCTTGCGCAGCTTTGGGATGCGCAGCTCCACCGCACCGGCGCGGGTCTCCCAGATCCGGTCGCGGTAGCCATTGCGCTGGGCCAGACGTTCGGGGCTCTTCTCGCCATAGGCAGCCCCGGTCTGGCTCTCGACCTCCAGCTCCATCAGGCGCTGGGCCGCAAAGCCGATCATCTCGCGCAGCAGATCGGCGTCTGGGGTCTTCTCTACCAGCGTGCGCAGGTTCATCATGTCTTCGGTCATCGGTGGTTCCTCGGTTGCGTTGGCGTGTCGCAACCCGATCCTACCGGAGAACTGCCGGTGACCACCGCAAAGCCGCCCGCCCGCTACGGCGCTATTTGGGAGCGCGCGTCCGGGCGGCTTTGCTCCACCGAGCTACACCACCTCCGGGGACACGACCTGGAGACAGGGGTATACAGCGCATCTGTGACGATGCTCGGTAAGCTGTCCAAGGCGCTCGGCGTAGAGCCCAGCGAATTTCTAAAACCTTGACCAGAGCCTCTGGTGCTCGTTTCGCTGGGGTGCTCTGGCAGAATTGGCGACAATCGCTCGGGCTGTCCCCTATAGTGAAGACCAGCCACGTCGGCCGATCGGCCAGCGCCAGTAGCCCTCTATACTTGGGAGTCGCGCGACCGGGCCCAGCTTGGTGCGGTATTGGTGCGTGAGGATTTGAAGTAAGTACTGATCCCGCTAACGCGTTGATCGTCCGTGAGACCTTATCACCCTAGGGCTGCGACCGGGCCGTTATGGGCGGCAAGCTATCGATCGGCTTCGTTGATTTTGCTGCGTTCTCGTTCGATTTCGATTGAGTTCGTTGCGGCTTGTTCGGATCGTTCTGGTGCGAGACTGGTGCGGCCCGTTGGGGGCAACATCCTCTCTAGGCTGAAACAGAGGGCGATTCTAGGAAACCTTAAGATCACTTGGCAATCAGGGGGCCACCTCGTGTTGTCCGGAAGCCATCATTGGTA
>NZ_JAUHID010000038.1:0-2504 GCF_032377735.1 Bradyrhizobium sp. SZCCHNRI3043
GCCTCGTCCCGGCCATCTACGTCTTAGTAACTCTCCGCAGAGGTTTGGGCGGGTTGTCCGATCGAACTGCCTTGCATCTGCCGGCCGAAATGAAGCGCGGGAGCTCATGAGCGGATTTGGCCGAAGCCCGCAGACTTGCGCGGTGCAGCAAGCCGGCAGCCATGGGGGGGCAGGAGCCGCGGAGCGGACGCATTCGAGAGGACAGCCCGTGACTAAGGCAGACCTCCGCGATCGAGTCGGCGGCGTCCGCATTCAGCCGATTCCGTTGAAAAAGTCGGCAGTAGTTTCGTCGTGAACGCCATCTGTTTCGAGGACGAATTGGCGCGTTGTGGTTCACGCGGGCGTCAGCGCGGGCATCGGGATCAGCTTGGCCATCTTACGAAGGTTCTGAGCGGCTGCAGCGAGGGTGAACTCGTCGCGTGCGCCGTTCGGCCCTCTTAGTCGCAGCCGATCTAGCTTGAGGATGCGCTTGAGATGCGCGAACAGCATCTCAATCTTCTTGCGGAGCCGGCGTGAAGTGCGGCCTTCCCATGAGCTTGCGATCTCGCGTGCCATGTCGCGAGCGCCCTCGTAGATCGAGCGCGGCACTTTTCGAGCCGGGGTGTTGGGGCAACACCTGCTTCTTAGAGAGCATGCTTGACAATCGCGCTTGCTCGCACGGTAGAGGACCGTCGTGTCGTTGTTCACCAGCGTCCCTGTAGTGGTGAGGGGTTTGCCAGCGGGACAGCGATAGACGTCCCTGGTATGGTCGTAGGTGAAGGCCTCACGCGAGAAGGTCCCGTCGGTGCGGGCCGACTTGTCGAAGACGGTCACGTGCGGCTCGATCCCGTGCTCGTAGACCAGCCACCCGAGCATCTCAGCGGAGCCATAGGCGCTGTCGCCGAGAAGCCGGCTTGGATAAAGATCGAACCTTTCGATTGAACGCTCAATCATGCGCTTGGCGGCCAATACTTCTGCCTGGCGGATCGCCGTGGTCGCTTCGACATCGACGATGATCGCATTCTCGACGTCGACCAGATAGTTCGTCGAGTAGGCGAAGAAGGCTTGGCCGCCGTGCGCTCCCGTCCAGCGCGCCGCCGGGTCGGAGGGCGATACAAACTTGGGCGTGACCTCCGTCGCGGCACCGAACGCGGCATCATCAAGAACGGCAAGATACTCGTCGATCGCTCGACCCGCAGCCTCCGGCGGAAGCCTCTTATCGCCTTCGATTCCCTTCTGCCGATTGGCATCCGCCTTGATCAGGCTCGCGTCGACTGCGAACCCTTCGCCGCCGATCAGGCGCTCCCGGATGCAGCGGCGCAAGACGGTCTCGAACACGCGACGGAAGAGATCGCTCTCACGGAAGCGGCCGTGCCTGTTCTTCGAGAACGTCGAGTGATCGGGGACGCCTCCATCTAGACCCAGCCGGCAAAACCAGCGGTATGCCAGATTGAGATGGACTTCATCGCAGAGGCGCCGTTCCGATCGGATGCCGAAGCAATAGCCGATCAAGAGCATCCTGATCATCAGCTCCGGATCGATCGAGGGCCGCCCGATGTTGCTGTAGAACGGCGCCAGCTCCCGCCGTAAGTCCTCAAGGTCGACGAACCTATCGATCGACCGCACGAGGTGGTCGGCTGGGATGTGCCTTTCCAGCGAGAACTCATAGAACAACGCAGCCTGTTCGACTTGCCGATGCCCCATCATGACCTTCAGTCCTGCCCACTAGACAGACTGAATCACCGATATCTCTGCGTCGCAACTGCTGACTTTTTCAACAGAATCGACCCTGAGCAGACATCCCGGTCAGATGCGGACTGATAGCACTCAATGGACCTTTGCATCAGCCTCAATATGCTCGACGGATCGCATCGTATTTTTGAGGTGTTCGGCGCGTTCGCGGACCAGCCAATAGATCAAGCCTCCGATCGCGCCAGAAATCAGAACTGGGAGTCCGTTTGCCTCTAGGGCCAGCGCGAAGCCTTCCGTGAAGCTTGGATGGCCGCGCGCGGGGAATAGGCCTCCCAAGCAACCCCAAGCGAGGATCGCTGCGAGAGCCGAACCGCTGGCGCTGTAGACTGGTCCTCCAAAAGGCAACCATCGCGACATCCCCGTGATCAAGCACCAAGGCAAGAACATCAGCAAAAGCGCCAACGCAAAGACATAGGGCCAAACCTGCAAGGTCTCGCTCCCAACTTCAATGAGGTTCAGCCCTTTTCCTGCCGGATCGCGGGAGTCGCGACAGGCCATCCAAACGGTGAAGACCGCTGATGACGTTGCGCTCGCGGCAAAATAGGCAGCCAAGCGGGCCACTATCCTCATGCCATCGTTCCCCTCTGATGCCCGGATCATCTGGATGATTGCACGGCTCCCTTTGAAGGCCCAGGTCGGCTTGTGGCCCGTTCCGGACCTTCCCGAGGGCGCCGATGATGTCCCCTCTCGGGGTAGGGCCGGAAATCTGCATCCGAGGACCGATAGGCTGCTTGTGACCCTGGCTGTGTGAAAACGCTGCGCGGCTGTTATGA
>NZ_JAUHID010000039.1:0-1656 GCF_032377735.1 Bradyrhizobium sp. SZCCHNRI3043
ACACCCCGCCGCGGACACCACGCGAAGAGAAACTCTGCGCTCTGTTTGCCGAGACCCTCGGGCTCGAGCGCGTCGGGATCCATGACAACTTCTTCGATCTCGGCGGCCATTCGCTGCTCGTGACGCATTTGGTCTCGAAAATCCGTGCTGCTTTCGGGGTCGAGCTGCCGCTTGGTACGCTGTTTGAAGTTTCGACCATCTCCGGGCTCGCTGAACGGCTCGATCAGGCCGAGGCGGCAGCACGACCGACTCTTCGGCCGGGCCCTCGTCCGGAGGTGATCCCGCTCTCGTTCGCGCAAAGTCGCCTGTGGTTCCTCAACCATCTCGAAGGACAAAGCCCACACTATAATCTCACGCTCGCATTGCGTCTTCGCGGTGCCCTCGATCGCGACGCCCTCGAAGCCGCCCTCGCCGATTTGGTCGAGCGGCATGAGAGTCTGCGAACCGTCTTCCCGGAGACGGCGGGCACACCCCGCCAGCTGATCCTCGATGCTGAAATCGCTCGGCCGATCCTCGCGGTGGCGGCAACCACTGAGGCCGAGCTTCCCCAGGCGCTCAACATGGCCGCGAGCCGCGGCTTCGATCTCGCCGTCGAACCGCCGCTCCGCGTCGATCTCTTCGTCCTCGCGCCGCGCGACCAGGTTCTGCTGCTGTTGATCCATCATATTGCCGGCGACGGAGCTTCGCTCGGGCCGCTGGCTCGCGATCTCGCTACCGCTTATGCTGCGCGTAGTGAGAAGCGCGCGCCTGTCTTCGAGCCGCTGCCCCTGCAATACGCCGACTACACGCTTTGGCAGCACGCGCTGCTCGGCAATGAGGAGGATCCCGAGAGCCCGGTCGCGCGCCAGTTGGAGTATTGGAAGAAGGCGCTGCATGGCCTGCCGGAGCAACTGGAGCTGCCGGTTGACCGTTCCCGGTCGCCTGTTCCCAGCCATCATGGTGATACTGTCGCGTTCGAGATCACCCCCGAAGTGCACCAGGGGCTGCTGATGCTGGCGCGCGAACAGCAGGCCAGTCTCTTCATGGTGCTCCAAGCCGGCCTCGCTGCGCTGCTCACGCGGTTGGGCGCAGGTACGGACATCCCAATCGGCAGTCCGGTGGCGGGGCGCAGCGATCACGCGCTCGACGACTTGATCGGATTTTTCGTCAACACCGTGGTACTGCGCAGCGACACCGCTGGAAATCCAAGCTTCCGCGAACTGGTGGATCGCGTGCGCGCCGCCAATCTCGATGCCTACGCGAATCAGGACTTGCCGTTCGAGCGCCTCGTCGAGGCGATCAATCCGACACGGTCTCTGAGACGCCACCCGCTCTTCCAGGTGATGCTCGCGTTACAGAACGCTGGTACGCTCAGCCTTGATATGCCCGGTCTCACCATCGTCCCGCAACCGATGAGCAGCAGCGCTGCCAAATTCGATCTGGCCTTGATCTTGACAGAGAGTCGTGGCCAGCACGGTGGGTCAGCTGGGATCGAAGGCACGATCGAATACAGTACGGATCTGTTCGAGCGGAAAGCCGTCGAAGCCATCGCCACGCGTTTGGTGCGCCTGCTCGAATCTGCAACCGCCACGCCGGATCAGCCGATTGGCGCAATCGACATTCTCGACGCGGCGGAGCGGCGTCGGGTGCTGGCGGAGTGGAATGACACGGTGCGCG
>NZ_JAUHID010000040.1:0-1610 GCF_032377735.1 Bradyrhizobium sp. SZCCHNRI3043
AGTCGATCGCGGTGTCCGCGCTGTCGCTCGCCAACCAGTCGCAGGCGAGCGTGCTGCAGCTGCTGCGCTGATCCGCAAGCATCGCATCTCGACGACCAGGGCGGCGGGGGAAACCCCGCCGCCTTTTTATCGGAGGATAAGGTCCGACATTGCTGCGGCGTAGCTTGGCGATCGCGCAAAAAATCGAAAGGCCCGGCCTCGCGACCGGCGAGCCGGGCCTTCGATGTCGGGTGAGGAGGCGAAAGCTCAGGCCGCCGAGCTCACCGGCTTGTCCTGCTGTTCGGCTTCAGCCTGCTCGATCAGCTTCTTCTCATAGGCGACGAGCTTCTTGGCTTCCTTCAGCGCCTGGTAGAGATCGCCGTTGAGGATATGGCCGTTGATCGCCTCGATGATCGGCCAGGCGCTCGGCACCGTCGTGATGATGTCGCGCAGCAGGTTGAAATAGGTGCCGTGATCCGCGTCTGCCCCCGGCGAGATGTACATCAGCTGGACCGCAAGATAGACGAGCTTGGCCGGCGTGTCGGCCGTCTCCGGCGTCAGGATGTCCTTCTCGCGCAGGATCGGAATGTTCTCGCCGTCGATCAGGAGACGCGCGCGCTGGTCGGTGTTGGTGATCACGCAGGAGCCGATGATGATGCGCTCATGCGGCTTCAGTTCGACTTTCAGGGCCATTCTCATTCTCCGTTGCCGCATCGGCGTGGCGCCGAACCTGCTGCGTCGAGGCCGATGACCGGTCCAGCTGCCAGTCTAGATCGCGCGGGGAGTCTGCGCGCTCGATCGGTCGGCGCGCAGCAATCCTTTCCGATCATGGTTAACGGACGGTAAACGGCCGCGCACGCCCGGCGAATATGCGGTGTTTTCAAGGTGATCCGCGGCGAATCGCCGATGCGCGGCCGTGCCGATGCCGCGCATCGGGGACCGCGAGCGGTCGTGACTTCACTGTTTGTTAGCCGCTCGCATTTACCTTAACGCCCGTCGCCCGGTGGTGCAGTCACCGACGGGCTTCGCCTTGATCCTGAATGGATCGGGCAGTTTGTTTCACACCAGAAGGGTATGAAAATGTCAGGTATTGTTCTCTCGGCGTCGGTGCGTCAGAATCTGCTCTCGCTTCAGTCGACGGCTCAGCTCCTCGCCACCACCCAGAACAATCTCTCCACGGGCAAGAAGGTCAACTCGGCGCTCGACAATCCGACCAACTTCTTCACCGCCCAGGGTCTCGACAACCGCGCTTCCGACATCTCCAATCTGCTCGACGGCATCGGCAATGGCGTGCAGGTGCTGCAGGCCGCCAACACCGGCATCACCTCGTTGCAGAAGCTCGTCGACAGCGCCAAGTCGATCGCCAACCAGGTGCTGCAGAGCTCCGTGGGCTATTCCACCAAGTCCAGCGTCACCTCGGCGGCTCTGACCGGCGCGACCGCCACCGACCTGCTCGGCTCCAGCTCGACAGCTGTGACCGGCTCGGTCGTGAACAACGACAATACCTCGAGCGCGGTGGCGATCACCGGCTCGACCAAGCTGTCGGGTACGGCAGGCACCGCGTCGAACAACCTCGCCACCGGCATCACCTCCGGTGAGACGCTGGTCGTCAACGGCACCACCTTCACCTT
>NZ_JAUHID010000041.1:0-1087 GCF_032377735.1 Bradyrhizobium sp. SZCCHNRI3043
CCTGGTTCACGCTGCCTCTGATTCTGCTCAGCCCGCTCACCGGACTCTGTCTCGAGCTCGGCCTGACCTTCGCAGGCAGCGCTCCGCCCACCGCAGCCAAGCGCATCTCGCTGCCTGACGCCGTCAGCATCGTTTCCAGGGACCACGACCTTTCGGCGGTCAACTCGATCGGCAATCGCGGCGGGCGGATGATGGCGAGGATCATCGAGGACGATGAGCTCAGGGCCTATGCTGTGACGTCCGACGGGCTCTCCGCGTTGCCGCGCAACTGGCCGCGCCTGCTGCACGAAGGCAACTGGTCGCTGATCGGCAGCGCGGCCAACGTGCTGATCTCGATCGCGCTGTTCGCACTGCTGATCACAGGCGTGCTGATCTGGGCGCAGCGCCGGCTGCGGCGCCCGAATCGCGCGCGCACCGTGCCGGCAAAGCCGGTGGTCGCATCCTCGATGCCGTCCTGACGAGCGGCGACCGTCCCACGGAGCCGGCTCGACGCTGCGAGCCGGCCTCCAACTCCGTCTCGCGCGCTGCTTCGCCAAAGGCCGACCCGCGCCGCGCGAGCTCGGCGGCAGACCTTTTCCGATCAGTGTGACAAGAACGACGTCGCTGCCCGACCGCTGCGGGAATGGAAGCGGCGCGTTGTCTACTCTCACCTCAAAAATTTGATGCGCCCGTCCGGTGCAAGCGAGCACCGGCGCCGCGCAGGACGAAGCTGTGCGCAGCACCGCCCTGTCATCAACGTGACTTGACTACGTCTGTGCTGCCCCGCATGGTCCGGATAGAAAACGAAACGGTTTAGTTTTATGTCAGATCATGTCCGAATGTTTCCCGCGCGTTTGAGGGGGGCCCCGACAGGCCGCGCGATGTCCGTCCCGCTCGGCCTTTTTGGCTGCAGCGTGCTGCTCGCATCCTGCGCCGTCGGCCCGGACTTCATCTCCCCCGAGGCGCCGGCCGCGACCGGTTACGTCGCCGAGCGACGCCTCGCCGCGACCGCCAGCGCCTCGACGCCAGGGGGCAATGTGCAGAGCTTCGCACCCGGAGGCGATCTGCCCGGCACCTGGTGGGCGCTGTTTCATTCCCGGCAGATCAA